>NZ_CP114783.1:632982-1265964 GCF_027359595.1 Prochlorococcus marinus str. MIT 0912
AGACATGAGAGAAATCCCTAAGAATGTTGAACTTAAATATAAAGACTGGCCCAGCTATCATAAGAAAGCCTTATTAAAAAGCGGTTGGACTAAAGGAGATAACTCCCCAATAGTTTTAAATGGAGATTTGATAAGTTGGCGTCGAACACATGATGAGATAGTTGAGACCATTCATAAGTTACTTATAAGGAATAAACCTATTAAACCCCTATCTAAAGAATCATCTGTTCGAATTAATTCGAAGAATTTAGAACATCTAAATATGCAACAAATAGAAGCTGTTAACCTTGTTGAGAATGAGAAAATCATCTTATTAAGTGGTGGCCCAGGCACAGGCAAGACTAGTACCATCCTGCAAATGCTTTTACAAGCACTAAAAAGAAATCCGACTCTTGATATCGCAATGGCTGCTCCAACAGGGAAAGCAGCAAAAAAACTAAAAGATACTATACAAGCCGGTATCAAAAATTTTGATAATCCTATAAAGGATAAGCTTTCTAATATTCCTTCTAAAACATTGCATAAATGGTTGGAAGCAAGTCCAAATGGCTTCAAAAGAAACTCTAAACGTCTCCTGAAATTAGATTTAATAGTCGTAGATGAGATGTCAATGGTTGACTTATCAACTATCAATGGTTTGCTCGATTCATTGCCAAAATCTTGTCAGATAATCTTGGTAGGTGATCCTAACCAATTATTACCAATAGGAAGTGCTGGTATATGGCAAATTTTGCACGACAAAGAAACAACATCAAATTTTCAATCAAACTCAGTCAAACTAACAAAGTCATACCGAAACCAAGGAGATATTGCTTTATTAAGAAATACATTAAAAGATGAAGGAGTAGATGCCTTTTGGAATCTACTTTCAATGAAAGAACATTCATCAAATACAAGGCAACACCTTTCATCCCTAAAAAGTATTCCTGATCCCGTACTAAGTACTCTTTTTAACTATAGAAAGAAACTTAAAGAGTTAACAGAAAATTGTATTACTTATATTCCTAATGAGGCATGGCAATCAAGCATGATTGAGGTAGAACAATCAGTTGAGATACTAAAACTCTTTAGATTCATAGATAATCTGCTTATACTTTGTCCGCAAAGATATGGGCCCTGGGGTGTAAAAAAAATACACGAATTCCTTTTAGGAAAAACATTTGAAGAGGAAGTACACAATTGGGAGCAGGGAACACCAATCATGGCTAGAAGTAATCAATCTGAAATAGGTTTAGCGAATGGAGACGTCGGGGTGATTATTGGCAAAGGGAAGGCAAGACGTTTTTTATTTAATGTTTTTTCTGAGGAGCAAAGACTAGTAACTCGATTGATAAACCCATCAAGATTAAATATGTATGATGCCGCATATGCAATGACAATTCATAAAGCGCAGGGAAGTGAAGCTGATCAAGTTCTTTTACTTTGGCCAAGCACCTCAAAAATTTCAGAAAAGAATACCCTAAAAAATTTTTATTCTGATGATAATGAAAAGAGAATGCTTTATACAGCAATAACTCGTGCAAAAAAACAATTACTGGTAATTACCAATAAAGAAGATGACTTTTAATGATGTGATCAACTTATTCCTAAAAGGATTTTTGAGATGATAAAATGAACAATATAATCCCTTTAACAAGGCGAGTCAGCAAAGCACGGTTATAAACCGATCGGAAGTTGCCTGCCTAATTTGAAGGACAAAAAGGCAACCATTATTAGATGACAAATAAAGATTTACATGAGGATTCCTCATGTCCAGAAGATCAAGATGATCTCACAGAATCTACTGAGGAAATATTGGATGAAGGTGATCAAAATCCAGAAAATGGATTTTCTGAATTTAATTTTAGTGAAGAACTAATTCAAACAATCTCTGATCAAGGATACTCATCACCCACTCCGATACAAAAAGCTGCAATTCCTGAATTACTTCTTGGTAGAGATTTAGTAGGACAAGCTCAAACAGGTACAGGAAAAACAGCTGCATTTGCGTTGCCAATCCTTGAAAGACTGAAAAAAAATATTGGACACCCACAAGTTTTAGTTCTAGCTCCAACTCGCGAGTTGGCTATGCAGGTAGCTGAATCATTTCGTACATATTCAGCTGGTCATCCTCATTTTAAAGTACTTGCAATATATGGAGGCTCAGATTTCCGAAATCAAATTAACACTCTTAGGAGGGGAGTTGATGTAGTCGTAGGGACTCCGGGGCGAGTAATGGATCATATGCGCCAAAAGACTCTCAATACTAGCCATTTAAGTTGTTTAGTTCTAGATGAAGCTGATGAAATGTTAAGGATGGGATTCATTGATGATGTTGAGTGGATTTTAGAGCAATTGCCAGAAGAAAGACAGCTAGTTTTATTCTCTGCGACGATGCCATCTGAGATAAGAAGATTATCAAAAAAATATTTAAATAGTCCTGCGGAAATAACTATAAAAGCAACTGAATTAAAGGAAAGACTTATTAGGCAAAGGTATATAAGTGTTCAAAATGTTTATAAAGTTAATGCACTTCAAAGAGTACTTGAAGCTGTATCAGAAGAAGGAGTAATAATATTTGCTAGAACAAAAGCTATTACAATTGTAGTAGCTGAAAAATTAGAATCATTTGGATATAATGTAGCCGTTTTAAATGGAGATATTCCTCAAAATCAAAGGGAACGAACAGTTGAAAGATTAAGACAGGGTTCTATAAATATCTTAGTAGCTACAGATGTTGCAGCAAGGGGACTCGACGTAGATCGAATTGGTTTAGTAATTAATTATGACATGCCATTTGATCGCGAAGCATATGTTCATAGAATTGGCAGAACTGGTCGTGCAGGAAGAAATGGTGAAGCAATTCTTTTTGTTAACCCAAGAGAAAGATCATTCTTAAATAATCTTGAAAGAGCTGTAGGTCAACCAATTGAGAAAATGGATATTCCAGACAATGAACTAATCAATAGGAACCGAATTAAGAAGCTACAAGAAAAATTAGTAAAAGCTGCCACAACACAGAGAGATAACCCTGAAGAGGCTAATATTTTAGAAGAATTAATAAAAAATGTTGAAAAAGAATTAGATATAGATCCAAAAGACTTAACACTTGCCGCATTAAATTTAGCAATCGGTTTTAATGCACTACTTGAGAATGGGAATGAGGATTGGATCAGGCAATCAGCTCAAAGGAATACAAGAAATGATCGAAGAGACAATAAATTTAAACAACGTCGAAGAGGTGATTTTGATAACAGCAGGCTTGAAGATGATATGGACAGATTCAGGGTTGAAGTTGGGCACCGAGATAGAGTTAAGCCTGGAAATCTAGTTGGAGCAATTGCAAACGAAGCCGGACTAAAAGGAAGATCTATAGGCAGAATAAGAATATTTGAAAATTACAGCCTAGTAGACTTGCCAAAACAAATGCCTGATAAAATTTTTCAAGCTCTAAAGAAAGTCAAAGTAATGAATAGGGAATTACAAATAAACAGAGCGGACTAATAGAAAAAACAATCAATAAAATGCTTAGCAAATTATTATTCAGCAGCATGATCACGTTCCTTATTATAGATATGAGTATCAATTTGGTGGCTCAGGAAAGAAAAATTAGTACTAAAAATAGTCTTATTAATAAATTCTGTATTGCAACATTAAAATCAAAACTTAATAACAAGAACAAAAAGAATATAAATGAAATTAGTGATTTTACATGTGATTGCTTTTTTAAAAAATATAATTCTGGAAATTCATTAAAAAGCTCACGTATTTACTGTAGAGATAAGGCTTCTGAGAAATATAATCTCTAAAGAATAGTAATCTAAATAAAATGTATACTTCAAATTCAAAAAGAAAAAACCCCTTAACTAGACTTTTAAGTAATCTTAAAAGTCAAAAGCTTCTAATTTATTCAGCTGTTGCTTGCTCTATATTAAATAAATTTTTTGATCTTGCACCGCCTGTATTAATTGGTATATCTGTTGATGTAGTAGTAAGGAAAGAAAGTTCTTGGCTTGGCTCTATTGGGTTTAATACTGTCCCAGCTCAGTTAATTGCACTTGCAATAATTTCATTTTTGATTTGGACAGCTGAATCATTCTTTGAATATTTATATGGATTAATGTGGAGAAATTTAGCTCAAAAGACACAGCACTTTTTAAGAATAAAAGCATATGATCATTTACAAAAATTAGAAATGACATTTTTTGAATCAGACAATACAGGAAGACTTATGACTGTGCTGAATGACGATATCAACCAACTAGAAAGATTCTTAGATGAAGGCGCTAATAAAATTATTCAATTAATAATTACTGTTTTTATTGTTGGTGGTGCAATGATTTTATTAGCGCCAGGAATTGCATTTCTAGCATTCATCCCTATTCCATTTATTCTTTGGGGTTCGATTAATTTTCAGAAAAACCTTGCTCCTCGTTATCGTGAAGTCAGAGATAGAGCTGGAGACCTTGCCTCAAGACTGAATAACAACCTAAGTGGAATGCTTACTATTAAAAGTTTCGCTACTGAGGATTGGGAACTAGAAAGATTAAGGTTGGATAGTAATTTATATCAAGAAAGTAATAGAAAAGCAATTAAATTATCGGCAGCATTTATACCGTTAATTAGATTCGCAATATTATTTGCTTTCCTTGCAATATTAATTGCTGGAGGCTTCCAAACTTGGAAAGGATTAATGCCAGTGGGAACATATAGTTTTTTAGTATTTATTACTCAAAGATTATTGTGGCCTTTGACAACATTAGGGCATATTTTGGATGATTATCAAAGATCAATGGCCTCAACAAATAGAGTTTTAGATTTAATAGATACTCCAATTAAAATTAAACCTGGAAAAATCAAATTAGATCCTAAGAATGTTCAGGGTTCAATAAAATTTATAAAAGTAGATTTTACCTATCAAGGCCGATCTCAAATTATAAACAACTTTAATTTAGATATTAGTCCTGGAAAAAAAATAGGTATTGTAGGAGCTACTGGTTCTGGTAAAAGTACACTTGTAAAACTGCTATTAAGGCTTTATAAAATCAGTAAAGGTTCAATAGAAATTGATGGAAACTCAATTGAATCATTGGATTTAAAAAGTCTAAGACGATGCATTTCATTAGTAAGCCAGGAAACATATTTATTCCAAGGCACAATTGAAGAAAATATTTCTTATGGATCACATAATGTTGATAATTCTAAAATTAAAAATGCGGCAGACATTGCCGAAGCAACTGAATTTATCAATCAACTACCACAAGGCCTAAAAACAATAGTTGGAGAGAGAGGACAAAGGTTATCTGGCGGACAAAGACAAAGAATTGCTATCGCAAGGGCAATCTTAAAAAACTCCCCAATATTAGTACTAGATGAAGCAACAGCATCTGTGGATAATGAAACTGAAGCCGCGATTCAAAGATCTTTAAAGAAGATAACAAATAGTTGTACTACAATTGTTATTGCACATCGTTTAAGCACAGTAATAGATGCTGACGAAATTATAGTTTTAGATAAAGGTAAAATCATCGAGAAAGGAACACATATTTGCCTTCTAAAAAATAAAGGTTTCTATTACTACCTTTGGAAAATTCAAGCCGGTGAAAATAATACTTAAATTAGATGAAAAAAGTAAAAGAACTGACTACTCTTTTAAAAGTATCTTGCATCTTTGACCAGCGTTGTTCTTTGGTGCTAGCAGCAAGCGTATATAAATAACCTCTATCTATAACGACAGTAGCTATTTCGTGCCTACTATTTTCTTCTAAATCAACAGAGTATTCAAGATCATAGAATTTGCGTTCATCCACTTCTCTCTCTGTGGCATCTATTAATTGAATAGGATTATTACTATTTTTTTCACCAAAGAGTCTTTCCCCTACCGCATCCGCTCCACCCAAATCATCTAAATCTACTTCATTCTCCAATTTAGAAATAACAAGACTAAGAGTTTCATCGGAGTTTATCAAGTCATGATAAACAACCTCTGGACCATTATCCACAGCAACTCTCGTCCACCCTGTTGGGAAAAGGAAACCATAACGTCCATCTTGACTTTTAAAAGGTTCCAACCCTGCCGCTCCCCCCGTAGAGCATGCTCCGAGGGTCAAGACTAGAGCCATAGCCAAAAGAGATTTAAAAGATGTTCGTAGAAATTTGATCATTTTAAGAGACTCAAGCATCACTATTTTGATACATTTCTAACTTAACTGACGGTAATCTTCTTTAAATTAGTGCAACCCAGATAAAACTCTGTCTAAATTTAAGTTAATTGCTTCTGAACTCTGAACGGATTCACAAAACCATTATCAAAATTAATTGATCAATTTGAGCAATTGCCTGGAATAGGCCCTAGAACTGCTCAAAGATTAGCTTTGCATCTATTGCGTCAACCAGAAGAAAAAATAAGACTATTTTCTGAAGCTCTAGTTAATGCGAAGAGTCAAGTTGGTCAATGTAAGAAGTGTTATCATTTAACTTCAGGAGAAAAATGCGAAATCTGTCTAAATAAACAAAGAACTCAAGATCTCATTTGCGTCGTCGCCGAGTCCAGAGATTTACTTGCATTAGAGCGAACTCGCGAATACAAAGGTCTTTATCATGTAATTGGTGGTCTAATTTCTCCGATGGATGGTATTGGGCCAGAAATGCTTGAAATATCAAGTCTTATAAGAAGAGTGGATAAAGAAGATATCAAAGAAGTCATCCTTGCCTTAACACCAAGTATTGAGGGAGATACTACTAGTCTTTATGTTGGAAGATTATTAAAACCTTTCACAAAAGTTACTCGTATTGCTTATGGACTTCCTGTTGGAAGTGAGTTGGAATATGCCGATGAAGTAACACTTTCGCGTGCTTTAGAAGGACGTAGAGATTTAGATTAATCATCAAACAAAAATGACTACAACCATACGAAAAACCACTAAATACAGTAGCTTCTTCCCAGAAGAACGTTTACCTAATTGGATCAAACCATCCATTGGCAATGCATCTCAATTAGAAAAAGTTCAAAAACTTGTAAAGGAAAACAGATTACATACAATTTGCGAGGAAGGAAGGTGTCCGAACAGAGGCGAATGTTACGCCGCCGGTACAGCTACTTTTTTATTAGGTGGCTCAATCTGTACAAGGAGCTGTGCATTTTGCCAGGTAGAGAAGGGGAAGTCACCCGAAAAAATAAATATCTTTGAGGCAGAAAAAGTTGCGAATGCTGTTCAAGTTTTGAATCTCAAATATGTGGTACTAACCGCAGTCGCAAGAGATGATTTACCTGATCACGGTGCAAGTCTATTCACGACAACAATGGATGCAATTAGATCATTGAATCCTAGTGTTGCGATAGAGGTACTAACACCAGATTTCTGGGGTGGAGACAACAAGGATAATAACAAGAAGCAAAGAGAGCGACTTAAGCTAGTTCTCTCTGCTGATCCTATTTGCTTTAACCATAATCTTGAGACTGTTAAAAGACTTCAAAGAGAAGTCAGACGAGGAGCTACTTACGAACACTCACTCAATCTTCTCAAATCTGCCAGGGAAATTGCTCCCCAGATCCCCACAAAATCAGGAATAATGCTTGGTCTTGGAGAAAAATTTCATGAAATCATTCAAACTCTAAAAGACCTTAGAGAAGTAGACTGTCAATATCTGACCATCGGTCAATATTTACGACCTTCACTTGCCCATATTCCAGTTTCTCATTATTGGGCACCAAGAAAATTTAGTGATTTTGCAGACATCGCAAAGGGATTAGGTTTCAAGAAAGTAAACAGTGGTCCATTAGTAAGAAGCAGTTACCATGCAAATGAAACCTTACATTAGTCTCATAATAATTTTTTAATTAATCCAACCAACTCCGATAACTTCTTTCAAGTACTGTCTCACAATTACCTACCATAAAGGCACCTGCACCTCCCCATACAAGTCTTAAAGGTAAGTCCAAGGGAGAAGATCCAACTTTACGTACATTATTAAATCCACGCCTACGAAAGTAACGTTGTAAAACCTTATGTTGATTATTTTCATCATAAATAGCCAGTAATCTCGCACTTCTACATGGAGTTTCTTCTAAAGCCCAAGACATAGTTGCAGTCCAAATCAAATCACCTATTTTAGAGTTGGCATTTTTGCCAACCTTCATTGTATCAAGCTGAAGTCCTTTAGGATTTTGATATGCCCAGCCTTTCATTTCACCCAATAGTTGAATTTTATCCTTATTAATTATTTCGCCCACGACCAGCCTAAACGACCAAATATTGAGAGGTCTCCTAACTTGTATTCGAAGCAACAAGCCCCTATCATATGCTTCTTTTTCTAGTAGAGTTAAATTGGGTATAGTCATGAAGATGGCCAGATAGAATTCTCTGGTAGACGTTTCATTATCTCATCAATTTGACGTTGTCTTTCAGCAAATCTAGCTCTATCGCTATCTGTATATTTATTGACACAAGCCTCGCATTGTAAGCCTTTAATATACGTTGGTTTTTTCAAATCCTCAGGGGAGATAGGTAATCCACAAGCATGACACATAGTGTGTGAACCCGGTGATAGTTCATGATCTAAAGAGACACGTTGATCAAAAACAAAGCACTCACCATCCCATAAACTCTTTTCTGGAGAAACATTTTCAAGATATTTAAGAATCCCACCCTCAAGATGATGAACATCTGAAAAGCCTTCTTCTATTAAATACGAAGTGGCTTTTTCGCATCTTATTCCACCTGTACAATACATTCCTATTTTTAAAGAGGGATTCTCTTCGATTAAAGGTTTTAAATGCTTTTGTACCCATGCGGGAAATTCACGAAATGAGCTTGTGTGAGGATTTAAAGCTCCTGCAAAGTTTCCAATTTTAATTTCATACTCATTGCGGGTATCAATAACGACACTATTTGGATCTTCTAAAAACTCATTCCATTCACCAGCTTTTATATATTTACCCACAGATTTAGTCGGATTAATTTGTTTTAGCCCAATCGTGACGATTTCTTTTTTCTTACGAGCCTTGAAGCGTCTAAAGGCCTGTTTCTCAGTCCAACTATATTTAACGTCAATATCAGATATCTTTAATAATTGTTTTAATCTTTCAATAAATTGCTTAATAGCATTTTCACTAGCACAAACTGTACCATTAATTCCTTCAGAAGCTATTAAGGTTGTTCCTTTTATTTCTTTATTCTTTGCTAATTCCGACAATTCTTCTTTAATTAAAACAATATCTTCATCAAGTAACGACAAAAATTTGTAGAACGCTGCGACTTGGTATTCAACTTTCTTGAGACTCTCCTCTGTTTTCATACCTACTTTTCTAGAGAGAAATTCGCATTAATTCCAGCATCAGCCAAAAGCTTTCGGTCAGCCTCAACCTCAGGGTTACTAGTTGTCAAAAGCGTATCTCCATAAAAAATAGAATCAGCTCCAGATTGTAGACATAGTATCTGAGCTTCTCTACCTAATTGTTGTCTTCCTGCGCTAAGTCTTATTCGACTCTTAGGCATGATAATCCTTGCTGTTGCAACCATACGAACCATCTCCAAAGGATCAATGGAAGACATGTCTTCCATTGGTGTTCCCTCTACAGAAACCAAAGCGTTAATAGGGACACTCTCTGGATGTGGGTCTAAAGTTGCTAAAACTTTGAGTAAAGAGGCTCTATCAGAGACAGATTCGCCCATCCCAATAATCCCACCACAACAAACTGTAATTCCAGCCATACGTACTCTTTTTAATGTTTCGAGTCGATCTTGATATGTTCTTGTTGAAATAATGTTCGAATAATGCTCAGGACTTGTATCTAAATTGTGGTTATAAGCTGTTAAACCTGCTTCTGCCAATCTCGAGGCTTGTGAATCAGTAATCATCCCAGCGGTAACGCATGCTTCAAGACCAAGCTCTCTAACACCTCTAATCATTTCAAGCATTGAATCGAACGCTTTTCCGTCTTTGATCTCACGCCAAGCCCAACCCATACAAAATCTGTCTGCGCCCGCATCTTTAGCCGCCCTTGCTCTATTAAGGACTGACTTAACTTGAAGAGCAGGGATAGGTTCAACACTAGTTTCGTTGTGCACAGATTGGGGGCAATATGAGCAGTCTTCTGAGCACCCACCTGTCTTCACACTTAGTAGAGAAGCAAGTTGAACTTTGTAACCTGGGTTGTAAGACCTATGAACTATTTGAGCTCTCCACAATAAATCCATTAATGGCAGATCAAGTATTTGTTTTACTTCCTTTAACGACCAATCATGTCTAATATCTCCACCTTTTATGGAATTAAAATCTAAGTATGATTCATCTTTGAAAGTGAATTTATTAGATGCCTGAATATTAGGATTGATTAGAGTCATAAAAGGATTTGAATATTAAAATTTAATTGCTATATAGTTTTAGCTGATAATCTACAAAAAATCATAGAACTAAAGATATTAAATTATATTAGTTATACACCTCCAAATCTCCTTCTTCTAGATTGATAGTCAAGTAGTGCCTTTGTAAGAGTATCGGAGTTAAAATCTGGCCATAATACATCTGTAACATGAATTTCAGCATAAGCTAATTGCCATAGAAGAAAATTACTTATTCTTTTTTCACCACTAGTTCTAATAAGTAAGTCTGGATCCACCTCACTAGCTGTAAATAATTCAGAGGCAAATACATTTTCATCTATTAAAGAAGGATCTAATTCACCTTTAACAGAACGTTCTGCCAACTTTTGGGCAGCCCGTACTAATTCTCGTCGTCCCCCATAATTAGTGCACACATTAAAATGAATACCTTTATTGTTGGAGGTTGATTCAACCGACTCTTTTATTAAGTCCTTTAAAGCAATAGGAAGTGGATCAAGATCACCCAAAAAATTGATTTTTACTTCCTCAGCTTTTAAATTAGTCAATTCACGCTTAAGAGCACTTTCAAAAAGAGTCATTAAGAAATTCACCTCTTCACTAGGTCTAGACCAATTTTCAGTTGAGAAAGCATAAACAGTTAGTGCTCCTATGCCCCAATTACTACACAAGTGCAAAGTAGTTTTTAGAGCCTCAACCCCAGCTGTATGTCCAATCGTTCTTGGCAAACCCTTTGCTTTTGCCCACCTCCCATTTCCATCCATAATAACCGCAATATGATTGGGCATACGAAGACGATCTAAATCTTTAGGTAATGGGGATACCTTTCTAGAATTATCTGTGCTTATTACAGAAGGGTAAGTCAATTCAAAGACTCCTTGCTGTCATTAATTTGCCCAAGATTAACTCTTGATTTAGCAACTTTGGATTCAATATTAGAGGAAGTTGTTTTCACAGAAGAATTAATGCTGGTGGACTTAGATCCAGACACGTTTGAAGGATCCAACAATTCCTTCAAAAGGTCAAGTAATCGACTGCTAGTAATAGGTCTTTCTAGTCTTCCTTGACTAGCTAAAGATAAGGTACCCGATTCTTCTGAAACTACAACACAAATACATCGATCAAATCTTTCAGTTATGCCTAGAGCCGCCAAATGTCTAGTTCCGTACCTACTAATTCCTTGCCTTGAAAGGGGCAAAATCACACCTGCTGAAATAATTCTATTTCCCTTTACTAAAACCGCTCCATCATGAAGAGGGGTGTCAGTTGCAAAAAGATTCAATAACAATTCAGATGACAATTGCGCGTCAATGGGAACTCCAGGGAAAAGGAAATCTTCAGGACGTAAGTCACTACCCATATCAACAACAATCAATGCTCCTTTTCTATTTTGTGATAAGCGACCTGCAGCTTCAGTTAATTGAGCGAAAGTATTAGAACTTGCCCTAAATTCTTTTTGAGTATTTCCAAGGATCACAGCCAATCGTCCAGTGCCTAATAATTCCATTAATCTCCTTAATTCTCCTTGCCATAAAATTGCCAAAGATAATGAACAAGCTAATACCAAAGCATCTACAAGTTTTGATGTAATTGGTAAATTTGCAAATCTTTGAACGAACCACGCTAATGAGACCAGGAAGAGATAGCCTCTTAAAAGCCATAATGTTCTTTGTTCTTTTACTCTTGTAAAAAGAAGAACTCCAAGAGAAGAAGCAAATAAGACATCAAGGAGAACACGCAAGTTTATAAACCACCAGAAATTCACTCCTACACTCCAACGTTATTTCAACTTACCTAACTCTTGGGAATAAAGCGATCAGGTAATACATCTAATTGCAATAGATCTTCAGGAAGTTCTCTCCTTTGAGTCAATTCGGCCGAACCTTTCCCAACCATAATTGTTGCAGGTCTTGGTATTCTATTGTAATTGGAACTCATTGAATAATTGTATGCACCTGTTCCAAACACAGCAAGAAACTCTCCACTTTCACAAGACGGAAGAAGAAAATCTTTCAATAAAATATCTCCAGACTCACAATGCTTACCAGCGATAGTAACTTTTTCAAGATTTTTATTTAATGGTTTATCTACTAAACAGGCACTATATAGAGACTGATATGTTATTGGACGCGGATTATCACTCATCCCTCCATCAATAGATAAATAAGTTCTAACGCCAGGAACAATTTTTTTAGCTCCAATTTTGTAAAGAGTGAGTCCTGAATTAGCTACAAGAGATCTGCCAGGTTCGCACATTAATCTTGGCAAATTTAAATTTCTTTCCCTACAAGCTTTAACAACAGCATGAGAAATAACTTCAACCCATTCTTCAATTGAAGGAGGATTATCTTCTTGTACATATTTTATTCCTAGACCGCCACCTAGATTTAAATCAGTTATTGAGTGACCAATTTCCTCCGCAAGCTTTAAAGCATCAGCCATAACATCAGCAAGATCAATATGGGGTTGAACCTCAAAAATTTGAGACCCTATGTGTGCATGTAAACCAGATAAATTTGCCCAGTTATATGTTTTTAATTCTTCTAGAACTGACTTAAGCTCATCGGGGTCAAAACCGAATTTACTATCCAAATGTCCAGTCTTAATATATTCATGTGTATGACATTCAATGCCAGGAGTAAACCTCAACATTAACTTTGCTGGGCTGTTATCAGAGGCAATATTCTTTAGCAGCTCAATATCGTGATAATTATCTAAAACAATCGTGACATTATTTTTATAGGCAAGATTCAATTCATCATGAGATTTGTTATTTCCATGAAAAACAATATCTTGCCCTTTCACACCGCCCTTTAAAGCAGTAAGTAATTCACCTTCTGATACTGCATCAAGTCCAAACCCCTCAGAAGCAATAACTGCACAAATAGCTAGTGAGCTATTTGCTTTTGAAGCATATAGAGGAAGTGATTCTCCAGGATAATGTTTTTTCAAAGAAGAAATATAAGTTTTGCATGCAGTCCTAAGTGACAACTCATCAAAGACATATAGAGGTGTGCCATATTTTTTTGCGAGTTCACTAAGCTGACAACCACCAACAACTAATTTTTCATTCTCATTAATTTCTGAAGAAATAGGAGCTATGTTTCGATTTGGACTATCTATATCCACTTTAGGTTCAAAAGCCTTTGATCCGTGCATAGAATTTTTATTTAATATTTAACCAATCTAGAGATCAATCAACCAATTAGTATTCTTTTTAAAGAACAAGGGATTAAATAATTAATAGTTAGATATGAATCTCTCAATAATTCAACTTGACATAATGCATTTAAATGAATGCCTTGATTTAGATCAAAAATCTTTAAATGGTCTTTGGTCAAAATCTCAATGGTTAAGAGAACTCACTGACCCTAAAAGGATTTGCCTAGGAATTATAGATTTGGGAACAAAAAAACTTTTAGGCCTATGTTCCGCTTGGTTAGTAATAGATGAATTACAAATTACTTTTTTAGCTGTTCATCCAAGGCATCAAAGGAAAGGACTAGGAAGATTTCTATTGTCAGAATTAATCAAACGATCAAAATCACTTCAAACAAATCACATGTATTTAGAAGTTAAAAACAATAACGAGCCAGCGATTGCTTTTTATAAATCGATGGGCTTCAAAACAGTAGGAAATAGATCTAATTTTTATAAAGATGGAAGTGATGCTCTTATTCTCTACAAAGAAACTCTTAACAAATCATAAATTCAACAATTAAGTACGGTTTACCGAAATCAAAAAACAAATAAATAGTCACTCCTTTGCATCAATTAATACTTTTAATTATTTTTCAACGAACATTTAATATTTACCCTTTATAAAAAAAAACCTAACCGTACACATTTCACACTTAACCCTGATAAATTAGGTTAAATAGTTAAAGGCAAAAGCTAAATGTTTGAGAGGTTTACAGAAAAGGCTATAAAAGTGATCATGCTCGCTCAAGAGGAGGCAAGACGCCTTGGGCACAATTTCGTTGGAACTGAGCAAATCCTTCTAGGACTAATAGGTGAAGGAACTGGAGTAGCTGCTAAAGTTCTTAAATCGATGGGGGTCAACTTAAAAGATTCCAGGGTAGAAGTTGAAAAAATAATAGGAAGAGGGTCAGGATTCGTTGCTGTAGAAATACCCTTCACACCAAGAGCCAAAAGAGTACTTGAACTTTCATTGGAAGAAGCCCGTCAGCTAGGTCATAATTACATTGGAACCGAACATCTATTGCTTGGGCTGATTAGAGAAGGCGAAGGAGTTGCTGCAAGAGTTCTTGAAAATTTAGGAGTTGATCTAACAAAAGTCAGAACACAAGTTGTAAGAATGCTTGGTGAAACTGCAGAAGTTACAACAGGAGCAGGTTCTTCTAAAGGATCAGCTAAAACCTCAACACTTGACGAGTTTGGAACAAATCTTACTCAGTTAGCTAGTGAATCAAAGCTAGACCCAGTAGTTGGAAGGCATTCAGAGATTGATCGTGTAATTCAAATATTGGGTAGAAGAACAAAAAACAATCCCGTCTTAATAGGGGAGCCAGGAGTTGGTAAAACAGCCATAGCTGAAGGACTTGCTCAAAGAATCCAACAAGGAAATATTCCTGACATACTCGAAGAAAAAAGAGTATTAACTCTTGATATTGGTTTACTAGTAGCTGGAACAAAATATAGAGGTGAGTTTGAAGAAAGACTAAAAAAAATAATGGAAGAAATTAAGTCTGCTGGAAACGTGATTCTCGTTATTGATGAAGTTCACACTTTAATAGGAGCAGGTGCTGCTGAAGGAGCAATTGACGCTGCAAATATATTAAAACCTGCTTTAGCAAGAGGAGAACTTCAATGTATTGGAGCTACAACTCTAGATGAATATCGCAAACACATTGAAAGAGATGCCGCATTAGAGCGAAGGTTCCAACCTGTAATGATTGGAGAACCCTCAATCAAAGATACAATCGAAATCCTTAAAGGATTACGAGAAAGATATGAGCAACATCATAGATTAAAAATCACCGATGAAGCTCTTGATGCTGCTGCAAATCTTGGGGATAGGTATATCTCAGATCGTTTTTTACCTGATAAAGCTATAGACCTAATAGATGAAGCAGGAAGTAGGGTCAGACTACTTAACTCCAAATTGCCTCCAGAGGCTAAAGAAGTTGATAAAGAATTAAGGAAAATACAAAAGAGTAAAGAAGAAGCAGTAAGAGATCAAGATTTCACTCAAGCTGGAGAGCTTAGGGAAAAAGAAGTTGAACTTAGAGATAAAATTAGAAATCTTTTACAGAACATAAGACAAAAAACATCATCAAATGAAAATTCTGAACCTAATAATATTTCGGAGAGAAACAATGAGAATTCTGAACAAGTTACTGCTCAGTCTGATGAATTAAAAATTGCCCAACCTATTGTTAATGAAGAAGATATTGCTCATATCGTCGCCTCATGGACTGGTGTGCCTGTCCAGAAATTAACTGAGAGTGAATCAGTAAAACTTCTCAACATGGAAGAGACTTTACATCAAAGACTGATTGGTCAAGACGAAGCAGTTAAAGCTGTTTCAAAAGCAATCAGGAGAGCAAGAGTTGGCCTCAAAAATCCAAATAGACCAATTGCTAGTTTCATTTTTTCTGGTCCAACTGGAGTAGGAAAAACTGAACTTACCAAAGCGTTAGCGGCCTACTTCTTTGGTAGTGAAGAAGCAATGATACGTCTAGATATGTCCGAATTTATGGAAAGACATACTGTCAGTAAATTAATAGGTTCTCCTCCTGGATACGTAGGTTTCAATGAAGGTGGACAATTAACGGAAGCTGTAAGAAGAAGACCTTATACAGTTGTTTTATTCGATGAAATAGAGAAAGCACATCCTGATGTATTTAACCTGCTCCTTCAATTATTAGAAGAAGGTAGATTAACCGATTCAAAAGGAAGAACTGTTGATTTCAAAAATACATTAATAATAATGACTTCTAATATTGGATCTAAAGTTATAGAGAAAGGCGGCGGTGGACTAGGCTTTGAATTCTCAGGAGAGAATGTAGAAGATTCTCAATACAATCGAATAAAATCTCTAGTCAATGAAGAACTAAAGCAATATTTCCGTCCTGAATTTCTCAATAGATTGGATGAAATAATTGTATTCAGACAACTTTCTAGAGACGAAGTTAAAGACATAGCAGAAATTATGTTAAAGGAAGTATTCTTGAGAATAAAAGAGAAAGGAATATCTTTAACAGTGTCAGATGATTTCAAAGAAAGATTAGTCGAAGAAGGATACAATCCTTCTTATGGGGCACGACCTTTAAGAAGAGCAGTGATGAGGCTATTGGAAGATAGTCTTGCTGAAGAAGTTTTATCTGGAAGGATAAAAGACGGAGATAAAGCAGAGGTTGATATTGATGAAAGTAAAAAAGTAATTGTTAAACATCTTGGAAAAGATAGTTCAACGCCTGAATTAGCTAGTGCCTCTGTATAACTTTCAATAGAACAGTTAAATGTCTATAAATAATCACAGCATTTCACCTTCAAAGATTGTTAGGGGAGATGGAGCTTGGATTAAATCGTTGGATCTAATAGCCAAATTATGCAAAAGGCCTTTAATAATAGGTAGAAGTAGTTCTACAAAGAGAATAAGAGCTTCATTCAAAAAAGATCTTCTTTTAAAAGGTATTCAACCAATCTCTTTCGAATTAAATCATGATTGTTGTGAATTAGATGTCCAAAATGCATACCTAATTTCAAAAAACAACAACTGTGATGGAATTATTGCAGCAGGAGGAGGGAAAGTACTTGATGCGGGGAAATTGATTGCTGATTTACTTCGACTTAATTGCATAACTGTTCCACTAAGTGCTTCAACATGTGCTGGATGGACTTCTTTATCCAATGTATATACCCCCGATGGCAAGTTCGTAAAAGATGTGACTTTAAGAAGCTGTCCAAACTTACTGATCTTTGATCACAAAATTGTTAGAGCCGCGCCACCAAGAACACTTGCTAGTGGAATGGCAGATGCTGTAGCAAAATGGTATGAGTCATCATTAACCAGCAGTACAAGCAAGGACGGTTTTGTGCAACAAGCAGTTCAGATGGCTCGTGTTTTACGAGATCAATTGTTTTTAAACGGTTTTCAGGCTTTCTTAGATCCACTAAGCAATTCTTGGGAAACTGTTGCAGAAGGATGTGCACTGACTGCTGGAATGATTGGAGGGCTTGGAGGTGCTCAATGCAGAACAGCAGCAGCGCATCCTATCCACAATGGCTTCACTCAGCTTGAATATACCAACAAGCCACTTCATGGGGAACTTGTTGGATTTGGTTTACTAGTTCAACTACACCTAGAAGAGAAAAATTCACACAGTCAATTACCAAAACAAGCCAAGTCACAACTTATAGATTTCTTCTCCCAACTAAATCTTCCTATTTCAATTGAGTCTATTTGTCTTAGAAATACGACCTCGGATGAACTACGTAAAGCCTGTAAATTTGCATGCAATACTAACTCTGATATACATCAATTACCTTTCCCAATAACTGAGAAAGATCTTTTAGAATCAATTCAAAGTTTTCAATCAGTGCATACAAACTCCAAAATAAAAATAAATAATACTTAAGAGCTTTGAATCAGAATGTAAATAAAAATATAGATACAATAAATGCTACTAAGGCATACATTAATGAGATACAAGATCAAATCATTGACAACCAAGCAACTAAACTATTTGAATATCTTAAATGGATTAAACTGGAAGGTATTTCACCAAATAAATCTGATTTATTTCCAACAGTATTAACAGGCAAAGGAAAACAAATTCTTCTCATACATGGTTTTGATAGTTGTTTTCTTGAATTTAGACGTCTCACACCTCTTCTAGCAAAAAATAATAAATTAATAATTCCAGACCTATATGGATTTGGCTTTTGTCCTAGATCTAGTGGTAATAAATATGGATTTAAATATTTGATGAAGCATCTTAATTCTGTTTTGAACTATTTTTCAAAGAATCAACCCATAGGACTAATAGGTGCCTCAATGGGTGGGGCGTTAGCTCTAGAACTCGCAAGACGAAACCCAAAGAAAGTCAATAAATTACTGCTTTTATCACCAGCAGGTTTAGCAGGCAAAAACCCAAAAATCCCTTGGCCCTTTAATCATTTGGGGGCCTTTTTCCTTAGTCAACCTTTTGTTCGAAGAGGCTTATGTAGACAGGCCTTCGCTGATCCGACAAATAGTGTTGGTCCTGCAGAAGAGCAAATAGCCTCCTTACATTTAAAAGTTCCTGGTTGGCAATCATCCTTGGCAGATTTTGCGGCAGATGGAGGAGTATCTGATTGCGGACTCCCAAAACCAACTCAACCTCTGAAAATCATATTAGGGAAATATGACAGAATTATTCCTAAGAATGAAAAGAATGAAATAAACAGGAGCTATAATTCCAACATAGAAATAGCAACAAATTCAGGACATCTTCCACATTTAGAAGAACCAAAACTAGTCGCTGAGGCTTGGGAAAAGTTTAAAATATAAAATGGCTGCAAAACTTATTCAAGAGAAAGGAATTCTTGTTAAATTATTAGAAAACGGCATAAGAATATTAGTTATAAAAGAGTGTAAAAAGATTAGTAATCTTAAAATTGACGTTGTCTCCAGTTCTTTTCAAATTATTAAAGGTGAAATAAATAAAATTAATATCATTGCACAAGATATAAATTATAAAGAGCTTCTATTCGATGAATTCGAGTTGGTAGCTAATCAACTGAAAATAAAATTAAATTTAAGCAATAAGGAATTATATTTTGAAAATAATCCCATAATAAATTTCAAAATTTCATTAACTCAAAATTCACTCAGAACAATTTTATTATCCAAGAGTTGGAATTGGATTGGCAATATGATTAGCAAAAAAATATTAAACCAAGAGAAATATGAAGATATAATAATAAGGGATGGTCAATTATCAATGAAAGTTTCTAATAAAAATATCAATATAAAGAAAGAAGAAGCTATTAATATTAAAACAGAAAAAGGTAAGGTCTATTTAGGAAATAAAACTTATACTAAAATCATTCAGATCCCTCTTGAAGATAAAATATATGTTGAAAAAATACATATAGAAAATAATTTAATTAATATTTTTGCAAATGCATCTATAAGTTTTTAAATGTTTCAGGAAATAATTAATGGTGATAATAAAATTACTATGTAAAATACAATTGCTGGAGTAAATAAATAACTATCTATTCTATCAAGTATCCCTCCATGACCAGGTAAAAAATCACCCGAATCTTTTAACCCTGCATTCCTTTTCAACATGGATTCAGTTAAGTCTCCTACTAGAGAAAACAATGCTACTAAAATGCCAATAAATATTCCAATAAATATTCCAAATTCCCATTTAAGTAGATATCCACAAAAAGCTCCTATTAATATTGAAAATATTAATCCTCCAAAAACACCTTCAACAGTTTTAGAAGGAGAAATTGGAGACAATGAATGATTACCAAACTTCTTGCCTACGAAATAAGAGCCTATATCAAATCCAACAATCATAAAACATGTAGAGAAAGTTATCAGCATTCCAAATGTAATAGATGATGACCAATCAGTGGGAATCAAGTTGACGTTATTTGTTAAATCAGTTTCTAAAATATTTCTTAACTTAATCCAATGACTTGGCAAGAAACCTAAATAAAATAATCCGAATATTGATGCTGCTACATCCGCAATGGAGCCAGTAACAGGTTGCAACAATAACCAACCACAAATTGCGGCACCAGACAATGGCAAAATAGCATCTGATATTTCAATAGAAACATATCCAAGAGAAGATAATTGAGTGAAGAAAAGTAATATTTGACAGGCTAATAATGTTGTCTTAGTAGCTGGTCTTATCCCAGTAAACTCTGCCATTCGAAAGAACTCTAGAAGAGCCAAATGAACAATCAAACTTATTGCGATAGAAAACCACCAATCACCAAGAGAAACTATTAAAAAGCCAAAAGCACCAACTAAAAGTCCACTTAATAATCTCTTTTTCGAAACAGCTAAAAACATTAATTCAAATAAAAAAATATAGCTTTCTTTTATAAAACATACTTAAAAGGCGCTAATAATAGTAAATTTCATTATAGCTGATAAGTAGATATTATTAATCAAGAAATAACTCTTACAAAATCAGAGATTTGCTCTGGCCAAAAGCATTTTTGCTCTATCAACCAATCGACACGAGCTTCGTCCAAAATCTCACCTGGAATTAATAAAGGTATCCCAGGAGGATAAGGGCAAACCATCTCAACCGAAATTCTTCCTATAGCATCGTGCAAATTCACCTTCTCAAAATTCGACCCCCAGGAATGAGAGCAAGGCTTGTATGGCTTAGAAACCACACTAAAAGGTGGTCTTTTAAAAAAATAAGATTTTTGTTGGCCAAAAGATGTAAGGATTTCATTCCAAATTCTTACAAATCTTTTTCCTAATCTCTTGTGAGAAGAAAGTCCAAGACAAAAAGTAAGTGTTCCCGGCTCAGCCAATTCACCAATTATTCTTTTTTTAATAAACCTTTTATCAACTTGAATACCACTCAATCCGAATTTTGATGTGTGAAGAATGATTTTTAGTGGATCACTGTTTTTAAGGAGAGGCACCTCCTTATTAATCAAAAAATCTTTCAATAACTCAGCTTCTTCCAAACGGTATTTCAATTTCCTTAGCCCTTTAGTTTCAATAAGTTCCTTTATTGAGCTTTCACAGGAAGCTAATAACAAAGAGCTTGGGCTTGAAGTTTGAAGCAATTCAATACTTCTTTCGATTTTAAATGGGTCAACCTTGTCGCCTTGCGACCATAAAACTGCGGATTGAACTAATCCTGGTGCAGATTTATGAAGAGAGTGAACAACAAGATCTGCACCAAGAAAGATGGCTGACTTAGGTAAATCTGACCTGATTTGGCTTATTAAATAAGCGCCATGAGCCTCATCAACCAATACTGGCAGAGAATGTGAATGAATCTCCTTAATCAGAGATTCAATATCTGCAGAATAACCTTGATATGTGGGGTTAACTAAAACTACAGCCGCTATATCTTCTTTAAGTTCTTTGGCTTTTTGAAAAACCCTCTGAAGCCATTTCCTATCAAAAACAGCTGCATGACCTCGATCAGTTAAAAAAGGGATATCAAAAAGTATTGGTATCAAGCCTCCAAACAAACATGCTTGAATACAACTTTTATGAATGTTCCTGGGCATGAGAATAGCTTGACCAGGACGAGCTAGAGCAAGCAATGAGCTTTGAAGTAAACCCGTCGCACCATTAACTCCATACCAACATCTATCAACACCAACTTCGAAGGCAGAAGACTTTTGACTTTCTGCTATTGCTCCTTCTCTAATCAACGGACCACCAATCTCAAAGAGCTCTGGTAAATCCCAAATACCTGGTCTTAGCTTCAATAGGTTTCGTACCTTTTTGGGGAGTGCTTTCCCTCTTCCATGGGCTGGCAAGAAAAGATTTTCGCTTCTATCAGCAGAAAGCAAGTTAAAAAGCCCCATAGAATAAAAGGAATACCTAAAATCAATGTAGTTAAATTAGTCAGTAAGCAAACCAAAAGAACTTCATAGAGGTGAGGCTAAAAGAACTTATGATGGATTCATGAAATACGATTTCAAAAGAGATTTAATCTGGTTAATTTCAAGGCCGTGGATATTAGTGCCTAGATTTGTTCAGATAGTTGGTGCAATATCACTACTGTTAGCAAGACTTATTTTTCAAGGTTCAAGCAATGATGAAAAGATTCAGAAGAATCTAGCTAAATTTCTACTTAAGACACTTATTGGTCTGGGTCCCTGTTTTATAAAAGTAGGTCAAGCACTTTCAACCAGGCCAGATCTAATAAGAAAGGATTGGCTTGAAGAATTAACAAACTTACAAGATAACTTACCTTCTTTTTCTCATGAAAAGGCACTTGAAATTATCGAAAATGAGTTAGGGAGACCAGCTAATGAACTTTTTGAAGAATTTCCATCTAAACCAATAGCCTCAGCAAGTCTTGGACAGGTTTATAAAGCAAAACTAACTATGAATTATTGGGTAGCAGTAAAAGTTCAGAGACCTCTTCTGATATTTAACATTAGAAGAGATATTGTTATTATAAAAATTCTTGGTGTTCTTAGTGCCCCGATACTTCCATTAAATCTTGGGTTTGGATTAGGTGAAATAATAGATGAGTTTGGGAGAAGTTTATTTGATGAAGTTGATTATAAAAAAGAAGCTAATAATGCTGAAAAATTTTCTACCCTCTTTCATAATAATAAGTCAGTTACCATACCAAAAGTAGAAAGACATTTATCATCAGTAAAAGTACTAACTACAAGCTGGGTTGATGGAACAAAGTTAAAAGATAGAAATGAATTGTTGGTAAATAATTTAAATCCATCAAAAATTATTAGAACTGGTGTTATCAGTGGAATACAACAATTATTAGAGTTCGGATACTTTCATGCAGACCCTCATCCAGGCAACATGTTTGCTCTTCAAGGACATAATGGTGATTTAGGAAATATAGCCTACGTTGATTTCGGAATGATGGACTCAATTTCAGAGGAAGATAGATTAACTCTTACTGGTGCAATTGTTCATTTGATCAATAATGATTTTCATTCCGTAGCAAAAGACTTTCAAAGTTTAGGTTTTCTCAATAAAGAACAAGATCTCAAACCTCTAATACCTGTATTAAAAGAAGTACTTGGAAGTGCAATTGGTAAAGATGTTGCATCTTTTAATTTCAAAGAAATCACCAATAAATTCTCCGAATTAATGTTTGATTATCCTTTTAGAGTCCCAGCAAGATTTGCTTTAATTATCAGAGCAGTAATTAGCCAAGAAGGACTTGCTCTTCGCTTAGATCCTGATTTTAAAATTATAGACTTAGCCTATCCTTATGTAGCTAAAAGATTACTTACTTCAGATACAAATGAAATGATAAATATATTATTAGATGTTATATTTGATCAAAATGGTCATCTAAGGGTTGAAAGAATAGAAAATTTATTTGATGTGATAGTACAAGATTCAAAAACCCCGGCAAAAGAATTAATTCCAGTAGCAGGAGCAGGTCTTAAGCTCTTAACAAGCTCAAGGGGCTCTCTAATAAGGAAAAACTTACTGATGAGTATAATTAAAGATGAAAGAATAGACACAAAAGATATGAAACAATTAATCAAGCTAGTACGAAAAACATTCAATCCCTTAAGGATGGCTGCAGGTCTAACAAAACAAAACAACACACAAGTTGCATAGATGATTTTTATAAAATATAATAACAAAAATTTAATAAAAATTTAAAACATGATAAACATCAATATTCAAACTTTAATCACATTTATTGCAGTTAATTTAGATGACGCATATCTACAAAATATAGATGAATACATATCTGAATATCAACAAATAAAGCCAATTGAAGATCCTATTTTTTGGCTATCTTGTGGTGCATTTATATGTCTTATGTCTGGATTAATTTTTGCAGATATTATGAAATCAAAACTCAATAATTGGACAACAAAAAAGATATCTCCCATACCACTAGAGAACCCTACAACAATATCAAGTTGGTTTTCATTCTTCACGGGTCTTACCATTATTTTTATAAGTGCCTTAACCATACTAAACTTTTCTATTATTAAATCTCTAATATTTTCTTCATTAATCTCAATACTTTTTGGCACAAGCATGTGGAAGGCCATCAAAGATTTATTAAATCAAGTTGAAGCTGGAACAGTTAAAGAAATAGATGAATTCTTCTAATGTGAATAATTTAAATAAGGAATGGATTTAATTGTTAATTAAAAATATTTGCATTTTATGGCTTTAAATTTCCTCTTTAAGAAACACTCATCTAGTTTATTATCTGAGCCAGACAATACTTGTTCTGATAAAAATTTTCATGATGCAATTAACTTATTTAAAACTCAAAGAAAGAAAGCTGGGATTTCATTAGAGCAACTATCGAGAGAGACAAAAATCTCAAGAAATGTACTAATAGCTATTGAGAATGGATCAAAAAAAAATTTACCAGAAACAATCTACTTGATTGCAATGATTAAAAGTATTGAGAGAAAACTCAATTTAGAAGTAGGAAGTTTAAATGGTTTATTAATACAAAGAGATAGTTTTATTTCTATATCTAGATTTAAATTTAATTTTATAAATATAGACTTTCTCAATAGCTGGATTGGAAGCTTATTATATATTTTATTTATGCTTTTATCGATATTGGCTCTTAATAGTCAACAAAGATACCTTATAAAAATTAATAGCGTTTCGACTGAACCGATCATTACAGAAAAGATAATCATAAAAAATAGAGCTATAATTAACAATCAAAAAGATCAGTAAGTTTATCTTTTATTTGCCTTAGCCAAATCACCATACCTTCTTAAAGATTCTTTAATATTCAAATCATTTCTAGATAATCTCCATGACCAATTATTTTCTATTGTGCCAGGTTTATTTAATCTAGAGCTATCATCAAGATTTAATAAATCTTGCATAGGAGCTACAAATAATTTGGCTTTAGTTTCCATACCAATTCGAATCAATTCCCAAGAAGAGAAATTCTCATAATCACCAAACCTTTGTCTGATTTGCTCTTTTCTATCTTGATCCATTTCTCTCCACCAACCTAGAGAAGTTGCATTATCGTGTGTCCCGGTATAAACAATCCAATTTTCATCTTTAATGTTTTCCGGCAAATAAGGATTATCTAAATTCCCATCAAAAGCAAATTGAAGTATCTTCATTCCTGCTAATTCATAATCATCACGTAACTTTTCAACTTTTGAAGTTATGAGACCCAAATCTTCAGCCACCAAAGGAAGCAAACCACTACAATCTTTTTTGATCAAACCAAGTATTTCTTTTCCAGGGGAAGGCAACCAAAAACCATTCTCAGCTGTTTTATCTTTACCTGGAACTGCCCAAAAAGCTTCAAGAGCACGAAAATGATCAAGACGTAAAAAATCAACCTGTTCTAGATGCCTTGAAATCCTTTTTCTCCACCATCTATATTTACTAGCTTTGTGCCTACTCCAACGATATACAGGGGTTCCCCAAAGCTGCCCAGTCTCAGAGAAATAATCAGGCGGCACGCCGCTTTGAAGGTATGTAGCTGAATTAGTTAAAATAGAAAATAACGATCGATTACTCCATACATCCGCACTATCTTTTGATACATAAAAAGGAACGTCTCCAAACAATAAAATCCCAAGATTTTTTGCAAGTCTTCTAATTAATTTCCACTGTCTGTCTAAATGCCATTGAAGCAAATTATGTCCTAACAATTCTTTTTGGTTATCTTTTTTCCAAATTGCTAATTCTTTCTTATCCCGAAGTGCATATTTATCTGGCCATTCCCACCATGGAAGATCATTATTTTGAATCTTAAGTTCCATAAATATGGAATGATCATCTAACCAAAATTGACTTGAACACCATTTTTCAAATTCTTCTTGAATAGTTCTATTTTGATTGTCCCAACAATCAACCAAAGAAGAGCGTAAGAACTTAACTTTTGCATTAGCTAATTGAAAATCAACTCTCTTATCAAAAGAGTCATTTTTGGAAGAATATTTTTCTATATTATTATTCAAAAAACCTTCTTTCAATAGATCATTTTGATCAAGGAACCATGGGTTAAAAGCAAAGCTTGATGGAGAACTATAAGGCGATCCAAATGAATCAGTAGGAGCAAGTGGTAAAAACTGCCAAACGCCTACCCCAGATGAAGCAAGTTCATTAAGCCATACCCGAGCGGAGTTACCAAAACCACCACAGATTGGACTCTCAGGTAACGAGGTTGGATGAAGAAGGATTCCTGAAGTTCTTTCCAATTTCACTTTTTGTTATCTCAAAAAAATAGTAAATAAATACTAATAATGCTATTTTTTTATTAATTTTAAAATGGATTCCATTGTGAAATGGGAAATCTTTTTCTTAAATATCAAAAAAATATTTTTAGTAATTTTATATTAACAAACCTATTAATAATTTAAACATTTATTTGAGAAAAACTAAAATTTTTCAATAGTTAAAACAAAATAGTGAATATATTTGAGGCAAATAGCATTATTTAGTTGAAAGGCTTAATATGACTTAGAGTTAGCCATCAACAAAAGCGAAGACTATAACTTAGGATTTATATTTTTTAATTCAAAACGATTCCAACTCTTTAAATGCCTAATATACCTAAATCAAGCTTTCTTTAGCCTTGATTCTTAGCAAAATCACCCTTAATAAACTTTAAGCCTTTACTTGAGGACAACTTATTAATGTTTTCAAAAGGAAATTCTTCAGATGAGATCTCTTTTACTCAACCACCCAAAACATAAGACAGGGCAATGTTTCAACATTTCAAAGAAGAGAATCAAGTTTTATAAGAAAAAATAAAAAAGAGCTTTTAGATGATCATGTATCAACATAAAGTAGATTAGTAATATTATTTCTTGCTTGCGGTGGAACCGTGACCAGTTTTATTACTGCAGTACAACCTGAGTCTACTAATCTCAAGCATGACACTAATAGACTCAGATTAATTAGCGGGACATCCAATACAGCATTAGCCAAAGAAATTGCGACTTATATGGGGGTAACTAATGTTCCTCTAGTTTCAAAAAGGTTTGCGGATGGGGAGCTTTATGTTCAAATCCAGCAATCAATTAGAGGATGTGATGTTTTTCTTATACAGCCAACATGTGCTCCTGTTAATGACAGCTTAATGGAGCTGATGATCATGGTGGATGCCTGCAAGAGAGCATCTGCTAGGCAAATTACAGCTGTAATTCCTTACTTTGGTTACGCCAGAGCGGACAGAAAGACTGCAGGTAGAGAGTCAATAACTGCGAAACTAACCGCAAATATTCTTGTCAAATCAGGCGTAGATAGAGTACTTGCAATGGATTTGCATTCGGCGCAAATCCAAGGTTATTTCGATATCCCCTGCGATCACATATATGGTTCACCTGTTTTAGTTGATTATCTATCAACAATGAAACTTGATGAGATCGTAGTCGTCTCACCGGATGTAGGGGGTGTAGCCAGAGCAAGAGCTTTTGCTAAGCAAATGGAAGACTCACCTCTAGCCATTATTGACAAGCGTAGGTCCGGGCATAATGTTGCCGAAAGCCTCACAGTGATTGGGGAAGTCTCAGGTAAAACTGCAATATTGATTGATGACATGATTGACACTGGAGGTACGATTTGTGCCGGAGCTGAATTACTTAGGAAAGAGGGTGCAAAAAAAGTTATTGCATGTGCATCTCATGCGGTTTTCTCTCCACCTGCATATGAGAGACTTTCAAAAGAAGGTCTTTTTGAACAAGTTATTGTGACTAATAGTATTCCAGTACCGAATAATTTAAATTTTCCACAATTAAAGGTCTTATCAGTTGCAAATATGCTTGGTGAAGCTATTTGGAGAATTCATGAAGAAAGTTCTGTTAGCTCAATGTTCAGATAATTAACTAAATTTACTTCAAAATTAGTTCCACTACTTCTCTTGTATTTGAAGATATATTCGCTTGATTTAGTTTTAATATAGATTTATACATTCCTTCCTTATTCTTTTCTACATAAGTTTTCCATTTACTAAAAATTTTGACCATTCTTGAAGCCGTTATTGGATTGATTTTATCTACCTGTATTAATTTCTCAGCCATAAATAAATAACCTTCTCCATCAAGAGAATGAAATAACTCAATGTTTTTACTAAATCCTCCTAGAACAGCTCTTATTGAATTTGGGGCCTTCCAATCAAATTTAGAATGTGATAGTAATTTTTCAATACCATCAATTCCTTGCTTATTAGGTCTTGAAGCCTCATAAGCAAACCATGAATCTAAAACTACTGGATTATCTTTCCAAAGGTTATAAAACAAATTAGAAGCTTTTTCAGTATTAACGTTATCAAGTGGCTTTAATGCACTCAAAGCTGTCCTTGAAATAGTCATTGAATAATGACTTATTGATTCAACACAAGTCTTCTGAACGTTTTTATCGCCTGCAAGCGTTAAATAAGACCAAGCAATTCCTAAAAGTTTTCTTTCTCCTTTACCCATTGGCCATTCATGGCCAACCTTAACAAATAAATTTTTAGCTAGTATTCTCAGCTGCTGAAGAATTTCATTACCAATTAAAATTTGAAATTTTAATGACTCTCTATAAATATTTATTGGATCCACTTTATTCAGTAAAGATTCCAATTCTGCGAAGCCAGGTATTGTTAATAGAGTTGCCAAGAAAAAAGGATCATTAATTTCTAAAGAGTTTATGGATTGTTTAATTGCAGAAATAAACCTATCTTCCAATGATTGATTTGCTTTATTAAAAAGCCTAGTTCTAATTATTTCGCGCATCAAATACTGACCGGAGTCCCACCTAGAAAAATAATCATTATCATTTAAGAA
This sequence comes from Prochlorococcus marinus str. MIT 0912, assembly GCF_027359595.1. Classification (NCBI taxonomy): domain Bacteria; kingdom Bacillati; phylum Cyanobacteriota; class Cyanophyceae; order Synechococcales; family Prochlorococcaceae; genus Prochlorococcus; species Prochlorococcus marinus. The sequence continues at coordinate 661,752 of NZ_CP114783.1, forward strand.
AAGGTAAAGATAATCATCTATAGTTAAATCAGATTCCCAAAGGACAGGTGAAGAAAAACCTCTAAAAAGTGATAAAACTGGAGCCTCTTTCTCACCTGGGGGAGTCTTAATTTGTAGACTCATTTTATTTTTATCTAAAACAAATAAATTATCCTCAGCTATAGGTATAGAACCTTTTTTTCTACTATAACAAGAATAAAGAATTGGTATAACCATTTCAATATTTTTATTAGTTGTATCACAATCTATTTTCTGCTCAAAAGAAACATTCAAAATTGAATTTTTTGAATCCCAAGATTGACTTATATAAACTTTTGGAGTACCTGCTTTATAATACCAATTAAGAAATTTTGTTAAATCAAAAGGACAATTTATTTCTTCTAAATAAGCTCCTTTTATTAATGAATTAATGAAATCCTCTGTAGTAGCAGCGCTACCATCAAAAGTTTTAATATAGAGATTAATACCTTTAAAAAATTTTTCTTTGCCTAGCAATAGCTGAAGCATTCTTATCAACTCAGCACCTTTTTCATAGATTGTTGTTGTATAGAAATTATCAATATCTATATACTCTTTAGGCTTCACCGCATGTGAAGTAGGACTCTTATCTTCAGCAAATTGAAAATTCCTAAGAAATGAGACATCTTCTATTCTTTTAAGTCCTGCACTATGAAGATCTGAAGTGAAAGATTGATCTCTAAAAACTGTCAAGCCTTCTTTTAATGAAAGCTGAAACCAATCTCGACATGTAATTCTATTCCCAGTCCAATTATGAAAATATTCGTGTGCTATTACACTTTCTATTCTCTCTAATTCATCATCAGTCGCGGTCTTTGAGTCAGCCAATACCAACTTTGAATTGAAAATGTTTAGTCCCTTATTTTCCATTGCTCCCATATTAAAATGCCTAACGGCAACAATTTTATATTCATCTAAATCATATTCAAGGCCATAATTATCCTCATCCCATTTCATTGCTTTTTTTAGAGATATTACGGCATGTTTTGTATATTTTTCATCTCCTGGTTCCACATATATTTTAATATCAATCGATCTTCCCGTATTTGTAAAATATATATCTGATACTGAATTTAATTTGCCAGCAACTAAAGCAAATAAATAGCATGGTTTTGGGAAAGGATCTTCCCATATAATTTCATGTCTACGCTGATTATTCTTTAAATTACCTGAATTCTTTTCATTACCATTAGATAATAAAACAGGATATAACTCCCTGTCTGCCTCAATTCTTACTGTATACCTACTTAAGATATCTGGCCTATCAGGATGATAACAAATACTTCTAAACCCTTCAGCCTCACATTGTGTTGTTAGCATTCCTGAGCTTAAGTACAACCCTTCAAGTGATGTATTGCTAAAAGGGTCTATTTGAGATCTAATTTTTAATTGAAATTCTGACACAGGAGGAGTATCTATAATCAAACTTTCATCAGAAATTGAATATTCTTCTAACTTCAATTCTTTTCCATTTATTGATATTGATAACAATTTAATTTGATTACCCTGAAGAATAAGCTTTGAAGATACTTTTTGCTTTGGCTTGATTATCATTGAAGATTGAACAACGACATACTCATCGCCAATATCAAAGTCCAGATATATACTTGGTATTAAATAAGGATATTCAGTATAGTCTGATAATTTAATAGATTTCTGAGCTGACATATTAAATAATTTATTTAAAAATTAAATCTATTTTTTTTGGTTTAATTGTTCAACCGTTTTTAAGAATTTCTTCTTATCCTCTTCTGGTACCATATCGGGACAATTTTTAATTGCACCATCAAGAAGTTGTAAAATCGCTCCATTATAAATATTTTTCTCTGGTATTTTTTCTTTTCCTAATTCTTTAATAAGTCCCCCATGTCGACTTGAAATAAGCAATGCATAATTTTTTGCTGCCAAGGAAATAGCTTTAGGAAATTCAACTTCAATCTGTCTTGCCATACACAGATAGCTAATTCCTATTTGTCTGTATAAAAAGATATCTTCATCACTAGCAGGTTTAAAATTAACTTCCTTTTTATCAGAGCTAGTTTTAATGGGGTTAGATTCTGACTTTATGGAGGAACTACAGCTTGATAAAAGTATTGAAGCGACAAAAAAAGACATAGCCAAGATTGTTTTTCTTGGAGATTTTTTCATTTTTCTCAAGTGATTTTAGCCAATAAAAAAAATCTTATTCAGCAAAAAATTTACTAAAAATTCTTCACTTGCAAATTAAATATATAATATACATTAAGGTCCATCAAAATAGATTTTCTAAACTTGTCAGTTGGGATTCTTAATCCTTATTTCATGGTGATTTTCGACTATTTTCAACTTATCATTAAACCAACTATAAATAGTTCTAGATCTAAATTTATCTTGGTCTATTAAGCGAGTGTGTTCTAATACGTGCCAATTATCGTAATTTGACTCAAATATCAATTCGTGTTCATCAACTTGCCTAATGTTGGAAATAGCTGAGGAATCAGATAAATAAGAACAATCACGTATTAGTTGATGACCTTGAAGTCGAGCAGTTATTTCTCCTTCGCTTTTATAGGTTGGTCTTTTGATAAAAAAATCATTTTCATCCTCGCACCACCACTTAAACCGATAACTTTCAAATTCCGAATCACTTTGAATTAACCTGCTGACATTTATGTACATCTCCAAGTTAATAGCCTTTTCTTCATCAAAAAAATATTGTCTTTTAGAATGCCAAATACCAATATTACGACCAAACCATCGCCTTAAATTACTATCAAAGTCAATCCTAAGTCTATCAATACCTACTGAAGAACTTCTATTTCTTCCAATACCAGATGAATGAGAAATAGCCATTTCCTGGAACTAAGAGATTTAAGAAGTATTCACTTAATTATTAGCTAATACCTAAAACGAGTCTCATTACCTTAAGGTATGCGTAATTATTTAGATTGCTCGACACTGTGGATAGTGCCGAAGCTAACGATAGACGGCAGTTAAAACTGTTGCTTGTGGCATCTCGCCACCATCTCACAAGGAGAGATATTCTTTCGTTAATAGAATTTTTGGAAAAAGAAGATTGTGGGTTTGACGTTGTTTTAGAATTCTCAGATCCTTCTGATAACCCTGAATTACTAGAGCTATATAGATTAGTAGCTCTTCCTGCACTAATAAAATTAGAACCTTCACCTAAACAGATTTTTGCTGGGACTTCTATCTTTTCACAGGTTAAAACTTGGGTTCCAAGATGGCAACATGAAGGGCTAATTAACGGAGTAGGAATAAATCTTAGAGCTAAAACGATTGAATCAGATCAAACCCAAAGAGAACTTCTTCTTGAGGATGATCTTCTAGTTCTTCGACAAGAAAACGAAGCACTCACAAAAAAAATACATTCGCAAGAAAGTCTCCTAAGAATGGTTGCTCATGAATTAAGGACTCCATTAACGGCAGCTGGCTTAGCTCTTCAAAGTCAAAAACTCGGACAAATCACTATGTCTAAATTTCAAGAGGTCTTAAAAAGAAGGCTAGAAGAAATTGAACTACTCTCAAAAGACTTGTTAGAAGTTGGAAGTACTAGATGGGAAACTTTGTTTAACCCTCAAAAAGTTGATCTCGCTAATATTGCTGCTGAAGCAATACTCGAGCTTGAGAAGCTATGGCTCAACCGCAAAATAAAAATAAATACAGACATACCATCTGATTTACCCTCTGTTTTCGCAGATCAACGAAGAATGATGCAAGTTTTGTTAAACCTCATAGAAAATGCTTTGAAATTTTCCGAAGACAAAGGTGAAATTTTTATAACAATGCTTCACAGAACAAATCAATGGGTTGAAGTAATAGTTCGAGATAATGGACCTGGAATTCCCCCAGAAGAACAACAAAGAATATTTGTTGATCGAGTCAGACTTCCACAAACTTCTCAAGAGACAATCGGCTTTGGCATTGGTCTTTCAGTTTGCAGAAGAATTGTTGAAGTCCATGGTGGAAAGATCTGGGTGGTTTCTAAACCAACTGAAGGCGCATGTTTCTACTTCACCGTTCCCGTATGGCGTGGCCAAAATAAGGATCAAGAAGCCTTGACGAGTGGCAAGGTTGGCCCGTAACTTTCAAATGTGATAACAATTACTTATTGAGTGATTTATCACTTCACCCGGCCCCATCGTCTAGAGGCCTAGGACACCTCCCTTTCACGGAGGCGACAGGGGTTCGAATCCCCTTGGGGCTATAAATAAAATGTATTTAAACCTTACTTATTGGGCAATTCCCTATTGAAGTTTTTTTTACAGCTTTAATTTACTGGTAATCACGTCTTTATATAAATGTTTGACCAATGGAACATCAAATAAGACAAACATAGAAAAAAAATATTCAGTTAATAAAAAAAGCACAAACACTAAAAACCCCTTTAGATAACTCGATCTGAGTAAAGAATTATCTTGTGACGGTCTAAAAAGATGAACTAATAAATTAGCAATATCAAGATAAAAGAGCTAAATGTAACCTCTTCTTGGTAATCTCACGTTCTAATTTAAGTTTTTATGGCTTACTCAGAGACAAAGGTAGTTATTGGTGGTCTTGCACATATTCCTATCATAATTGGTTTTTTCTACCTAATACGCAGGCAATATTCTTTTGGTGCAATGCTGAGGACTGGCAAGAATGCTTTTAGCGAAAAAGTTACAGCTACTTCTAAAAAAACCGCTGCACCTGCTAAAGCTGCCGCACCTGCTAAAGCTGCCCCACCTGCTAAAGCTGCCGCACCTGCTAAAGCTGCTGTACCTGCAAAGAAACCTCATGCAGATGTACCAGTTAATACCTACAAACCAAAAGCACCTTTCACAGGGACAGTAACTGAAAATTATTCAGCACTCAAAGAAGGAGCTATAGGGAAAGTTCAACACATAACTTTTGATTTATCTGGAGGAGATCCTGATTTCAAATATGTTGAAGGTCAAAGTTGCGGAATACTTGCAGCAGGTGAAGACGCAAAAGGTAAGCCACACAGACCAAGACTTTATTCAATCGCAAGCACAAGATATGGCGATAACTTTGCAGGTAACACACTCTCATTATGTGTTCGCCAACTTCAGTACGAAAAAGATGGTGAAACAATAAATGGTGTTTGCTCTACCTATTTGTGCAATTTATCCCCGGGAGATAAAGTCAAAATTAGTGGACCTGTAGGGAAAGAGATGCTTCTTCCAGAGGAAGAAGATTCAAACATAATAATGCTTGCTACAGGTACTGGGATAGCTCCAATGAGAGCTTATTTAAGAAGGATGTTTGAACCTACTGAAATTGAAAAACATAAGTGGAATTTCAAAGGCAAAGCTTGGCTATTCATGGGTGCACCAAAAACAGCCAATCTTCTCTACGATGCAGATTTTGAACACTACAAATCTAAATTCCCTGAGAATCTTAGATACACTAAAGCAATCAGCAGAGAACAACAGAATTCAAAGGGAGGAAGAATGTATATTCAAGACAGGGTTCTTGAACACGCGGAAGAAATATTCAATATGATTGAAAATCCTAAAACTCATATTTATTTATGTGGCTTAAAAGGAATGGAGCCAGGTATAGATGAAGCAATGACAACTGCAGCAGCTGCGAAAGGTCTAGACTGGTCAGAACTTAGACCTAAACTTAGAAAAGCTGGTAGATGGCATGCTGAGACTTATTAAAAAAACAAGAAAGTCTGGAAAGCGATAATTATTAATTAATTTAGAAAAAATTTTTCTATATTTAAAGAATAAATTTCAACTTTGTTTTTGACATACGACCAGATAAAGGCGGAATGATCAGAAGCAATTTGGATTATATTTTTCATCTAATTGGCAAGGAATTTATCAATGAGCATGCCAGTAACAAACCCATTGAGGGTAGGTCTTCGCCAAGAGAGAGTAGTTCCTCCTCAATGTCTGGTTATTTTTGGTGCCTCAGGGGATCTAACGCACAGGAAACTTGTTCCTGCGTTATTTGAGCTTTTTAAGCAAAGAAGATTACCAAGTGAATTTGCAGTTTTAGGCTGTGCAAGAAGAGCATGGACAGATGAAATATTTAAAGAAAAAATGGAAGAAGCTCTTTCTTCTCAAATAGCAGAAAGTCCAAAGGAATGGGAACTATTTTCTCAAAATCTTTTCTATGAACCTGTAGACCTGCAGCAACCAGAACACCTCGTAAAGCTTGGGGAGAGACTTGAAATAATTGATAAGTCAAGAGCAACTCATGGCCACCGAACCTTTTACCTTTCAGTATCTCCCAAATTCTATGGAAGTGGATGTAGAGCTTTAGCTGCCGCAGGATTATTAAAAGATCCAAAACGTAGCAGAGTTGTAATTGAAAAACCATTTGGAAGAGACTTCAATAGCGCTCAGTCTCTTAATTCTCTCGTTCAAGGTTGTGCTCAAGAAACTCAAATATTTCGAATAGATCATTATTTAGGAAAAGAAACCGTTCAAAATATTCTTGTTCTCAGATTTGCAAACACTATTTTTGAGCCTATTTGGAATAGAAATTATATATCCAGTGTTCAAATTACCAGTTCTGAAACAGTTGGAGTTGAAGATAGAGCTGGATACTACGAATCCTCTGGAGCATTAAGAGATATGGTTCAAAACCACCTGACTCAAATGCTTGCTCTAACAGCAATGGAACCACCTGGACATTTTGATCCAGAAGCCATAAGGAATGAGAAAGCCAAAGTTCTTCAGGCAGTAAAGCTTGCTAATGAAGAAAAACCTTGGGAATGTTGCGTTAGGGGACAGTACTCAAAAGGAGGTAGCGAGGAAGATCCACTACTTGGATATAGAGAAGAACCAGGTGTTAATCCAAACAGCACAACCGAAACATATGTAGCTATGAAACTTTTCATAGATAATTGGAGATGGCAAGGAGTGCCTTTTTACGTAAGGACAGGGAAACGATTAGCCAAAAGACTTAGCGAGGTTGTTCTAACATTTAGAGAAGCTCCTGTTCACCTATTTGATGCAGCAGGAGGATGTCCAACGTCAAACCAATTAATTCTTAGGATTCAACCAAACGAAGGAGCTGAATTTAGTTTTGAGGTTAAATCACCAGGGTCTGGGATGAGAAGTAGACCTGTAAATATGGAGTTTTCTTATGACGAATCCTTTGGCGAGCCATCTGATGAAGGTTATGTAAGACTCCTTGCTGATGCAATGCTTGGAGATCCAACATTGTTTACTCGAAGCGATGAAGTAGAGGCTGCTTGGCGTCTTTATACCCCTCTACTAGAGAAGATTGAGGATTCTCCCTGGGAATTACCTGTTTATCAATATGAATCAAGGACATGGGGGCCTACTGAATCGGACTTACTTATTGGGAAAGATCAGCTTCTATGGAGAAGACCTTAAAGAAATTAAATCTAAATCTTTTATTCGAAACAAATTAATGTCTCCTCAACTAACGCTTCAAACACCTCTTCAGCTTCCACCAGCTGAAATTCCTACTTATCTTGAGCAACTCTGGTCACATGATGAGCGAGGAGATAAAGGAGCCAATACCTTTTGTTTAATTGTCTGGCAACCGGCTTGGATTGAACAAAAATTAGTCAAAACTGGAAAAATATCTGGTCCCGTAGTAGGAAGTCAAAGGAATGATCTTATAGAGGCTGCTAGAGAAATAATCTTAAAAGGAGATCTTCCTAATAGCACTTCACCACTTGACTTCAGAGTTCAATCGTCAATTCAATGTGAAGAGTTAATTACAAATGTAGAAGACCTCAGGGGCCAACACATTGACACCTCAATTAGTAATTTGCAACCTCGAAGATTAATAACTATTGCACCAACAATTGAGAAAGAAAATAATTTAGAAACTTTGGTGGCAGCATATTGTCCTCTGCCTGAAGAAGGGGGAGGTAAAACAGCTTGTGGCGACGTAATCGTTTTAAGAGGTAATAAAACCGCAATCAATGATGGTCTTGAAATAGTTGAGAGTCTTGTCCCTGATGAACTGCCCTCTTGGTTGTGGTGGAATGGAAGAATTGATGAAGCCCCTAAATTCCTAAATGCTCTGGCGCTGCCTAATCGGAGATTAATTATTGATACTGCTCTAGGAGAACCAATGGTCTGCTTAAATTTATTGCTTCAAAGAATTCAATCTGGACAGGCTGTTAATGACCTGAATTGGCTTCGTCTTAGAGGTTGGAGAGAAACCTTAGCAATGGTATTTGATCCACTTCAAAGAAGAAATTCTCTTGATAATTTACAAAAAATTGACATCGATATCGAGGGTTCTCAGACAGTTCAAGGTCTTTTACTTGCTGCATGGATTGCCGATCGTCTTAACTGGAAACTTGAAAATTGCATCTTCTCAAAAAAGATCAGCTGAAAGTTAATTTTCTTCGTCCTGACAAAACTCTTGTTGAAGTTGGTATTACCTCTCTACCAATTGGAAAACCAAGCATAAATCCTGGACAGATCGTTGGTTTGAGATTAATTGCAAAAGCTAAAAACAAACAAAAAAACGATATTTGTGTAATCCTTGCTTCAGAATCCGGCGAGTGTATGAGATTAGAAGCTGGAGGTATGGCAAGAATGGAACTTATTGAACAAGTCGTTCCTATTCAAAAAAACTCTTTAGAAAATGATGTTGCTCGTTTACTTTCCAGCAGTAGAGGCAATACGAGTCCTTTACTTGCGAGTGCGACACCAATAGCAAAAGAAATGCTTGATTTAGTTAATCAAGCTAACTAAATTTAGTCATTAGATGGCATGCGTTATCTCTGCGATATCAAGTAATAGTGGGAAAACACTTTTAAGTCTTCTTTTAATTTCTTGGTTAAAAAGTATAGATAAAACAGTTCAGACTTTTAAAGTTGGGCCTGATTATTTAGACCCTCAACAACTTACCGCGGCCTCAAGCAAAGCTTGTCGAAATCTTGATTTAATTCTCTCCGGTGAAATTTGGGTTAAAGAAAATTTTATTCATTTCGCAGGATTAACTGATTATTCGTTTGTTGAAGGGGTCATGGGGTTATTCGATGGGATTGGCAGTAGTTCAAGAGGTAGTACAGCCGAATTAGCTAAGGTTTTAAATCTGCCAGTAGTCCTTATTGTTGATGCTAGGGGGAAGGCTGCATCACTAGCAGCCTTAATAAAAGGATTTAGAGAACACGATACGGAATTAAACATTGCAGGCGTTGTTCTTAATAATGTTCAAACTGAGAGACATGAAAAAATATTATTGGAGGTTCTTGATCAAATCAATATAAAATCATTAGGTTCTATTCCTTCATGCAAAGACTTATATCTTCCCTCAAGGGATTTAGGTTTAGTTCCAGCCCATGAAATTCTAGACTTAGAACTTAAAGTTAAAAAGTGGGCATCAATAGCCAAAGATTATCTAGATATCAAAAGTTTTAGAAAGCTTTTATTACCTCCACAATATAAAAGCAAAATAATTAACTTACGGCCAAAGAAAGACTCCGTATTTATTCAACCAGTTGCTATCGCTGAAGATGATGCTTTCCATTTTAGATATCAAGAAACAAAAGAATTATTAGAAGAAAACGGTATGCCAACTATTACTTGGAAACCGATTGAAAACGAACAGATTCCAAAAGAAGCTAGAGGATTAATAATTCCTGGTGGTTTTCCTGAACGATATGCAATCGAATTAAGTAATTCAAAAAAAAGCCTGGACTCAATAAGAATGTTTTCAAAGAAATTTCCTATCTATGCGGAATGTGGCGGAATGATGCTTTTGGGTAAAAGTATATTTGATCTTGAAGGGAAAGAATATTCAATGGCCGGTATATTACCTTTTAAGGCTAAAAAAGGTAATTTAAAAATTGGTTATAGAGAGACAACAACTAAAAATAAAAGTCCTATTACTAATCCTGGCAATAAACTAATAGGACATGAGTTTCATCGCTGGGAAATAATGAATGAAAGGTATAATTCAAAAATAAATCGACTATGGGATATCAATGGATGGAATATGGAGATTAAAAATGAAGGTTTTTGTAATCATTTAATTCATGCAAGTTGGATACATCTACATTGGGCAAGTTCGCCTCTTATTCTAGATAATTGGAAAAGAAGTGTTATAAGTAATGCATAAAAAAATCTATTTTTTTTTAATAGCATTTTCTAAATTAATCGATTAATAATTTCTTTAAAAGAGCTTGATTTGTCTTGCTTGTATTATCACCAACGATCCATACACCTTTGCTCGCTCTGCTTACAGCAACGTATACAAGCCTTCTTCTAAATTCAAGATCTTTTGGCCAAAATACGTCAGAAGTTATGAACACTTCTCCAAAAGTACTTCCTTGACTCCTGTGAATTGTAAGGACAGAGGCAGGACCTAAAGATGCGAATGAATCTCTGATAAAAAAGAAAAGTTTCCAAATCGAAGCACTATTTTTTTTTCCTCTGACTCTTGCAAGATTGCTCAATTCATTCAGGGTAAGGTCTAGATCAATACGAGACTTAGAACCTATTTGAGGCATTAACCTTAAAGAAAATTCTTTTTGATCACAACTAACTTTAGCTATCTGAGTCTCAATAACAGGTAAAGGATTTTCAAAATCTTGATGTATTCCTAAAGAAGCCAAGTCAAAACTATTTGGAATCACATCTTCTACCACCATCTCTCTATTGGAACTAATCAAAATATCTGGTTCTTCTCCAAGCTCATCCTCATTTAATGACGCATTTACCATTACCGCTTTACGGCTTATTAAAACCTCCCCAGGTAAAACCTGATATTGATCTGCCATTTCACCATGAATAGCTCTTCTTGCATGAGGAACCAGATTATCAACGACACGATTCGTATAGCACAAAATTCTTGCTCTATCGTGATCATCCTCCAAGGAAGATAACCTCAATGATGATTTGGCTCTTTCAAGCCAACTTGATCTATCTAATATTCCAACATTACCTTTCTCAGAATTAACAATTGGAACTATTGGTGGCTGCTTACAAGGGATTTGCCCATCTCTAATTATTTTTGCCAATTTCAGAACAGGTCCTTGATGACGAACAACTTCCCTAAGCTCAGTGCTTACAGATCTTTTCATTAAAAAAACTGAGCTAGAAGTTTCTCCCACTGGTGGGAGTTGAGCAGGATCACCAACAAAAACCAAACGAGTCGAGTTAAACCTTCCACATTCAAGAGTTATCTCCAATAATTTGGAATCAATCATTGATGCTTCATCAATTAAAACGAGTCCTAAATTCTCCAAAGAGTTCTCGGTTTGATCTGTTCTTTCACATATTTCTACATCCGCCTGTCTTTTCAACTTAAGTCGAAGCAAGCGGTGAATGGTTGAAGGGAACCATGTGGGTTTAATAGATTCATTTTTCAACCCCTCCCTTAATACACCTACAGCTTTATGAGTTGGTGCTACTACGGTCCAACACAAACCTAACTCATCTACTTTTTTTAATAATTTCATCGATAAATATGTTTTTCCACTTCCCGCAAAGCCTTTCATTACAAAGGGGTTATAAGAATATGGGGTCTTAAGCCATTCACAGAATAATTCAAGAGATTTCTCTTGATCCTTAGTTAAAACAACACAATCTTCTATTGCTTTTACTTCTTTCACAAAGAAACTAATCCAATCATTTGCAAAATATGCAAAGGGGAACCAATGAAGAAAATACCTGGTAAAGCCACAATTGGCCCAAAGACACTTCCGACCAAAACCTCGAGTTTTGTATGCCCCAAAGATTCTTTCAAAGTAGTTTCTGAAGACAATTCGTTGGAATTTTCTTTTGAAATTTGATTAACTTTTGCTGCTGTTAAGCCTGCAGATCTTCTTATTCCCGAAGCGTCATACATCACGATAAAAGCAATTGTTGAAGCCAAAGCGAATACTGGGTCATCAAAACCAAGCTGAAGTCCAACTCCTGCAGCGGTTCCTGTTACTAGAGCAGAATGACTTGAAGGCATACCACCTGTTTCTATGAGTACTGACGGCCTCCACCTTTGCTTAAAAATTAATTCAAATAATAATTTAGAAAATTGAGCAAGGCCACATGCGGCTAATCCCCAGGCCAATACGGCATTATCAAGAATAAAAACAAATTGAAATTCTCCACCTGAATTAATATTCATCTATCTCTGCTTGTTATGTAATCAGCCAATGCAAGAAGAGGTTTTGATTTTTCAAGCCAAGGATCAAGAGCATTTTTTGCTTTGGCGACTAAAAGATCTGCTCTCTTCCTTGATTCATCAAGACCGAGTAATTTCGGGTAAGTAGTCTTATCAGCAATTAAATCCTTTCCTGCTGTTTTACCTAATACTTCACTACTTGCTGTTACATCAAGAATGTCATCAATTATTTGAAATGCCAAGCCAATCCCCTTCGCATAGACACTTAATGCTTCAAGAAGCTTTTCATCAGCACCGCCAATCAATGCTCCGCAAGTGACACATGCCTTGAGCAGAGCTCCTGTTTTGTGGAGATGAATGTACTCTAAGGTTTCCAAATCCACTTCTTTCCCTTCACAATCGAGATCAACTACTTGTCCTCCCACCAGCCCAGGAGCCCCTGCCACTAAAGAAAGCTCACCTACTATTTTCAATAGTCTCTCTGGTGGTATTCCCTCTGTACGGATTGATACCATCTCAAAAGCCCTGGTCAATAGAGCATCTCCAGCAAGTATTGCTACCGCATCTCCATAAACTTTGTGATTGGTAGGACGCCCGCGACGAAGATCGTCATTATCCATTGAAGGCAGATCGTCATGGATAAGGGACATTGTATGTATCATTTCCAGAGCAACTGCTGTAGGCAGTGCTTTTTCAACTTCGCCTCCAGCAAGTTCGCAAGCGGCAAGACAAAGTATTGGTCTTAATCTCTTGCCTCCAGCCAAAAGAGAGTAACGCATAGATTCTCTTAATTTTTCTGGCTTTTCAGGGCCTAGAGACGCATCTAGCGCATCTTCAACGCGAGCTCTAGATTTCTCTAGATACTCGGCGAAGTCAAAAGAAGCGGTTGCTTCCTGCATGCAAAAAATCGATTCTTCCCAATTCTCTCAGGACATTGTGATTCATGGAAGTAAATGACTAATAGTTAAAGGTAATCCACAATGTTTCTGCCACCTATCAACCGTATTTGCCAATAGCATTGTTACTGTCATAGGGCCTACACCGCCAGGTACAGGAGAATAAGCAGCTAATTTATCTTCAATTTCAAATATCTTTACATCTCCACAAAGTTTAGTCTTTTTAATCTCTTTCATATTTTCATGATCAGGTGGAAGTCTATGTATACCTACATCAATAACAACACAATCCTTGCTGACATGGTTTTTCCCAATCAGATGAGGCTTGCCAGCTGCTACTACAAGTAAATCGGCCTCCCTAGTCAAAGAAGGTAAATCTTTAGTTCTTGAATGAGCCACAGTGACAGTGGCATTTGCAGCTTCAAGCATTAAAGCCATTGGCTTACCAACAAGGATGCTACGACCAACAACTACTGCTCTTTTACCTTCAATTTTTATTTGATTTCGCTTAAGCAGAGACATAACACCCGCAGGTGTACATGATCTTGGGCCTTTTTCTCCCTTAATTAATCTTCCTAGGTTCAAAGGATGTAGACCATCAGCATCCTTATCAGGATCAATACTCCTAAGCAAGATAGACTCATCAAGGTGCGCAGGTAACGGAAGTTGCAATAAAATTCCATCAACATTCCTATCTTGATTCAAGCTTTCAATAGTTTCTGTAAGTTCCTCCAATGAAATATCTTCTTTTAAATGCTTTGCAAAACTTCTAACACCTATTCGATCGCATGCTTTTTCCTTGTAATTGACATAAACTCCACTTGCAGGATCATTACCAACCCTAAGGACAGCAAGGCCAGGAGGACGTTCCGCAACTTCCAACCCAGATTCGATAGCCTGTTGAAGTATGAGTTCAATCTCCTGAGCAAGTTTTTTTCCATCTAAAATTTTGGGCATAAATAAAATGAATGAAGTTTTAATTAATCAACGCATTAAACCTAGCGTTAGGTGAGAAATTCTTTGGCTAAACTACCCAGTCCAAAAAAAATTTGGAGGATATGGTTAGGGAGTCAATCTCCCAGGCGTCCAATACTTCTTTGGTCACCAACTGATAAGTTAGTTCTACTAATGGTCTGCCTATTAGTAGCAATATTTTCAAGTTATAAGTTACTTGCTGTTCCCGATCTCAAACCAGGAGATATTGCTCAATCCAATGAAATAGCTCCCAGAGATGCAAAGGTAATAGACTCAAAAGATTTAAAAGAAAAAAGACAAAGATTAAAAGAACGTTTTATACAAGTGATAGATAAAAATCAATCAAATAATTTAGAAAAGAGTGTTTTTCAGAAAATCAAAAAACTTCGTACTTTAAAAGATCGTAATCTAGAAGTAGATTTAAATAAAATCAATCCAACAGATTCAGAGAAAATCTGGCTAGATAATGTCTCAGAGAGTGAATGGGAGGAATGGAAAGAAGAGATAAAAAATGCTTCAAAAAAAATGCTTTCTCAAGGAATTATTAATACACTCGCATATGATCAACTTAATCAAGCTTCTTCTCTTCAGTTAATCGATCTAGGTGAAAAAGATTCTCCAAACAGATCATTAGGTTCAAAAATATTATCAAGTAGTTTTTATCAAAAAAGTAATTTAAAAGTTGATGAATTAAAAACAAATATATTACTTGAAAATCTAATTAATAAAGATGGTATAAATACTATAAAAGTAAAAAAAGGCAATATTATATCTATTAAAGGAGAGCCAATAAGCTCACAAGAATTTGATATTCTAGAACATTTTAATAAAGTAAGTAGAAGTCCTAGGCCCTTAAAGTGGTTAATTACTTTCTCAGAATCTATGGGAAGTTGTGGATTACTTCTTATGATTATGAGAAGAGAAAAGCCAAGACTTAAGGCTAGGCATGGATTACTATCTTTAACTTTATTATTCGTAGTTCAATTAACAAAAAACTGGCTTGGGCCGCTAGCAAGTCCTATGCAGTTAATATTACCTCCTACACTACTTCTTTCTCAAGGAATAGGTACGACTACATCATTAGCATGGATGGCGGCTGCTAGTTTGACATGGCCATCATCTCCTAATGAATTAAGTGAAGTTAGACTAATAATTGCTTGTATAGCTGGTGCCTTTATTGCATTTTTAGGTAGAAGAATGAGAAGCCGAGCACAAGTTCTTCAAATAGCGGTATTTATACCTTTTGGCGCATTGTTAGGGCAATGGTTTGTTTTTAATCAAGTAATTAAATCGAAAAACTTAAATTTTAATAGTCTATCTTTTGACCCTAATTCTCTTTTTAATGAGACACTTATTATCAGTGCAATACTAATGGTAACAATATTAATTATTCCAATATTAGAAAATACATTTGGATTGCTTACTAGAGCACGATTAATGGAACTTGCTGATCAAGAACGTCCTTTACTTCGTCGTTTATCTAGAGAAGCACCAGGCACATTTGAACATACTTTAACAATCTTAAGTCTTGCAGAGGAAGGCGCAAGAGTCATTGGAGCTGATGTTGATTTAATAAGAACTGGAGCTCTTTACCATGATGTAGGTAAATTACACGCTCCTAATTGGTTTATTGAAAATCAAAAAGATGGAGTAAACCCACATGAAGAAATAAAAAACCCCTATAAAAGTGCAGATATTCTTCAAGCCCATGTAGACGAAGGATTGAAGCTTGCCAGGAGATATCGACTTCCATCACCTATTGCTGATTTCATCCCAGAACATCAAGGTACTTTAAAAATGGGATATTTTCTTCATAAAGCTAGAGAGAGTGATCCTTCTGCCTCTGAAAAACGTTTCAGATATAGAGGGCCTATTCCTCATTCAAAAGAAACAGGAATACTTATGCTTGCAGATGGGTGTGAAGCAGCATTAAGAGCTCTTGACGCCTCTTCCTCAGACAAAGATGCATGCAAAACAGTTAGAAAAATAATTCAATCTCGTCAGATTGATGGTCAATTAAAAGAAAGTAGTTTAACGAGAGCAGAAATAGAAATAATACTTCGAGCTTTTGTCTCAGTGTGGAGAAGAATGCGTCACAGAAGATTAAAATATCCAAGCTTTAATTCAAGGTAACAACTTCAAGATCTATTGAAATATCAAATACAAGTTAAAGCCTTATTCTTCTATGACCTCTTCTGCACCAATAGAGTAAAGCTAATAAATTAAGCAAAGCTATTAACAAAGTTAAACCACTTATCCCAAAGAAATCATTTACTTTAATTAATCTGATTATTCCATAAGGCAAGGTTCCTGAAAGAGTCATTGATAAAGCAACTATTGATAAAATCACACCCCATCCTCTTTGAGCAAATAGACCTGCTGAAGCTACAATTCCAGTTATTGCAGCTGGCCAAGCAAGACTAATAGCAAGAGTAATATTGGCAGTTTGAAGAGGAGGACCTGATCCAACTACATAAGCAATAAAAGGAATTGCAAGTGTATTTGAGATCAAACCAAACCAAGTAAGAGTCCAGTATCCGCGCATTCCTAAACCCATTTTAAAAATTTTTTCTCTTAAATAAAATCATAAGAGTCGCATTAACAATTTATTTATGCATGAGATAGTTGCAAACAATTGGATGGGTAACAAACAGTCCTCCAAGTTCCATTTCCTGCAAGCACCTGCACACCAATACCTTTATCTTTGATTTTGCAACTCAAGCCCTGACCATTGCACCACACTTTTGCAGCCTTGAGTGCTGCATCAATACTTTCATAAGGAGCATCTAGAACATGGTGAGGCGCTCCATCAAGCCCTACAAGTCGATACAAATTTCTTTTAAAAACCATTTATGTGCACATATCAAATCGTCACAATACATATTAATCTTTAATTAATAGATTATCAGTATTTATCTGGAAAAAATTTACGGAACCTTTAAAAATTTTAATGATAATTTTTTAAAAAGCTAAGTTATTAAACCCCTTTTTTATCTATCTGAGCCAAATCATGTTGTGGATGAATTGATTTCCTTCCCTGAGCAGCAACTAACCTATTAAGCGCATTTATGTATGCTTGCGCTGCCGCAACAACAACATCAGTATCAGCAGAATGACCAGAGAAGAGGTTCCCATCCCTTCTTATTCGAATAGTAACTTCTCCTAAAGCATCTATTCCTTCAGTAACTGACTTTACTGAGAATTCAATCAACTCATTAGGTTCTTCAGTTAAAGAATTCAAAGCACGGACGACTGCATCAACAGGACCTGTTCCGAGAGAGACAGCGGTTTTTTCCTCTCCCTCTTCTCCAATAACAGTTACGGTTGCAGTAGGCCTTAGGGAAGTACCACAACTAACTTGAACCAATTTCAACTGGAACAAAGCTTCTGGTAGCTGAACTTGTTCACTAACAATTGCCTCTAGATCACGATCTGTTATCTCTCTTTTCCTATCTGCTAAGTCTTTAAATCTAGCGAAAGCATCATTGAGATCTTCTCTATTCAAATCATATCCAAGGTCCTCTAATCTAGCTCGAACAGCACTCCTACCACTTAATTTTCCTAAAGAAATTTTATTATCGGACAACCCAACTGTTTTTGCATCGATAATTTCATACGTAAGCCTATTTTTCAAAACACCATCTTGATGTATGCCTGATTCATGCGCAAAAGCGTTTGCTCCAACAATTGCTTTATTCGGTTGTACTACCATCCCAGTCAAATTAGAGACCAAACGAGAGGACTTAGTTATTTCCTCTGTTCTAACTGCTGTTAAAGGAGTAGGAGATTCAGGAGGCCTGCCAAAAAATGGATTAAAATATGATCTTCTTACATGAAGAGCCATAATCAATTCTTCTAAAGCAGCATTACCTGCTCTCTCTCCTATCCCGTTAATAGTACATTCAAGCTGTCTAGCTCCACTCTTAACAGCCTCAAGGAAGTTGGCGACTGCAAGACCTAAGTCATTGTGACCATGAACGGAAAGAACCGCTTCATTTATATTTGGAACATTTTTATTGATATTTAATATTAAATCTCCAAATTCAGAAGGGGTTGTATAACCAACTGTATCTGGAATATTTATAGTATTTGCACCTGAAGATATAGCTAATTCAATCACTTCATAAAGAAAATCTAAATCACTTCTTGCAGCATCTTCACAGGAAAATTCAACATCTTCTACAAAACTTTTAGCATATCCAACCATATCAGGCACAATATCAAGAACTTCTTTTCTGGATTTCCTTAATTTATGTTCAAGATGAATGTCGCTGGTTGCAATGAAAGTATGAATTCTTTTTCTTGGGGCTGGAGCAATTGCATCAGCACAAGCTTTTATATCAGGTTTTGAGGCTCTAGATAGTCCACAAATAATAGGACCTTCTTCTCCCCCTACATTTTCAGCAATTTTCTGAACTGCAGCAAAATCACCAGGGCTAGCGAAAGGGAATCCTGCCTCGATAACATCAACTCCTAATCTTGCTAATTGTTGAGCGATAGCTAACTTTTCTTCTAAATTAAGACTCGCACCAGGGGATTGCTCTCCATCCCTTAAAGTCGTATCGAAGATTAAAACTCGGCCGGGATCCTTGGCCATAGCATGAAATATATAAAGATAATTAGACCTTTCAAGATCTATAAGAATTGTTTTAATTGTAGTCTACATATCTCATATTTCTACAAATACTATTAATTTTCTAATTATTTAGTTGATATTCTTATATTTTTTATTTATGGAATAGCAAAAGATAGAGATTGAATATCACATTTTAATTAAACTAAATAACAAATAAAAAATTATTTTTGAGTATCTTATTTTACTGATTTTAGATTATAACTTAAAGTTCATCTTTTTTTGTACGGCTAAAGAGTATAAGTATCCATGGATCCAATCCAACAATCTGGGAGTTTTAATGACTAAAGGCAATCTCGCCATAGTCCTGCATGCCCACCTACCTTACGTGCGATCAGAGGAACCTGGCTCCTTAGAGGAAGACTGGTTCTTTCAAGCTCTAGTGGAATGTTATTTGCCACTTTTAGAAACCTTAGAGAATGCCGCCAGAGCAAAAGATCAAGCACCTAAAATCACAATTGGTTTATCGCCTACTTTGCTTTCCCTTTTTGAAGATCATTTATTAAAAAATCGATTTGAAAAATGGGTAACCATAAGATTAGAAGTTCTTAATACCCTAGAAAAAGACTGCCTAAAAGCAGTTCTTCATTTAAAAGAGCACTTAAAACGCCAGCTAAATAGCTGGAAGAACTGTCAAGGTGATCTGATAGGAAGATTTAAGAAATTACAAACATTAGATGTTATTGATATTCTCACTTGTGCAGCCACACATGGATATCTTCCGCTTTTAAGAGAAAATCCTGAGGCCGTTAGGGCTCAATTAAAAACAGCCGTAACAGAACATGAGCGCCTTTTTATGAGTGCTCCATTGGGGATTTGGTTGCCTGAATGTGCCTATTACGAAGGCTTAGATGAATTAATGGCTGAATCAGGACTAAGATATGCTGTTCTTGATGGTCATGGATTGTTGAATGCAGATCCTAGGCCAAGATATGGTCTATATGCCCCCATTTGCACAAGAAGAGGAGTTGCTTTCTTTGGAAGAGATAGTGAATCAACTCTTCCAGTTTGGTCAGCAATAGATGGGTATCCAGGCAAGCCAAACTATAGAGAATTTCATAGGGACTTGGGATGGGATTTATCAATAGAGAGTCTAAAAAAGATAGGAATCAAGGAGAAACGTCCATTAGGGATAAAATTATTTAAGATTTCATCTAAAAATACATCTTTAGAAAATAAAAAAGAATATGACCCGCAATTAGCAAAAGAAAGTGTTGAAAAAGATGCAGAAAATTATTTAAAGGATAGAAAGAAACAACTTATAAAACTTGAGAAATCAATGCAAATAGATCCGTTATTAATCGCACCTTTTGATGCAGAACTTTTTGGTCATTGGTGGTTTGAAGGTCCGCAATTCCTCTCCCATTTATTTATCAAGTCAAAAGAAGAGGGTATTAAATTTATTACTTTAAAAGAGGCTCTTCAAGTAACACCCAAAATCCAATTATGCAATCCTTCTCCATCAAGTTGGGGACAAGGTGGTTTTCATAATTATTGGTTAAACAAGACAAATGCATGGATTGTTCATGAATGGAGTAAAGCCGGGGGAGAGATGGTAAGTATTTGTTCTGAAAGTTTAATAGAAGAGTCAAATATTAAAATCATTAAACAAGCGGGAAGAGAGCTTTTACTATGTCAATCTTCAGATTGGAGTTTCATTCTCAAGGCAGGAACCACTACTGGACTTGCAAGAGAAAGAATAAATTTGCATTTAAGTAGATTCTGGATGTTAATAAATGCAATAAAAAACAATGAAATTATAGATAACAAAATTTTAGAAGGAATAGAAAAAGAGGATTGTATATTTCCTTTAGTTTCGCCTATGGATTGGAAAAAGAAAACCTAAGTTTTTTCAATTTTTTTTATTAGCAAGCCAATCATTCCTAATCTAACTTTAGATGGGGCAATATAAAACAATCTGAGCATAACAATAAATAATCTTGGCAAAGGAAGAGTATTAGTTAGATATCCGTACCAATCTTTCTTGGGTAATTTAAAAAAAGTATCAAAAAAGGATCTTAATAAACATTCATCAAAGCTCATTAGTCTTTGAAGACCAAACTGATAAAGACGATGTCTTTGAACCAATTCAGATGTCCATAAGGTTTTCCATCCTCTTCGGGCTATATAAGATGTTGGCATAAGAGGATCTTTTTTTATAACTTTCGCTAACTCCCTTGCTAATGAGGGTGCTCTCCTTAAAAGGGATCCAACAAGATATCCTGAAGCAGGATGAACCATGCTTGCAGAGCCCCCAAAGGCCAAAAGAGGTTGATCTCTATAAGGCAATGGCAAGTTCATGGGGAAAAGACAATGCTCTTCATGGATAATTTCCTCAATTTGAATGCCTTTATTGGATAGTCGTGAATTCAACCTTGCTTTTAATGATTCAAATGAAACTGGAGGCGCACATGCTAAAGAGGTTTCTTCTACAAAATAACTCCCATCTCCCAAGTCCATAGCATAAAGGAAAGAAGGTGGCTCTTCCAATTCGTTGGCATTTAAATGGTCTGATCTAAAATCCATCAATACGAAACGATTCTTCTCAACGGGGGGCGCACTAAATTTTCCAACTACTCCATACGCCGCCTGCTTAGCTATGTGATCATGTTTAGGTCTTTTAATAAAAGGAGTTTTGTAACCACTGGCATCAATAACGATCCTAGCGAAATATTTTTCCCCTGAAGAACAAATAACAACGGTTTCTTTTTCACCAAAATCAATATTTTTGACAGTTTCTACTTGCCAAGAAAGTCCATTGCATCTCTTAAGAAGAGCCTCCTGAAAATTAATAGAATTGAAAAGGCCATAGTCAAGAGAATGATTTGTAAAATTATTACCCTTTTTACTTAATCCATCTCCAAAAAAACTAACAGTATCTTTCCATCTATATTTCAATAATTCCTGCATATTTAAAGACTCAAGTTCAGATGCCCAAATCCCATAAGTATTTGGCCAAGGTTCTAAAGGAGACTTAGAAGCTATTGCCTGAACATTCAGTCCTTGTTGAACCAGCTCAGCAGTGATGCAAAGAGCAGCTGGTCCTGCTCCCATAACTAATACATCAGCAGAGTTATTCAATTTCAATTTTTTGAAGTTTGATCAGTATTTATTGATTCTCTCCTTGTGGGTGATTCTTTTTCTTCATCATCATTAATTTGTTCTGGAGGAACCAACACAACTTCCGACAACTTATCACCATTATCAAGCTTCTGAATTCTTACACCAGTTGCAGCTCTAGATTGTTGAGAGATTTTATCTGCACTAGTTCGAACAATTACCCCTCTTTCACTTACTAATAATAATTCTTCTCCTTTACCTAGGACCCTTAAACCTACAAGTTCATCTCCATCTTTTCTGAATTTTATTGCTCTTAAGCCCATTCCTGCTCTTTTTTGCAATCGAAATTGTGTCACAGGGACTCTTTTTCCCAGTCCGCTTCCAGATGCAACAAGCACCCAAGGGCCTTCAGACTCTGATGATTCATCCTGTAGTTCTTCTTCTTCACTTTTATCGACATGATCAGCCAACTCAGTAGATAAAACATCCATGCTCACAAGAGAATCTCCAGACTTAAGATTCATTGACTTAACTCCTCTTGCTGATCTGCCTAAAGGGCGTAATTCAGAATCATTTAATCTAAAATGAATTGTCATTCCATTTTTGGAACCAATCAAAACACTATCTCCAGACTCAGCCAATCGAACCCAAGTCAAAGCATCACCATCTTCTAATCCTATTGCAATTAATCCATTTGCTCTAATCTTGCTGAAAGCTGAAAGAGGTGTTCTCTTTATATACCCCCCCCTAGTAAGCATCAATAAATAGTTTTCATCATCAAAAGAACTCACGGAAAGCAATGAAGTAATGGCTTCTTCCCGTGGAATTGGAAGCAATTGAACAATAGGTGTACCTTTTGCAGTTCTACTACATTGAGGAACTCTGTAAGCAGGAAGAGCATAAGCAACGCCTCTATCACTAAAAAGAAGAAGGCTGTCATGGTCATTACAACTAATAAATTTTTTCACCTCTTCCTCTCCTTGGCTTCGCGTTCCTGCTTTGCCTCTAGTACCTCGACTTGTTGCTTCAAATTCATTAACAGGCATCCTCTTTAAATATCCTGTCTCGGTCAATAAAACGACTGATCTTTCATTTGCAATTAAATCAATATCCTCAAGGCCTCCACCAAGGTCAAGAATTTTTGTTCTTCTTGGAGTATTGTATTTTTCTTTTATTTCATTTAATTCTATTTTTGTTATTTCAAATACCCTTTCTTTCTTATTTAAAATATCTTTCAAATCTTTTATTTTTCTAACCAAGTCCTCATGTTCAAGTCTAATCTTATCAGCTTCTAAAGCGGTTAGCCTTCTTAACTGCATCTGCAAAATAGCATCAGACTGAATATCTGTTAAGCCATGCAATTCTTGTAATTTTCTTTTAGCAGTTGCCGAGTCAGAAGCTGATCTGATAAGACTAATTATTTCATCTAACTGATCTAATGCTAGTAATAATCCCAATAATATGTGATCTCTAGCCTCTGCCTTCTTTAATAGATATTTAGTTCTTTTTTCAATGGTTTCTACTCTAAAATCTAAAAATACTTGCAACATTTTTCGAAGTGACAATATAACAGGCTCACCATTTACTAATGCAAGCATATTTGCACTGAAATTAGTCTGTAAAGGAGTAAGTTTAAATAAATTATTTAAAACAACTTGAGGATATGAATCTCTTCTTAATTCAACAACAATTCTCATTCCATCTCTATCACTTTCATCTCTAATATCTGCAATACCTTCAAGTTTTTTATCGTTGACCATATCAGCTATTCGTTCTATTAATCCAGCTTTATTTGTTTGGTAAGGAAGCTCAGTAATTATAACTGCATCCCTATCTGGTCTACCTGGATTTTCAATAGTTTCTATTTCAGCGACTCCACGCATTGTGATTGAACCTCTACCAGAAAGATATGTTTCCTTAATTCCACTTCTTCCAAGTATTTGTCCACCAGTAGGAAAATCTGGACCTTTAATTATATTCATCAACTCTAATTCTTCTAAATTGGGATTAGAAATTAAAGCCATCAATCCATCAATCAATTCACCCAAATTATGTGGAGGTATGTTGGTTGCCATACCAACAGCTATTCCAGAAGAACCATTTAATAACAATTGAGGAATTCTTGCAGGCAATACTGTTGGTTCTTGCACAGAGCCATCAAAGTTATCGGCGAAATCAACTGTTTCAGATTCAATATCTTCAAGCAAGCTATCAGTCGTTAAAGATTGCAATCTGGATTCTGTATATCTCATTGCAGCAGGAGGATCATTATCAACAGATCCAAAATTCCCATGCCCATCAATTAAAGGCATCTGCATAGAAAAATCTTGGGCCATTCTGACCAAAGCGTCATAAACGGCGGTATCACCATGTGGATGGAATTTACCTAAAACTTCTCCAACAACACGTGCGCATTTTCTGTATGGCCTATCACTAGTTAGTCCAAGTTCATACATCGCATAGAGAATTCTTCGATGAACTGGTTTAAGTCCATCCCTCGAATCAGGCAAAGCTCTTCCAACAATCACACTCATCGCGTATTCCAAGTAGGAACGCGACATTTCGTTTCTTAAATCAGTCTGGATGATCCGATCATCGGATTCCCCGGGACCAGTACTATTAGGTCCCAATGGATCAGCCATATATAAGGGTTTTACCAATTATAAGAACATCTGAGCATTAATAAACTTTTTAAAGTAAATAACCATATATCTGAAAGTAAATCACCTCTAACAAAATCAACAATTACAAAAACATGATATAAATTTCGCTCAAAGCATTCCTAAATCATCTAATCAAAAAGGAAAAATAAGCAAAATCTTGATTATCTATTCCCAACATTTGCTCAATTTGGCACTTCAGTTGGTAGTTTGACGAGAACTTACAAAATTTAGGTGTGAATATTCAACTAGGACGCACCAAAACCGTTCGAAGAGCCTACGGGATTGATGAAATCGCATTAGTACCGGGAGGAAGAACAGTTGACCCTGAAATCACAAAAACCAATTGGGAAATAGGTGGGATTGAAAGAGATATTCCCATAATCGCAAGTGCGATGGATGGTGTTGTAGATGTAAAAATGGCAGTCGCTCTTTCTAAGCTGGGGGCCCTAGGTGTTTTAAATCTTGAAGGAGTCCAAACTAGATACGAAGATCCAGAAAAAGTCCTCGCCAAAATCCAATCAATTGGGAAAGAGGGATTTGTTCCTTTGATGCAAGAAATATATAAGGAACCAATAAAGGAAGAATTAATTTTAAAAAGAATTGAAGAGATAAAAAATAGTGGAGGGATTGCTGCTGTAAGCGGCACACCATTAGCTGCAATTAAATATAAAGATTTAGTCAAAGACTCAGATGCAGACTTATTTTTTCTTCAGGCAACAGTTGTTTCAACAGAACACTTGGGCAAGGAGGGTAGTCAAAAGCTTGACCTTAATGATCTTTGCGAAAACATTGGCATCCCTGTTGCAGTTGGTAATTGCGTTACCTATGAAGTTGCTTTAAAACTTATGAGAGCAGGAGCCGCAGCCGTAATGGTTGGCATTGGACCTGGAGCAGCTTGCACATCAAGAGGCGTATTAGGAGTTGGTATTCCTCAAGCAACTGCTATTTCTGATTGCTCTGCTGCAAGGAATGATTTTCAAAAAGAAAGTGGAAAATATATCCCAATTATTGCTGATGGTGGAATTATCACTGGTGGTGATATTTGCAAATGCATCGCCTGTGGTGCTGACTCAGTTATGATTGGATCCCCAATTGCAAGATCTCAAGAAGCTCCTGGCAAGGGTTTTCATTGGGGCATGGCTACCCCAAGTCCTGTTCTCCCTAGAGGCACAAGGATTAAAGTTGGAACGACCGGTAGCTTAAAAAGCATTCTTTGTGGTCCTGCAATACTTGATGATGGAACCCACAATTTGTTAGGAGCAATAAAAACCTCTATGGGGACTTTGGGTGCTACCGACCTCAAAGAAATGCAAAAAGTTGAAGTTGTTGTTGCACCTTCTTTGTTAACAGAAGGAAAGGTTTATCAAAAAGCACAGCAACTTGGAATGGGAAAATAAAGCTACTGAAAGATTTCAGAATTTAATACAAGGGCTAGAATTGAGTAGTGAGAGCCTTTGCTCTCACACTCCTCACACACAAAATGCCCGACTTGTTCGGGCTTTTCTTATTCAAAAAACGCAAATAAATATTCAAACTTCGTTTAAAAATGGCAGAAAAACTTTTTATAGGCAAAATACAATTGTTATGATTGAGTTCTTAAGACTTCCAAGGTATGTCCACAGCTTCTGCAGTAACTGATTCCTCTTTCGAACAAGAAGTCCTCCAGAGTGACGTGCCTGTTTTGGTTGATTTTTGGGCACCTTGGTGCGGACCATGCAGAATGGTTGCTCCAATTGTTGAAGAGATCTCAAAAGATTTCGAAGGCAAAATAAAAGTATTCAAATTAAACACTGATGAGAACCCAAATGTTGCTAGTCAGTATGGAATCAGAAGCATACCAACCTTGATGATCTTTAAGGGCGGTCAAAAAGTAGATACTGTTGTTGGAGCAGTTCCTAAAGCCACTCTTTCTGGAACAATCTCCAAACATCTCTAATCTCAAATTATAAAATTTAAATTTAAAGCCCAATACAAGTGATTCAAAGGTAACCCTTTTGGCAAAAATTGGATTAATAGATTATGGAATGGGTAATCTTTTTTCCGTTCAACAAGCATTTAAAAGGCTTAATCAACCTTTAGATATTATTTGTGATATCAAAACACTCAGGTCATGTGATGCCCTAATTCTCCCAGGAGTAGGTGCTTTTGATCCCGCAATGATGAATTTAAGACAAACGGAACTAGTACCTTCAATAATTGACTGGATAAATAACGGTAAACCACTTTTTGGAATTTGTTTAGGATTGCAGCTTTTATTTGAGACTAGTGATGAAGGTACTTCAGAAGGTTTAGGCGTCATCAAAGGTCATATTCGCAAATTGCCTCAAGAAAGAAATGAAAGAATCCCACACATTGGTTGGTCTCCAATATACAAAACAAACGAATGTCCTATTCTTGAAAATCATCCTGATTCAAATTGGATGTATTTCGTCCATTCATACTCAGCATGTCCTCTTGAACCAGAAAACATCGTAGCCACAACAAAATTTGGTAAAACTGACGTTACATCTGTTGTTTGGTACAAAAATACTGGGGCCTGTCAGTTTCATCCTGAAAAATCAGGAGTCGCAGGACAAAAACTTATTTTTAATTGGATTAATTGGTTAAAAAAAAGTAAATTTTAGCTTGAAAGGGAAATTGAAACTTATTTCTGGAAAAAGGATAGAAAGTCCTTTAAGCCAAAAGACAAGACCTACCTCCTCAAAAGTGAGAGAGGCAATAATTAATATTCTTGGAACCGAAATCAACGGAGCAAGCTGGCTAGATCTTTGCAGTGGAAGTGGAGCCATGGCATGTGAGGTGCTACAAAGAGGGGTAAAAAGGGTACTTTCAATAGAAAAAGACAGGAGAGTAGTAAAAATATGCAAAAAAAACCTTATGGATGTATCAAATACCATTGATCAGACAATACATATTCAAGTCATATGCAGTGAATTGATCTCATTTCTAAAAAAAGGACCAAAAAACATAAGAATTGATTTTATCAATGATTTTTCTAACTCTGAAGAAAAATTTGATTTTGTTTTTCTTGACCCTCCATATGAATCAAGGTTATATGAACTTTCTCAAGAACTTTTATTGACTAAACAATGGATTAAAAAAACATCAACTTTGATATGTGAATGCTCGTCAAAATCAATGCCAAGAATACATAATGGTTGGGAATTAAATAAAAAGAAATTTTATGGAAACACCTCTCTTCTTTTTCTTATTCCCAATCAGGCATTGAACTGCTTCGACGATACTGATTCCATGCACTAACAAAAAGGCCTAATAGTGTTATGGGAACTAGTCCAAGAACAATCCCACATAGCAGAGGCTCAATCATTGGCTCGCATTTTTCATCATTACTAGTATCAATTCTTTCATGTCAAAGAGGTTTTCGTGAATACTCCGTCATCAAAAGCATTAATTAATAAGGACCAAAAGATTAGCTCTTGGCGAATATTCTTATTATCCATAGCCACTGTCGCATGCCTTATCCTTTTTTGGAGAATGGAAGACTTTAAGCAAGATCCTTTCATAACTGAAACTTTATCTATTCAAGGTGAAGCTTTATCAGGAAGCAAATTATTTAAAATAAACTGTGTTGGTTGCCATGGGATTTCAGCTCAAGGTTTTGTAGGACCGGACCTCCACGAAGCGACTCAAGAGATGAGTGATAAAAAAATCATCAATCAAGTTATTCGGGGATTGACTCCCCCAATGCCAAGTTTTGAAATTGAACCTCAATCAATGGCGGATCTATTGGCATATATGCATTCACTCAACTAAATAGTGTCTACTAAAAAAACTCTAAAAGTTGTACTTGTTGAACCTGCGGGGCCAATCAATGTTGGGAGCGTTGCAAGACTATGTGAAAACTTTAGTGTTCATGAATTAAGACTAGTTTCTCCTAAATGCGATTATTTAGGTCTTGAAGCAAAAAAGATGGCTGTCAGAGGTGCGAAGATATTAGAAAAAGCAAAAGTATATAAGGATCTAAATTCTTCACTTTCAGACTGTTCAAGAATTATTGCTACTTGCGGAAGAAAAGAACATGGTGAAATTCCACTTAACTCAAATAAAGATGCTTTAAGCTGGGCTTTCAGATCAGAAAGAGAAGAGACAATAGCTTTAGTTTTCGGTAGAGAAGACCGAGGTTTGTCTAACGAAGAGCTTCTAAAAGCAAATAAAGTGATTAGTCTTAATACAAGCGAGCATTATCCATCATTAAATCTTTCACATGCAGTAGCAATTGTTCTTCATCAATTCAATCAATTTAATGAGCTTGATTTTTTAAAATCACATACAAAAACAAGCTCTCCTGCAAATTTAATTAAATTAGAAGATTGTATTAACGATGCAGGTAGTCTTCTATTTGATATTGGTTTCTTAATGAAACATACATATAAAGCTAAAATGACTAAAATCAAAAAATTGCTTTTAAGAGGTGAGATAAAAGATGATGAAGTTGCACTAATTAGAGGAATAATTAGCCAAACGAGATGGAAAATTAAAAATAAAAGTGATTAATTAAAATAACAAGCTACAATAAATAGCAGCAGGTTTATATTTTTTCATTTCAAAGTGAAAAGTCACCTCAAAGTTATAACAAATATATTTTTAACAAGCATAGGCTTATCAGTTTTACTTGGTAGTTTTCTAAGGTTTTTTGGCCCAATAAATCAAAATTATAACTTAAATAAAAAAATTAATAAAGTAGCGAACTCAAGTAGGTCAATTGAAAAAGAATTAAAAGCCAGAAAATCTAATTTGACATTATTTTACAATGATAAATTCGAAAAACTAGAAAAATTAATTACTCAATGGGAAAGGCTAATAATAAAAAATCCAGATCTTGATGTTAGTGCTTTTTTCTTATCATTAGATAAAAAAGTCTATGCAGAAATACAATCTGATAAAAAACTATCTGCAGCAAGCAGTATCAAGGTCCCTATTCTTATAGTTTTACTTAGAATGCTTGAGAAAAAAGAAATACATTGGAATGAAAAGTTGCAACTTTCAAAAGATATAATTGGAAGTGGTTCAGGCTGGATGGCATATCAAGATATTGGTGAGATTTTTCCTGTGTTTGAAGTAGCCACAGAAATGGTTAGAGTTAGTGATAATACAGCAACTAATTTACTAATAAAACGCTTAGGAGGAATCAACATAGTCAATCAAAAGTTCAAAGAAATTGGATTAAAAAATACACAAATAAATAACTATCTTCCTGATCTAGATGGAACAAATATGACGTCAACTAAAGATTTATCTTTAGCCATGGCCCTTGTCGATAATGGTTATCTACTTGATGTTAATTCTAGAGATATTTTCAGAGAAATAATGAGCAAATCAAAAACAAACACATTAATACCTGCAGGGATTTTAAAAGGTCTAGGGAAGGAATCTAAAGACACTGACTATCATCTTTCATTAAAAGGTTATTTAGTTCACAACAAAACTGGTGATATTGGAATTTCTTATTCGGATACTGCTTTAATTCAAACTCCTCATAACTCTAGGGTATTCGCAAGTTTTATAGTCCAAGGTCCTTTTAACGATCCAAGAGCACCCGAGTTGATAAGAAATTTATCGGCAGAATTGGTCCCTTTTCTATCGCCAGATCAAAAAACATCAAATCTAAATTAGATTTTTTACTGATTTAATAAACTTTTGCTTCTCATTATCATTTTTTTTTTGAACCATATCAATCTAAAGTGGCCTGGTTATGAAACAATCTTGATACCAGTACTAAGAAAGTGAGTTCAACTAGAAAACGCAGAGTTTTTCCATTCACTTCAGTGATTGGACAAGAAGAAATGAAGCTAGCGCTTCTTTTAAATGTTATTGATCCGAGAATTGGCGGAGTAATGATAATGGGTGATAGAGGCACTGGGAAGTCCACTACCATAAGAGCACTTGCTGATCTATTACCTGCTATTGAAGTTGTTGAAGGAGATCCCTATAACAGCTCTCTTGATGATCCAGATCTTCAAAGCAATGATGTTAGAGAGAGAATTGACAGTGGTAATGAAATTCGAAAAGGCGAGAAACAAGTTCCAATGATTGATCTACCGTTAGGTGCAACTGAGGATAGGCTTTGTGGAACTATTGATATTGAAAAGGCTCTTAGTGAAGGTGTTAGAGCTTTTGAACCTGGACTGCTAGCCAAAGCAAACAGAGGGTTGCTTTATGTTGACGAAGTTAATTTGCTAGATGATCACCTTGTCGACGTACTTTTAGACTCAGCCGCCTCAGGTTGGAATACAGTTGAACGTGAAGGTATTTCGGTTCGACATCCAGCGAGGTTCGTACTTATTGGTTCAGGAAACCCTGAAGAAGGAGAATTAAGGCCACAGTTACTTGATCGTTTTGGAATGAGTGTGGAAGTAAGAACAGTAAGAGAAGCAAAACTTCGCGTTCAAGTTGTTGACCAACGCACAGCCTTTGACAATGATCCTGAATCTTTTAATGATTCGGTTCAGGGGAACCAAGACGCGCTCCAACAAAAAGTGGTTGATGCCCAAAATTTACTTAACGAGGTTTCTATTGATGAAGATCTCAGACTAAGAATTTCAGCAGTTTGCGGTGAACTTGATGTTGATGGACTTAGAGGAGATATTGTTACAAATAGAGCAGCTAGAGCCCTTGCAGCCTTTGAAGGGAGAAAAGAGGTAACTGAAGAAGATATTGCTCGTGTCGTTTCGACAGCATTAAGGCACAGACTTCGAAAAGATCCTCTTGAACAAGTTGATTCTGGAGATAGAGTAATAAAAGCTTTTTGCAAAGTATTTGAAAGAAATGAAAGTAATGATGTATCTGAATTTGAACTAGCAACAATAAACTAAGTGAGAATAATAGGAATAGATCCAGGGTTAGCAAGAGTAGGTTATGGAATCGTTGATGAAATAGAAGGAAAAAAAATAATGCTTGATTGCGGGATTATAGAGACGGAATCAACACAAAAAGAGGAAGCTAGGCTTTTAGAAATTTCAAATGATTTAACCTCAATAATAAACAAATGGAATCCAAATAATGCTGCAGTAGAAAAGTATTTTTTTTATCGCTCGAGTACGACAATTAGTGTCGTTCAGGCTCGCGGAGTGATAATAATGACTTTAGGAAAGCACAATCTTCCAATTCAAGAATTCCCACCAATGCAAATCAAACTTGCTATGACTGGTTACGGTCATTCAGATAAAGATGAAGTATTAAGATCTGTAATGCATGAACTCAGTCTTACTTCACCGCCAAAGCCAGACGATGCTGCAGATGCACTAGCAATTGCACTTACTGGAATCTATCTTAAATAATTTAATCAATATTTAAAATTTATATTTTATGAAAAATAAATATGACGCTATAAAATCAATAAAAGAAATCAAAAGAAATAAATATAATTTAATCCGTAACTCAAATTCATCTTTAATACATGAAAAAATAAAATCAAATGTCAAATCAGCATTAAATATACTTTTAAACAAATATCATGATGAAGGAAAATATATAGGAATTTATTGGCCATTAAAAGGCGAGGTAGACATAAGATTTATTAAAGAAATTAACAATCAAAAAGTTGCCTTACCTTCGAGTTCAAAAACAAAAGGTATCACCTATCATCACTGGTCAAATAATCAACTAGAGATAGATTCAAACAGCATTCCTGCACCAATAGGAGAAGAGGCAATTAACCCCAATAATATTTCTATTTTATTTGTGCCCGCAATAGCTATAGATCAAGAAGGTTACAGATTAGGTTACGGAGGAGGATACTTTGATCGTCTTCGACAAAAAGATTTGTGGTTTTCAATTCCATCATTTGTAGTCATCAGTAATAATTGCATATCTAAAAAACCATTACCTAGAGAAAGATGGGACGTGCCATTTAATGGTTGGATTAGTGAAAAAGGTCTTCATCAAATTGAAGCAACTAAATAATTAGTTAGGCTTTAGTAAGATAAGTACAATTATTGACATGCAGAGGTGATTGAAATCAAAGAAAAATCCTTCATCAATACTTACGGGAGTGATTCATTAGATAATCTTATAGAGCGTCTACAATCAACTTCAGATCCCAAAAGGCGATACGAATATATATTATGGCTAGCAAAAAGTTTGCCTTTGCTAGATGAAGATCTTCACCTAGAAACTACTAAGGTAAAAGGTTGCATTTCAGAAGTATATGTTCTTGGAATTCTATTAAATGGAAAAATTCAATGGAAAGGATATTCGGATGCGCTCATAACAAAAGGATTGCTAGCTTTTCTAATAAAAGGTTTGAATGATCTAACACCTTATGAAGTACTCTCTATAAGTGAGAAATTTATTGAGATGACAGGACTAAGTAAAAGCTTAACGCCATCGAGAGCGAATGGTTTTCTCAACATATTCCTAAAAATGAAAGCTCAAGCAAAAAACCTCTCAATATCAAGCTCTGACAATGAATAAATAAGCTTTAAACAAAATCATCGCTCAAAAAAACATGAAAAAAGTTGGAATCGGTTTACTTGGCCTAGGGACTGTTGGTCAGGGTGTTGCAAATATCATTAATCAACCAAAAGATAGACATCCTTTGGTTGGAGAACTTGAACTTATTGGTATTGCAGTCAGAAATATCAACAAGAAAAGAGATATATCTATCAATGATTCAATACTTACGACAAACCCAAAGGAAATAGTAAATAATCCCAATATTCAAATAGTTGTTGAAGTAATGGGCGGTATAGAACCAGCAAAATCATTAATTATCCAAGCCCTTAGAGCAGGCAAATCTGTTGTTACTGCTAATAAAGCAGTAATTGCAAGACATGGTGAAGAAATCTCAAATGAGGCGAAGGCCGCTGGGGTTTATGTCCTCATTGAAGCAGCAGTAGGAGGAGGGATTCCAATAATTGAGCCTTTAAAACAATCTTTAGGAGGTAATCAGATAACCAAAGTAAGCGGCATTATCAATGGAACAACTAATTACATACTCTCCAGAATGGATAAAGAGGGAGTTGACTATGCTGAAGTTTTAAAAGATGCCCAAGCGCTTGGATATGCAGAAAGTGATCCTGCGGCTGATGTAGAGGGATCAGACGCAGCTGACAAAATTGCAATTCTTAGTGGCCTTGCTTTTGGTGGAGCAATTAATCGAGCTGAAATCCCAACTACTGGCATAAACCTACTACAAGCCATAGATGTTAATTACGCTAGAAAGTTAGGTTATGGAATTAAGCTTTTGGCAATATCAGAGAAAGACAAAACTCAATCACCTCCTCCAAAGAGTCAACCATTATCTATTTGGGTTGAGCCCACATTGGTTCCAGAAGAAAATCCATTAGCAGGCGTAAGTGGAGTAAACAATGCAATACTTGTAGAAGGAAATCCTATTGGCCAAGTAATGTTTTTTGGGCCAGGTGCTGGATCCGGTCCAACAGCCTCAGCTGTAGTTGCAGACATACTTAACATCGCAGGTATTCTTTCTACAAATGAAGACAAAATATCCAACCTAGACCCACTTCTATCTGCAAAAAGTTGGAGAAGTTGTCACGTTTCAAAAAAGGAACAAATAACTAAAAAGAATTACATACGGCTAATCGCCGAAGATAGTCCAGGCGTAATTGGGGAAATAGGCACTATTTTTGGACAGAAAAAAATATCTATTGAATCAATTGTTCAATTTGACGCAACAGATAAAGAAGCTGAGATAGTAGTTATTACTCACAAAATCAGGCAAGGAGAACTTGAAGAGGCTCTAATAGATATAAAAAAAATGTCACAAGTTAAAAGAATTGCAGCAACCATGGGTTGCCTTTAGCTCACGAAAACTAGTCAAATCAAAATTAAGTTGCTATTCATATAAAAGAACAAAGGAAATTTTAATTTAAATTTCTTTTTCGATTCCAAACCATGACAACATCTAAAAACGTAATTGAAAAAATCAGAAAGGAAACAGAAAAAAATATTAATCAAGGAGATTGTGTTTATTTAAAGAATCAAGAAAAACTTTTTCAAGTATTAGGAATAGACAATGCTTATGAAAAATGCTGGGTTAGAGAATGGCCACTTAATCCAAATGGATCTCCAGTTTTCGAGATATCAATCAAACAAGTAACTACGAATCAATAAAGATTTAATTGAGATAGAAATTAATATATAATTATAAAATAAATGTTAAAAATGAATTATATAAGAAACATTTTAAAAGTCTTAAGTATTACATTAATTATCTTCCAGTTATCATGCGTTCAAAATAAGAAAAGAGAAAATATTATTGTTGCAAGTGCAGGTAAAATTGAATCCCTTGATCCTGCTCAGGCAAATACTCTTAGGACACTACAAATATTAAGCGCTCTTGGAGATACTTTATACAAAATAAATAAGGAAGGAACTCTTTCCCCAAGTCTAGCTATAGATATACCAAAAGTAAGCAAGAATGGTTTGCTAATAGATATTCCACTCAGAGAAAATATTACTTTTCACGATGGAAGTATCTTCGATGCTAAAGCGATGAAGTTTAGTCTCGACCGCTTTATGAAAATAGGAACCTTAAAGTATCTATTAAATGACAAAATAGAAGCTATTGAAGTCATAGATGAATTTCTTCTAAGGATAAAATTAAAAAAACCATCAAGTTCAATAAAAACTCTTCTAACTTCAGTAAATTTAACTCCTGTATCGCCTAATTCATATTCAGATTACAAAGATAAATTCAATAATAAAAGCTTTATAGGGACTGGTCCATATTTCTTAGAAAGTTTTAGTTCTAGTCAACAAATAATTAAGCCATTCAATAAATATTGGGGTAGTAAACCACTCAACAAAGGTATTGACTTTGTAAATTTCAATAATTCAAGTACTCTTTTTGGCGCTATTAAAACCAATCAAGTTGATGTTTTAATATCAAATTCTATAGCTGATATGCATCGTTTGTCATTAAATAACATGGCTAATAAAGATAAGCTTAATTCAGGAGAAGGTGCACCAACATCAATTGGATACATTACTTTTAAAAGCAACAATTTACCATTATCAAATCAAAAGTTAAGAAAAGCTCTTTCATATACAATTGATAGAGACTTAATTACTGAGAGAGTAAGTTTTGGAACTAGAGAGCCATTATATTCCATAGCTCCTCCGCAATTTTATAAGAAAGAATTTTCACCATGGCCATCTTACGACCCTAAAATTGCAAGAACATTATTAAAGAAAGAAGGCTATTGCGAAAACAATATTTTAAATATTCCATTAACATTCAGATCAACCGTACCTGCTGATAAAAATCTAGCACTTATATGGCAAGAGCAAATCAAAAGAGATTTATCTGATTGTTTACAAATCACTTTAAATGGAGTGGAATCAACAACAGTATATGATCAGCTATCAAAAGGTTCTTTTGAAGCAGTTATATTAGATTGGACTGGAGATTTTTCTGATCCGATTGCATATTTAGCTCCTTTATTAAGTTGTACTCAGATAAATAATAGTACTTGTCTCAAGGGAGAAGCTGTTTTCAGTGGAAGTTTTTGGGGTGATAAAAAAGTACAAGAAAAATTAGAAAAAAGTGAAGTATTAGAGGGGGAAAATAGATTAAATACTTTTTTAAAAATCGAACAACTTGCAGAAGAAGGAAGTTCCTACTTGCCAGTTTGGCTAATCAGACCTAAAGCTTGGTCGTTAAAAGATATAAGTAAACCAGAATTTTCAGGAGATGGATTAATTATTCTAAAAAACTTAAAAAGAGACTAGTTTTGTCATCTAAAAAAGAACTTTTCAAATATATCCTTGCAAGATTAGCTCTATTGCCAATTATGCTTTGGATCATTTCGAGCTTAGTTTTTATATTATTGAGAATCGCACCAGGCGACCCGGTAGATGCAATTCTAGGCACTCGAGCTAATGAATTGGCACGAGAAAGTCTAAGAATAAAACTTGGATTAAATAAACCTCTAATTAATCAATATCTTGAATATTTAAATCATTTAATACATGGAAATTTAGGAAATTCCTTAAACACACAAGAACCTGTAAAAGAAATTATTTCCAAATCTCTACCAGCAAGTATCGAATTGGCAATATTTGCAATCTTAATCGCATCACTATTGGGTTATTTGATTGGTTTTTTAGGAGCAGTTAAACCTGAAAGCAAAATAGATTTTTGGGGAAGAATTTTTGGTATTGGTACTTATGCTCTACCTCCTTTTTGGGCCGCGATGCTAATTCAAATTATTTTCGCTGTATTACTAGGTTGGTTTCCCATTGGTGGAAGATTACCCCCTGGAGAAAGTCCTCCACCCCCAGTCACTGGATTCTTACTTTTAGATAGCATTTTAAATAAAAATATTGAATTAATTTTTAGTTCTATTAAGCATCTGATTTTACCTTCAGTCACTCTAGGGATATTATTAAGTGGGATATTTAGTAGGTCTTTAAGATTAAATTTAGAGGAAGTTTTAAAAAAAGATTATATTGAGGCTGCAAGAAGTAGAGGTATAAATGACTCCAGAATATTATTTAAACATGCTTTACCAAATACACTGCTCCCAATATTGACAATTACTGGATTAACTGTTTCTTCTTTAATTGGTGGAGCACTTTTAATTGAAATAACATTCTCATGGCCTGGAATTGCCCTAGGACTTAAAGAAGCTATTAGCCAAAGAGATTATCCTGTCGTACAAGGAATAGTTATTATTATATCTAGCCTTGTTGTCATGATTAGTGTGGGAATAGATATTGCTATTGCATACATTGATCCAAGGGTCAGCTATTGAATAATTAGAAGTTTTTCAATTTTAGCCCTATCTAAAATATGAAATTTAAGCTCACCTTTAGTTAGATTAGTATTTGAAGGAATTGATTTTTTTTCTTCTAATTTCTCTAAGAAGCTAGTTATCTCAAAAGCTAATAAGCTCTGTACAGAAAGTGGATGAAATCCCACAATTGATTCACCTAAATTAAATAAATCTTTACCCTCAGACTGATACATCTGCCCCTCTACTCTAATAGGAGAAAAATGACTAGCACCCTCAATCAAAAGAACTCTGCTATATGGACTCGAGCTAACCGCAAGCAATAGTCCAAGTTGTTCACTCATAGCTGGTGTAACCAAATCGAAAGTTCCTCCAGTGAGGAACAGAGGAATATTTATTTGATTGTCTAAGTTCTTCTTCCATAAAAAACTACCAAAGCTATTCATACCAACGATGGCTGAAAGGTTTTCTATATTTTCTCTTTCGGTCAAGG
Organism: Prochlorococcus marinus str. MIT 0912; assembly: GCF_027359595.1. NCBI lineage: Bacteria > Bacillati > Cyanobacteriota > Cyanophyceae > Synechococcales > Prochlorococcaceae > Prochlorococcus > Prochlorococcus marinus. The sequence continues at coordinate 699,284 of NZ_CP114783.1, forward strand.
TTATATCTGTTAGCTGACATTGCAAAAGTGAGGATAAATTAGTAAGAGAAAGATTATCAAGCACCTTTTGACATCTATTTTCAAGCTGATCATCTATTTCTATTCCTGATGCCAAAATAGCAGTAAGCGCTCCTAAAGAATGCCCCATCAAGACAACATTCTCTGCTGAAATATCAATCTTTCCTGATTTTTTCGCTTTAAGGACACTCTCTAAATCATTAAGTCGATCAGTTAAAACTTCTGCACCAGGGAGAGGAAGTCTTCCTTTCACCAAGGCCTCTAATGCTAATGAATCACTACCTGGATGATCCATCACAACAACAGGCCAACCATTATGACTAAGACTTCTTGCAAGCCAATTAAAATGATTACGATCGCCTCCTAAACCTGTCATTAGCAAAACCCAATTTGTCCTAGTTTTCTCCCTAGAGGAAGGATTCCAAACCTCTAGATTCAAAGGCTCATTTCTATGAGAAACAACTAAAGAAATCATTTCATATTCATTTTCTTTAATCTCAAAAGGTAAAATATTTCTTTTACTTCTCTTTACTAATATTTCATTAATTGACGCCAAGTTAGACAAGAGTTTTTGTTGTTTATTTAATTCACTTCTCCAATTATTTGCGACTTCAATCCACCCATCCAAATCAATATGAATTGCTTTAACAGAAAGTGAATTTAGAAGATCAAAAGTTGTCACCTCATCCTTTTCGTTTAAAAGATTTTCCAAAGTATCTAAAACCCTTTCGCCAGAGCTGTCTTCATCCATAAGTATCAGATCACTTACTTCATCAAGTAGTTTTCGACCAGACCAACTTCTCAAAATTTGTCTTGCCATACTTTTATCTTTTACCAAAGGGGTACTTAAAAACTTTGCTAAACCTTTCCTTTCTTTAAAACCAAGTAAATTAAGCCAGCTGGCTAATTCTGAATTTGTTTCATCTTCACCATTACTCCAATCAATCAATTCTTTTATTGAAATTGGAATAGACATTCCATCAAAATGAATCTCAAATCTCTCTGCTGCTTGAAGTTTTGGATAAATACAAGAAGGTGCTAGTAAGCTTCCAACTGTTCCAAGAACAACTAATTTTTTAATGAATGAATTTGTTCTCAACTTCTAGTGTTAGCAATTATTGGGAAAGATTCCCAGTATCCCTAAGATTGATCATAAAGGCTCGGCTATGGACAGCGATAGGAGCCGGAGGAGTATTGTATTTAAGTCCGATAATCTTTAACAATCTTGGCTTTTCAGCTGAACAAATCGGAAGTGGAATAACTACCGCTGCATTTGCTGGTATCACAACAAGGCTGGGTACAGGATATTTTCTTGACAAGAAATTTAGTTATGGAAAAGCAATTAAATTTGCATGCGTACTTGCAATATTATCTGATTTTATTCTTTTTTATTCACAAACTTATTTATCTTATCTCTCAGGTCAGTTTTTTTTAGGAGCAGCAGCTGGAATTTATTGGCCTTCTGCAGAATTGGCAGTGCCATTGAATTGTAATAGTACAATTCAATCAAGTGAAGGTTATTCTCTTGCAAGAAGTGCGGATGCAATTGGTGTAACTTTGGGGGTATTTATAGGTACTCTTGGAACATACTTTAAAATGACAAAAATAATATATTTAATAGATATTATTTGCATGTTATATATCTTTTATCTTCTAAGAGAGAAGATAGATAGAGGCAAAAGCAACAATCAATTAGTCATGAAAGATACTATAGAAATCAAATATAAAAATACAGAGAATAAATTTAATATAAAATGGATAATCAAGTTATTTCCTTTATTATTAATAACTCTATTCGTGACAGGAGTAATGAGTTTATTGCAAGTTATCCTACCATTAGATTTAGCAAACGGAGGAATAATAAGGCCACCATTTACAGAGGAAAGAGTAGCTACTTTAGTAACAATCAAACTTATTTTACTTGCAATCTTTCAATGGCCAGTTGGTTATATTTTAAGGAATAAAAATTCACCTTTTAAATTTAGATTATGCTTGTTTTCTCTACTAATAGGTTTTATTTTTTTAACAGTTTCTAATTTCTTAAATGATGGATATTTATTAGTACTTATAGCTTTTTTACCTCTAACAATTGCTCTATGCATATTCTTACCGTCTGCTTCAAATGCGATTATAAAATCTTCTCCTATTAAATCTCAAGGAACGGCAATAGCTTTATATTCTCAGTGTTTTGGAATTAGTGCTTTAACTGTCCCATGGCTGGCTGGTAAGTTAATTGATAATTTCGATACAGCCTTTCAATTATGGTTAATTGTTAGTCTCATTTGTATGATTTTAATAACTAATTGTAAGAATATAAAATAAATACTCGTTATATATAATTAATTTCTATTCATTTCTTCAATTCTTAATTCCCTTAGATACAAGAAGAGAGGAGCTGAAAAAGCAAATGCGATTGTAAATGTAGTTAATACAACAATCCATAGATTTTTCATCTCTAGTCTCTTTGATTCTGAAATTATCCAAACAAATACTGCTGTTGAGCCTATAAAAAGATCTCTAGATAAGGACTGGGAAGCTGGATTATTATTAGCCAACTCTATAAATAATTGAATATCAAAAGCAGGTCCATAACTTTTTGCAAATTCAATATTTGCAAGTGTAGGTAAAACACCTCCTAATATAGCCAAAAACAAATAAACCCATTTCAACCAGTTGATCTGTCTTATCATAGTAAATTTTTATTTAATAAAAAATAATATATCAGAACTATTATAAAGTTCGTGTATTTTATGAATAAAAAAATATCATAGTTTACCCATGAAGCTAACTAACTATATTAGAAATAATATAGTTAGTTAAGAATGAAAATTGATGTACCTAAACAAATACTTAGTCTACCTAAACTTAAATTAGCTGTGATTGGTCATGTCGAATGGGTAACATTCTTAAAAGTTGATCAGCTGCCATTGGCGGGACAAATTTCGCATGCAAAAGATTCCTTTGAAGAAGCCGCAGGTGGTGCAGCAGTCGCCGCTGTTCAGATGGCAAGATTGACAAATGGACCTGTCGACTTAATCACATCATTGGGCAAAGACAATTACGGTAAAAAATGCTATGAAAGACTTACAAAACTTGGTTTAAATTTAAAAGTAGCTTGGCGCGAGAAACCAACTAGAAAAGGTATTAGCTTGATTAGTAAAGATGGAGAAAGAGCAATTACAGTTATTGGAGAGAGATTACAGCCAATTGCTTCTGACAATCTACCTTGGGGTGATATGAAAAATTACGATGGGATATTTGTTACAGCAACAGATAAAGAAGGAATAAGACTTGCAAGGGGAGCGAAATTCCTCTCTGCCACACCCCGAACAGGTGAACAAACCTTAAAGAATTCCAAAGTAAAAATCAACGCTTTAATTGGTAGCGGTCTTGATCCTGGTGAAAAAATAAATCTAGAAGAACTTGAACCTAAACCAGACATATACATTTCAACAAAAGGTAAATTAGGTGGCACAATTTTTCCTGAAAATATTAAATACAAATCCATTAAGCCTAGTTCAAAAGAGATCGACAGCTATGGATGTGGAGACTGCTTCGCAGGAGCTGTAACGACAGCTCTCTCAGCGAAACTTAATTTAGAGCAAGCAATTAATATAGGTGCATATTGCGGCGCTGAATGCTCAACCCATTACGGACCTTACTAAAATGAAAAAGAAAGAAAATAAAAATACAAAACCAAACAATAAAAATTCTATTACTAGTAATTTTATAATACTAATATTTTCAATTATTTCTCTTTTTTTGAATCAATAATAATAATTATCAGTGTATTTAAAAAAGGTATTGTAAAAAAAGAAATACTTTCAAAAAAAACTGATCTAGGCTTTGACTTGATAATCAAAAGAAAATAAAGAGAAATCAATTAAATAATATGTAATCAACTGGCTTTATTCCTAGAAGTTGCTTTAATTAGAAAAGATTATAATTATCAATAGTGAAATTAATTCCAATATTTTTAATAATATTTTTTTTATATATATTATTAATTTTAAATAAGAGAAAAAATTTTTCTAATAAAAAGAGTTTGATGGAGAGATTTAAGAACAGGTTCAAAAATATAAATGTTCGTAGAAAAAGAATTTCAGAGGAATTTACAAACTCTCTTTTACTTGACCCTTGTAAAAACATTCCATTAGGTACATGGTATTCAGAGGATGAGCTTAGAGAAAAAGCAGGTATTCATAGATCTAGATTAACTAAATTTGGTAAATCAAAAATTAATGGCGAAATGCTATTTGTTGGTCCAAAAGGAGGTATTTACAAAATAGGTGATGATGGAAAGAAAAAATATGTGTAAATCTTAAAAGACAAAAAGCAATCATTAAAAAAAAAATAATTATTGCTAAAATCACATAAGAATTTTTCAGTCGATTAAAATTGAATTTATATCTAACGGTCTCATTTGGAGAGTTAGAGCTATCTAACTTAACTTTTTGGAGCCTAGTTGGTATTACATTGCTATTTGTCGTGTCTTTTGTTTTATCAACAATTCCTCTTACTAAAAATATACAAGATGCAAAAAATATTTCTTCAAAAAAATAAAATTCAAGCAGCCTCCTTGTATTCTGAAAAATCTCTATTCGCCCAATGTATTCTTTTAATAGATAGATTCGCAATCGAAATCTTTTCACCTTCTTCTTTCATAGATATTATATTTATATCATCTAAAAGTTGATCTGAAATTTCATTTGAAGACACTCTAGAGTTGGATATCTTTAAACGATAATTACGAGCAAGTTTTTGAATTGAAAACCCATTTGCTTTAGATCGATGTGGCCAAAAATTCTTCACGATAAATTCAATATCTTTTCTTAAGAAAACTAAAAAAAAATAAAATAGCAACTAATTCTATTTTTTATAACAAATATTTTTCAATCCATTCCTAGATATTAAGCAGCCGGCAGAGAAGGTTTATCTCCCTTACATTCAAGACTAGCCCTAGTAGATACCCCTGTAGTGGGATTAACACCGTCTGCAATTTTACAGAGGTTTCTTTGGTCTTCACTATCAAGAATCGCAAATGAGAAATCAGCTCCCTCAATTTGAGCACCAGCAAAGCTGCTACCAGATGCAATCATATTTATTAAAATAGAGTTCCTAAGGTCTGTTTTCTGAAAATTAACTCTATCCGAAAGAGTATCGGTTAGGTCTACACCATTGAGATTAGAACCTTTGAGGTCTGACAAAGTTAATGTTGTTCCATGAAGATCAACGTTGCTGAAATCAGCATCCCTTGCCATTGCGCCAGCGATGGAGGAAAGGTGTAAGTCTTCACCGTGAAAATCGAATCCAGTGATGTCAGATCGAACATAACTTGGAACTTCGTCACCCTCTCCCTTAACTGCCACATTAGCTCCAGCAAAAACTGGATTCACACAAAAAAATATTATTAAAAAACTAAGTGAGTATCTGATTAGTTTTGAAAAAAGATGATCAGAATTCATGAGTAAAAGTGATAATCCACCTGATTAGTGCAATTATCTCTCCTATCAAACAATTTTAAGTACATTGATAAAACAAATTAATGTAAGAAGAATTACGTAATGCTTCTTACAAAAGAGGTCTTCCAGAGATAAATTCGTGCATTACAGGGTTCATCCAATATAAACCTACAAATAACATGACAAACAAATTAAAAAATATCAAAGCCCCACCAAGTAAAAAGGTCTGGTCATTTGAAGTATTATCATCTGTTGTTTTTTGAAGAATGGCTTGAAAATTCTGGTTCATTTTTCACAATATGACCAATCTAAGTTACTAGAAAATCAAGAATATTGAGGCTCTAACAGGAGAATTAACGAGATCTTTCTATTTTTTTAAGATTTGAAAAATATTTCTATCGATGACTTTGGCAGAGGGCTTCTTGGAACTTTCTAAATTTTTAAAAATCAATCTCCCATTCGAGTATTAATATCTTTCAAATACTTATTCCCTCATGCCATTCATTCAAATAAACACATCCTCAAAAAGTGTTGTAGAAAATGATGATTTGCTACAAAAAGATATTTCAAAAATGGTTGCTGATTTAACCGGAAAACCTGAAAATTATGTAATGACGATGATCCAAAGAGATGCAAAGATGACATTTGCTGGATCCGATGAACCATGCTGTTTTGTCAAGTTTAAATCAATTGGCTCATTGAACCCTTCCTCGATGAGCAAGTCTTTGTGCGAGTTAATTGCATCTAAAACAAATATAAATAAAAATAGGATTTATATTGAATTTTTCGACGTTGAAGCCTCAAATTGGGGATTCAATGGTTCAACATTTGGATAGTAATTTTATTAACTTGTGTAATTAATGCTGAAAAAATTTTAATTAAATCAAACAACTATTTGTATAACTAAGAGAGTTCACAATCCTTTTCAGCACATAATTTCTCTATAGAAGGTCGAAAAGTTAGTATTAATCTATATTTTGCCCATATCCTATAAATAAACTCAATAAATTTATCAAAAATGGGGATTTTTGTTGGGGCATAAATCCAACCTAATCCAATCAAAGTATAAGCCTCTTGAAAAACCTTAATATCCTTAATTACTGAACCATCACTTCTCAAAGCATGGATTCTCTCCATGGCTTGTTTATAGGTAATTCCATATTTAAGATGTAAATAAAAATCAGAAGTATTTATATCAATAAAACTTAGGTCCCCCTTTTGATTTCTTGATTGCAAGAAATCAACCTCTCTTTTACACAAAGGACATCCTCCATCAAAAAAAATAGTAAGCTTGGCTGTATTCATAAGAAATTTCAATGCTCATAGGAGCTTGATTTAAGAAAGAAAATCCTATCTTCGTTGTTCAATGTAAATAAAGACTTGTTAGCAACTTAAATAAGAGCGATCTTAATGATATCTAACTGATAAAAAAAATGGGTGTACTATTTATTTTCATATTAATCTCAGTAGCAGTAGTTTCCGCCTTGCTTTTCTTCAATAAAGGGGATAAGGCGCAAGAGATCAAAAGCACTCTCAAGGACATATTCGAAAATTTCAAAGAACTTTTCTCAAATTTTAAAAAGCTTTTTTCGATAGTTAATGAGCTCATTCAATCAAAATTAGATCAAGAACCAACTCAACTGAAAGATGAGTCAATAGTCTCGCAGTCTGACGTGCTCTCTGAACCCGAAGTAACTGCTGTTCCTGAGGTAACTGCTGAGCCCGAAGTAACTGCTGAACCTGAAGTAACTGCTGAGCCCGAAGTAACTGCTGAACCTGAAGTAACTGCTGAGCCCGTAGTAACTGCTGAGCCCGTAGTAACTGCTGAGCCCGTAGTAACTGCTGAGCCCGTAGTAACTGCTGAACCTGAAGTAACTGCTGAGCCCGAAGTAACTGCTGAGCCCGAAGTAACTGCTGAGCCCGAAGTAACTGCTGAGCCCGAAGTAACTGCTGAGCCCGAAGTAACTGCTGAGCCCGAAGTAACTGCTTTTCCTGAAAATATCCAGACTAGCGAAGTAGAAACTTCTGATGAAGATTCAATTGATGACGAAAATATTGATATAAAAACGGAGTAATTTTTAATTAAATATTTTTCCAATAAAAAGCCTCATCAAATTTGATGAGGCTTTTTGATTGAAATTTGATTAAATCAACTAACTCTCAGTTGTTGCTAGAGAAGCTACTGATCCAACAACACGACGGAAATCAAAGCCCATAGCTCTAAGAGCATGCCAGATATGACCTTGAATAAAGAAAAATCCAAAGTAATAGTGAACATTTGACAAGGCTGCTCTAGTTGTATGGCCTAAAAACGCAGTGCTATCTGAAACATCTCCTGTATCTACCCAATAAGGAGAAATTCCAAATTTCAAAGCTAAAGGCTCTCCGTACCAATCAATTGGATAAACAGTTGTATTTTGTGCGCACCAGAATGCAGCAACAATTGCCATCCAGCCAATTCCAGCAAGAGACCACGAGAGAACTGCTTCTGCTGATAGCAATCCTTTACCTTTAAATTCAGTGTATTCACCTAGCTGTTTTGTTGCTATGTGCCATGCACCACCACTTATTTGAACGAATGCCAAGAATGCATGGCCGCTCATTACTTCTTCAAGGCTGTCAATGGTTAGGAAGTCGAACTGGTGACCGTAAACCATTCCAAAATCACCATATCCAGGGAAGATTGTTCTGATTTCACCTATGGCTGGGTCGTAAATCCCATGCCATCTTGCCCACTCAACAAACCAAATATTAGCTACACCAAAGAAAATCAAATGATGTCCAAGAATAAATGTCAAATTATCTGGGTTGTCCCATTCAAGTTTGAATTTCTTAGTGGTTGGGATAGGACCATCTTTTAAGTCCGGATCAAATAAGAGTGAATGAGCTAATCCAGCCGTTCCGTATACAGCTGAAAAAATCAAATGAAAAATAGCAATTGTTGCTACACCAGCTCCAGTCCATACACCTGCCTCATCAAAGCCAATTCCAAGAGAAGCTAAATGAGCAAGGAATATGGAACTTTGGTGTCCCATTGGTATTTCTGGATTGTAGCGAGCAAGCTCCCATAGGGTACTTCCTCCAGCCGCAAAGCAAATTAAACCTGTGTGTCCGATATGTGACCCTATGAATCGACCTGCGCGATTGGTCACCACAGAATTGCCAACCCACCACCCGTAGGTGACGTCTGGGTTTCCGTAGGTCTGCATAATTAAGGAAATGAAGTCGAAATTTTGGCTACATTACACTTTTTGGAATTGTTTTTACCAGAATAGTTAGAGGTCTTTATGGTCTATATCAATTTTTACCAAAAAAGAGCTTTTTTTCCTAAAAAAAGACAAAAAAAATACCCCCCACAAGGGAGGTATCTTTAAAATTTTAAAATGAATTTATCTTGGTGCTCGTCCGTTAAAACCTGCACCTTCAACTCTAACAGTTGCTCCTTGACTGTTACCAATAGCATCGGCAACTTTCTTGAAGTCAAATCCCAAAGCTCTTAGAGCATGCCAAAAATGACCTTGTAAAAAGAAGAAACCGAAGTAGTAATGAACATTTACTAAAGCAGCTCGGGTTGAGTGACCAAAGAAAGCTGTTGAATCAGAAAGATCACCAGTATCCACCCAATACGGGGCTACAGAAAACTGTAATTTCAATGGCTCTCCAAACCACTCTGTTGGATATACGGTTGTATTAGTAGCAGCCCAGAAAGCAGCAACAATTGCCATCCAACCAATACCTGCAAGAGACCATGAAAGTACTGCTTCTGCTGAGAGCAATTCAGCACCTTTAAACTTACTCCATTCGCCTAATCGCTTATTTTCCCACTGAGTTGAACCTGCAACCATATGAATTGTGGCACCTGTTAATTCAGCAAAAGCAAGGAAAGCATGACCGCCCATTACATCTTCAAGGCTATCAATTTCAATAAAATCAAATTGACGATTCCAAATCATTGTTAGATCCAAGTTGTAATTAACTTGTCTAACTGCTCCTATAGCAGGATCGTAAATGCCATGTATCCTTGCCCATTCAACAAACCATATACATGCAACACCAAAGAAAAATAAATGGTGGCCAAGTATGAAAGTTTGATTATCTGGGTTTTCCCATTCAAGTTTGAATTTTCTAGCGCGAGGAACTTCGCTTTCTTCTAGATCAGCATCAAAGTAGACGGCATGCAGAAGAGCTCCTCCTCCATAAACCATTGACAAGATTAAATGAACAATAGCTATTGCAGCTACACCTACTCCTGTCCAAACACCAGCTTCGTCAAAGCCAATGCCTATAGAGGCTAAATGAGCCAAAAACAAGGAACTCTGATGTCCCATTGGGATCTCAGGGTTATAGCGGGCAAGTTCCCAAAGAGTGCTTCCACCAGCCGCAAATGCGATTAATCCTGTATGCCCAATATGGGAGGAAATAAATCGGCCTGAGCGGTTGGTGACCACAGAATTACCAGCCCACCAATCATAGGTAACATCTGGATTTCCATAGCTCTGCATAATTTTTAAGCGATACAGGCGAAATATGCGTGCAGATTACACGCTGCTGAAATGATATGTGCAAAATAGTTAGAGGTCGTTATTTAGTTTGACTATTTTTGCCCTTTTAAATAATAAAAACGATTTTTATTAAGCTGAGAAATAATCTCCAAGAAGTAGTAACAATCTTCGTAAGTCTAGTTATAGCTTAATTTAGAAACGAATAATTCTCGACTAATTTTTCAAATAAGCTAAATACACAAGATCTAACCAATATTTGACAAAAATTTTTCAACCTTGTATGAGCCAATTAATTTTTTTGAAAACCGTAAAATTAGAAGATAAAAATATGCAAAAAAAAAAGAGAGGATTAAATATCCTCTCTCTTAAAAATAGATTTTTTTAAAAAATCAATAGAGTTGAGCAGGAAGTGGTTCTTTAAGAACTTTCTTAAAGTCAAATCCCATAGCCCTCAAAGCATGCCATAGATGACCTTGGATGAAGAAGAATCCAAAGTAATAATGTACGTTTGCCAAAGCCGCTCTAGTTGTATGGCCAAAGAAAGCTGGACCTCCTGATAGATCAACACTATCAATCCAATAAGGAGCGATACCAAATTTCAAGATCAATGCTTCTCCATACCAAGCTTCAGGGTAAACAGTTGTATTTTGTGCACACCAGAAAGCTGCAACTACAGCCATCCAGCCAATGCCTGCTAGAGAGAAAGAAAGAATTGATTCTGCTGAAAGTAAACCAGCTCCTTTGAATTTGGTGTATTCACCAACTTGTTTAGTAGCGATGTGGAAAGCTCCACCTGTGATCTCAATAAATGCTAAGAATGCATGACCACCTAAGACATCTTCAAGACTATCTATAGCCAAGAAATCAAACTGATGGTTCCAAATATTTGTCAAGTTAAGGTTGTATTCGACTTGTCGAACAGCACCTATTGCAGGGTCATAAATTCCGTGGATTCTGGCCCATTCAACAAACCAAATACATGCAACACCAAAGAAAAGCAAATGGTGGCCAAGTATGAAAGTCTGATTATCTGGGTTGTCCCACTCAAGTTTGAACTTTCTAGCTTGAGGAACCTCTGAATCTTGCATATCGCCAACGAATAGCACTGAATGCAATAAACCTCCGGCTCCATAAACCATGGAAAGAACCAAATGTACGATGGCAATAGAGGCGACTCCTGCACCTGTCCAAGCACCAGCCTCATCAAAGCCGATACCAATTGAAGCTAAATGAGCAAGAAAGATCGAACTCTGATGTCCCATTGGGATCTCAGGGTTGTATCTCGCTAGTTCCCAAAGAGTACTTCCACCTGCTGCAAAGGCAATTAGCCCAGTATGAGCAATGTGAGCAGCAATGAATTTACCTGATTTGTTTGTAACCCCAGCATTTCCAGCCCACCAACCATAGGTGACATCCGGGTTTCCGTAGGTCTGCATGATTTAAGATTTTTGGCGTAATACGGTGAGCACACCTTACAGGCAGCTGAATTCAAAAACTACCAATAGTCATAAGGCGTATAAACAAGTAGTAAAGTTTTTTTTCTTCAAATTGGCTTAAACCCCAACTAAACTAGGTTTTCATGGAAATACTCAAGAAAAATTTAAATATCAAAAATGAAATCTGCTTTACAACTTGAATTACAAGACCTTCATGGACTTCCCTATATCGCAACAATAATTTGGTTTGTTCTGCTTGGAATTTCTCTTTTAGCAGTGATTTTTTATCTTTTTCAGAAAAATTCCTCATCCAAAGAAAAAGTTGATGAGATTTCTCCTTCTAAGAAGAAATCTCGAGCAAAAGGGTTTTAAATGACTAAGAAAATTTTGTTTTTCAATGTTAGTTCTCAAATTAATGTAATATCTTCAAACACGGGTTTGGCATAGTGGCCACCTGGGTTAACTATAAAAACAATTTTCTTACTCAATGATTGATTTTTCTCACCTTCTTGATTTTGCCACTCAGCTTCCACACCCATCAGATATTGGTTTAATCAAACCATCCGGTGGATTTAATATCGCCGCAGCTCTTTGTGGACTTGGAGCAGTTTTTGGAGCTTCTCAATTCTTCTACTATTCTGATGATTCAAAAAGGATCGATCCTTGGGCTAAGCCTGAAAACTACAAAAACTAAAGAAAGTAAAGAAAGTTAAAAGTTTTTTAATTTTTCACAAAAAAAAAGAGTCTCGTCAAATGACGAGACTCTTTTTTAATGCTGAAAGAATCAGATAATCAATCAGAGAGAGTAACTCTTGCCCCATCAAGATTACTAATTGCATCAGTAACTTTTTTAAAATCAAAGCCTAAAGCACGTATTGCATGCCATAGATGTCCCTGAATAAAGAAGAAACCAAGATAGTAATGAACATTCGCAAGCCAAGCTCTTGAAGTATGTCCACTAACTACACCAGTCATATCAGCAGTATCAATCCAATATGGAGAGATTCCAAACTTAAGAGCTAATGTTTCTCCGTACCAAGCCTCTGGGTAAACAGTTGTATTGGTTGCACACCAGAAAGCGGCAATAATTGCCATCCAACCAATACCAGCAAGAGACCATGAAAGAACTGCTTCAGCAGAAAGAATATTCTTTCCTTTGAATTCTGTGTATTCTCCTACCTGCTTCGTAGCGATATGGAAAGCACCACCTGTAATTTCAACAAATGCTAAGAATGCATGACCACCCATAACATCCTCAAGACTATCAATAGCCAAGAAATCAAACTGATGGTTCCAAATGTTGGTCAAGTTTAAGTTGTACTCGACTTGTCGAACAGCTCCTATTGCAGGATCGTAAATCCCATGAATTCGAGCCCACTCAACAAACCAAATACATGCAACACCAAAGAAAATTAAATGGTGACCAAGAATAAAAGTCTGATTATCTGGATTATCCCATTCAAGCTTGTATCTTGCTGCCTGACGATGTTCAGGACGATCATCAGCAAACAAACCTGAACTATTTTGGGTATCTTCGCTAAAAATCAAAGAGTGCAATAGACCTGCACCCGCATAAACCATTGAACAAATCAGATGGAATACGCCGATAAAAGCAATTGATGTTCCGTCGAATACTGTTCCAGTTGGATCAAATCCAATACCAATAGAAGCAAGATGTGGGATGCTCACCATTCCTTGATGTCCCATTGGAATATCTGGGTTGTATCTAGCTAGCTCCCAAAGTGTGTTAGCACCAGCTGCGAAACAAATCAATCCTGTATGAGCAACATGCGAGCCAATAAATCGGCTTGACTTATTTGTTACGACAGAATTACCAACCCACCACCCGTAGGTGACGTCTGGGTTTCCGTAGGACTGCATAATTGAGGAAATTGAAGTCGAAATTCGACCTACCTTACATTTAGTGCAATAAATTTGCTTGAAATCGTAAAAGGTCTTTATTTATTGCCACAGCTAATCAATAGAAGAGCTGCGATTATTGATTTATTTTCCTTACTAAAGAAGCTCGCAAATCAAATTTTAAAAATCCTCGTGCAAGATCAGACTATTTTTTAATGCATAAAAAAAAGCCCCATAAAAGATTTATGGGGCTTTTTGGAGTCTCAAAAGAGTTAAATTTAGTTAGTCATTTAGAGTGATTTGCGCTCTATCCAAACCGGCTACAGCATTTGTAACTCTCCTAAAGTCAAAGCCTAATGCACGGATTGCATGCCATAAATGACCTTGTAGGAAGAAGAACCCAAAATAATAATGGACATTTGTCAATGCAGCTCGTGTGGTGTGACCTGCAAATGCAGTGCTATCACTCACATCAACAGTATCGATCCAATAAGGAGAAATACCAAACTTCAGAGCCAAGGGCTCTCCATACCAAGCCTCGGGATAAACAGTTGTGTTTGTTGCGCACCAAAAAGCTGCAACAATTGCCATCCAACCAATACCCGCCAATGAGAAAGATAAAACAGCCTCGGCAGAGAGGATACTCTTGCCTTTGAATTCTGTGTATTCGCCTACCTGCTTCGTAGCGATATGGAAAGCACCACCTGTAATTTCAACAAATGCTAAGAATGCATGTCCACCAAGGACGTCTTCGAGATTATCAATAGCCAAGAAATCAAATTGATGATTCCAAATATTGGTTAGATTTAGGTTGTACTCGACCTGTCGAACAGCTCCTATTGCAGGATCGTAAATTCCATGAACTCTGGCCCATTCAACGAATGCAATACAAGCAACCCCAAAGAAAATCAAATGGTGTCCCAAAATAAATGTCAAATTATCGGGATTGTCCCATTCAAGCTTGAATTTTTGAGTAGTAGGTCCTGGGCCATCAGCTAAATCGCCATCAAAGAGAAGAGAATGAGAAAGAGCTCCTCCTGCATAAACAAGCGAAGCAATAATATGGACAATTGCTACTGAAGCAACATTCGCTCCAGTCCAAACACCTGCATCGTCAAATCCAATTCCAATCGATGCAAGATGAGCAAGAAAGATAGAACTTTGATGCCCCATGGCTATTGAAGGATCAAACCTAGCCAACTCCCAAAGAGTGCTGGCTCCCGCTGCAAATGAGATTAGGCCCGTATGACCTGCATGAGCTGCAATAAATTTTCCAGCGCGGTTAGTAACCCTTGAATTACCAGCCCACCACCCATAAGTGACATCTGGATTTCCATAGGTCTGCATATAAAAACAGGGGGGAATATATATTTTACAGACTACAAGTTAGTCGACTTTTTAACTATCTAAAACCCAAAGAAACGGGCAATGATTAATAATCTAATATCATTTTATACTCGTACATAAGTAAAACTTAACAATGAAAATGGTAACAATCTATACAATTAAAATCTGTAAGATAAGCTCACTGTTTTAAAACGAGACAACAGATAAGATATGCTTAACTATAAACAAAGTTTTTTTGATTACTGGGAAAGCGCAAGCACTCTCCCAGTGTTGACAGGGAAACGAACTTCGACTTCAATTCCTATCAACATGAACTGTCATAACAAAAATCAATCCTTAGTGCGAGAACAAATAATTCATTTCAAACATCCAAAACAAATTGATTAAAAGGGATTTTATAAATTCAACAAAAACATTAGAGATATGCGTACACATGGATTAAAAATATTCCTTGTAGGATTTTCTTAATTGTTATTGAAAATCATAACTAAACATTTTGATATAGCCGAAGTTGATCGCATCATTGAAATGGCATGGGAGGATAGGACCCCTTTTGAAGCGATCGATTTTCAATTCAACCTAAAGGAGAAAGAAGTTATTCAGTTAATGCGATCGAATTTAAAAATATCTTCTTTCAAAATATGGAGAAAAAGAGTTAGCGGAAGAAAATCAAAGCATGGCTTTCCTAAACAAAAGACCAGGTTCAAGTCAGCGAACCAAAAGTGAAAATTAAATTGTCAAAAAAATGTCCAACTTGTCTAAGAGATTTTCAATGGAGAAAAAAATGGACTAAAAACTGGGAAAATGTCATTTATTGCTCAGAAAGATGTAGAAGAAGAAGAAGAAATCAAAAAATCATAATGAATAATTCTCCCACTTAACAAAGATTCCAGTTATTTTAATTATCTAACTTCTTAAATATTCTAAAAGAAGTAACAAATTCATTATCAAAAAAAGTGAGAAAAATATTCTTGATTTTTCCAAACCAATTATTCAAATTAGAAAATCAATTTTCTGATATTAAAAATATTGCTTTAATCCAAGATAACTTATTTTTCGGTAGCGATTCTCAATGGAAACAAAAATTTCATTGTCAAAAAATCATTTTCCATAAAGCAACTATGGATTATTACGAAGAAGAGCTTAAAAGAAAAGGTCATAGTGTAATTTATATAAAACATAGATGGGAAAATAGAACAGAAGATTACCTTAATGATTTACTAAAAAAAGGTTTTAATCATTTCATTACTTATGAACCTTTTGATTGGTCACTAGAAAAAAGAGTTAAAGATTTCTCTTTAAAAAATAATGTAAAGCTAGAGATTATAACAAGTGAAATGTTTTTAACATGCAAAAGTATATCTGAGGAAATAATTAATCAAAAGAAAATTTATGGTATGCAGAAATTCTATAGAAATCAAAGAAAAAATCTAGATATTCTTATTGAAAAAAATGGTTCTCCAACCGGAGGAGATTGGAGTTATGACAAACTAAATAGAAAAAAATTACCAAGTTCAATCAAAGTCCCAAAAATACCAAATTTAAAAACAAACAAATTTGTAGCTAAAGCTAACAAAGATGTTTCTATTAACTATGGGGAATATTATGGAAACCATGAAAATTTTAATTATCCCATAACTCACAAAGATGCAGAAGAATGGTTGGATAATTTTTTAATTGAAAGATTTAATTTATTTGGAGATTACGAAGATGCAATACATTCAAATCATAGAACACTTTGGCATAGTATTCTTTCTCCCTTAATTAATTCTGGATTACTTACTCCAAGACAAATAATAGATAAATCTTGGGACTTTTACCAATCCAATAATATTGGGATTAATTCTTATGAAGGATTTGTTAGACAAATTATTGGCTGGCGTGAATTTATCTTATTAATTTATAAACGAAATAGTTTAGAGCTCAGAAATGGGAATTTCTGGAATTTCGAAGATAAGCCAATACCATCTAGTTTTTACACTGGTCAAACAGGAATAAGGCCTTTAGATGACTCAATACAAAATATTTTAGAAACCGGATATACACACCATATAGAAAGACTAATGATAATTGGAAATTTAATGCTTTTATGCAGATTCCATCCAAATCAAGTCTACAAGTGGTTTATGGAATTATTTATAGATTCATATGATTGGGTTATGGTTCCAAATGTTTATGGAATGAGTCAATTTTCAAATGGAGGACTATTTACAACTAAACCATATATTTCTGGTTCTAATTATATTCGAAAAATGTCTAACTATAAATCTGAAGATTGGTGCTTGACTTGGGACAGTCTTTTTTGGACATTTATAGATGACTATAAAAATAAGTTCAAAGACCAATATCGATTATCTATGATTTTAAGAACTCTAGAAAAAATGGATCCTAATAAGAAAATGAATCACAGAAAAAATGCTAATGATTTCTTATCTAAACTAACATAATAATTTCAACTAACATGTTAAGAGTTGGTCAATTTCAATTATATTTGTCTAGGTGATGTTTTTACGCCAAAGGAAAGCTCTCGAAAAAAAAAGAATTAACTATAATTTGATTTTGGTTTTTACATAGTGAAGCTGAAAATTGGTGATCAGATTCCATCTTTTTCCTTAAAAGATCAAAATGGAAACATAAGAACATCTAATAAAGTGAGTAAGTCCCTAGTTTTGTTTTTTTACCCAAAAGACGATACTCCTGGTTGCACTATAGAAGCTTGTGGTTTCCGAGATAAATATGATCTTTTCAAAATTCTAGGGGCTGAGGTATGGGGAATAAGCAATGGTAGTAGTCAAAGTCATCTTGGATTTGCAAATAAAAATAAGCTTCAGTATCCATTACTTTGCGACCAAAATAATATTCTTAGAAAAAAATTTGGTGTACCCAAGAAGTTAGGATTAATTGAAGGAAGAGTAACATATATAATCAACTCCGATGGAATAATCATTCATATTTTTGAGGATCTTTTAAATGGTCCAGCTCATATAAAAGAGGCCATAAAAGCATTAAAGAAACTCCAATAATAAGCTAATAATCAATATTAATACTCAGATGAATATTTTTAAAGAAGCCAATTATTTATTAGATAATTTTATTATCAATCACCTTGGTTCATATCATCAGCAAAGGAATTATGATTACGGAGTAGAAAATAGAACTAATGTTTCTCAGATTTCTAAATATACATCTCATAGAATACTTTACGAATACGATATCATTGAAAAATTAAAAAAGTTTGACAAGAAAAAAAAGTATACTGATGAAATTCTCTGGAGAAGTTATTGGAAGGGTTACCTTGAAAATTACAAATCAATATGGGTTGAGTATATAAATTTTAAAGAGAGCTCATGTAATTCAAACTTAATTAGTTCTGCGGTAAATGGTAAGACAGGTTTAGATTGCTTTGACACATGGATAGAGGAACTTAGAGAAAATAACTATTTACATAATCACTCAAGGATGTGGTTTGCGAGTATCTGGATTTTCACTTTAGGGCTTCCATGGCAACTAGGGGCAAGGCTTTTTCTGAAACATCTATTTGACGGGGATGCTGCATCAAACACCCTTAGCTGGAGATGGGTAGCTGGTATGCATACAAATAAGAAGCCCTACTTAGCATCTATAGAAAACATCAATAAGTACACAGTTAATCGATTCAGAAAAAATCCAATTAGCTTATCGAATAAAATAAATATAATAAAAAATAATCAACATCATTCTAATAAACTTCCTATTCAAAGAAATTTCCCTAATAGTAATATCCTTCTAATGTTCGACAACGATATGAATATTATGAACAGATCTAAGTTATTTAATTCATACTCAAAAGTTTATATATTGAGTAATGGAATTATAAATAATGGATTTGAACTAAGTGAGAAAGTACATCAATTCAAATTAGACATAATAAAAAATATAAATAACTTAATCCCAAACTCAGAAATATTAAAATCAAACTATATGGCAAGCTCTTTGCGCGGTTATAGGTGTATTGATGTTATTTACCCAGGAGTTGGACATAATCTAGATTTGATAAATAATCATGCCAACCAAAATAAAATAATTATTAATTATATATATAGAGAAGAAGATCTTAAATATTGGAATTATGCAAGTTCAGGATTTTACAAATTTAAGACATCATTTTATAGGCATAATAAGAAATAACTTCTTATTATGTTATATTAAATCAATAAAAACAAAATAAGCCTCATTTACCACAATTAAATAAAATGGTAATTATAGTATAATGTAAATATTTAAAGACTATGGTTAGATTAAGTGAAATCAAAAGGCAAGACGAAAAAGTATTCATAATCACTGGCGCAAATAGCGGTCTTGGTTATGAAACTTCAAGATTCCTTCTAGAAAGGGGTGCAACAGTAATCATGTGTTGCAGAGACTTAAATAAAGGAGAGAAATCAAAACAAGCACTTTTAAAATATAATTTCTCAGGAAAGATTGAACTAGTTGAATTAGATTTATCCGATTTAAAAAACGTTAAGAAATTTGCCGAATATATCAACAATAAATTTGATTATTTAGATGTGCTAATCAATAATGCTGGAATAATGGCTCCACCTAAGACTGTGAGTAAGCAAGGTTTAGAAATACAGTTTGCGGTTAATCATCTTGCTCATATGAGTTTAACGTTGGAATTACTACCCATGCTTGAAAAAAATAATAATTCTAGGGTAGTCACGGTAACCTCGGGAGTTCAATATTTTGGAAAAATTCAATGGGACGATCTTCAAGGGAATCTTAAATACGATCGTTGGGCTTCATATGCACAGAGCAAGCTTGCAAACGTAATGTTTGGATTGGAGCTCAATTCAAAACTTAAAAAAAGAAATTCACAAACATCTTCACTACTTGCTCATCCAGGATTTGCACGAACAAATTTACAACCAAAGTCGGTTGAGGCTAATAAATCATGGCAAGAAGGACTTGCTTATAAGTTGATGGATCCAATGTTTCAAAGCGCGAAAATGGGTGCATTGCCTCAAATATCAGCCGCTACATTACCTACTGCTAAAGGAGGAGAACAATATGGGCCTAGATTTAACTTCAGAGGTTTTCCAAAAATATGTAGAAATGCACCAAAAGCATTAAATCAGACTTCAAGAAAAAGATTGTGGGAGACAAGCGAAATGCTTATAAAAGCTGTTTGATATCCTCTCAAAGATAAGAAATTAATTCTTCCCCTCTATCACATATTTCTTGTTGTGAAGGGCATGCTGTTATTCCAGTCCAATTGATTAAGCCTTTTCTTATTGAGCAATTACATTTATCATCACCAGTTAATTCATTAAGTTCTTTACCGGTCCAAGGAGATGGTTTATCGCTAATCATTATTTCTTTCAATCGATCAGAAAACGACTGGTTTAGATTTTCATAAACTTGTACTGATTTAAGAAAATCATCAAATGCCTCGGATTTATTGTCAAAATTTCTTTTTTCTAATTCTTTATCAAAAACACCTCTCATAAAATTTGTACAATTAATGGCTTCTGAATTAGTAAATGGTTTTAACTTTTGACTTAAGTATTCCCGATTCCTAACTATTGATTCTAGAGACAATACCCTTTTTTCTAAATCCCTAATCTTATCAACTGAAGACGAATTTGTATTTTGGGAACCATTATCATTTAGGGAATTAGTAACTAACTCAGTAACATGTTCAGTTAGACTTTTGCCTGACATCATTGCTTGACGCTTAACTCTAATCAATAAGTCTTTTGAAATTTTTATATTAAACTGACTTTTAGTCATTTTCCCTCAGACATGACTGGGCTAACTATAATCATTTCTTTACTAATAACAATAAATTTAAGAGAAAAGGATCCTTTTCGAACAAGGAACAAAGTAACTATTTAATCTATTTTTACTAGTAAAAATAGATTAAATAGTTACTTTAGTTTTATAAATTAAGTAATTTCGATATTCCAATTTAGTTCACTTTTTAATTTAGAAGGTCCAACAAAAGTCCCTCTCACTGGTGCTACTAGTTCAGACATTGAAGAAGAAGCCAAAGCAACATAATTTTGATTAATAAGTCCGCAACCACTTGGGTCAAAACCTCTCCATCCCAAACCAGGTATAAAAACCTCTGTCCATGCATGAAGTTCATATTTATTAGGAGGTTGATCCATAAATTGATATCCACTAACGAAACGGCTTGGTATGCCTACGCATCTACAAGTTTCCATTAACAATATTGCTAAATCTCTACAAGAACCAACCCTCTCGCTCAGAGTCCTTCCAGAAGTCCATGCTGGTCCAAGATGCCTGGGAGTATACTTAACTCTATCTTTAATTAATTCAATTAATTGATATAAAAAATCCAATACATTATTATTTATTCCTGCCAAAGCTTCTTGGGCAATTTTAATAGCGGCAGGATCATGCTGACCATTAGGGAACCATCCTTTAATAAATCCAATCAATGTATTATTGGATTCAATCTTCAAAGGTAAACTTAAGTCATAGTTATTTTCCAACTGAAATAAGTCTGGGTGAACCTTTGTTTCTATTTCACTTTTAGATTTTATTGTAAGAGAATTTGTAGACCCAGAAAAAACCACTTTAAAAATATCATCTCCATTTTCTGAGAGCATAGGGAAAATAGAATGTGAAGATGGGAAGATTTCAAGCTCGTAATTACATAATTTCTGAAACCCATTAGATCTTGGTTTAAGACAAATTAAATGCTCATCAAGTGATACAGGAATTTCATACGTATAAACCAATGTATGGGTTATTTTCTTTTTCATTCTTATAAAGATTCAATATCAAATCTTTTATCATTTGTAAAATAAATTCCATGTATAAGATCATGCAACTTATTTAAATCAATTTGAAGACTATCAATAGCCTCATGCAAACCATCTTTAATCAAGTGATCTATTCTTACAAAGCTCCATTTTGAAAGTAACAAGCCGATTAAACATTCAAGATCATTTGGCTTTTGAGAAATAGGCGAATTTTGAATCTTTCCCAAAGATTCTTTAATACCTTCAAGGCAAAATCTAACTGATCTTGGAAAAATAGGGTCCAACAACAAAAAACTAGCTATTGCATTTGGCGTTATTGATCCTTGCTGAGAAATCCTAAACATCTGATAAGCTCCCGCTGATCGTAATAAGGAAATCCACTGAAGCTCATCCAAGGCGCCTCCAAGTTCTTTTAGATTTGGTAAAAGTAAAAAATATTTTACATCTAATATTCTAGAAGTTTTATCAGCTCTCTCAATTAACCTTCCTAATTTACTAAAATCCCATGCAATATCATGACTAAAAGTAGCATCAGTAACTCCATAAAATAGTTGACAACCTCTTCTAATTTCAAATAATTGTTCTTGAGCAGGTTGATGCCAAATAACCTCCCCTTCTTGAATACTCCAATATAAACTATTAATTTGTTCCCACATCTCAGAAGTAATAACATCTCTTATTTGACGAGCATTTTCTCTTGCCATACAAACACAACTGAAAATACTATTAGGATTCTCTCTGTCTTTAATAAGAAAATTAGTTACATCGCTAGGAGTTTTATTTAGATAACTTTCATCAAACTTATTTCTATCTCCACTTGCGTCGACAAGAGGTAGCCAAGGTTCAGCACTTCCAGGAGGACAATCTAGCGCCATTGACTCACTTACCTCAACAAATCTAGAAATATTCTCTGCACGTTCGAGATATCTGTTAATCCAATAAAGTGATTCAGCGACTCTACTAAGTAACATTTTAATTATTTACTCACAACCCAAGTGTCCTTACAGCCACCTCCTTGAGATGAATTAACAATTAAAGAATCTCTTTTCAAGGCTACTCTTGTTAATCCTCCAGGGCTTACCCAAGTATTCTTGCCTCTGAGGACATAGGGTCTTAAGTCAACATGGCAGGGGTAAACTACGCCTTCACTAAGTGATGGAACTGTAGATAAATCTAATGTTGGCTGAGCTATATAATTTCTTGGATTAGCTTTTATTTTTGCTGAAAATTTATCTATATCTATTTGAGAGGAGTGTGGGCCAATTAACATTCCATATCCGCCCGCTTCAGATACACTTTTTACAACTAATTTTTCAAGGTTTTCTAATACAAAGTTCAGATCATTTCTTCTTGCACAAACATATGTTTTAACATTATTAATTCTTGGTTCCTCTTTTAAATAATACCTAATCATTTCAGGAACGAAAGTATAAATTAATTTATCATCTGCCAGCCCTGTCCCAGGAGCATTTGCAATAGCGACTCTACCTTTTCTCAAAACCTCAATAAGACCTGGAACACCTAGCATTGAATCTTTTCTAAAGAACTTAGGATCTAAGTAATCATCATCTATTCGACGATAAATTACATCAACTTTTTTAATGCCAGAAGTAGTTTTCAAATAAACATTTTGGTTCTGACAAACTAAATCATTTCCTTCTACTAATTGAACCCCCATTTGTTGAGCTAAGTAACTGTGCTCAAAATATGCACTATTAAAAACTCCAGGAGTTAGCAGAACAACTTTTGGGGTATCCGTCCACACTGCTAATTCCTGAAGTGATTTCAGTAAATATGAAGGATAATCATCAATAGGCCTAACAACTCTTCCATTAAAAAGGCTTGGAAAAATCCTTTTCATAACTAATCTATTTTCTAAGAAATAAGCAACACCTGAAGGGCAGCGAAGATTATCCTCTAAAACCAACCACTCCCCTTTGCCATCTCTAATAAGATCAAGACCAGAGACATGGCACCATTTCCCTAGTGGAAGAACAAAGCCCTTCATCTCAGGTCGCCATCCATCAGAACTCTCAATGAGATCTCTTGGAATAATCCCATCTTTAATTATCTGCTGTTTTCCATATACGTCTGCTAAAAATAAATCTATTGCTTCGAGTCTTTGTATTAGTCCTATCTCTAAATCTAACCATTCTGAAGCACCAATAACTCTAGGAAGAGGGTCAAAAGGCAGAATCCTTTCAGAACCTTTGTTACCAGAATCATTTAGACGGAAAGTTGCTCCATGGCGAAGAAGAAGTTTTCTTGCGACTTCATGACTTATGTTCAACTGATCTAACCCCATCTCTCCTAAAGAGGAAAGTAATGGCTCTAGAGATGATCTAGGTAAAAAATCGTCAGAAGAAAAGTACTCGTCATATCCTTTTTTGGGCTGATAATTTTTAAACATATCAACTCCAAATAACTTTATAGAATATGAATCAAGTTATTAATTAGCCTGGTATCTAAAAATACAAGTACTTAATATTTGTTGCCCGCCGAACAAAGACCAGCTAAAAAAAGTATCAACTACTACAATCCTGGCTTCGACCCATGATCAATGAAAACCTTGTAGAAATCCTCCTCGCTGCAATTCTTGTCTCAAATACCTATGACAAGGATCAGTCTGTAATTAAATGGGGTGGAATTGTAATAGCCGTTGCTGGTGTAGCTTCAGCTTTATTTGGTTAAGAATCAAAATCCATCGATTTTTGCATAATTCAAATAAATCAAAATTCTTAATCTAAGCTGCAAATATTTTGCAGCTTTTTTATGCATTCAATTAATAAAAATTTGAAAATTTTTTCTAACTAAATATCCAAGAATATTTAGTAACAATTGTGCCTTAGACGTTGAATAAAAACTCCATTACGTCAAACATACCAGTTGGTTACAGTCAAAAAATAGGGTTAGACATAAACGCTAAAAAGTTAGACAACCAGACGAGCCATCTTTAGATTCCAATAAGTCTTTGAACTGAACTATCCTTAAAATTCTTTCGGAAAGAATGGTTACGCGAACCCTCGCCCTCTGGATTTAGTGACATCACCCACCGTTAAGAAGTGAGTCTGATCACTGCCAACGTCATAAAGGGTGTAATTAGCCCCTGCTCCAATTCCTATCACTGCACGTTTAGGAAGAGTATGTTCCTGGTTTCGTTTTCCATTTAAATCTTTTACTTTTGAGTCAACTACAGCATCAGTCAACTCAAGATGAAATTGCTGTTTACTTCTAGCTGTGAATAATCTATTCACATTAAGGCGAGTAATTCGATCAAGAAGAGTAAGTGGAGGTGTTTGCATTGTCAGAATGTCTCCTACATCTTTTGAACTTCCATGAATCAAACCACAATCAAGTTCTACAAATCCAAATTGTAGTGATGATATCCATCCCAAATAATATGGATCTACAGCATTCATAAGAGCATTGACAGCATCGTCTCCTTTATTGAGTCGTAAAGCATCTGCCTTTCTCTCCCCACGGTAACCTGATTCTGCCAATAATTGTTCCTCCCACCAGCCATAGATACAGTGAGGTTTCAAATCACCACGATGAGGATTTACTAATCTATTTAAAAGTGCATCACAATTCTTATCTGGTCCTACAACGTCTCCTAAAACAAAAAGAGTTATATCTCCGCGAGTATTTTTTAAATCTTTTTGAATCAATTCATAGGTCTCAAGATCACCCATAAGACCACTTAAAAGTGCCCAACGTTCAATCATCGTTCGCACACGTGGCTAGCATCTTCAGCCAGTTCAGCAAATTCAAAACCGTTGCTCAAACGCCATGCAAACACATGGGGTAGACCAGCCTCAATAATTGCCTCACATGTTCGATCAATGTCGTAAGCAACTTCTCTAATCTCAACATTATTCTTTATATCGTCATGAATAACATAGGTAGCATTTACTCCTCCATGACGAGGTTCTCCGACAGATCCAGCATTTACAATTCTTCTAATAGGTAAAGTCATTTTTTTATCTTCTCTTTCACGATCGGAAGCATTTTTAATATGTACGCGAATTGATCCATTCCCTAATTCACGTACATATGGGAGATGAGTATGACCGCAAAACAAAGTATCGGCTCCACTCATCTCAACTCGTTCTAATGCTGCGAATGCATCCATTTCTGGAAGCAGATACTCATGCTGACTGTTGGGACTTCCATGTACGAATAATGATCTACCTCTTCTAATCGAGGTTGGGAGACTAGCTAGAAATTCTTTGTTTTCATCAGTCAACTTCTCCGTTGTCCATTGATGAGCTATATGACCTCGCCTTTCTGCAAGCTGAGATGGATAGCTGCAATCACAAGCATCAAGACCATCAATTATGTCTTCATCCCAGCAACCCTGACAGGTTTCTATCTTCCTATCTCTAATAAGATCAACAACTTCATTTGGCTGAGGACCATAGCCAACAAGATCGCCAAGACATGTAATCGTCTCAATTCCTTGCCGATCAATATCACCTAGCACAGCTTCTACTGCTGAGAGATTGGCATGTAAACAAGAAATTACTGCGTGTTTCATATCGTCAAGTTGAATAACTAGGCTGCATTTGTGTATCTCTAAGAGGGGCTTGATGAAGCTCCAAAACTGAATCATTCAAGAGACAAAGCTGAATAGTTGATTCAATTTGTACGGAGTCAAGATTTTTCCCTTGAACAACAAGTTCAGATATTCTTGTAGGTCTACCACTAGGAGGTGAGACAGTATTAAGAGGTAAAAATTGCGAACCTTTTTGGCTAACAATCCAGTTAAAAAACATAGATCTACCATCGGGGATATTCATCAAGGCTTTAGCTCTATAAACATCTCCATAAGCACCATTAACCAGCTCGAACCAAAAGGTATTCAGACTAGGTGGATCCCAAACATTCCGATGAAGCTTGAACCTGCATGATTCAATTTGATTAAAATTCAATGTGTCATTAATGGGTAATTCCCTATCAAGTCCAAAATGAAGATATTTATCTGGTTCGAGATTTAAAGTTGCAAGTTGTTTGATTACGCGCGGGTCAATTCCAGCCAAACCAAGCTCTTTAGGAATTCGAAACTGAGGAAGCTCAATAAATATAAAAGAATCATCTTGATGCGAAATAGAGTCTGAACTGGACCTTGATAAATCTATTAATTGAGGAATTTGATCTTTAAGAAAGGCATAGTCAATATCTGTAGAAGCTACTTGCTGTAGATCAATATCTCCGTAACCAGATAGACGTAAAAAACCACAACGACCTTTGTGTGACTTGAGATTATTAAGAATCCAATTCGTTTTGCCACAGCCTGGCGGTCCTGAAATCAGCCACGAATTGCTGCCCATACAGCACATAAATCAATGTATAAGAATATACACTGAACATGAAAACGATAATCATTATTGTTTTATTACCTAGATATTTGATTATTTAGACACCCTGTCTCAAAAAAACAACCTTCCCCGTCTCAAAAAGTTAGACAAAAGGTTAGACAAGCGTTTTGTCTAACCTTTTAGAAGCCTTGGTATAAATAGTCTTCTATACGTTGAATAAAAACTCCATCACGTCGCCTTCATTCACTACATATTCTTTCCCTTCACTTCTTAACCAACCTTTGTTACGAGCTTCCGCCAAAGATCCTGCGTCAAGTAGTTTTTTATATGAAATTGTTTGAGCTCGAATAAATCCCTTTTCAAAATCTGTATGAATTACCCCAGCTGCTTGAGGAGCTGTCATCCCATCAGAAATAGTCCAAGCTTTAGTTTCTTTTTCTCCAGTAGTGAAATACGTGCTTAACCCCAGCAATCGATATGTAGCTTTAATAAGACTAATTAAACCTCCTTCTTCAACTCCTAAACCATTTAAATAATCATCTCTTTCCTCCTCACCCAATTCAATCAGCTCAGACTCAACCTGAGCTGAAATCTTCACGCATTCAGAACCCTCTTTGGTTGCAAGTATATTTACTTCTTCTGAAAAGGAATTACCCTTCGCAAGTTCATCCTCACCAAGATTAGTTGCATAAATAATTGGTTTTTCCGTTAACAAGCCTAATGGTTTAATTAATTTTTTTTCTTCATCAGTTAATGAAACACTCCTAACTGCATTTTCATTTTCAAGGGCTTCGCTTAATTTTTCCAAAACCTCATCTTCTAGCTTAGCTTCCTTATTGGTACCTATTTGTTTTTTTAATCTAGTTCTGCGTTTTTCTATCTGATTCAAATCTGATAACGCTAATTCTAAATTTATTATCTCAATATCTCTTAATGGGTCTACTGATCCAGAAACATGAATAACATCATTATCTCTAAAACATCTAATCACATGAACTATTGCATCCACCTCCCTTATGTTTGCTAAGAATTTGTTGCCCAATCCTTCCCCTTTACTAGCTCCCTTAACAAGACCAGCAATATCGACAAATTCTATCCTAGTTGGAATAATTTGTTTACTGTTACTGAGTTCACCAAGCAAATTCAAACGTTGATCGGGTACAGAAACAGAACCTACATTGGGTTCAATCGTACAAAAAGGAAAGTTTGCTGCTTGAGCTTGAGCATTCGCGACAAGAGCATTAAATAAAGTGGACTTTCCAACATTTGGGAGTCCTACAATTCCGGCCTTAAGCATTGAAATTGGTCTTTGAAAGAAGCCAGCTGATTAATTTGACTAAATTAAACCCAATAGTGCCCTTTAACAGCGAAAATATAGTTATAAATCTCCAAAGGAAAGTTTTTAAACTTTTTCTTTACATCATCAAAACTTCTAAAACTCTTGAGAACTTGATTTTCACAAAATGATCTGGAAAAACATCAAAAAGAAAAAATTTTTAGGCCTCATTGCACTTTCAGTCTTAAGTGTTGGTGGAATTAGTTTTAAACTTTCACAAGGGAATGGATCTAATAAAGACATAACTGAATTTACAATTTCAGCGAAAAGCGGCAGCTTGCCTGGACTGATAACAGCAAGTGGTGAATTAAAAGCAAATAAAAGCGTAAATGTAAGTCCAAAAAGACAAGGAATACTTGATGAGATTTTCGTGGAGGAGGGAGATCAGGTTAAGAAAGGAGATCTAATTGCAAAAATGGATTTTGGAGACTTGGAATTTAGAATTGACGAGATAAAGGCTAATTATGAGACTCAAAAATCGAGTTACCTAAGAAGGAAGATGCTCTTCAATGAAGGGGCTATTAGTGCAGAAGAGTATGAAGAATATAAAAATAAATTTTTAAGCAGCGAAGCTAAATTCAAACAAATAGAAGTCGAAGAGAATGAGACAAACATACGAGCACCATTTAGAGGAGTAATAACTAGCAGATACGCAGTTCCTGGAGCTTTCGTAACTCCTACTACCTCTGCTTCTTCATCAAGAGAGGGTGGGGCTACTAGTTCATCAATAGTCAAACTTTCTCAAGGGCTTGAAATAGTTGCGAAAGTTCCTGAGAGTGATATTGGAAGAATCAAAACAGGTCAAGAAGCAAGTATCAGAGTAGATGCTTTTCCTGATAAGCGCTTTAAAGCCGTTGTTTCCAAAATTTCTCCGAGTGCAATCAAAAACAACAACGTAACTTCATTTGAAGTTACGTTGTTGTTGGGCAATAGGCCTAAAGATTTACGGTTAGGAATGACATCTGATATCAACTTTCAAACAGGAGCGACCAAAATCAACACTCTTATCCCAACTGTTGCAATTGTCACGGAAGAGGGGAAAACTGGAGTTCTTATAGTTGGCAAAAACAATCAACCAGAATTTAAAAAAGTTGAATTAGGAATAAGCAGCGGTAGCAAGACTGCAATAATATCTGGATTAGAACCAGGAGACAAAATTTTCATTGATCTTCCTCCTTGGGCTAAAAAAAGGAAAAATTAATAACTTAATCTCATAATGAATGTTTCATGAAAGAAATAAAAAAGCCAACTTTATTATTGGTTGATGGCCATTCTTTAGCTTTTAGAAGTTTTTATGCTTTTAGCAAAGGAGGTGAAGGAGGTCTTACCACAAAGGAAGGATTGCCTACAAGTGTGACCTATGGTTTTCTAAAAAGCCTTTTAGATAATTGCAAATCTATCGAGCCTAAAGGAATCACAATTGCTTTTGATACTGCTGAGCCAACATTTCGCCACAAGGAAGATCCAAACTACAAAGCCAATCGAGATGTAGCACCAGATGTATTTTTTCAAGATTTAGATCAACTAGAGGAGATTCTCAAAGAAAGTCTGAATCTATCTATATGCAAAGCCCCAGGATATGAGGCTGATGATGTCTTAGGAACACTCGCCAATGATGCCGCTGATAAAGGATGGAGTGTCAGAATCCTTTCTGGAGATAGAGACCTATTTCAATTAGTGGATGACAAAAGAGATATCGCAGTCTTGTACATGGGTGGTGGTCCTTATGCAAAAAGCGGAAATCCTAGACTGATTAATGAAGAGGGTGTGAAGGAGAAACTTGGCGTCAATCCAAACAAAGTAATAGATCTGAAAGCCTTAACTGGGGATAGCTCAGATAATATTCCTGGCGTCAAAGGAGTAGGTCCAAAAACAGCAATAAATCTTTTAAACGAAAACAATGATCTTGATGGAGTCTATAAATCACTCCAGGAGCTAGAGAAAGAAGGGGAAAAAGCTAAAAGAGGCGCCATAAAAGGAGCAGTAAGATTAAAGCTAAAAGCAGACAAAGATAATGCATATCTCTCAAGAAAACTTGCAGAAATATTAATTAAAATTCCTATAAGTCCAAAAATAGAACATAACTTAAAAGGTATTAATGAATCAAAACTAAATGAAAGCCTTGAAAAACTTGAGTTACATAGTTTATTAAAACAAGTTTCAACTTTTAAAGCTCTATTTTCTAAAGAAGGTTTATCAGAAAAAGACAACATAAACTTACCAAAAGAAAGTAAGATTGCTAATAGTAAGAGCGATAATATTCAACTAACTAGGCTTAATAAAATAACAGAGATTCCTCAGATAGAGCCTAAGATTATAAATAATCTGGCAGAACTTAATAATTTTGTTGAGAAAATAATGAAACATAAAGATGAGATGAAACCAATAGCAATCGATACCGAAACAACCAATTTGAATCCTTTTAAAGCTGAACTTGTAGGCTTAGGGTTTTGTTTTGGTGAATCATTAAAAGATATAGTTTATATACCAATAGGACATCAAAATAAAGAAGATTTAATAGAAATTAATCATAGAAATCAATTAAAGATTGAAGAAGTTATATATGCACTTCAGGATTGGTTCTCTAGCAATGAAAATCCTAAAACACTACAGAATGCAAAATACGACAGACTGATTTTACTGAGACATGGAATCATATTAAATGGCGTAGTAATTGATACTTTACTTGCAGATTACATATTTGATGCGACTCTTAAACATAGTTTAGACGAAATTGCTTATAGAGAATTTGGATTTAAGCCCAAAAGTTTTTCTGATGTTGTCAAAAAAGGAGAAGACTTCTCTTATGTGGACATTAAGTCTGCGAGTATGTACTGCGGGATGGACGTTTATTTAACAAGAAAATTAGCAATTATTTATATTAATAGATTAAAAGGAACAAGTACAAAATTAATAAAATTACTCAAAGAAGTTGAACAACCTCTTGAGCAGATCCTAGCAGAAATAGAATCCACAGGCATCATTATTGATATACCTTATCTAAAAGATTTATCTTTAGAGTTAACAAAAACATTAGATACCATCGAGGAAGAAGTTTATAAGATTGCAGGAAGTGAGTTTAACCTTTCATCACCTAAACAATTAGGTGAATTACTTTTTGAGAAACTTGATTTAAATAGGAAAAAATCAAGAAAAACAAAAACTGGATGGAGCACAGATGCAGGTGTATTGGAAAAACTGGAATCAGACCATCCAATAGTAAAAATGATCATTGAACATCGCACTATAAGTAAGTTGCTTAATACTTATGTAGATGCTTTACCTCAGCTTATTGAAAAAGAAACGGGAAGAGTACATACAGACTTCAATCAAGCCGTAACCGCTACTGGAAGATTAAGTAGTAGCAATCCAAATCTCCAAAACATCCCTATTAGAACTGAATTTAGTAGACGAATAAGAAAAGCTTTTCTTCCGCAAAAAGATTGGAAACTTCTAAGCGCAGACTATTCACAAATTGAACTTCGTATACTCACACACCTTTCAGGTGAAGAAGTACTAAAAAATGCTTATTTAAAAAACGAAGATGTTCACTCTTTAACAGCAAAAATTTTATTTGAAAAAGATGCTATTGACGCCGATGAAAGAAGAATAGGAAAAACAATTAATTTTGGTGTTATTTATGGTATGGGGGCTCAAAGGTTCGCAAGATCAACAGGTGTTTCATTAATAGAAGCAAAATATTTTTTAAGCAAATTCAAAGAACGTTATCCAGCCGTTTTTAAATTTTTAGAATATCAAGAAAGACTTGCTCTAAGCCAAGGGTTTGTTGAAACATTGCTTGGAAGAAGACGGTATTTTCATTTCAATAAAAATGGGCTTGGAAGACTTCTTGGAACCCCACCAAATGAAATTGATTTAACTACTGCTAGAAGAGCAGGTATGGAAGCCCAACAATTAAGAGCCGCGGCAAACGCACCTATTCAAGGATCTAGTGCAGACATAATTAAGCTTGCAATGATTCAATTGCATACCGCTTTGAGAAAAACTGGATTAGCAGCGAAAATTCTACTTCAAGTACATGATGAACTCGTGCTAGAAGTTGATCCCAAAGATTTAAAAGAAACAAAACTACTTGTCCAAAACACTATGGAGAATGCTGTAAAACTTAGCGTCCCTCTTATCGTTGAAACAGGCGTTGGAGTAAATTGGATGGAGGCAAAATAGTTGCTGACAAATTCAATATTTGCTCACATTTTTATCTAAGAAATTGTCCTTAAAATTCACAAACACCTTATCCAAAAAGAAAGAGGATTTTACTACTATAAATCCTAATCAAGTTAAGATATATTGTTGTGGTGTAACTGTTTATGATCTTTGTCATCTTGGACATGCAAGAAGTTATCTCAATTGGGATGTATTGAGACGGTTTTTAATTTGGAAAGGATTTGAAGTTAAATTTGTGCAAAACTTCACTGATATTGATGACAAAATTATTAATCGAGCAGAGAAAGAAGGGTGTTCTACTGATGAATTAAGTGAAAGAAATATTGATGAATTTCACAAAGATATGGATACTCTTTCCATTCTTAGACCAAGCAGCATGCCAAGAGCAACAAAATGCCTACATCAAATCATTAATTTCATAGAAGAATTAGAACAAAAGAAAGTAGCTTACTCATCAAATGGTGATGTTTATTTTTCAGTAGGTAAACATAAAAATTATGGGAAACTTAGTGGTAGAGAAATTGAAAATCAGATAGATAATGCCGCAGGTCGATTAAAAGTAAATCAAGAAGTAAGTAAAAAGAATTCACTTGATTTTGCTCTCTGGAAAAAGTCCAAACCAGGGGAGATTAGTTACTCTTCTCCTTGGGGGCATGGCAGGCCAGGATGGCATATTGAGTGTTCAGCAATGGTTAAAGAAGAATTAGGAGAAAGTATTGATATTCATCTTGGTGGATCAGACCTGATATTTCCTCACCATGAGAATGAAATAGCTCAATCTGAAGCATGTAATGGAAAAGAGTTAGCAAAATACTGGCTTCACAATGGAATGGTTAACGTTGGGGGTGAAAAGATGAGTAAATCACTAGGGAATTTCACAACCATAAGATCTTTATTAGAGGAAGGTATTTCACCTATGACTTTGAGATTTTTTGTCTTACAAACTAACTATCGAAAGCCCTTAGATTTTACTGAAGAAGCTCTAAAAGCTGCTTCAAAAGGATGGGAAAGATTAAATAATTGCCTTTCTTTTGGTTATATTTATAAAATTAAGTATCAAGCTAAAAAAGAAATCAACCTAGATCAACCTATAAAAAGATCTGCCAACAATAAACTTGATAAAGAATCATTTAAATTATTATCAGACTTTGAAAACTATATGGATGACGATCTAAATACATCTGGAGCTTTATCTATACTTTTTGAATTGTCTCAACCTATTAGAAAGTGTATAAATTTATTAAAAGGAAAAAATATCAATGAAGTTGACGAAGATATTTTAAATCAAGTTTTTAATAAATGGGAATTACTCTCTGAGTTGGCAGGAGTTCTGGGCTTAAAAGTAGATTTAAATCAAGAGAAACCAAAAAACAAGACTGAATTTGACACTAATAAAATTGAACAACTTATCAAGAAAAGATCCTTAGCAAAAGCTAATAAAGACTTTTTACTCGCTGATAAAATAAGAGCTGATTTGAAAAATATTGGAATTGATTTAATTGATAAACCTAAAGGGGTTACTGAATGGAAACAAATTTCAGATTAAGCAAATGTATCTATTGTAGATAAGACTGTTAAATAAAGTCCTATAGCAATAACTGGTGGAGACACCCAGCGCAGCATAAACTTTAGATACCTTCTAACTCTTAAATTAGAATTAGAATTTGCAAGATCCTCATCATAACGATTTGGAACAATCCAACCCAAAAGAATTGAAATCAGAAGACCACCTAATATCAAGAGTGTATTACAGATAGCATCGGACTTGCCTAAAAAGTCTGTAGAAATAGCAGATGGTATTCCAATCAAAAAGATCAATAATGTTGAAGTCCAAACGGCCTTTTTCCTACTCCAATTCAGCCTGTCCATTAAAGAAGATACTGGTACTTCCATTAATGAAATAGAAGAAGTAATAGCAGCTATAAAGGCCA
The DNA here is from genome assembly GCF_027359595.1 of Prochlorococcus marinus str. MIT 0912. Lineage (NCBI taxonomy): Bacteria > Bacillati > Cyanobacteriota > Cyanophyceae > Synechococcales > Prochlorococcaceae > Prochlorococcus > Prochlorococcus marinus. Next base: position 733,452 of record NZ_CP114783.1, read on the forward strand.
ATCCGAAGAAAACGGCAGCAATCAATCTCCCAAACAATCCAAGATTTGCAAATCCAGTTGGAAGAGCAATAAATAAAGTCCCAACAGTTGATTCACTGATAACATCTTTCAAACCAAAACTCATAACGACAGGGAATGTAATAAGCCCGGCAAGTAAGCCCACAGCAGTATCCAAAGTTGCAACTCTCAAAGCTTCTTTAGGAAGATGATTTTTACGGTTTAGATATGAAGAATAGGCAACCATAATTCCAATACCCAAACTTAAAGAAAAGAAAGCTTGTTTAAATGCATTACTTATTGTGTTTTTATCAAAAAGTTGAGATGAATCCCATTTAAGTAAAAATGATGTATATCCTTCCCATGACCCAGATAAAGTTGCAGCCCATATAGCTAACAACAAAAGGAGTCCAAATAAAAATGGCATTGCCCATTTTGTTAGTTTTTCTATACCTCCACGAACGCCTGCAACAACAACAAAAGCAGTTAACAATAAGCTGATTATTTGACCTACAAATACACTATTACCACTGCTAATTTTACCAAAAAATTCTCCCGCCTCAGTCATATCTGAGGGTAGGCCGATAAATAAGGAATGGAAGAAAGTATCAATTGTCCATCCCATTATCACTGCGTAATAAGAAAGAATTCCACAAGAAGCTATTGCAAATAACCAGCCTAGAGGCTTCCAATTCTCTCCAGCAGCTTTGATTGGAGCAAGGAAAGGACTACTTGCAGTGCTTCTCCCCAAGACCATCTCTGCAACTAAGACAGGTAGGCAAACAACTAAAACAACCAATACATAAAGAATAAGAAAAGCAAGTCCACCGCCTTGAGATGACCTATAAGCAAAGCCCCAAAGATTTCCAAGGCCTACAGCACTACCGGCCGCGGCGAGTGCGAATCCCAGTCCTGATCTCCATTGTTCCCTTTCTTGCATAATAAATCTCTATTAAAATCCAGAAGAAACTGGTAAATATATAACTGGGTTATACCTTTAAATGGGAGACTGGTCATACTTGACTTCACAATGTGAAAGCCATAAGCGTTTTAGGCTCAACAGGATCTATTGGAACTCAAACCCTTCAAATTGCAGAAGAGTTTCCTGATCAATTCAAAATTGTTGCACTAACAGCAGGAAAGAACCTTGATTTAATAATCAAACAAATTGAAACTCATCAACCTGAAGTTGTTTCACTAGCCGATGAATCGCTTTTGCCAGAACTCACTAGGCGAATAAATAGTCTCAATAAAAATTCAAAAATATTCAAGAAGCCCTTATTGATGGCGGGAGCTGAAGGACTTAATACTGCAGCAGCCTGGAAAAGTGCAGATCTTGTTGTAACTGGAATAGTTGGCTGTGCTGGCCTCTTACCAACACTTGCCGCTATTGAAGCAGGGAAGGACCTGGCTTTAGCAAATAAAGAAACTCTTATTGCAGCAGGACCAGTTGTCATTCCTGCTTTAAAAAAAAGTGGAAGTCGGCTCTTACCAGCTGATTCTGAACACTCAGCGATATTTCAATGTCTACAAGGAACGCCATGGGCTGACAATGCAAGGCTCTCAACAGGAATACCAACTCCTGGATTTAAATCCATACAATTAACTGCATCAGGTGGAGCTTTTCGAGATTGGAAAGCAGAAGATTTAGCAAAAGCAACTGTCGAGGATGCGACTAGCCATCCTAATTGGAGCATGGGAAAGAAAATAACTGTAGATTCTGCAACCCTTATGAATAAGGGACTAGAAGTTATTGAAGCGCATTATCTTTTTGGTCTTTCATATGATCAAATCGAAATCATTATTCATCCACAAAGCATCATTCATTCGATGGTTGAATTGGATGATTCATCAGTTTTAGCTCAATTGGGATGGCCAGATATGAAGCTCCCTATTTTGTATTGTTTAAGTTGGCCTAATCGGCTTAAAACGCCATGGCCAAGATTAAAGCTTACTGAGGTAGGTAATTTAACTTTCAAGGAACCTGATACTAAGAAATATCCATGCATGGAACTTGCATACTGCGCAGGTAGATCAGGAGGAACCATGCCAGCAGTGCTTAATGCCGCTAATGAAAAAGCAGTAGAACTTTTCCTAGAAGAAAGATTTAAATTTATCGATATTCCAAAAGTAATTGAAGCGATTTGCGAGAAACATAAATGCGACCTTAATCTAAATCCAAGCCTTCGAGAAATTCTTGAAATTGACAGCTGGGCAAGAAAAGAAGTCTTAGATTATTCAGAAAAAAATATTACAAAAATTGCATTTTCAGATTAAATAGTTTTCAAAGATAAAAACCATTTTGAAACAACTTGATCCCCCCAACAACCATGAACTCCATGAAAGCCATTATGTCCACCTTTCTGAGTAAAAATAAATTTATTAGCTTTTTGATTATTATAAAATTTCATTTTTTCCATGAGTTTTTTAGCAGCTAAAAAAGGAACCCAGGGATCATCTTTGGATTGAATAAATAATGTTTTAGGAAGAGATTTTTTATTTTTTATAAGAGAGAAAAAAGGGGATGCCTTCGAATAATATTCATCAACATCTTTATATCCCCACCTTGGAGCAGTTATCAAATCATCAAAAGATCTAATGTTATTTATTTTTCTTTTTTTATCTCTTTTATTTATTAATAATGCTTTCTTTTCTCTTTCTTCTATCCCAAAAGGATCTTCTAAAGTTTGCCTAATCAAACGATTTAACAACCATTTTTGATAAATAAAATTTCTTGGTCTTTCAATAGAAGTACTACATTCATTCAAATCCAAAGGACTACTAATACATACCAGTCCATCTAATAAAGACTCATCACACATACAAGCATTTAAAAGAATAGTTCCACCTAAAGAGATCCCAGCACCAAAAAGAGGAATCCTTTTTACAGATTTGTACTCAGAAGTTAGTTGATATGAAATTTCTCTGGCTCGCTTTAAGACAGGGATTAAATCGCTATTGCACTCAGCAGCATAGGTACCATCGACAAAATTCCTACAAGGATCTGAACCTCTCAAATTAAGTTTCAGAACAGCGAAGTTTGATTGCACCAAAGCACTCGCCATTCTAGTCAAACCTCTTCTACGAGTGGACCCACCAAGTCCATGCAGAAGCAGAACTAAACCATTAATGCTCAATACACTTGATGGTCTATCCAAATAGGCAACTAATGAACCTCCTCCTGTTTTTCTACTTTTAAGAGGTGGAACATTTATACGAATTTCCGATGAATTGACATCAGGCAATGCATCGGAGGCAAATGTATCTCGTAGTGTCTGAAGGTCAGGTCCAATCCAAGGTAAACGCTCTTTAAAAGGCCTTATTCCTAAATCAGAAAGTAAATCTTCTCTTTTAAAATTATCCTTTACTTCCAACTCCAAGCTCCTTTAATTCCAACAAAAGATCTCCAAGAACTTTTTTTGCATCGCCAAAAACCATGGAAGTATTTTGCAAATCAAAAAGATCATTTTTAATTCCTGAATATCCAGCACTCATTCCTCTCTTAACAACAAATACGGTTCTGGCCTCTTGTACATCTAAAACTGGCATCCCATACAAGGGGGATGTCTGATCATTCTTGGCCTGAGGGTTAACCACATCATTAGCTCCTAGAACTAATACAACATCCGTAGCAGGAAATTCAGGATTAATAACATCCATTTCTTTTAATTGCTCATAAGGAACATCTGCTTCCGCCAAAAGAACGTTCATATGACCAGGCATTCTTCCAGCGACAGGATGAATAGCATATGTGACTTCAATATCGGCAGTCTCTAAAACCCTGGTAACCTCTCTTAGCGTGTGCTGAGCTTGAGCCACCGCAAGACCATAACCAGGAACAATCACGACTTTCTCTGCTGCCTCAAGGGTGAGAGCACATTCTTCTGGGCTACAACTAGTGATATTTGTATATTCTCCCCCTCCACCTCCTGAGGCAACAGAACTAGCACCAAGTGCACCTCCAAATAATACAGAAACCAAAGATCTGTTCATGCCATCACACATCACTTGAGTAAGTATTAATCCAGCAGCGCCAACCATTGCGCCAGCTACAATCAAAAGTTGACTGCCAACAACAAAACCCGCGGCGGCGGCGGCAACTCCTGAGTAGCTATTTAACAAGGATATAACTACTGGCATATCTGCCCCTCCGATAGGAAGAGTCACTCCGATACCAAGCAAAGATGAAGCAACTACAATAAGAAAAAGACCATTTTGTCCATCGATTGAAAGATAGATACCACCTATCAAAGCAAGAACCGCACAAATAATATTAAAGAAATGCCTGGCGTTACTCTGAGTCCAAGAAGGTGTAGAAAGCCAACCTTGAAGCTTGGCCATTGCAACTATTGATCCAGAGAATGTAATGGATCCAACAAAGAGTGAAACGACTATTGAAAAATTTCTAACAAGTTCACCCACTGCACTAACTGAGCCGTCTGAAGAGGGGAACAAAGCTACACCGAGCGCCACCAATAACGATGACATTCCACCACAACCATTAAACAAAGCCACTATCTCAGGCATCGCAGTCATTGGAACCCTTTTTGCTGTTAAAGCCCCTAAGAGGCCTCCAACCAAAGTTCCACAAATTATCCAAATCCAAGAGTTAATAGAAATGCCTATGGTTCCTTGAGAGTTAAGCAAAACTCCAAAAGCAGCCAATATCATTGCAATGGCAGCAAGCCTATTTGCCTCTCTTGCTGATCTAACTTTTGAAAGGCCTTTAATACCTAAAGCAAGCAATAAAACTGCCAGCAGATCAATAGCAAACTTAACGGGAGCAATAAAAGTCATAAGAAATAATCCTATTTACGAGTTTTTTTACGACTAAACATTGCAAGCATCCTGTCTGTAACCAGGAAGCCACCAATCACATTAAATAAAGCGAATCCAAGAGATATTGATCCAATTATTAGTAAAGGTAAATTGTCTCCTGATTTTATTATTAATGTTAAAGCTGCAAGCATCGTTATGCCTGAAATTGCATTAGCTCCACTCATTAGTGGAGTGTGCAAAGTTGGTGGGACCTTGCCTATAAGCTCCAATCCCAAAAGGCTCCCAAGTAGAAGCACCCAAAGAGCTTCACTAAAAAAACTCATGATTTAGTTCCTCCATTCTCAATAATCTCAGATTTAAGTATTACTCCATCCTTACTAATCAAAGAACCGACAATAAGCTCATCATCGTTATCAATTAAAAACTTACCCTCTTTAATCATTGGTTGAAGAAGAGACAATAAATTTCTTGAATATAAAGAACTGGCATGATTTGGTATTGAACAAGGAAGGTTTGAAGCACCAACAATCTTGACCCCATTCCTAACGATGGTTTCACCTGGCATTGAACATGCGCAATTACCACCACTAAGCACAGCAAGATCAATCACTACCGAACCAGGTCGCATATCATCCAACATCGTTTCATCAATAAGTTTTGGGGCTTTTTTGCCCGGCACCTGAGCAGTACAAATAGCAACATCAGCCTCAGACAATTGCTTTGCTAATTCTTGTCTTTGCTTGACAAGAAATTCATTGGAGACTTGTTTTGCATATCCACCTGATTCTGATGGGGTTTCATCAATCTTTGGAAGCTCAATGAATCTTGCTCCTAATGATTCAACTTGCTCCTTTACCGCCTCTCGAATATCACTCACATAAACAACAGCGCCAAGTCTTTTTGCTGTTGCAATAGCTTGCAATCCTGCTACCCCAGCTCCTAAAACAACAACTTTTGAAGGTTGAATAGTACCAGCAGCAGTCATCAACATTGGAAAATATCGATCAAGAGCACTAGCTGCTAAAAGTACAGATTTGTATCCAGCTATATTCGCCTGAGAAGATAAGGCATCTGATGATTGAGCTCTGCTAATTCTCGGAAGTAACTCCAAAGATATTGCCGAAATTTCATGGGATTTTAATATTTCGGCTAATGATTGATTCCCGTAAGGATCTAATAATCCCACGAGTAAGCAGCCCGGTTTTAAATGTGAAAGAAATTTTTCTTCCGGAGGCTGAACGCAAAGAACAATGTCAACATTTTTTTTTACCTCATTATTTTCCTTTTCAATTAATTCGGCGCCAGCATCCAAATAAGAATTATCTAAGAAACCAGCGGCCTCTCCTGCCCCTTTTTCAAAAAATACTTTACAGCCCAAGCCCAAAAACTTTTTAACAGTCTCTGGAGTGGCTGAAACGCGTGTTTCCCCCAAAGCTGATTCGAAGGGAATTAAGAAACTAACCAAAGTAAAAATATTGATCCTCTTTAAGATTAGGAGAGGAAACGTTTGAATACCAGCATTTTTAGTTAAGAAAGGTTTTCCTAATAGTTTTTCTTGGCTATGAAGGAAATGAGAAAATGTTATCGATCAAGAAAAAATGAGCCTCACCGCGATCGAATGTCCAGATGGTGTTTGTCATAGCCATCACGGTGGGCATGCTGTACCAAGAACAGCCATGCAAAAAAATCTACAAAGTCACGGAAAAGAATGGTGCGAAAGACTAGCAGAACGAATTTACGAAATGTCAGTAGACACTTTTTCTCAGACAGTTATGCCAAGTCTTCATTCCTCCGGATGGCAGCGGAAACATCTTGACTGGGAGTTCAAACTTGCCAATAATGAATCTGAACCAGACGAAGCTTTGGTTGAGGGGATCATCAACGCTACTGAGAGTTTTTTAAAAAGTAGCGAGGTTCATCGATTATTCATTCAAGAACTTGTACAAGGAACGTTTGCCGAAGCAAAAGATGACAAATTGCCATCTAAAGCTGTCAGAAAAGTAATAGAAAATGAAATAATAGTAATGATCGAAGGAAGGAAAGAAGAGTTAACTAATAAGATTGCTAAAGCATTGGAAGAAGAAGCAAATGGAGATTTTGAATTAGCGAAGAATGCAGCAGTTGAAGGTATAAATGATGTTGAAAAACTGTTAATAAATCATACAGAGGCGGTATAATAATACCCCACTAGATATTGACATAAAAACTTAAATCGATTAAAGCTAATAACATAAATTCAAAAGAATATTGCTTCTGTTCCAAATATAAAGGAAATCTAAAATCTTAAGTGATAATTTCGTTTTCCAGACAAAACGCAAATTTGTACCAAAAAACACAAGTTAATCTCCCATTGGCATGTCAAGGTGAGCTCGTTGGGGATTAATTATGAATGCTGCTTTCAACAAGAGAATAAGTATTGCAAGCTGTTGGGCAGCAAGCCGAATAGCTATACTTGATAGCGTAGAAAGATATGAAGATAGTTACGCTATCAGTCAAGAATTCTGTGAGTGGATCACTTGTATAAACACTTACCCAGAGGGGCTAGAAGCCTCAACCTTACAAGTTCCTAATTTTCAAAAAGAGAATTTTGACGCTGATGAACTTTTAGAACTTTAGTTTTAAATAAATTTAAAATCTAAAAATGATCCAATCTTTTTCTTTAAATACACTTTCAAGATTTTTTCTTATATCGTATAAATACGTTTAATTTTGCTTTGGCATGCCAGCCGAGAAAAAAGAATTAAAAACAGAGAATTTAGTAATCGTAGGTTCAGGACCCGCTGGATACACAGCAGCAATATATGCGGCAAGAGCAAATCTTCAACCTTTGCTTATTACTGGTTTTGAAAAAGGTGGAATCCCCGGTGGTCAATTAATGACAACAACATTTGTTGAAAATTTCCCAGGTTTTCCAAATGGAGTTCAAGGACCAGAATTAATGGATTTAATAAAAGCTCAAGCTCTGAGATGGGGGACAAAGCTAATTGAAGAAGATGCCATATCAATTGACTTAAGCAAAAGACCATTTTCTATTGTGACATCAACTCAAAATATTAAATCTAATTCCTTAATTATCTCTACGGGAGCAAGCGCAAATCGGTTAGGTCTTAAGAACGAGAATTCATTCTGGAGTAAAGGTATTAGCGCCTGTGCAATTTGCGATGGGGCAACTCCTCAATTTAGGAATGAAGAACTTGCAGTAGTCGGGGGAGGAGACTCAGCATGTGAAGAAGCTGAATATCTCACCAAATATGGTAGCCATGTACATTTATTAGTCAGATCAAAGAAGTTAAAGGCATCAGCTGCAATGGCCGATAGAGTGAAAGCAAACTCAAATATTACTATTCATTGGGAGACTGAGCTTTTAGATGTTTTAGGCAATGAATGGCTAGAAAAATTAAAAGTTAAACGAAAAGTTACTAACCAGGAAGATGAAATTGCAGCTAAGGGTCTTTTTTATGCAATAGGACATACTCCCAACACGTCTTTGTTCGCCAACCAGTTAAATACAGACTCAAAAGGTTATTTAATAACAGAACCTGGAAGGCCAGAGACCTCTTTGGAAGGTGTTTACGCTGCAGGAGATGTTGCCGATTCTGAATGGCGTCAAGGTGTTACCGCTGCAGGCAGTGGTTGCAAAGCTGCTCTGGCAGCTGAAAGATGGCTAGCAAAAAATAAACTAGCAACCCTTATCAAACGAGATGAATTAGAACCATCAAAGGCAGAGACAACAAAAACTTTAGAAACTAGTAACGAGGAAAATTTCAACCCAGACAACACATGGCATAAGGGAAGTTATGCACTAAGAAAGTTGTATCATGAGACAGATAAACCTCTTTTCGTAATATATACATCAAGTAGCTGTGGACCTTGTCACATTCTCAAGCCCCAACTTCACAGAGTCCTTAACGAATCAAAGGGTAAAGCTATAGGTGTTGAAATTGATATTGAAATAGACCAAGTCATTGCTAAACAAGCTGAAATTAGCGGTACTCCAACTGTACATCTGTTTAAAAACAAGGAGTTAAAAAAACAATGGAAAGGGGTTAAAGCCAGAAGTGAATATAAATCCGCATTGGAGGAACTAGTTTATTAGCTAGCTATTAAGGGTTTATCTTTTTCTTGGGCCTCCTGGTCTATTTCCACCCTGTCTTCCTCCTCCAGGGCCTACGTTTCTTTCTCTATATGTAATTCGACCTCGTGTTAAATCATAGGGACTAATTTCAACAAGAACCTTATCTCCGGCAAGCAATTTTATTCTAAATTTTGTCAATTTTCCTGCGGCCCTACACAAGCATTGATGTCCAGCGGGCTGTTCAAGAGTTACAAGATAGAATCCATTGCCTTGCTCTTTTTCAATAACGCCGGATGTTTCAATCATGTGTTTTTTTTTGCATCACTAATTAACTAAAATGATTGTATTCTACAAAGTCTTTAATTAAACAATAAATGTATATTTAACTAAAAACGTCTTGCAACTCTCGAGCAGTTTGAAATTGTCCATAATAATAATTCGCAGAAGCTCTTAGGCCTGCATCAGCTAAACCATCAAAGGCTTCAAATCCAATACTTTTCCATAACTCATTACCACATAACTTATCAAGTTCAGAAGAAGCTTCCTTAGATAGATTTTCCAATCTTCTATTAAGGTTCTTAATTTGACTAATAGACATCACAAAAAACGAATATCCTCAATAGTACATATTAACTATATTTTTGCAATAGCTCAAATGGGGAATTTCTTTTTTTCTTCAATGTCCAAATCAACACCAATATCTTTAAGCCTTTTTAATATTACTCCGTAGTACTCTTTTATATAACCCTCCATGGTCGTTGAATCAGCTTGATCCAAGCCAAAAGCAGTGTAAGTATCCTCCATAGGAGCATCTAGCAACCCTCCGCTACCACTTAATTCAGAGAAAGAGAGCCTCTCTGCAACATTTAGGGTTGGTTCAAAAAAAGAAACAACTGATTGGGCAATAGAAATTATTGTTGGAGAAACTTTTAATACTCTTGCTCTTTTTTCACTGAACTTCTCACATAAACTCACCAATTCTCTAGCACTCCATGCTTTGGGGCCAACTATAGGGAATCTTCCTTTTATTGTTTGAGGCCTATCTAAAGCTGCAACGGCAAAACGTGCTATATCCTGCGTATTCATATAAGCAATATCAGTAGGATTTCCACTTATCCAAACCGGTTCATTATTTAAAATAGGAATAGCAAATTGACCTATTACGCCTTGCATGAAAGCAACACCTTGAAGGATGGTGTAGTCCAAAGATGAACTGGCCAATAATTCTTCAGTACAAAATTTAATATCCATTAATGGTATTTTTCTATATTTTTCTGCTGCTAACAAAGATAAAAAGACTACTCTTTTAACATTTTTTTCTTCACAAGAGTTGTATAGATTTAATTTCCCATCCCAATCTATTTCGTAAACGCTGCGAGGATCATCAGGTCGGCTTGTTGCTGCATCAATAACAGCATCAACACCATCAAGAGCGTACTCAATATCTTCTTTGTTGATTAAATTGCCACGAGTTAATTCACAACCCCACTCTTGAAGAAATGAAGCAGCTTTTGGTTTCCTAACCATGCAGCGCACTTGATACCCTGCATCTATGGCGTTTTTGGCTATTTGGCGACCAAGGGTTCCTGTGCCACCAATCACCAGAACTTGCATAGTTGAATTCATTACAAGAGTGGAGCCTAAATGGACAAACTAAGGATTGTGGAAATTAATCACCTTGAAGTTTCAAAAGAAGGACTCCTCCTAAAAGCCCAACGGGAATTAAAACCCAAAAGACTGCAGCGATTCCAAAAATTTCTGATGCCATTCAGATAATTTAACTCATTTACCATTAAAACCTAAAGCCCTGACATTCAGACAACAATCGAAAGGCATAAGCAAATTTTTAAAATAAACTTAAAATGAAATTAAAAATAAAACTCAAAATCAAAATCAAAGTCAAAGTGGATACTGAACTTAATGCAGCCAAATATTTCTAGTAAAGAGACTTTTCTTGGATCCCCAGATTGGGGTGAGTCTAAATATTGGAGCTACAAAGATCTTAAGGTTCACTACAGAGTGACTGGAAAGGAATCAAACCCATCGATTATTCTAATTCATGGCTTTGGAGCTAGTAGTGATCACTGGAGAAATAATGCAGAAATATTTGCATCAGAAGGGTTTAGGGTCTTTGGACTAGATTTAATAGGTTTTGGCAAATCAGCACAAAATCTTCGAAGAAAAATAAAGCACTTAGATAATCAATTTTGGGCAAATCAATTATCTTCTTTTCTGGATGAAGTTGTAGATATTAAAAAGAACGGAAAGGTTATATTGATTGGAAATTCATTAGGTGCTTTAACCGCAATTACAACCCTCTCTGAAAGACCAGAGTTAATAAAAACCATTATTGCAGCACCACTACCCGAGCCAGTTTTTGTTACTCCAATTAAATTTTATTTTCCAACTTGGCTTGTAAGAGTTAAAAGTTTTCTGATAAAAATTGTTTTTCATTTATTTCCACTTAAGAGCTTAGTAAATTTAATATCAAGAACAAAATTAATTACTATTGCTCTTCAAAGCGCCTATTTTAGCTCAATTTCAAATGACACTCCATTAAAGAGGATAGTTACAGTCCCCGCCAGGAGAGTAAACGCCTCAAAAGCTCTCAGGGCAATGTGCATTGGAATGAGCATTAGACCAGATTCTGCAAAAGGTCCATCTATTATCGAAAAGATTCAAAATCTTCCCAATCGCCCACCAATTTTATTAATTTGGGGAAAGCAGGATAAATTGATACCTATATTTTTAGCAAAAAAACTAATAAAGCTCCATCCTTGGCTTAAATTAACTGTAATTAATGAAGCAGGCCATTGCCTACACGATGAATTACCCAAACATTTCAATCAAATTGTTCTGAAATGGCTGAAGAACTTAAAAAATTCTAAGTAAAAGATATGAAGCACACACTTTCAGTTTTAGTTGAAGATGAGTCTGGGGCATTAAGCAGGATTGCAGGCCTTTTTGCACGAAGAGGATTTAATATTGATAGTTTGGCTGTTGGCCCTGCAGAAGCCAAAGGAATATCGAGATTAACAATGGTCGTTCAAGGTGACGAATCAACACTTCAACAAATGAGCAAACAACTCAACAAATTAATAAATGTTTTAGAAGTCCTTGATTTAACGACTCTACCAGCTGTAGAAAGAGAGTTAATGCTATTAAAAGTTTCTGCATCATCTGAAAATAGAGGAAAAATTTTAGATCTTGTTCAAGTTTTCAGAGCAAAAGTTGTAGATGTTTCAGATAACGCTCTTACACTTGAAGTTGTTGGAGATCCTGGCAAACTTGTTGCTCTAGAAAACTTATTGAAGCCCTATGGAATATTAGAAATTGCCAGGACGGGAAAAGTTGCTCTTAAAAGGGCTTCGGGAGTAAATACAGAAATGTTAAAAGCTAAAAAATAATATTTTTCTTTTCAAGAATCGACTCTTTTTGCTTCAATGATAAAATCTTCTTCTTCAATTAAATCAACAATATCCATTCCACTTATAACTTTTCCAAAAACAGCAAATCTTCCATCAAGTTCTGGTAAGGATTTTAGTAAAATATAAAATTGTAAATTTGCTGAATTAACTGCTTGAGATCTCGCCATAGATAAATATGATCTTTTATGCTTAAGTTCAATATTATTTATTTGACTAGACGAATCAATTACTCTTCCGTATGTTGGCAAATTGTTCTTTTTTAATTTAATTTCCAAGGGAATATATCTTATTTTTCCTTTTTTAATATCTATAAACTTTTTTTCATCTCCTATCAAACTATTGCCTCCCCCTCTAACTATGAAAGGGTAAGGTTTTTTAATGACCCTATTGAAAATTGTTTTATTATATGAACCCTTTTCGACTAAATCTACAAAGTTCCCAACAGTTATTGGAGCTGTTTTCCCAAAAAGCTCTAGTTTTATCTTACCTTTATTGGTAATTAACAAGACATATTCATTTGATGTTAGGCAGGGAAACTTAGTCGAAGAACATATGTTTAAATCTTCATTTCTCTTTAAGTTTGAACATCCAGATAATAAAATAAAATTGATAACTAAAAAGACATAAATTGATTTGAAAAATTTATAACTTAAAGTAGAATTATCTGAAATCTTAATTATTATATTTTTAAGTTCCTTCAAGGTTAACCTCTAAAAATCTAGCGATTTCAGCTCCCTCGTTCTCTAATTCTAATAAAGGTTTCGGAGATCCAACTCTGGATATTGGTAAATCTTTCCTTCCTTTAATTCTTAAAGAAACTCTTCTTCGTGGATTAAAACCTTCTCTAACTTCTAATTTAACGGCTTTGATTTCATTAATAGGTATTTCAATTTCGATGTTTTTTAATAATCCTCTTCGAGATAAGGATAAAACCCCTTTCTTTTTGTCAAATCTATTTATTCCAGAACCATAATCAATACTAATTAATCTCCAAAAATAAAGGGCCAATAAAAAAGCTGCAACACCATAAAGTCCCATAACCAAGCCTTGAGGAACAAAAATCAAAGTAGAAGGATTACCCAAAGGCAAAAGATCTCTACCAAAATAACTAGATAACGAAGCCAGCAAAAATCCAACGCCACCAATACTGAGCATTGCAGCAACTAAATAGTTCGAAACCTTACGGGAACCTTTAATTTCTTGTTCTAGAACTAAATCAGATAACTCTTTTTCTGATTGATTTAAATTGGATTCAGTCGACATAAGCTTGTAAAATTGGGGACCACATACCTTTCAAATCATTATAGAGACTAAGTTTTTAACACCTACAACATAGAAATAAAAAACTTTTATATTATCTCATTTCAATACAAGGGATTTCATCAGGTTAAAGATTTACCCACAAACCCCGTCATCGTTGTTAAAGTCTCCGACGTATACAAAAGCTCAGCAACGCTCCTCCCATGACGATCGCTGTTGGAAGCGCAACAGAACGAGGTTGGTTTGACAACCTGGATGACTGGTTAAAGCGCGACCGATTCGTATTTGTTGGTTGGTCTGGACTACTTCTCTTCCCTACAGCTTTCCTAGCTATTGGTGGATGGTTTACAGGTACAACCTTCGTTTCTTCCTGGTACACCCATGGTGTAGCCAGTTCATATTTAGAGGGATGTAATTTCCTCACTGCTGCTGTTAGTACTCCTGGCGATGCCATGGGTCACAGTCTTCTATTCCTATGGGGACCAGAAGCTCAAGGCGATTTAACACGTTGGTTCCAACTTGGTGGCCTATGGAATTTCGTTGCTCTTCACGGTGCATTTAGTCTTATAGGCTTTATGCTTCGTCAGTTCGAAATTGCAAGACTAGTTGGTATCCGACCTTATAACGCCCTTGCTTTCTCAGCAGTTATTGCAGTATTTACTGCTTGCTTCCTTATTTACCCTTTAGGTCAGCACAGTTGGTTTTTCGCTCCTTCTTTTGGAGTTGCAGCAATATTCCGATTCATTCTTTTTATTCAAGGATTCCACAACATTACGCTTAACCCATTCCACATGATGGGAGTAGCAGGAATTCTTGGAGGTGCTCTACTTTGCGCTATTCATGGTGCAACTGTTCAGAACACTCTTTATGAAGATTCGAGTATTTATTCTGACGGTAAAAATCAGAGTACTACTTTCAGAGGTTTCGACCCAGTTCAAGAAGAAGAGACTTACTCATTTATTACTGCAAACCGTTTCTGGAGTCAGATTTTCGGTATTGCATTCTCAAATAAGCGTTTCCTTCACTTCTTGATGCTCTTCGTTCCTGTAACAGGTATGTGGGCCGCATCAATTGGAATTGTTGGATTAGCTCTAAACCTTCGTGCTTACGACTTTGTTAGCCAAGAAATCAGAGCTGCTGAAGATCCCGAATTCGAAACTTTCTACACTAAAAACATCCTTCTTAATGAAGGTATGCGTGCATGGATGTCTTCTGTAGACCAACCACACGAAAACTTTGTATTCCCTGAGGAGGTACTCCCACGTGGAAACGCCCTTTAATAGTTTACTTAAAGCCCCTAATCAAAGTCTCGAGGAGACTGGTTACGCCTGGTATGTAGGAAATGCAAGGCTAATCAACCTTTCTGGAAGACTGTTAGGTGCTCACATCGCTCACGCTGGACTGATAGTCTTCTGGGCTGGTGCAATGATGCTTTTCGAAGTAAGTCACTTCACCATGGATAAACCCATGTGGGAACAAGGCTTAATTTGTATGCCTCACGTAGCCATGTTTGGATACGGCATTGGTCCTGGAGGAGAAGTCACAGATGTTTGGCCATTCTTCATTGCTGGTGTTATTCACCTAGTTGCATCTGGAATTCTTGGCTTTGGAGGAGTTTTCCACTCCCTAGCTGGGCCAGAGAAACTTGAAGAAGATTTCCCATTTTTCTCCACTGATTGGAGAGACAAAAATCAAATGACCAACATTCTTGGTTTCCATTTGGTTGTACTTGGAGTTGGTGCTCTTCTATGGTCCATTAACTGGATGTACATAGGCGGTGCATATGACACATGGGCTCCTGGTGGAGGAGAAGTTAGGCTAATTAATCCAACTCTCGATCCAAGAGTTATTTTTGGATACCTAGTTTCAACCCCTTGGGGTGGACAAGGTTGGATAGTTGGTGTCAACTCAATGGAAGATATTGTCGGAGGACATGTTTACCTGGGTGTGATTGAGATAATAGGTGGACTTTTCCATATCTTTACTGGTCCATATGGATGGGCAAGAAGAGCCTTTATCTGGAACGGCGAAGGTCTTCTAAGTTATGCACTTGGTGGAATCTGTGTTGCTAGTTTTGTAGCTTCATGCTTCATCTGGTTCAACAACACTGCTTATCCATCTGAGTTCTACGGTCCAACAAACGCAGAAGCATCTCAGGCCCAAAGTTTCACATTCCTAGTTCGTGACCAACGAATTGGCGCAAATGTGGGTTCAACTATGGGACCAACTGGTTTAGGTAAGTACCTAATGCGCTCTCCTACAGGAGAAATCATCTTTGGTGGAGAGACTATGCGTTTTTGGGACTTCAGAGGTCCTTGGTTAGAGCCTCTTAGAGGTCCTAATGGATTAAGTCTTGATAAAATACAAAATGATATTCAGCCTTGGCAGGTTCGCCGAGCTGCTGAATACATGACACATGCTCCTAACGCTTCTATCAATTCAGTTGGTGGAATCATTACTGAGCCTAATGCAGTTAACTTCGTTAACTTGCGTCAATGGCTTGCAGGCGCTCAGTTTTTCCTTGGTTGGTTTACTTTTGTAGGTCATCTTTGGCATGCTGGTCGTGCGAGAGCCGCTGCAGCGGGATTTGAAAAAGGTATCAGTCGTTCACAAGAACCTGCTCTTTCAATGCCTGATCTGGATTAAATTCCTCAATAAATAAAAAAAGTCCTCTTAATAGAGGGCTTTTTTTATGCTTAAGAATATTTAATCTTATTATTTTTTATCTATTTAAAAGCAACTGAGATAAACCTAATTTTTCTAAATTAGTTTTCAACCAAGGCAAGCTAAGGCCAACAACATTACTAAAACATCCCTCAATTTTTTTTATGAATAGTCCTCCATAACCTTCAATAGCAAATCCACCTGCACAATTATATGGTTCTTGAATTGAAGCATATTTTATTATCTCAATATTTGATAAAGACATAAATTCAATTTTTGTGCTCACAACTCCTTCGCAACTATTATTTTGTGAAATCCTTTCTATATTAGATTTCGAATTATCTAAAGAAATTAAATAGTGCCCAGTATGTAAAAAACCAGATTGACCAGACATCCTTTGCCATCTAGATATCAATTGCTCTTTATTAATTGGCTTTTCGAAAATTTCCCCATCAAACTCAAACAAAGAATCACAACCTAATAAAGCTTCAAAAGTATTCAATGCTTGATTTTCTTTTATCAACTTTTTCAAAGCACTTTCAGCTTTACCCTTAGCTAAAAACTTGACCTTTAAAATTGGATCTAATTCCTTAAGCTGTGTCTCATCAAAATCACTTACAATAACTCTGTGTTTCAAAGCTATTTGATTAAGTAATTTTTGACGTGCTTTGGATGCTGAGGCAAGCACAAACATAGAAAACTAATTTTTTAAATACTTAGGATCATTTTTGATCTTCTATTTAAAAATAAATCCATTTAATTAAATGTTGCTGATTGATCAAAAAATCTTTAGAAGAGCAAAGAAAGGGATAAGAAATTGTCCATTTAATTTTTTTCTTTTTCAAAGCCTTCAAAAAGGGAGCCTCAGTGCTCAAAATGTTTTCTTGAATAAATCAAAATATTTGAATCAAGAATTTATGTTTATCAATAGTTCTTTATTTATAGAGAATGAATTTCTTCAATTAATTAAAATAGGTGTTTTAAGAAGGGAGGTTGACGGCCAAGGTCTTACTTCAAAAGTTCGTATTACACCAATAGGAAGAAAAGTTATAGAAAGCAGTTCAAATTTATTTACTAAAAAAGTATCGATTATAAAAAGATTAATTACATGCCTAAAATACCAATTAACGCCAAGATGATCATAGAAATCAAACATACTCCATTAATGGTTTTAGGGACCTCTAGTGGTGCCGGGAAAACTCTTATAGCTACTGCTATTTGTAGATGTTTAAAAAGGAAAGGGGAACAGCCAATACCTTTTAAGGGCCAAAACATGAGCAATAACGCTTGGGTTGATACACAAGGAAGAGAGATGGCATATTCTCAAGCGCTTCAATCTTGGTCTGCAGGATTAGAGCCAAGTGCCGAAATGAATCCTGTGCTTTTAAAACCAAAGGGAGATTGTACAAGTGAAGTAATTCACCTTGGCAAAAGTGTTGGAACTAGTAAAGCGATAAATTATTACGAAGATTGGTTTGATTCAGGATGGGAAGCCATCAAAAAAGGCCTATCAATATTGTTGAATAGTAAAAAAGATGGAAGACTCATTCTTGAGGGGGCTGGGAGTCCTGTAGAGGTGAACTTACAACATAAAGATCTTACAAATTTGAAATTAGCAAAATTTTTAAATGCAAATTGTATTTTAGTAGCAGATATTGAAAGAGGAGGCGTATTTGCTCAAATCATAGGAACGATTGCATTAATGAAACCTGATGAAAAAAAATTAATTAAAGGAATAATTATTAATAGGTTCAGAGGTGATAAAGCCTTATTCGATAAAGGAGTTACATGGATAGAAAAAGAAACTGGAATCGCAGTTTTAGGAATCTTGCCTTGGCTAAATGAGATTTTTCCTCCTGAAGATTCCCTTGACTTACTTGAAAGGAAACAAACAAATCAAAATGCAGAAATAGAAATAGCAATAATAAAATTACCTAGAATTAGTAATTTTTCTGATTTAGACCCTTTCTTAAGCGATTCAACTATTCAAACACGATGGATAGAACCCGGGCAAGACATAGGTAAGCCAGATGTATTAATAATTCCTGGAAGCAAGCAAACAATTAAAGATTTAGAGAGTTTAAATAAAACTGGTTTAAGCAATCAAATAAAAAATTATGCCAAAAATGGGGGAAATATTTTTGGTATATGTGGAGGATTACAAATGCTAGGAGAATCGTTAGATGACCCATATAAGCAGGAAAGCATTAAAGAACTAAGTACATTTTCAAATATCGGAATGAAACTTCTTCCAATAAAAACAACGTTTGGAGAAATCAAGCACACTTCTCAAAGAGAAGAAAGAATTTCATGGCCTAATTCACAAAATATCAAAGGATTTGAGATGCATTATGGAGAAAGTTATTTGATCAACAATAAAAATTCCAATATTATTTCTTTATTTAAAAATAGTAACTTAGGGTGGGTAATTGAAAAAAAAGATAAAAGCTTTATTGGAGGAACTTATTTACATGGAATTTTCGAAAATGATGAATGGCGAAGGCAATGGATCAATAACGTAAGGAAGAAAAAAGGATTAAATAGTTTGAAAATTAACGAAGAAAATAATAGTAATAAAAGAGAAAAGTTATTAGATTTGCTAACTGATGCCTTTGAAAAAAATATCAATATAGATACTTTAATCAATTGATTTAAAAAATGAAAAATGTAAAAATAAACTGGCCTAACAAAAAATCAAGCTATTGCGCGCCTGGAGTTGAATGGTTAAAAGCCGCATATTGTGCAGATGTGGAGATTCCTACGGGATGCCTAGGAGGAAGCTGTGGGGCATGCGAGATAGAAGTTAATGGAGAAGTCATACGAGCATGTATTGCAACAGTTCCAGATAAAAAAGAACTTGATGTTGATTTTTTTAGTGATCCTTATTGGCAATAAAAAATATCAAACTTATTAATAATCAATAATATTTCTCTGACCTTCTAATAGCTTTGATAGAACCTTTATAATCTCCGATTTTATATTTTGAATCACTAAGAAGCTCAAGTTTTTTTATCACCTCCTCTTTTCTTTTATCACTAATTACTTTTTTATAATCTGAAATTAAATCATATTTACTTCTACGTATTTTTGAACCTTTAATTAGGGCATTATAGTTGGATCCTAGATCAATTCCAACAAAAGTGCCTAACAAAATATTTCTGTAATCTATTTTAGTATTATTTAATCCTAATGATTGATCAATTTCTAATAATCGAATTTTTTTTGCTTGCCTTTTATCCTCTATTGCGCCATGGTAATCTCCATTTTTATATCTAGAATTACTTCTTCCACTAAATGAAATATCTTTAGATCTTTTATGAATAATATCTATTTCAGCTTCAAAAGAAATTGACCTTGAGAAGTCATCTATAGCGGATAGATTATCTCCCAGTTTATCACTTAAAAAAGCACAATTTAAATATGCCAAAGCAATTTCATCTTTACTTTCAAGAAGATCAATATTCCTTTTAATGGATTTAATGGCCCAATCATACTCATTTAAATCAATCAAGTTAATTGCTTCATCATAAAAAGATAAAGACTCCTCTAATTTTTTCAAATCATTTCTTAATCCTCTTGATTTTAATCACATTTAAGAAAATCAGCTTAAATGTCTTCAAGAAAATATGTAAGAGGGAAGTAACTTCTAATCAATACGGAGAAGGTGTTTGTCGATTTGTTTTCAAGATAGACGATGAAGGCATAGAGAGGAACAATCAATCGAGATCGGAGGGAAAATCCAACAACATTTTGTTTCTGCCAATTAAGTCCGTTCTCAATCCATAAGAATAAAGTCATGACAATGCCTTCCAAGAAATCTAACAACAAATCAATCTTCCATATTCAATCTATGAAAACATTAAAGATATATACAAAAAACAATTTCGGTATTATTCTCAAATGAAATATTTATTAAACAATGAAAACTAAAAACTTATATGCTTTTCTAATTTCATTTTTAATTATACCTTTTTCTTCAAATTTAGGCATCACTTTTTTCTCTCTATCAAGTGATATTGCATTATTAACAAAAGAGGTAAAAGCAACCAATTGGAATACATACAAATTAAACTTTGAAAATGGTTATAGAATGCTTAATAAAGGTGAATATGAAAAAGCAATAGAATATTTCAACAAGGCGATTAAACAGTACTCAAGAGAAGGAGCAGCGTACTACAACAGGGGCAATGCATATAGTGAACTAGGAAAAAGTGAAGAAGCGATTAAAGACTATCTAAAGTCAATTGAATTAGATAGCGAGACAGGGAATCAATATGCTTATAATAATATTTCAATAGAATATGATGCATTAGGAGACTACAAAAATGCTATTAAATATATTAATTTAGCAATAAAAGCATATCCAAAAGATGGACTATACTTTATGAATCGAGGTTCATATAATTTAGAATTAGAAAATTTCGACCAAGCAGTAAAAGACTATGAGAAAGCAGGTGAACTGTATTTAAAATATAAAAATAGAACAAGTGGGTATGCAGAATGCCCAAAGAATAAGAATTTAGTTCATTGCCAAATGGATTCCTGGTACTATTACGATCTTGGTTGGGCAAAAGAAAATCTAGACGATCTAAAAGGAGCACTTGATAATTATAATAAAGCAATTAAAATAAATTTTCCTACTGAAGAAAAATATTTTTGGTTTAGTAGTCGTGGGGATATTAAATATGAAATTGGAGACGAAGAAGGTGCTTGCAAAGATTACAAATTAGCAGCGTCTTTAGGAGATGAAGAAAGAAGTGAATGGTTAAATTCACGAGATGGTAAGTGGTGCAAAAAAATGAATTAAGGAAGAGAATACTTTAATTATTTCACTAAATTCTTTTTTAAGTTATTGAGTTCATATAAAAAAAGCGGAGAGGGTGGGATTCGAACCCACGGATAGTTTTATCTATCAAACGATTTCGAGTCGTTCGCTTTCGACCACTCAGCCACCTCTCCATTCAAATAAGTTTAAGGCAAGCTTCTATTTTCTCTTAAGAATAAACAGAATTAAAAACTAATTCTTAATTCCTCAATCCCAACCTGCCTTTCTCATAAGATTAATTGCTTTTTTATTATTTGCTCCTAATTGATCAATTGTCACGCTGTCAGGAGTAAATTCTCCAAACTGTGTCACTTCATCCGTTGTATTAAAACCAACTAAAGGATGTTCAAATGTTGGGCCAGCTAATCCACTACTCCCATTAGGAGAAGCAAGATACTCAAGGAGCTGAATAGCTTCTTCTTTATTTTCAGCATATTTGGCAATGCCACCTGCACTAACATTTACATGAGCAGGATTGGGAATAAGAACTTTTACTTTTTTAGCCAACCTTTGATCTTTTCTTCCATTAACACCTGCGAGCATCCTTGAAACATAGTAGTGATTAACTATCCCTACACCACACTTACCTTGAGCCACAGCTCTAATAACTCCGATATCTCCAGGGAAAAAAGGCTGAGAAATATTTGAAATCATACCTTTTAACCATTCTTTAGTTTTTGCTTCTCCTTTATTGACAATTTGATTGGCAACTAAAGATTGATTGTATGGACTACTCCTTTTTCTCACACAAACAAAACCCTTCAAAGAAGGGTTGGCAAGATCTGAATAATCTTTGATTAAATTAACATCAACTTTTTTAGGATTAGCGACCATAACCCTCACCCTTCTAGTTAAGGCATACCACCTTGCTTGAGGATCTCGATATGCGACGGGAACATTTTTATCTAATTGATCTGATCTATATGACTGAAGAAGACCACTTTTTGCAGCATTACTAATTCGGGCTGCATCAACAAGAAGAATGACATCAGCTTTAGAATTTGCACCTTCCCTTTTCAATCTTTCAACTAGAGAAATTCCTGTAGCCTCAATTAATCGAATTTTTATCCCAGTCTCTTCGGCAAATTTTTTGTATATCTGCTTATCTGTATTGTAATGTCTGCCTGAATAAATCCTTACTTCTCTATCAGAAGCCTTTACATGATTAAAACTTGAAGAAGCTAATATAGTTCCTGCTATTACTGAAGTAAAAAGACGCTTAATTAAATTCATTAATCTATCTAGGGAAGGGATTAATATCTTTCCCTAGACTAGACAAGAAGACACAGCTAAATACAGCTTCGCAACTTTGATACGTACTAAGGTATAAATTGATATCTTGTTGATACTTTAGGATAGTTATTTAATCTAGATAATAAACATGGAATATTTAATTCATTCGCTAATCGATCAATCAGAAGCTCTTCAAATAGTTAATAACCTCAAGGCAGAGAAATCATCATGGCAAGATGGCAAAAAAACTGCAGGAAGCCATGCCGCAAAAATCAAATCAAATTTTCAATTAGATAAAAATTCCAAATTATCAATTGAGCTTAGAGATCTTATTGTTAATAAAATAATTTCAAATCCGCTTCTAAAAAGTTTTACATTACCAAGTCTTATCCATGGAGTCATGTTTACTCAATCACTAGTTGGACATAGCTATGGGTCACATATTGATAATCCTTATATGCCCTCAGGAAGAAGTGATTTATCTTTTACGTTATTTCTAAACGCGCCAGAAGATTACAGAGGTGGTGAATTATGTATTCAGACGATCAATAAAACTGAAAAAATCAAACTATCTGCAGGAGAGATGATCATTTATCCCAGTACACAACTACATTCGGTTGCTGAAGTCAAAGATGGTGAACGTCATGTATGTGTAGGCTGGATTCAAAGCTATGTACAAAACAATGACGATAGGAATTTCTTATTCGGACTTGATGCTGGAGCAAAAGGACTACTCGCAAAACATGGAAGATCCGAGGAACTGGATTTAGTTTTCCAGGCATACAGTAATCTCCTAAGAAGATTAGGAGATTAAACCGATCACTTTATACAGTAAGAGGTAAAAAAAGAACTTCCCTTAGAAGGTTTGACCTACCAAAATAAACACAAATCAAACATGGCATGCCAAGTAAAACACCTATCGGAATATTCCTTGCTGCAGCAGCTGCTTTAGCGACTAACGCAATTATTCCTGACAATTCAAGAGCTGGGGAAAAACATGGTGATCTGGGTGGGTTAAAGGAATGGACTACAGATCAAGAAGTAGACGAGGATGGAAAACTTGATGAAGCAGCTCAAAAAGCTGCTGATAAAGCTAAAAAAGCTGATATTTGCATTCCTATTGGAGAGGGAGAAAATTGCTGGTAAAAGGCTTAAAATATATAAAAAGCCCGTTTAATGGGCTTTTTTATTGCACATAAATAAACACAAAAAAACGCCCCAAGAGGGGCGTTTTAAAAAGTCCTAACTAAGAATTTAGAACCTGAATTCAGTTAGAAGAACTGCACCATTTACATCCTGGTTTGCAGCACCAGTATCTGATCCACCGAAGATCGCAGGGGTAACACTTACACCATCATTAACTTTAAATGTGTAATAAGCTTCCCAACGTGTGTTGTCTTCTTCAGGATCTTCAGTGACTGATCCACCACTTTTCACAGAAGTTGCAGCCTGTGCTGAACCAAAAGCGACACCGGCTCTGTTCCCATCGATGAATAAGTCTTTCCAACCAAGACCTACCATCCATCCTGCAGTGTCTTCAGCCTCACCAGCTGTTGCTTCATCGTAAGAAGCAAAATCATAACCAACTTGAACTTCAGGAATAGCTCCTGTTTCTTGTGGCCTCCAATAACCTCTTAGGCCATAAGCAGTCATATCTCCACCAGTACATGTTGTGTCAGTGGTTTTACCATTGTCACCAACCATAGCTGTATGGAAGTAGGCGTCATATCCATTGCAACTAGCTGTCGGTGCACTTTTGTTAGCCATTGCCGCAGAAACCTGCCAAGTAGGTGAGCCGTACTCAACCTTAGTTAACAAGAAACTTCTTGAATCATCATTGGACAAACCACTTGTAGAACTTGCTCCATCTTTAGAAGTGTAATTAGCACTTATAGCAAATCTTGCTTCAGAAGGATCTTCGACATTTTGTGTCCATGCAATTCCAAATCCAGGACTTGTACTAGAACCATATGCTGAACCATTACCACCTAACGCAAACTGCTTTGTTACTGGCTTATAAATAGATGGAGCACTAGCTAGCATGTAGTAGTTCTCAATCCTTGGTCCAACCCAAACTTGTAAAGAATCTCCTACAGGGAATTGATACCAAAGCTTATCAACTTTAAGAACACTACCGTTTCCATTAGCTGCACTTAAGTAAGTACCTTGACCTTTGTCTTTGAAATGATCAGATACGTTACCAGTCTTAATACGTGTATAAAGATTGTCTTCACCAGTGAAACTTGTATTCAGATTTAACTGATACATGTATTCCATAGTGATCTCATCTGTATTAGTCTCTGCATCATCATCAACGTAACCAGTGATAAAAGCAGCCTTTCCACTCATCTTTGTAGATGAAGAGAACTGACCAGCCATGATTTCGCCGAGTTGTGCTTCAACGCCATCAACACGAGCTTGAATGACTTCAGACCTAAGATCTGATTCGTTAGATACCGGAGTAACATCGGCATTTGCTGCTAATGGTGCCATTAGGCCTAAAGCAGCAGGAGCTACCAGCAAACGCTGAAAAAGCTTCATTGTGTCCTCACACAAATATGTCAATTTAATATTAGTGTATTCATTAAGACATTCCAGAGGCAGAACCCATGAAAGTATCTTTTTATACGCGGCTGGATATTAAACGAACTATTTTTTACTTAAAAAGCCAAACATATTAATTTGTATTAATAACTAATTTGAACAAAGAGGGAACCCTAAGACCTTTCGTTCTTCCAACCAAGCTTCAGCAACTTTACGAGCCAAAGATCTAATTCTTGCAATAATTTTAGTTCTTTCAGTAACAGATATAACTCCTCTTGCTTCTAATAAATTAAATGTATGGCTACATTTCAGAACATAATCAAGGCATGGAGAAGGTAGCTTTTTAGCAATTAGTTGATGAGCTTCATCCTCGTAAATCTCAAAAAGCTTCCTTAAATTAGCTGGATTAGATTCTTCAAAATTATACTTGCATTGACCTTTTTCGAAAGGAAGCCAAATATCCCCATATTTAGTCTTTTTATTCCAGGAAAGATCCCAAATACTTTCAACATTTTGTAGATACATTGCCAATCTCTCCAAGCCATAAGTGATCTCAATTGAAACAGGCTTGCAATCAAGACCTCCACATTGTTGAAAATAAGTAAATTGGGTAACTTCCATCCCATCAAGCCAAACTTCCCAACCCACTCCCCATGCGCCTAAAGTTGGAGATTCCCAATTATCTTCAACGAATCTAATATCGTGGTCCTTAGCTGAAATCCCCAAGGCTTCAAGAGAAGATAAATAAATTTCTTGTATTGCGTCTAAAGAGGGCTTGATAAGAACTTGATATTGAAAATAATGCTGTGCTCTATTTGGATTGTCTCCATACCTACCATCAGTCGGACGTCGACAGGGCTCTGGGTAAGCGACAGCCCAAGGCTCAGGACCTATCGCTCTTAAAAAAGAATGAGGGCTCATCGTCCCTGCGCCCTTCTCCAAATCATATGGCTGAAGCAGCAAACAACCTTTCTCACTCCAGAAATTATTGAGGCTAGAAATTATGTCCTGAAAATACACTATACAGTCCTCCCAATGTTTTTGAAGCTCAGATTTAGGAGAACAAGGGGAGAACAGCGATTCAAAACAAACTTAGGAGAACAGATGTGCAATGTGTCAAAAGAACAGAAGGAGAACGAAATCGCGTTTTTCAATTTGTTCTCCCTTTTCTTTCACTCAACTAATCCTATCTATTTGTGTAATCAATGACACGCAAATATCCATGAACAATCAAACAGATCGATCCACATTGAGTCATTAATTTATTAGTATATATGTACTACCGTGTTCTCTGATGAAGCGTGATGGTTGGATTAAAGAAGCAAATGGAAGATGGATATTAAGGTTTCGCTACGATTGGGAGAGCTGGGAACAGAATCCGAAGGTATTAATAGATAGAGGAAGGTTGATGTCTAATGGTATTCCCTTACTTAAATCAAGAAAGAGAATGAGAAGAAACCTAGCGATTGTTTTATGGAAGGATCTATTAGCGTCTGGTTGGAAGCGCGTTAATCCTCAATGGGAATAGCGCTAATCTGTGTCCAAAAACCTGCATAACTGCTTATATGACAGTTACGCAAACCATAAATCACCCTATCAAAACGTAGTTATAGCTTAATCGGGTTATAAAAGAGTTTCAAATGAGCGCTGTTAGGACACGAAATGGACAGAACTGGACACGAATTGGACACAAAAAAGGACATCAAACACCCTATATATGAATCTGAACACCCCACTATGGGGACATCTGCGTCGCTGCTTATACGATATAAGGGTTCAGAGATTTATAATATTATTTTTTTGGAATTTTTTTAGAGGGTAACCAATTCAGCACATAACTAATAGTACAACTGTTCTTCTTTTGACGAGCTCGTCCAAAACTGCTAGAACTTTATCAGTCACTTTAATGTCTTGACTTCATCAGCAATAGAAACTCCTCAATACGTAGACGATTACTCCATTGATGAATTGGAGAGCGTGGATTTAAACAGCGCTACTACAAAAGGATTACCAGCTAGTCAAATTCGTTTCGTAAAGACAAGAGTGCTGAGTGCTAATGAAGCGCTAGCGACAGCGGGTAATGCTATATACGCAGCAGCAAAAGCGCTGGTAGAAATTAAGAAGGATGTAAAGAAAAAGAATTGGGTAGCACTTACAGACTCAGGTGCTTTGAAGATGAGCGGTAGAAACGCAAGAGATCTAGCAAACGCTTATGAAACTTGGTTGTCCGCTTCAGACATCCCAGAAGATGCACTATCTCAAGTATCAGCAAGAACGCTAGCGAAGATAGGCAAAGCAGAAGCAGGACAGAGAGTACACGCAATCAATAAGATCAAGAAAGGTGATGGATTCTCTGAAGGTGATCTCAACAAGATTCTTAAGAAGAGAAGCAAAGTAACAGTAACTATGGAAGAACTACTAGCTAAAGCAGAGCTAGTATCTAAGAAGACAAGCGATGAAGATAAGATCGGTAGATTTACAGACATCATGCTAGAAAATATAAAACTCAAAGCAAAGGTAGTTGAGCTAGAAGCACAGTTAGCAAAAGCTAAAGCTTGATGAGAGTGGGTTAGTACCCATTCGGATATAACTTCTCACACCTACAACTAAATACCATGTCATACTCTTCTCGTGATCGAGATAAGAAAGTAGAGAGCAGTATTCCTAATTGGGTTGTATATGCTTTGCTCGGTGCAGTTACGTTTCTAATAGTTAATTCAATACATACAGCGCTTCTAACCTTCATTGTGTCTGGAGCAGTAATGCTGTTTATCTGGAGTTATATGTCTAAACCTGTAGCAGAGATACAACCTATGAAGGAAGAGAATAGAGATCAGATGAGTCTATTCACTAAGAACAAAATCAATAGACATACATTCAATAAGAATACAGAAACAAATCCTCAGCGTAAAAGATTCTTGAGATCTATAGACGATATAGATAACGCAGCGTAAAAGATTAAGGGAGAGATTAAAACCATATGGAGAGCTAATACCACTTAGTAGGTTTTGGGACACCCATCCCTCTCTCCCTTAACACATACTTCTCGTGCCGTCCATATCCCGAAGGACTTAGGACGCGGCTTTTTTAATGTCTGAGGATCTTTTAACGTCTTAACCTCATTGGACGAGCTACGCATTAATTAATCTTTCCCCGAAGCGGCTAAAGCGAGGGAGCTGCTAAGACAACAGTCGCAAACACGAGCAAGCGGCTAAAGCTTGCGAGTTATCCGAGCGAACGGAGTGAGCGAGAGCGCTTAACCAAAAGAGGTTAAGACGTTAAAAGTCATCCATACCTATATCTCTAAGTGTCTTCTCGTATTCATATAAAGAGACACCCATTGTATTAGCTCTGATCATTCTTATCTGCTGATCTGATAGATCCGCTTTAAGACTGAATGCTTCCTTTACTTTTTCCCTGTCTTTCTTTGTCATTGTTCTTTCTGTCAAATACCTCATCTATTAGTTTCTTGTATTGATCGGAACTCATACCCATGTCAAACGCTCTAACGTCTCTCATGGTTTGTTCTACATAATCCATGTTATTCATGAGCGCTTATAAGTAGAGATTGCTTTGTATAGGGTTTATTTGCAAAGAGATGTCTATCATCTCTAGGAGCTTTAGCTTTTAGGTATTGATTCAAGTGCTTAGCAGGTGCAGCGCTGCTAATCTTAAGTGACTTGGTAGTGTATTTCATTGTTTGTGCAAATTAAAATGTTAATTTATTGAGGTTTACATATCCACTCTTCAAGCATCGCTTGTGCGTAGGGATGATTGCGCGCGCTTTGGTGTCTTGATATCTGTCTGTAAGCAGACTCGGTAATCTTCCCTTCTGTCCAAAAGCGGATGTTGTCTGTATGTGGAACTGTCTCTCTATGTTGAGAATGATTCATATACTTATTGGGTGGGTGGTGCAGTAATTAGTTAGTAGTTAGTTCTTTTGTTGGTTGCGATGCTATATGTGCAATGTTCCATAGATCAGACTGTGCTTCTTTAAGTATTGAGATAATCTTTTGATCCTTCCATACTTCACGATCTAACTGCTTAGCAAGAGACACAAGTTCTCTAGCTATAGATTCCTGAGTTACTTCTTTAACCTCAGTAGATTCAATGGTAATTGCTTCTTGATTGTCTGGGACTAGATGAAGTTGAGATAATGGATTCTTCTTTCTACCTCTTGTCTCTTTTGTGTTTAGTGGGTATTCCTTTTTAAGTTGCTCTAATGCTTTGTACGTTAAAGGTTTACCTATAAAGGAATCAGTCTTTGAATCCCATTGCTTTGTGTCTTCCTGATACCTCATCGCTTTAGCGATACCTTGATCAGTCATACCGCTAAGAAGGTATTGAGAAGAGATAGGTAGAGTTAAGACAAACTCATAGATCTTAGCGATCCTTTGGTTAACTCCATACTTTCTACCTTTATATAATCCCTCTTGTAACCGCTTTTGGAATTCTGCAGCGGCTATAAGTTTATAGACATTACTTGGTTTAAATCCTCTTTCCTTTAATCCTTCTATCAACTGTTTTCTTAAGCGCTTAGCTCTGTAGTTGAATTGGTTATATGTTTCATCTGCTGTCAGTTTGTCTGTGTAGTTAAACCAGTTAACAGCAAACTCTAATGCTAATGATCCATACCTAATCTCTAGTTCTGTTGTCTTCTGTTTGAATTCCTCCAAACCTTTTAAGACTTCAGGACGTACAGTATCAAAGATGTTATGTAGATCAGTTTCATATCTGAAATCATTATCACCTAGATCATTCTTAGGGGTAAATGTATTAATTAAATCGGATGTCATTTATTCAACGTTGAATAGTTTAATGCTTTGCTTGTGGTGTATATAGTCTTGATCTTGTATGTATAAGTAGTTCTGTCGTCTGTTAAGACGGCAATCCCCTTAGTACATACTGTTAAACCTTGATCTTGTAGAGGTGAACCGACGCTGTTCATTTCGTCAGTTAACAGTCTGAGAATTATGGATCTACCTTGAATCCCTTTGCATATAATTCAAGTTCCTAGAGCTCTCAGCAACCAAGTCAAACTATTCCTAACTGGTTTTAGTATTGACTTCATTTATTTAGACAGGGTATCAACCTGTAAAAGCAGCGCTTCACGCTTCTTTCTCTATTAGACTGTCTAGTTAGTCGCTGAGATCCCAGTAAATACGTTAGAGAATATATTAATTGAACATATAAGTAGAGTTTAGAACCTCTTCTAACACCCCTGTACCCTGCTCTAAGCGTGGTAGTTGCTCCTCTGTGACTCCTAAGTCATCCGCTAAGCGCGCTAATGGATCACCGCTGCATACATTATGAAACCCATGTCTGATTCTCTTCTTAGCTAGATCTAAATCATTAGGTAGAACTTTAAAACAATCATGCACTACTACTAAAGGTTTACTCCAATCTTGGAAAGCAGACTTAAGAACACAAGAGTCATAGCTATGTACAAAATCAGGAGCTAGACTTGTCTTCATTCTGTTGTATGCAGGTTCTTTAATCTCTGTTAGTGGGATAGTGATCTTACCTAGATATGTTGAAGTGATTCTCTTAGTTACTTGCTCAACCTTTAATAAGTTGATTGAGTCAAGGTTAGGAGTATTCCAAGTAAATGAGGTATTACCATTCTTCTGTGCTATCCGATATAAATCTTTAATCCAGTCAAGCGCTTCAAACGCATCTGGGAATACTTGCTTACTTGCTTCTCTAAGTATTGAACAAATATCTGATACCGCTTGATAATCAATCTTGTTAGGGAATAAACCTTGAGCTATGAAATATTCTTTTATCTCTCTTCTATTAGTCTGAAGCGTTGCTCCATAGATAACTTTCATCAGGATGATCTTACCTAATGCTCTGTCTTCTAAGTAATCCGCTAACCATCTATGACTGTGAGATCGGTAAGCAATGTGTCTAGCAATCTTTAATACCTCTTTGTATGCGTCTCTAGGTGGATCGTTTATATCCTTAGGTGCAAATAGATTAGAAAATTCCATACCCTTAGGATCGCGTCTCATAGCGCTTAGAAGTTGCAACCCTGAGCTAGTAGCATCTGCTCCTATTGGGACATCCCATAAAGGTTTCTGCTTAGTTAATACAACTTGATTCCATTCCAGAGCGAGTTGTAGAAATTGCCACGGTTTATCTGCTTGACTCCATTCATCTATTAAACCTAAAGGAGTATTAGCTATTGCTTGTAAGAGTTCTTTATTCTGATAAGTCCATTTACTTCTATCTTCATAGTTAACTTTACTTCCTATGAATGCTTCCCCTACTGCTTGCGCTGCATATTCTTCACCGCTTTTATCTAACTTGCATCCATCTGAGAAGGTTATAAGAGAGCGCTCAAAGTCTGAAGAATCCTCATGTAGAAATGATTGTTGAGGATACATCCTACCTCTGTAATCGCAGCTCCAACTTAAATAGAAGCGCGATTCACTCATGAACTGCTTAGCAACAGTAAGAGCTAGTCTTGTATTCCTACTCTTAGCGATTGCTTCTCTATGCGCTACATGTATTTGATGAGTTTCATCTACCCATGCTTTTCTAAGTGGATCGCTTTTATCTTTGCTTGATAGATAGGAAGGCATTCTTTCATGCAATCTAGGATGATCAAAGACAGCATTAAAAGAACCGATAGTGTAACCCTTTTCTAAGCAGCGGTAAGCAAGATTGAAGACAGTATGATCTACATTCCAAGCAGTTCTACTTAGTGTGTTGAGTAGATTAATTGCATCAGTTCCAAACTTAGTATCTGAATAGAAACTCCTACATAGATTTAAGTTTGTTCTAAACCATTCTTGGTAATATCCTCCTGAGTTGTTATGTCTTGATGCTCCTGTTTGCGACTCCCATTCTTTAGGAATATCAATTAGTGGATACTTAAATACTTCTCTTTCTTCTAATGCTGTTTGATATTTGATTGACTGTGCTTTGACTTGCTCGCTTAGTCGGTAGTAAGTCTGTTGTTTCTTACCTGTTCTAAGTGGATATGATTCAACGATTCCAAATGATTCAGCAACGTGTAAGACAAACGCTCCAACATGAAATCTATCGCTGTCTTTCCAGTCTTGGAATAGTTCTTCTTTACTCCAGTCATGCTTATTAGTAAGCAACTTCTGTGCTGTCTGTTTCGCTCCCTGTCGTCTGTAACTGGGTGTTGAACCCTTTGTGTTGTTCTGCTTGTGTATCGCTGCTACAACCTCGTCTGGAGCGCGCTGATAGTAGAACTCATTACGCATCTCATCTTCTAGTCTTCTCCCTATCTTCTTGAATCCTTCCTGTACTTTTGGTTTACTACCTTCACATGTATAGAAAGAATCGAAGATAGTAATTAGTGAGATATAAGAAACTAAATCAGGATCAACTAAGTATTCAAATAATTCTTGCATCTTCCTGAAACCTAAGGAGAGCGCGCTAGTTGTTGCTCTTCCTCTTGCTTTCTTACCTGTTGCTTTTACTAACTCTTGTCCAAAGGGTTGAACATATTGTCTAACAAAGTCATTAGCAAATCCTGTGCTTGAACCGTAGTTCTTATCTTGTGCTTGTCTTAAATCCTTTCTTAATTTATCTGTCGCTAATCTACTTAGCGTTATCTCATGATTTACTTGTCTGTTATTCATACGATTAAATTACCTTATATTTATTGATATGGAATAGTGTCTTGCGTTATCAATGACAATTAAAAACCCCGCTTATGACAGCAGGGTTAGAGTTTATTAAAAGACAAATGCTGAGATAATAGCAGTAGCACTTAGATAGAAGAGAGTCATAGTTGCTTTCTCTTGTGCTTGAAGTCGCTTGTCTAATCCCTCAGCGGTTTTAAGTAGCTCAGGTTTGAGCATTTTAGATAAGACACGAGTTGATGAAGTCATTTGAAGTGAGTGTGTGAATGAGTTCCAAGCGCGAAGCTTGGGAATACGAGCAATTAGTGGATGAACTAAAACCAGAGCTGTCTCTTACTCGTTTGAATTGGATGTATTAACCTTCTTTCCTAAACCTTTTGCTTAATCTCAGAGCGTATCGGTGAGTTAAGCATTACTAATATAGCATATAAACATTGAAAAAGCACCCATTACTGAGTGCTTAGGGAGTTATTCGATTGTGGTGAATGATCTAGACGTTAGTTACCGTAATAAGAATGACTTGAAGTGCGATGAGAGTGAAAAGAGTAACCATTAATCCTCACATTAAATGGGTTCAATTAAATAAAAGCGTGATTGTGTCCACATTGCTAACCAATATATTCAGATTGCTAAGTGTCTACTACTTAATCTTAAGCGGATTAGATTTATTTTTACTTTGCTTCAGTGATTCCTTCGGTTTATCAGAGAGTTTAGTTCCATCTAAAGCTAACTTATCCCAATCATCTACATTCTCTAAAGACATTATTACTTTCTTTTCTTTCTTCTTACCTATTGTTCTAGATACTGCTTCTGCTGTTCTCTTCCTTACATCAGAGCGATCATAGTGACGTTGCAACATCTCTAAGCTATGTCCTGTGATCTTCTTAATTAAGTAGATGTCTTTACCTTCATCAATCTGATTAGTTATGTAAGAGGAGCGCAAAGAGTAGAGAGTGTATTTCTTATCTGATCTAACAGGAGATAATACTAAAGATAAGTTAGTTCTAAGATCACTCCAAGCTAGAGAGAACTGTGAATAGGGATAAGGTTTATCAGTATGAGGATTGAAGAATACATAATCTTTTGGAGTTACCTTTCTCAATCCCACTTGTCTTCTATATTCATTAACGTGTCTTCTCCATCTGCTTAGGAATTCTGTACAGTTGCAAGGTATATCACGTGTTTCTCCTGTCTTGGAATAACGAATAAAGAGATTAGTGATAACGATATCTATATACTTCCCTGTCGCTGCATTCATATTGAATGAATCCTGTATCTCTATATCCTCCCAACGTAATCCTCCTTTAAGAACTCTTTTAATTACGTATGATCCATCACTCTGTGCTTCTCTTATCTTCTCTTCTTTCCCTACTAATTCACTAGGACGAGCACCAGTATTGTATAAGACAAGAATTAGTGTTCTGAATAATTCTCTCCAATAGTGATTCCTTCTCCAGTTATTAGTTTTAGTTTCCTCCTTTACTGCTTCATCACTCCATTGCTTTAAGTAACGATGAACATGTCCCCATTGATCTAAAGGTATTGGTGGGTTTGCATCTAATTCATCTTTCCTTTGTTTAATGATTTCAAAGGTAGGTTTTAGATCTATGTACTCCTTATCGTTTAGATATTTAAACCATTCAGCAAGATGAACTATATCTCTCTTAACTGTTGAATCCTTTGGAATTATGGTTTTACCTCTTGAGTTAGGGATTAGTTTGAACCCTTCATTCTTTCTCCATCTACTGAAACTCTCAAAGGTATCTCTCTTTATCTGATCTACATATGTGATCTTCTTCTCTTTGGTTATAAAGAGTATTCCAGCATTCTGAAGTGAACTAACCTTAGCTCTAAGAGTAGTTAAAGCCATACTCCCTGCTCTATTCCGCTCTTCATTCAAAAGTATCCATTCCTTAATTAGATCAACTACCTTATACCTTCTTACTGGTACACCCTCTTCATCTATATCTCCCTGAAATGCTAAATATAAATCCTCTGCTTTAAGTATT
The DNA here is from genome assembly GCF_027359595.1 of Prochlorococcus marinus str. MIT 0912. NCBI lineage: Bacteria > Bacillati > Cyanobacteriota > Cyanophyceae > Synechococcales > Prochlorococcaceae > Prochlorococcus > Prochlorococcus marinus. The sequence goes on from NZ_CP114783.1 coordinate 767,888, forward strand.
GCTCTCTTCTCATCGAGTTCATCTAAGCATCTAACTATATACTTACTACCCTTCGCTTTATTGTTTACTCGATACTTGAAATACCAAGAAGTTGGACGCCCTTCAAACATATATATCTTGCATCTACCACCCAAGACATCGCGGGCTAAAGGTGCACCATTTTCATCTCGTGCTACCTTGCTCATATAGATGAGGGAGAACTGATCTAGTTATACTATACCTAATAGGAGAACAAAGGGAGAACAACGTTTGAGATCCCTTGCTATGACTGTGTTATGTACTGCTGTCCTGAAAGTACATTAGTGTTGATATGACTGGAGTTAGAGGTAATCAGCTTAACTTGGCAGGGCTTACAACAAAGAAGTAACTCCAGTACCCCTCGTTTTCAAATAGCTCAACCAAGAAAATCAGTTAGATTCTAAATCAACTATCGAGCATTTAAAGCTGAGTATTTAGATGAGGACAAACCTAAAAATAAGTATATTTACTCATTAGAGAAAAAAGAAAAATGCATTTACATAGCCAGAGAAACAGAAGCAAGTGTAATTAGCTTGTTAGCTGGAATTATAGTTTGTAATTACATACTTTTTTTTAAAAATTGATATACATAAGAATTAACATCAATAGTAATTCTTATGTAATAAAGTTTTAAAAATCTATTTACAAAAAATAAAGAATTAAATTATTATCAATTAGAAAAACTTTCTGCTAAATCAAAAATATTTAAGCAAAATCAAATATTGTGCAGCCAAGAACAAAAAGATAGTACATTAGTATCCATTGTTCCGATTCGTCACAAGGCGTATATTAAATGCGTATTTAGCTAAACCCATGGAATTATCGCCCACGGAGGTGGTTGACTTAGCGAATATTCCGCTCAACAGCGAAGTCACCAAGGGGCTGGTGCCCGCACAAGTAGAGTACGTCAAAGAATCTGTCGCAGAAATAAACGAAGAACTGAGCTGCGTTGGGCAATCACTAAGAGCCGTGGCGGCCAACCTCTCCGACATAAAGAGCAACATCAAGCCTGGGAACTGGAGAGCCTTCTTGAAGTCAGGAGCGATCAACTGCTCAGAACGTTTTGCTATTGACCTCGTAAGTGCATACACAAACTGGTTAGGTGGCTCTGATATAGACGACAACATGCTTGCTTCACTAACGCCCAGATCGTTAGCATTGATGGGAAGCAAAGGCGTGACTGACAAGGAGCGGCAAAAGGTATTTGATGCCGTTGGGAACGGCGAAAGAATGACAGAAGCGACTGTAAGAATCCTGGTGAAAGGGAACAAGAAAAAAGCCAGCAAAGCCTCACAAAAAAGTGAAAGTGAAAAGATTAAATCACTGAAAGAAAAGATCGAGACTTACAAAAAAGTCATTAATAACCTTCAAGATGAAAATAAAAAACTTAGTAAATTACTATCAAATAGAGAAAAAATTGAGTCCCTTGTCTAGGAAGTGTTACAAGAAAGCAAACCTCCACTACTATTATTAAAAATGAAAAGCACCAACTTTAGCTCTGGGATCTCTAAACAAATTAAATCTAAAAATGAAGAGACCCACAACTTAGAGAAAGGAATTAATAAGGCATTACTAGAGAAATATAAGCCAAAAGTTCTGTACAAAATAGAGAACTCGAACAAAAAGAAAGTACAAAGGAGAGTAGCTTAAGATTATGAATAAGAATTCAAAGTCTAGGAATGGATTAATCCATTTATACAACCCCAAGAAAGAGGGGTTAGGATCTTACGACGTACACTATATAAATGCCTACAAAAAAGAAAAATGTTTAAAAAATAATCTAAATAAACTTGATAATGAGAGGTATGCAGCATGATTCCATTTATCAGAAGTCTTTCAGAGCTAATGGCTATTACAGAGTCAAGAGAGAGCCAAAGGCATGTCTCTCAATACAATGAGAGCTACAGCTCGCAAATAGATAGTGGACAAAGAAAACGATACATAAAGTCTCTTAACAAGAAAGAAGTAGACCTGCCTGATTTACCTAAAAGAATACGGCGTAAATGGATGCAAAATAAAAAATCTTTATCAAGATTCATTGATGATTTAGATTATAATAATCAAATACAATCTTCCTATGATCTCACCTTAATAGAAAGACAAAATAAGAGAACTCAACAGGATGTCGCCTAATTATGAAAAAGATTAAAATAAATCAGGTTATAGAGTATTTATCCCCGACATTGGTTTTCTCATATTTTTTTATTCATAATATTTTTCTAGTACTGATTGGTATTACATTTTCATTGTATTCAATAAATATTAATATGATTAATAATCTAAAAAAATCTATGAATAAAAATTTTGGTATAAAAAATGAATCCAAAGATTCTAATAAAAATAATAAAGAAAACAATTCAAATGCTATTAATATAAAATCTACCAAAGAAGAAACCAAGCTTACATTAGTTGAAGAAATAGAAGAATTTGGATTTATACCATCAATAGATAAGAAAAATAATTCTAATGCAGCATAATGTATTTTTAATATATAAATATATTTCCTAAATAGTTCTCCTTACAAAGCCTTTTATCTCTTTACAAACAAGTTAATAAAAGTTAGTCTAGTATACATGCAAAAAGTAAATGCAAGTGGATCCAAAAAGAGTAGAGGATTTATTAGTTAAAGGTTTATCTCATATTTTAAAAAGAACAGTAGAGGTCGGCCCGAGGGATCAATTAGCAATTGCACAAGAGTATAAAGAATGGATAAATTGCATATCTGCTAGTGATTTCTCAGAGCAAGAGATTCTAGTAATAGATAAGTTTACATTTACCTAGAATCTATATTTTATTCTGATTATAAATTCTATAAATATATAGTATATCTATATATTTATAACTAAATCATCCTTTAAAAGCATATTTGTATTTACTTTTAGATATTATTTTCACTAATTTGTAATAAAATTATATGTATAAATTAATCAAATTCCCAAGTTAATTTTAAGCAATCAAGGGGAAAAATTGACATTAATTGGTACTAATGTACTATAAGAAGGCGTTTCGATCGTATCGAAAAATCTCGATTTTCTTTCACCCACTCTTACGAAATCATTTAATTTACTGAGCATGATTAATGAAACAGTCTACAGAGGTAGGGCGATCTTCTCATATTTAATCAACCAATCAACTGGAGTATCTAATGGAATCTTCAAGCACTTCAAGCTGGGAATCGACAAAGAGCCTAAAGCTTTCAAGCGGACTAGAAATTGGAAGAGAAGCACCTATAACAAGCTCCACAAGAGAGTTAGTTGAATTTTACTGGACAAATCGGAAGCGATTTTCAGGAGGTTACTTAGGCTTCCCTTCAAAAATAAATAGTGATCAGGAGAAATAAAGACTGAACTTAAAATTTCCTTTTTTTTGTTTTTCGATCTAAGTAGATAATTTATTATTAAGGCTATTACAAAAAACAAATTAATAAATAATGGTTATCATTTATCATTATTTACTTGATACGAATTCGGAGCAAGTATTAAAAATACTATCCACCAAACAAGAATAAAAAAAGCTAAAATAGAAGTTATTATAGTGTTATTTAAAAGTTTAAAACTGAAAATAAGAACTAAAACTCCAAAGCTAATAATTGACCAAGGTTGACACCAATTAGGCTTTGAATCCCAAAAACTTTTTTTTGCATTTGTATCCATGAAAGAAACTTAAGAAATGATTAAAGCTATCCAATACTAACGGCTTACCAAGGCTTATCTTCTTCAACAGGCTTATCTTCTTCAACAAGTTTATCTTCCTCAACAGGTTTATCTTCTTCAACAGGTTTATCTTCCTCAACAGGTTTATCTTCTTCAACAGGTTTATCTTCCTCAACAGGTTTATCTTCTTCAACAGGTTTATCTTCTTCAACAGGTTTATCTTCTTCAACAGGTTTATCTTCTTCAACAGGTTTATCTTCTTCAACAGGTTTATCTTCTTCAACAGGTTTATCTTCTTCAATCGGTTTAATTTCAACTATATTGTCGATTGAAGAAGAGGAGTCGCTGCTTGTAAAAATCTGAGAAACCTCCTTAACCGAATCAGACTCGGAGTCCTTAAGTAAAAATTTCAAAACATATCCAAGAGAGACAAACAAAGCTATTGGGAGGACAAGTCCTAAAAGCAATTTATAGAGGATTATTCCTATACCTAGGACACCAATAGAAATAAGAATGTTCTTCTTGTTCATATGAGTTAATTGAATAGGTTCTAAATCTAAGCTATTTCTGAGTTATCTACATCACATTCCTTTAACGCGATGTCTATTTAAATAATCTAAATTACAACTATTAACATTAAATTAAATGCTCATCAAAGAGAAAGAATTAAAAAAATTCTTCAATTTATCTTATGGAGAGAAAGCTCCATCTAGGGAAGAATGGGAGTCCTTATACAATAAGCAAGTTAAATTTATAGATCCTACCCAAGAAAAAAATGGAATTGATGCATATATCAAAGCCCAAGATGGATTAATCAAAAGATGTGATGATATTTATCTAGAATCACACTCAATTGCCATCAATAAGAATATTGCTTTTGTTGAATGGACAATGGGGTTAAAAATAAAAGGTCTCGAATTTTTATACGATGGGACAACCAGATTGATATTTGATGAAGAAGGTAAGGTTAAAGAACATAGAGATTATTTTGATTTTTGTTCTGGAACATTTGGAAATGTCCCAGTCATAGGGGCATTTCTTAGATGGTTATATTCAAGATTTGTTGATTAAAATAATTATTATTTTTAAAAATTATAGAGAAATTTCCAATCATTTCTCTTGCTTTGATTATCTTTCATAAGAGTTTGCTTTATTCCCTAACCAGAATCTAAGCATTTTCATTTTTTGCTTTCGTTTGAGAAACTATAAAAGAACTAGTAAATTTAGCTAATCGCAATCCAAGCAAAAATAATATTTAGTCATTTTCTAAATTTTGTTTGATTATTTGGTTGTTTACCTAATTAATTTTTTTAGTAGCTATAACACAAGTGGACTGAAAGGATCAAATGGGAAAATTAGTTGATTTAATCAAGGAAACCTACGACCATAAAGCTTGTTTAGAGATTGCCAGTAGTGGATGTTCTGAAGGAGCATGCACAAGACATAACTATCAAGCTGACACTCTCTTGCTCTATATGAGTTACTCAGATGAGATTATCAAATACACATCAGAAAGACTCGGCTACTCTTTCCTTTCTAATCTTGCAAGAGACTTTGGTTCACCACTAAAAGACAATCAAGTTAAAGATAATTTCTCATGGCAAGAAGTAGTATCGGCTTGTCCTAATAAGGATGACTACAAACATGCCCTTGTATGGAAATTTATAGAATTAGTCGCCAAAGAGAAAAGTTTAGAAAGATAAGCCAGTATGGAAATTAATTGGTAATAAATTCTCTATTAGTTGAGGATTTACCCTACAAGTAACTTAATTATCGAAAAAGATCAATTACAGGTCTCATCCAAAGAGGTTGAAAAATAAAATAAATTAGAACGAAGAAGAATATTGCACCTATTATTCCATAAAATTGAACCTCTATTTCTTCCCAAATCTCTTCTATCCAAATAAAGAAAGATTTATTTCTACTGTCTCTTTCCATTGAACATTAGATTAGAAACGTAGTCTATATGAACAATAAAAAGTTTCAAAATAATATTTATTAAATGCCTTAGATTTCTCCATATTTATATTCAATAGATAAATTGAATATAAAATCATGGACCAAAAGACTCGGCAGAATGGATTTTTAAGTAAATTAACTAAATAATATAAAAAAAGAAAATTGAAAAATAGCCCTTCTATTGAAGAAATTGTTTCAGTAACTCTTAGCTGTACCTTAATTAGGATGACTGAAATAAATAAAATAGATAGATCAGTTCTTTATCAAGAGTTCAAAGAATGGATTTTAAATTCTGGAGAGAATGAAGAGAGCCAGGAAATCCTGTGCCTGAGGTACTTAAAAAATGATAGAAAGACTAATTAGTTTAACTTATAATTATTATTTGATTATCTTGCAAAAAAAAAGAGTATTAAAATCCTCATTCATGCTTAAATAGCGCTAATATAAAAAAAATCTAAAGAAATGTTTAGTTCAATATTTTCATTGTTTTTCTCCACTCTCCTTTGGGTTCAAGTACCTCAATGGAGTGATAATTGGTCAAAATGCGCCGTGGACGTCCCCGACACGGCATGTCATTGGTACATTGTTTCTCCAGATAATACTTTTGGGAAAGGCTTTGATTGGGCAACAGCTCCTTGGTTTGATGCAAACGGATTAAATGACGTTGCAAAAATCTCTTCTGAAACTGTATTAGAAAAACTACAAGCAAAAAAAGTTAGCAGTAAACTAATATCTTGATTATTTTTAGATAATTACTACGACAAAACTACTCAACAATTTTAAAAATTAATTTCTTATCTCGCCTAATACTCTAAGTGCCTCATTAACATGAGCAGGACCATTTAAAAGATCATTAAAAATATGCCTAATAACACCTTTTGAATCAATAATATAAGTTACTCGACCATCAAGTAAACCAAGAACTTTAGGAACTCCAAAAGCTCTTCTCAGAGAATTTTCTGTGTCACACAATAATGGAAATGGAAGTTTATTTTTGTCTGCAAAAGATCTATGACTTGCTTCATCATCACCACTTACCCCCCAAACTTCAGCACCAAACAGTTTAAAAAGATCGTATTTATCTCTAAAGCCGCAATTTTCAGCCGTACAACCAGGTGTATCATCTTTGGGATAAAAAAATAGAACCAGTGGCCTGCCTTTTGCTTGCTTATTCGTCCTAGAAACTCCTAGTTGATCAGAGAGTGAGAAATCAGGTATTTGATCACCTAACTTTAAAGGCATTTGCATCCTAAAATATATGAAAAATATTATATAAAAAATTAGGGCTTATTGGAGGTAATAAGAGTTAATAAAAGTGTATTAACTCCATAATCTATAAATAAATTGCTATTAACTACAGTTTGGAAACTATAGAATTATTAAGCTAAAATAATTAGATTATTGACTTTTTGTATAATAATATTAATTAAGTAAAAATCATTGAGTGGTTTCGGGGAAAAGAAAAAAGAGAATAAAGGCTCTTCTAAAAAACTCCAAAAGCTTTCAGAAAAGGATCTGAAAGCAAAATCGATCAATAATCATATTAAAGGGAATTTAGATGAAGCAGAAAAAGGGTATATAGCTTTTTTAAAAAATGGTTATTCTGATGCAGATATAATTTCAAATTATGCACTCATATGTGAAGAAAAAGAAGAAAATGACAAAGCAATAAAATTATACGAAAAATGTGCTAAAAATTTTCCAAATCATATTTACTCAAGATTAAATTTATCTTTTTTATATTATAAGTTAAATCATTTAGAAAAAGCAGAAATAATAATTGAAGAAGCAATTAAATTAAAGCCAAGCCTGCCAAATGGGCATTGTATTAGAGGATTGATTTTAAAAAGTTTAGATAAATATGATGAGTCAAAATTATCACTTGAGAAAGCAATCGAACTGGATAAAAATTACTTTGATGCTTATATCAATCTAGGGTTATTAAACAAAGATTCTAATAAATATAATGAAGCAGAAGAATATTATTTAAAAGCCTTAGAAATAGATAATAAATCTGCTATCGCTCATTTAAATCTAGGCGCATGCTACAAAGAGAAACAAGATCTTGAAAAAGCAATTTTGCATACAAAGATAGCAATAGAGTTAGATAGTAAATTAGAAAACTGTTATTTGAATCTAGCTACAATATACAACCAAATTGGTGATTATAAAAAATCACTAATACTTACAAAAAAAGAGCTTTTATTATATAAGAATAGCGAGTTAAGTTATCAACTTATAAGTGAATTAATCAAAAAAGGTGAATTATTAAACATATCAGAGAAAGATAATAGAGAATTACTTAAAAATTTATTAAATAGAAAAGATATATCTCATCGAGAAATATTTGGGAATATAAACAGCCTTATCTCCAAAGAGATATTAGAAGAATTATCTATTTTAGAATCGAAGTTGTATGAGAATAATAAATTTAATATTTTAATTAAGGATAAGGAATTAGTAAAAGCACTTTCTTTACTAATATTTTGCTCTCCATTATGGGAAAAGGTTTTAGGAAATATACGCAAGAATATTCTATTAAACTATTCAGACAAAGATAAAATAAGTAATAGTATTTTTAACTTTATAATAGGGCTTGGATCACAATGCTTCTTAAATGAGTATGTCTATTACATATCTACCGAAGAAAATGATAAACTAAAAGAACTTAAAAAGACAATCAATATTAATAAAAATAGAGAATATAAATTAGCAATAATCTCTTGCTACCAATCTCTATCTTCAATAAATGATAAAATAATTAATTTAAATACTTATAGATCAAATAACAAAGAATTTAACCATCTGCTTAATTTACAAATTAAAGAGTTAAATGATGAAAAAAAGATTTCAAAAGGGATTAAAAAGATAGGTGATATAAAAGATTTTATATCTAAGGAGGTGAAAGTTCAGTATGAATTAAACCCATATCCTAGATGGAGATATAATTCATATGCTAAAGAAAACAAATTAAACTTTTTATCAGTTATTAATTCTGAGATTTATCCAAATACAATTAAATCTATTTCAGATGAATTAAATAATAAAAAAACAAATATACTTATAGCTGGTTGTGGTACGGGGATTCAAATACTTGAAGCATCTCGATATAGTAATTGTGAAATAACAGCAATCGATTTAAGTAATTCAAGTATCTCCTATGCAAAGAGAAAGGTCGACGAATATGGATTGAAGAATGTAGATTTTATAGAAATGGATTTACTTGAATTGACAGCACTACATAAAAGATTTGATTTAATAGAATGCTCTGGTGTTCTACATCATATGAATGATCCAACGAAGGGATTATCAAATCTATTTAATGTATTAAAACCAAAAGGTTTTTTAAAGTTAGGTTTGTATAGCAAGTATGCAAGAGAAGAAATACTAAAAGCGAGAGAACTAATCAAAGAAAAAGATATTAAACCAAGCCTTGCTGGAATAAGAAGCTTCCGAAATGATCTTCTTAATGGAAAAATAAAACAGTTTAATGAAATAATTAATTGGTCAGATTTCTACTCAACCTCAATGTGTAGAGATCTCTGCTTTCATAGTCACGAAAATTGTTACTCACTAATTGAAATTAAAAATATGTTAAAGGTATCCAACCTGGAATTCCTAGGTTTTACTCTTTCCAAAGATATAAAAGATAAATATCAGAAAGATAATAAAGACAAAAACTCTTTAAAAGATTTAGAATTATGGGATAAATTTGAAAAATTAAATCCTAATTCTTTTAGGGAGATGTATCAATTCTGGGTTAGAAAATCAATTAAATAGTTGTTCTTCCAAGCCTGGAATAAACATTTTACATAGGGAGAAAATAAATAATATTGCTAAAATATTACCTAGCATTGCTATTGCAAAGCGAATTCTTAGATCCTTAGCAAATGGTAGTAGGTTTTCCCAAAGTTGTAATAATGGTCCGCCTGCCATTGGATATTAATGTTTAATTACTAATAGCTTACAGTGGGACTACCTTATTGGCCACAAAAAAACCAAGATTTAAAGTAAAAAGATTCTATTATTATCTTCTACTTCAATTTCCTTGTCATAACAAACAGAAGTATCAACCCAATCAATATTAGGGCTAAAGGGTAAAAGAGTGTAAATAATATATCTGTTAATTTTTCTGGTCTATTCACAATAAATAAACCCACTAAAAAGATTATTATTGGCAAAAGAATAAGTGATTTTATTAATAGGCCTTCATTCCATTCTTTAATTTCATTATCTTCATCTAATAAAGTTTCCAATTCATCCTTTAAAAGATCATAAATAAGATTAGACTGATCATTCATAATTTTTTTATTCTAAACCTACTCATGTAAAATAATTCTAAATGATGATTTATTTATTATCAAAATTATTTGATCAATTACTAAAGAAAAATGAATCATTTAAATTATATAGATTTATTTGGATTTTTAGCTGCTTTACTTACTACTATTGCCTTTTTGCCTCAGTTATATAAAACATGGCAAACGAAATCGGCAGATGATGTTTCGTTAGTTATGTTAATTCTTTTCATAACAGGTCTTTTTTGTTGGATTATTTACGGCTTAAAGATCAATTCCATTCCTATTTTAGTTGCCAATATAATCACCTTTATTTTTAATTTTTCTATATTAGTTTTAAAAATTTCATATATAAAAAACAAATAAGAAAAAGATTCTTTTATATATATTAAATTATTTTTCTTGTGTTCATATAGAAGCTATAGTTATTAAAGAATTGAACAAATTTAATGCCTGTAGAAGAACTGCAACTGATTGGAAAATCTTTAGCTTTGCACCCTCCTGTAATGATAATTACTCTTGGCTTATTTATGTATATTAGAGGTAAAGCTATTGCAAGCAGCAACCCAACAAAAAAAGTTACTCCTTTTTTCCCTTTTAGAAACGTTTGAAAATATTAAGATAAAAAAAACTATCTCTATTGTTAAATAAAGATAGTTTTTTTTTTTAATTTAAATCTCAACCAAAAGGATTAGATCCCTTAAGAGGTCCTACGAAAAGGAATTCAATAACAGTTCCTAATATTGCCATAGGAAAAACCCATATAGACATAAATCTTAGTCCCATGAACTTCATTCCACCTTCACCGGCAAAAGCATCTTTGGTCATTGTATAAACAGTCTCTGTATCAGTTACCTCATACGAATCATTAAGACCTGATTCATAAGGTTTAACAAAATCCATCCTATTGAATAAATTTCTAATTTTATTAATAGCGACTATTGGCCAAACCCATAAAAAAAAGATACGAGATCCCAATCTATTAGCATCAGATTGTGGATTTCCTAAATCCTGATTAGTGCTGTCTTTTGGAAATGAATCTTCAATTATCGAAGCTATTGCTTCTTGATCAGTTGTGTAATCAACTACAGTATTTGCTGAATCCATCAAGAACTGAAATTTTGAATAATTATAAGATTAATTCCTTATTTTTGTATTGAAGAAATAATTTAATATTTATTGGTAACAAATATCCAAAAATCGAAAAACAATAAAAAAAGACCTAAATTTATTTAGGTCTTTTTAAGCTTTCAATTTTAAAAAAAAAGTTTAACCGTATAACAATTTACTTGTTAAGCGTTTATTACACCGCGGCGAATAAATTGCATTGCAAAAATTGCACCAAGGAAAAATACAGTTGGGATACCCAATGCATTGACGGCCAAAGTTCTAACAGTGAAAACTGGGTAGCCACCTGCTGGTCTTCCTTTATCAGCAACAATTGCAGTATCTTCCCAAACTTGTTCATTTTTAATAGTTGGGCCATTATCCCAGACAAATACTCCCCACCTACGCAACCAATAATCAGCAAAGGCAAGAGTAAAAATAACTGGAGAAAGAACCAGTAATAATTTAAGTGTGTTCATCCATCTAGGATATTTATGTGACAAATCCTGGCATATGAGAGCCAAAAAGGCTGATCAAGAACAAGACCCTAAGGATTCTGTAACAAATTAATCCAATTTCAGAAGCTTTAAAGACTCCTTTATGCCTCTAGCTTTACTTCTGATAAGGTAGTTTTATTGCCTTTTGGCAGGCCTATAAATTATTGGTTTTTATTTATGGAATTTGGTTTTAAAGAAATTCTTTTTGGACTTGCTGGGGTCAGCATGATTGCTTGGGCCGGAGTTATTGGTCTATGGCATACCTATATGTTTCCAACATTTTTCAAAGAAGATTCCAGTCGAATTAATAGTGCATCTCCAGTAGGTTCTTCTCAGTCAGAAACTAATGCAAATGGCTCGAATAAACCATGGTTCATTGATGATGAAGGTGGAACACTCACTCCTAATTCAGCACTTGGTGCTATCGGTCTTAGTGATAGAGGAAAATACAGCAAAAAATCTTTTGTAGTTGCTGATTTCAACCCTGTTGAAGCTGGTTATGGGGTAAATAGGCTTTACACATCTATTTTGATTGGTTTAGCTATAAGCACATTTGTAATAATTTCCTTTGGACTTCAAAGTGGATTTGGAATGATGGGACCAAACTTATAAATAGATTCAATTTGAAACTAAGAAATAAACAACAATCAAAATAATTTAAACCAATTCAAACCTTCCTAAAGTCAAACTCTATATTTTTGGGTTTGACTTTTTTAGTGACCTGAAATTTCTTGACCACAAATGTTTTCAGATAAAGATCTTTTGTAAATAAGACTTTGTGTAATTTTTGAATATTTTGAATCTATTTGATTAAGAATATCTAGTTTTTTATTTTTTTTCTTAAAAATTTTCAATCATTTTCTCTTCAAACCCTTTGAATCACTTGGTTCAAGAATGAAGATGATCATGAAAAGCAAAATGGAAAATGAGTTTCCTGATAAATAGGCAAACAATTCTTGACTTTTTCATGTATCAAAAATCAATATTCAATGGAAAAGAAAATTTAAAAAAAACCAAATTCACTCTAAATGTGCAAAGCTGCTTTAAAATATTCTTGATTTTAAATTGCTCCATGACTGTAGGAATCTACTTCGCTACAACAACAGGTAAAACCGAAGATATAGCGGAAAGGCTGCACGGCTTACTTGACTCTGCTGAAGCTCCTAAGGATATTTCAGACGTCGATGACCTTAGTGAACTAGCCGGACATGATGGGGTTATTTGTGGAATCCCTACTTGGAATACTGGTGCAGACTCTGAGAGATCAGGAACTGCTTGGGACTCAATCCTTGAAGACATTGGAGAACTAAGTCTCAGTGGCAAGAAAGTTGCGATTTTTGGTTTAGGTGATTCTTCTACTTACACGGAAAACTATTGCGATGCAATGGAAGAGCTTCATAGGTACTTCAAGCAAGCAGGTGCTTCAATGGTTGGTTACACTTCTAAGGGTGATTACACCTTTGATGAGTCAAAAAGTGTTGTTGGAGAAGAATTCTGCGGATTACCTCTTGACGAAGACAGTGAATCAGACATGACTGATGAAAGGCTTGCAGGATGGGCTGAGAAGCTAAAAGGCGAGATGTTTTAAGCCTTAAACAAAAACTACTTAAAGATCTTCCTAAGTACTTACTTAGGAAGATCTTTTTTTGTCGATTTTTGATGAGAGTAAAAATTCCAAAAAAATAAATTATAAATATCCCCCAAAAACGTCATTTTCTGAAGATATTTAAGAAACCAACCCAAACGGCTCGACGGCATCTTAATGTTTTCTTTATGAACTCAAATAATTCTTCTGGCCAAAACGTTTCCATAAACGTAAATCTCTCTTTAAAAGATGAGACTTTGCGTATATTGATAGAGATGGCAACTGATATGGGATCAAGTCTTGAAGAAGTAATAAGCTCAATCACTGAAGACTCCGTAATTGATTTAGAGAGACTTCAGGATGATCTTGGCATTGTTATTATTCCTGAAAAATGTAGCAAACAAGATTTAATAAATTCTATTTAATAGATTTTTGAAGTTTTTTAAAACCTCTCGGGTCTAGGATTTTTCCAATTAGTAATAACACCCTCCATTTTCAAAGATTTAGCGCGTCTTTCAAGAGCTTCTCTTTTAAGTCTCCAAATGCTATAAACACCAAAAGACCCTAAGACTTTTGGATTAAGCCCTTGCCAATAATATTTTGCCACTGATCTTTTATCAATAAGTAAAAGAGCAGTTTCTGATCCATTTGATCCATATATTGGTCTTCCTTTCCAACCTCTTCGATTTTCATTTTTAAGTCGATCCGAAACATTTAAGAAAGCATTTTTAGATCGACCTTCAAAAACGATGACCTGATTTGTATAAAAATGAATTGAGGGTTTCATAGCTCCTACCATTACTAAAGGCTCATTTTTGTTTTGAGAATTTAAAAGTAATTCTGAAGCTTGCCTTAAGGGGAGTTGTCTTAACCTATCTGCTAAATCAAAAGTTGGTAATACAACCAAAAAATTGGCTACAACTATAGGGATTTGTAAAATCAATAGTTTTCCATATATTTTTCTTGAAAAAAATATGATTCCTAGAAAAGCAATTAAAAGGAAAATAAATCCAGCTTTTTCAACTAAAAAGCTATTGGATAATTCTTCTTTGAAATTGGGAATCTCAGGATCATTAATAAGCAGAATCCATCTTTTTGAAGAAAAAAGAAATATGGAAAATATTAATGATAAAAATATTGTAAATTTCCAAGCCAAAGTTTTTAAAAACTCCTCTGTAATATTATTCGTTAAGGAAAGTGATATTAAAACCGATGCTGCAGGAGTAGCAGGAAGCCAATAGCTTGGAAGCTTTGTAGCTGAAATTGTAAAGAAGATAAATACAGCGATTAACCAAAAAAATGAAAACTCAAATAAAGACTTCTCTGGTTTTTTAATAAGCCTTCTAGACCAATTAGATATATTGCATACATTCCTCCAAATACTTATCAATAAAAATGGCGTAAAAGGTATAGAAGCTATGCATAATACTATTAAAAAAAACCACCAAGGTTCCCCGTGAGAATTTACTACTGAGGTAAATCTTTGAAGATTATGGTAACCAAAAAAACTATCTAAGAATGGTTTTCCCTCTATTAATAATTCAATTAAGTACCAAGGAAAACTAATAATAAAAACAATAAAAAGTCCTGGAATTACCCTCAAAATTTTTAAAATTCCAAGAAAATTATTTTGAAATAAGGCAAAAAATAAAATTATTAATCCTGATAAAACCAAGGCGACAGGACCTTTCGTTAAAACTGCTAATGATAAAAAGATCCAAGACAACCACCAAACTTCTCCTTCTGGATTAGCAAATCTTCTCCATTTGAAAAGCAAGCTAATTCCAAGAGTGCTGCAAAGGAGTGCATCACTCACAGCAATTCTTCCCCAAATTATTACTAAAGGCGATAACGCAAATACTAGAGAAGTAACGACTGCTGTTCTTCTATTGAAATTGTTTTCTTCTTGGGGGTATTTCATCATTGTGTCCCCTAAAACAATCATCAAAAAAATTGTTGATAAAGCAGAAGGGAGTCTGGCAGCCCAGGTCCCTAAAGGATCCCAAGAAGTATTCCCTGGGATCGAAAATCCCATCCCCATCAACCAATAAACCAAAGGAGGCTTATCAAATCGAGGTAACCCATTTACTTGAGGAGTGAACCAATTGCCCGTTTCTGCCATAGCTCTACTGGCTGCTGCAAACAATGGTGGTGTTTCATCAACCAAACCTGTTGAGCCTAATTGCCAAACAAAAATTATTAATCCAAAAAACAAAATACAAAGAAGACCTCGTCTTCTTTGTTTTAAAGTTGGGGAAAAAGAGTTTGTTAAACTTTTCAACTAATCTTGTACGTCTGCAGAGATTTTTTTATTTAAGCCTTTATTAAGCCAATTCTCCACTCGTTTTGCAAAAACTTTGTTAGTGGCTTTTTTTTCAAACCAATCTCTACAGTTTTTTCTTTTGATTTCTGAGATTAATTTTGTTGCTTTTATCAATCCTTCAATATCATTGGGCCTAACCAAAAAACCATTGAAACCATCTTCAATCAATTCCCCAGGTCCTCCCAGATCATATGCAATTACGGGAACACCACAAGCCATCGCTTCAACAATAACGTTACCGTAAGCTTCATTCCATTTAGGAGTATTTATCAACGCTCTACATCTTCCTAATTCCTCCTGAAATTTATTCGTTGGAAGAAATCCTCTCCAGTCAATAATTTCTATTTCGAAAGTATTTTCAATTTTTGATGCATATTCTTTATCTTCAATAAGTCCCCAAACTAATAATTTTTCACTTAAGTGATTCGCAACTTTTACTGCATCTTCTAAACCTTTTTCTGGCGCAATTCTTCCAGCCCAACCTAATGGTCCATTCATATTTTCATTGAATAAATAATTTTCCTTATCAAATCCATTGCCAACAATAATTGGATCATTTTTTAATAAATAGTCTTTAGATTGTCGTTTCGTATGAAAAGCTAACTGAGAAGGAAAAAGTTGACTTATTTCACTGATTATTTCTTTCATTATTAGTGATTCAGAACCCATGCTAATTAAATGAAATATTTTAGTTGATTGAGTTTTTGTCAACCATAAAGGAAGCCAATCATATGAAAAGTTAATAACTGCATCAAATTGATTAGATATATCTAAAACCTCTTCCCATAACCTTGGTAAAACTGAATTAGATGGAATTACAACTGGATCTGTTTTCTTCTGATGTTGCCAACTAGGTTGATCAATTCCATCGATTAATCTTATTTTAAGTAATTCACTTTCAAAAGGTAATTTGGATCCTTTTGGTGCAATTAAAGTAATTTTATGGCCTAATAAAATTAATCCTTTAATCAGAGAAATAATAGTAAGTTCAACTCCTCCACCTTTGCCACTTCCCAAATAACCTATAGGTGTACTTACTAGAATAAGTTTTAATTGATTATTTATCACTTAAGTTAAGCCTCTTTTATTTGTTCATTAATGTTTTTATCCCCCCAGAATCTTCTCCTCTGACTTACAAATAGTACGGAAATTAAAACCAAAACCACTCCAATCCACTGGAGAAGGAAAAGTCTCTCGCCTAACCAAATCCCTCCGGTAATCAAGGCAAATACAGGAGTTAAAAAGGCAAGGGTACTAAAGCTTGTTAATTCTTTTCGGCTTGCAAACCAAAAAAACAATCCATAGGCAAGTGCGCTACCAAACAAACTTGAATAAGACATCAAAGTCCATTCAAAAACAGACCAATCTGGAACTAACGGCCAATTCTTATCGAACACATGCCAGAAGAGAAGAGGAACACTTCCCAAAACCATATGCCATCCAGTTACAGCAACAGGATCACTGTTTCTACAAGCAAATCGAATCAACACCGTTCCTAAAGCCATCGAGGTAGCTGCGCATATCATCCACACTTCTCCATGACTTAAAAAATTACTTCCTGATTCAAATTTGCCAAGCAAAAACCAATTCCCTAGCAACTCTGTAGGGACTCCAAGACAAATTATGCCAACCAAGCCAAGCACCAATCCAATCCATCCAATTGGATTTATTGCATCGCCAAAGAGAATTCTTGCTAATAAAGCAACCATCAAAGGTTGTGAATCAATAAGAACAGAACCCAAGCCTGCACCAGTTTCCATTAAACCTTTAGCTAGAAAAATCTGAAAAAGGGTTGCATCAATCAAAGTAAATACTAAAAACCACACCAAATCATCTTTTGAAATATTCCAACTCCTCTTCAAGAAAGGTACCGAAGCCAATACAACTAGGCCTGCAGGCAAAAGCCTTAGTGAGGCAACTATCTCAGGTCCCGCAGCATTGACCAAAGGTGCCATCGCCGCCATTGAGGTTCCCCAAAGAGCGAACGGCAAAATCATCAAAAACCAATTCCAAATGACAAACATAAGGTCAGAAAGCAATCTCCTTTTTAAGATCAATAAAGTTATGCATGATTTGAATGATTTGGCCCTTGAGACGCAAATCCAAAAAGAGGATGGCACGAATCTGTATTGAAGGTCCTATCAATTCAGAAACTCGAAAAAATGTTCTAAAAGCATTAAAGCAAATCGAGGAAAGAGAGTTCCCAGCCTTGCTACTTCGCATTGATAGTCCTGGTGGAACAGTTGGTGATAGCCAAGAAATCCATAGTGCCCTCTTGAGACTAAGAGAAAAAGGTTGTCATGTTGTAGCTAGTTTTGGCAATATCTCAGCCTCTGGAGGGGTCTATATAGGAGTAGGTGCTGAAAAAATTGTTGCCAACCCTGGAACAATAACAGGCTCTATTGGTGTCATTTTAAGAGGGAACAACCTATCCAAATTATTAGAAAAGGTTGGTATTAAATTTGAAACTGTAAAAAGTGGAATTTATAAAGACATCCTTTCACCTGATCGCCCATTATCAGCTGAAGAGAGAGAACTACTTCAATCCCTTATTGATAGCAGTTATGAACAATTTGTTTTAGCAGTTTCAAAAGGAAGAAATTTATCACCAGAAGATGTTAAAAGTTTTGCGGATGGAAGAGTTTTCACTGGAGAGCAAGCTAAAGAGTTTGGACTTGTAGATGAAATTGGTGACGAAAATGATGCAAAGTTACTTGCTATTAAAATTGCAAACCTAGATAAAAAAACAAAGCCTATAACCTTTGGTAAAACCAAAAAGAAATTATTAGGTTTTTTACCAGGAGGGAAATTAATCCACAACCTTATAAATTTATTAAATCTTGAGTTGGAAGGAAATGGACAGATACTTTGGCTATTCAAGCCATGAATTTTCAAAATGAATTCACCTGTCTTTGTGCATTGAGAGGAGCAACGACTTGTGAAAACAACTCTGTTGAGTCAATCACTTTGGCAGTTGAGGCATTACTAGTTGAATTAGTTTCAAGAAATAATTTGATCCCAGATCAAATTATTTCTGTTACTTTCTCCGTAACATCAGATTTAGATGCTTGTTTCCCCGCTTCTATTGCCAGAAAAAAAACAGGCTGGGGAAAAGTTGCACTTTTAGATTGCCAGCAAATGTTTGTTAAAGACGACTTATCAAAATGTATTCGCCTCCTTGCTTACGTTTTTTTACCAAACGATCAAATACCCCAAAATCCTTATCTTGGTAAAGCAAAAAATTTGCGTCCTGATCGATAAATTCAGATTTTTTTCCAAAGACCGCTTATATTCATTCAATATCTCAAAAGTACTTGAATATATTCAAGTACTTAAAATTACTTAAAAATTCAAGTTATGTTCAAGAAAAAATTGTTTTCAACCTTCAAGAAAAGTTTTTTTATTGGATTTTCAGCTTTTTTATTTGGAACAGGGGCTTATATTTTAGCTCCAAAAGCTTCAGCATCGCCAGGATTCTTTGAATACCAATGGGATCCTGAGCCAGGATATAAAAGACTTAAATATTATCAATCCTCCTCTAAAAGGAATGAAAGATCGACTTATTACTTCTTCCTAAGGGGGATAGAAAGAAAAGAAGACATTGAAAAATTAACGATTGCAGTCCCTGATTATTTTGAAGCAAAAATCAAAACAAAAAATTTAAGCCTCTGTAAAGTAAAAGTTGGTGGATATACCGCGAGGACTCGATGTTTAAAGAACATTCCTTCTCTAATTAAAGTTAATGATAAACAAACTATTATTGAAATCTACCCAGAAAAAGCCATTCCAAACAACAAGGATAATTACGCTGTAGTAATGAAAGTATTCAATCCCAGAAAAAGAGGTATGTTTCAAATCCAAGCTCTATCTCAAAAAGGTGGTGACATTCCTATCTCAACATATTTAGGAACTTGGAACATAGATGTACAGTGAACTGATAAATTAACCTTTATATCTAACTCCAATACGAGCATAAATAGAAATGACAAAAAGGACCTTTGGAGGAACTAGTAGAAAAAGGAAAAGAGTTTCTGGTTTCAGAGTGAGAATGAGATCTCATACTGGAAGGAGAGTTGTAAGAACCCGTAGAAAACGTGGAAGAGCTCGTTTGACTGTCTAACAAAAGGCTCTCAAATAAAAAGACACTTACACCAAAAGTTTCTTCTAATGGTTTTGCCAAAACACATGCGACTCAAGGGTCATAGATGTTTTGACTTCATCTATAGAGAAGGGGAAAGGTTCTACAGCCCTTCAATGGTTTTAAGAGTTACAAAGGCAAATACAA
This sequence comes from Prochlorococcus marinus str. MIT 0912, assembly GCF_027359595.1. Lineage (NCBI taxonomy): Bacteria > Bacillati > Cyanobacteriota > Cyanophyceae > Synechococcales > Prochlorococcaceae > Prochlorococcus > Prochlorococcus marinus. The sequence goes on from NZ_CP114783.1 coordinate 787,613, forward strand.
AACTTCAAGTTAGAGGAATTAACTCAAATTTAAGTCCCTCTATAAAATGTGCCATATCAATTAGCAATAAAGTAAGCAAAAGATCAGTTATAAGGAATAAGCTTCGACGGTTATTCCACCATCATTTGTCATGCAGACTTTCTAAAATAGAATGTGTGGATGAAGTTTGGGCTTTTATCTCCTTGAAACCCTCCTGCATAAAAAACTCCAACAGAGATCTGTTGAAAGAATGTGACAAACTACTCATTAAGGCTGGAATAACAAAATGACAAATAGTCTCAACGAAGACATTTTTTACGAAGGTGGTCCCGCAAGCGGTGATCTAATAATTAATTTAATGGCTGGGATAACACTTATTGGGTTACCTTTTACTTTCGGAGCCTTAGTTAGAGCATTGTGGGTTAGATACAAGATAACTACTCGTAGAATATCTGTTACAGGTGGATGGTTAGGCCGTGATAAGACTCAAGTTGTTTATAGTCAAATTTCTGAGATCAGAGCCATTCCAAGAGGATTAGGATCTTACGGTGATATGGTTTTAGTTCTTAAAGATGGCGCTCGACTTGAGATGAGATCACTTCCAAACTTTCGAGAAACTGAAACTTACATTCTAGAAAAAATAGAAAAATCACCTGCAAATAAACTCGATAAAGAGGTTCAAGGCTTTTCAAACTAATGAGCCCATACAAAAATGTGAGACAAGATCACATCTTCTAAGGCAAACTGGCCTAACAAACTCAAACCTTCTTCCTTAATAACCGTGATCGGGTACATCTCCGACAATCTACTTATCCCGATCCTAGATTTTTTCTACGGATTAGTTCCAAGTTATGGATTAGCCATTGTCGCGTTAACAATCGTTATCCGCTTAGCACTTTTCCCTCTTAGTGCTGGTTCTATCAGAAGCGCGAGAAGAATGAAGATAGCTCAACCTGTAATGCAAAAAAGACAGGCTGAGATCAAAAGCCGCTATGCAAGTAACCCTCAAAAACAACAGGAAGAATTAGGCAAATTAATGGGTGAATTTGGAAGTCCCTTGGCTGGTTGCCTTCCTCTTCTTGTTCAAATGCCTATACTTTTTGCATTATTCGCAACTTTGAGAGGATCACCTTTTGCTGATGTACCTTATCTAGTCAACATAAAAGTTTTACCGTCAGATCAAATAGCTGCTGTTGAACCTAAACCCTTTAAAACGGCCAAGCACTCCATATTTATAACTGAAAAAAATCATTTCCCTGTTATTGCATCTCTTCCAGGTGGCACAAAAATCGGTTCGGGTGATTCAGTAAAAATTAATTTACAAACGATGAGTGGAGATTCATATGTCAACGAATTACAGAAATATGAGAATGGATCAAAATTTTCTCCTTCTTGGAAAGTCACTAAAGGCGAAGAATTTGTAAAAGTATCCTCTGATGGGACTGTGAGTGCTCTTAATCCTGGCGACGCTACTGTTGAAGCAAAGATCCCTGGACTAGCAGCTAAAAGCGGTTTCTTGTTTATAAAAGCATTAGGTAATGTTGGCTTTTATGTAGATGGAGCAATTCATTGGGATATTGCCATTCTAGTAGCAGGTTTCGGACTAACACTTGTGATTTCTCAGGTTCTCTCTGGAAGAGGAATGCCTGTAAACAAGCAACAATCAACTGCAAATAAAATCACACCGGTAATGATTACTGGAATGTTTTTATTCTTCCCTTTGCCTGCTGGTGTTTTGCTATACATGGTCATAGCAAATATTTTTCAAGGGTTACAAACATTTCTGCTTAGCAGAGAATCTCTACCAGACAATTTACAAAAGATACTTGACGATCAACTTAAACAGCAAGATAAACCTGCTGTTTCTGTCACTTCAGAGTTAATCTCTGATTCCGACAGATTACCCTTTGAACCAAAAAGCAATAAATAATTTTGGAACAACTTATTATGTGAATTCAGACTTATCCAGATCAAATCTATAACTGATGTCTAATTGGGACGAACAACTTGATTTACTAATTCGAGCAAGAACTCCAATTATTTGGATAAGAAGTAATGAAGAAGAAAGAGTTGAAACCCTTTTAAGAAATTCTACAAAAAGGCTTTCTCCAAGAAGACTTGCAACTTGGGATTACATAGAAGGAATTAGTAATATTCTAAATTCCAATAATATTGGTTCTAGACAACCAATGGCAGTACTTGAATGGCTCAAAAAACTGGATGAAAGTTCTCCAACCATCCTTTTGTTAAAAGATTTCCATCATTTCTGTGAAGATCCCGGAATTCTAAGAATGCTAAAAAATTTAACCATAAATCTTCGTTCAAAGCCTCATTCAATAATTATTAGTTCTGGGTTATGGAGCCCATCAAATGATTTAGAAGAAGACCTAACGATTCTTGATCTACCACTACCAAAGGAACATGAAATCAAGACACTTTTATCAAATATTTCTGACGCTAGTAATTCTCAATTAGACGAAATCGTTTTAAAGGAACTTACAAATGCATGCGGGGGGTTAAGTGAAGCCAGGATCCGTAAAGTAGCCGCTAGGGCTCTTGCCCAAAGAGGTCAAATTGGCAGAGAAGATTTAATAGAAGTACTTGAAGAGAAACGCCAATCTATTGCTCGTAGCGAAGTACTGGAATATTGCAAAACAAATAAATCTCCAAATGATGTTGGTGGTTTACAAATATTGAAAGATTGGTTGAACCAAAGGAAACAAGCCTTCTCCGAAGAAGCAAAAGATTTTGGATTGCCTTTACCTAAAGGGGTTTTACTTGTAGGCCCTCAAGGTACAGGAAAAACTCTGGTAGCGAAAGCAATAGCAAATAGTTGGTCTATGCCCTTACTAAGACTTGATGTAGGGAGATTATTTGCAGGCTTAGTCGGAGCCAGTGAAGCACGGACAAGAGAAACCATTCAGAGAGCTGAAGCTATGGCCCCTTGCATATTGTGGATTGACGAAATTGACAAAGCTTTTGGTGGAGATGGTAGAAGTGACGGAGGAACGAGTCAAAGAGTACTTGCAAATATTCTTACTTGGATGTCAGAGAAAACTTCTTCTGTTTTTCTTGTGGCAACTGCAAATGGAATAGATAAACTTCCTGCTGAGCTAATGAGGAAAGGAAGATTTGATGAAATTTTCATGTTGGAATTACCCTCTAGAAACGAAAGACATACCATTCTTGAACTACATATTCAAAAACGAAGACCTAATTTAAATATTGATTTAAATGCTGCTGTCGATAGAACAGAGGGATTTTCTGGTGCCGAATTAGAACAATCTGTTATTGAGGCAATGTACTTTGCATTTGCAGAGGGAAGAGAACTTGTTGAAGGTGATTTAATTCTCGCTACAAGTCAACTAGTGCCCTTATCTAGAACAGCAAGAGAACAACTTGAATCTTTAAGAGAATGGGCATCTAGCGGAAGAGCAAGATCTTCTTCTCCAAAACTTTTTTAGAATTTTTCTGTTGTTTTTATTTAATTTAATCAAAAAAGCCCTTTATTTAGTTGAGTTTAACTAGCGTGATTTTTTTTAGGAACAATTAACGATTAGGCTAAAATGACTTTTAAAATTTAGATAGTGATAGACCAGAGACTATTAAGAGAAAATCCTAATTTAATTTCAGAAGGGCTTAAATCAAGAGGAATGGATGTTGATCTAGCACCTCTTCAAAAATTCTGCAAAGATCTTAAAGAGCTTGAAGAGAAAAGAAGTTCTTTACAAGCTCAGGGGAATTCCATTGGGAAAGAGGTTGGTCAAAAGATAAAACAAGGTCTTTCTCAAGATTCTGAAGAGATTTCAAATCTTAGAATTAAGGGAAATCAAATCAAAAAACAAGTTGGAATTATTGAAGAGGAAGAAAAATCGATTTCAAATAAATTAAATGAACAAATCCTTTGCTTACCAAACCTTCCTGCAAAGAATTCTCTTAAAGGAAACAGCGAGAAAGATAATAAGGAAATAAGAAGATGGGGAGAACCAATTTCAGAAAATAATTCAAAAGAACATTGGGAAATTGCTAATCAATTAAACCTTTGGGATAGTGAAAGATCTTCGGTAATAGCAAAAAGTCGATTTGTAACCCTTTTCAAACAAGCAGCAAAACTTGAGAGATCTCTTATAAATTTCATGCTTGATTTACATGTCAAAAAAGGATATATAGAAGTTCTTCCTCCAGCTCTTGTAAACAAAGCTAGTCTTACTGGGTCTGGACAGTTACCCAAATTTGCTGAGGAAAGTTTTCGATGTGCTGATGATGATTTATGGCTGACTCCAACTGCTGAAGTTCCAATAACATCTCTCCATCGTGGCGAGATCATCTCGAAAGATTTGCTGCCATTAAGATATGTGGCTTATAGTCCATGTTTCAGAAGAGAAGCTGGTAGTTACGGTAGGGATACGAGAGGTCTAATCAGACTTCATCAATTCAATAAAGTAGAACTATATTGGTTTTCTATTCCGGAAAAATCTGAAGAAGCTTTAGAGCAAATAACATCTGATGCAGAATCTGTTTTACAAGCGCTTGAACTACCTTACCGAGTAGTTGAGCTTTGCACGGGAGACTTAGGTTTCTCAGCAAAAAAAACTTATGATTTGGAGGTCTGGCTTCCAGGTGCAAATACTTTTAGAGAAATATCAAGTTGTAGTAATTGTGGAGATTTTCAAGCTAGACGTTCCTCAATACGAACAAAAGATAACAATAAAAAAAATATACTTTTGCATACTTTAAATGGAAGTGGATTGGCGATAGGGCGCACTATGGCTGCGATTTTGGAAAATGGTCAACAATCTGATGGAAGTATCAATTTACCAAAAGCCTTAATACCTTACTTCGGTTCGAACAAATTACAGCCAGAATAACTCAATCAAAATCTAATTAATGAACGTTCTCTTATCTATAGCTGTACTTGGCCTTCTGATTTTTTTTCATGAATCTGGTCATTTTTTAGCAGCAGTGTTTCAAAAAATCAAAGTCAGTGGGTTTTCAATTGGCTTTGGACCGGCTCTTATGAAAAAGGAAATAAATGGAATTACTTATTCACTTAGATCTCTTCCTTTAGGTGGATTCGTGTCCTTTCCTGATGAAGAATCTGATTCACTAGTTCAACCCAATGATCCAGATCTTTTAAAAAATAGACCAATTCACCAAAGGGCAATTGTTATTTCAGCGGGTGTAATAGCAAATTTATTACTTGCTTGGATAGTACTTGTTGGTCAAGCAAGCTTTGTAGGAATTCCTAATCAACCTGAGCCAGGTGTAATAATAATGGGTATACAGCCAGATGAACCAGCTTTTAATTCAGGATTAGTTGCTGGAGATCGAATAATGAGAGTGAACGGTCAAGAGTTAGGAAGCGGAAAAGAGGGGATTATGAATTTAGTTAATATTATTCAAAAATCATCTGGTGAAGAATTACTTTTTGAAAGAGTTAATGAAGGAGAAAGTGAGACCGTTTCTATTATCCCAATCGAAAACGAAGGCAATGGAAGAATAGGAGCTCAACTGCAACCAAATCTTCCAAATGAAGTATCGAAAGCAAAAAATATCGGTGAAATACTTAATAGCTCAAATTCACAATTTTATGAATTACTTAGTCGAACAGTTATTGGTTATAAAAGTTTAATTACTAATTTTTCTTCAACTGCTCAGCAGTTAAGTGGGCCAGTCAAAATTGTTGAAATTGGTGCTCAGCTTTCAGAGCAAGGGGGTTCAGGTCTAGTACTATTTTCTGCCTTGGTTTCAATTAATCTTGCAGTTCTAAACTCGTTACCATTGCCGCTTCTTGATGGAGGACAACTTGTTCTTCTAATTCTAGAGAGTATCCGTGGGAAGCCTGTTCCTGAAAAAATTCAATTAGCTTTTATGCAATCTGGATTTGTTTTACTTGTAGGACTAAGTGTTGTTTTGATAATCCGTGATACAACTCAGCTATCTTTGGTTCAACAGTTTGTTCACAGGCAATAACCTAAAACAATTGAAGATTAAAAGTTAAAAAAATAATTTGAAAATAAATATCTTGCAATTCCTTAAAACAATCAGACAAGGAGTTAAAATGTGTATGAAATGAGTTAAATAAGCCCCTTAATGGCCAAAAAGTCAATGATAGCGCGTGATGTAAAGCGCAAAAAACTTGTAGAAAGGTACGCAGCTAAGCGTAAAACTCTTATTGATTCGTTCAAATCAGCAAAAGACCCCATGGAAAGACTAGAAATCCATAGGAAGATTCAAGCTTTGCCAAGAAATTGTGCCCCAAATAGAATTAGGAATCGTTGTTGGGCGACTGGGAAACCTAGAGGAGTTTATAGAGATTTCGGCCTATGCAGAAATCAACTTAGATCGAGAGCTCATAACGGAGAATTGCCTGGAGTAGTAAAATCAAGTTGGTAAAAACTAACAGAAATTTGATTTATACCATTAAGTGGGAAAGATCATATCTCCCACTTTTTTTTTAGTTTTATAGTTTCAGTAATTGTCGTAAATATTTCCTATAGGAAACAAATCTATCGAGATTTTTACTCAATTAGTCCCATTAAGTGTAAGAATGTCTAAAGACAAAAAGCTATAAAGTAACGTGCAAGGTCAGACAAAATCCGTTTCCTTCGATGGTAGAGAGATAAAGCTCACTACAGGGAGATTTGCTCCACAGGCTGGTGGTTCAGTAATGATTGAGTGTGGGGACACCTCAGTTCTAGTAACAGCTACAAAATCGACAGGACGAGAAGGTGTTGATTTCCTACCTTTAATGTGTGATTACGAAGAGAGGTTATACGCAGCAGGAAGGATTCCAGGGAGTTTTATGCGTCGCGAAGGTCGTCCTCCAGAGAGGGCGACTTTGATCTCAAGACTGATTGATCGTCCAATGAGACCTCTCTTCCCTGGTTGGATGAGAGACGATATACAGATAGTTGCAACATGTCTCTCATTAGATGAAAGAGTTCCAGCAGATGTTTTGGCTGTAACTGGAGCTTCAATGGCAACATTAATAGCAGGTATCCCATTCCAAGGACCTATGGCTGCTGTCCGCGTTGGGCTCTTAGGAGATGATTTTGTTCTTAATCCAAGTTACCGAGAAATCGAAAGAGGTGATCTTGATCTTGTAGTTGCTGGAACTCAAGATGGCGTAGTAATGGTTGAAGCAGGGGCAAATCAACTTACAGAACAAGACGTTATTGAAGCTATTGATTTTGGATACGAAGCCATAACCGAACTAATCAATGCTCAGAAAGAAGTTTTAAAAGAATCAGGCATAAAACAAGAGATGCCTGAAGCTCCTGAGACTGATGAAACAGTATCAAATTATTTAGATAAAAACTGCTCAAAATCAATTAGTGAAGTCCTCAAAAACTTCGATCAAACAAAAGAAGAGAGAGATAATAAAATCGAAGAAATAAAAATAAATATTTCTGCGAAAATCGATGGGTTAAAAGAAGATAACGCTGTAAGAAAATCTCTTTCCTTAAATAACAAATTATTAGAAAATGGTTATAAAGCTTTAACGAAAAAATTAATGAGAGATCAGATAATTAAGGAAGGGAAAAGGGTAGACGGGCGAGAATTAAACGAAGTAAGAGCAATTGATGCTGATGCTGCAGTTTTACCTAACAGAGTTCATGGATCAGCTTTATTTCAAAGAGGTTTAACTCAAGTTCTCTCTACTGCAACATTGGGAACTCCAAGCGATGCACAAGAAATGGACGATTTAAACCCTAATACTGATAAGACCTACATTCATCATTACAACTTCCCGCCTTATTCAGTAGGAGAGACTCGGCCGATGAGAACTCCTGGAAGGAGAGAAGTTGGACATGGAGCTTTAGCCGAAAGAGCTTTAATACCTGTACTACCAGCCAAAGATACCTTCCCTTATGTTTTAAGAGTTGTTAGCGAAGTATTGAGTTCAAACGGATCTACTTCTATGGCCTCAGTATGTGGAAGTACCCTTGCACTAATGGATGCAGGAGTTCCATTAAAAGCCCCTGTAGGTGGAGCTGCTATGGGACTAATCAAAGAAGGAAAAGAAGTAAGGATTTTAACTGATATTCAAGGAATTGAAGATTTTCTTGGAGACATGGATTTCAAAGTTGCAGGGACAGAAAAAGGAATCACAGCCTTGCAAATGGATATGAAGATAACTGGACTTCCAATTGAGACAATTGGGGAAGCAATTAACCAAGCACTTCCTGCGAGGACTCACATATTAGGAAAAATGCTCGAGGCAATTGAAACTCCAAAAGACAACCTTTCTCCTCACGCCCCAAGACTTTTAAGCTTTAGAATTGATCCAGAGCTAATAGGTACGGTTATTGGTCCTGGTGGAAGAACAATAAAAGGGATCACAGAAAGAACTAACACAAAAATCGATATTGAAGATGGAGGAATTGTCACTATTGCATCTCACGATGGAGCAGCCGCAGAAGAAGCTCAGAGAATTATTGAAGGTTTAACTAGAAAAGTACATGAGGGAGAGATTTTCCCTGGCTCCATTACAAGAATCATTCCAATTGGTGCCTTTGTTGAAATCCTTCCTGGTAAAGAAGGAATGATTCATATTTCTCAATTGTCTGAAGCAAGAGTTGAAAAAGTTGAAGATGTTGTAAAAGTTGGAGACCAAGTAACCGTAAGGGTAAGAGAAATAGATAATCGTGGACGTATTAATCTAACTTTAAGAGGAGTCTCTCAAAATGGTGGTATGAGCAACTACCCTGAGCCAACGCCTACTCCTGTTGCCCCTCTGACTTAATAATTAGACCAAGTATTCAGGTTCTTCAAGAGAGAAAAACTCCATAGCTTTTTGGCAAATCTTTTGATGACATTTACCATGACTTGCAATTAAACAACCAGACTGAGAATAGTTGGTATCTTTGTAAATTAAATTTGTTCCATCAGCATGAGTAAAAATACCACCAGCCGCCTCAATAAGGGCATGTGGGGCAGCCATATCCCAATCCTTGGGTGAAGTTTTTCCAGATAGAGAGATATAAACATCCGCTTCTCCTCTCAAAATTGAGGCGACCTTGCAACCGACACTTCCTATTTTTTTTGTCTCGCCAAAACACAAAGTTGAGAGGAGATTCTTAAGTATTGATTGTTGATGGTTTTTGCTTGAAACTAAAACCAATTTAGTGATATCAAGTCTTTCACTAAAAGAAAAGTGGTTTTTAATGCCATCACGATTTTCAAACCATGCACCAGTCCCAATAATTCCAATCCATAATTCATTCTTTTCAGGTATTAAAACTATCCCAATTTTTGGTTTTTGTTTGTAAATCAAAGCGATATGAACTGCATAGTTTTCAGAACCTTGAAGAAAATCCTTTGTCCCATCAAGTGGGTCAAGAATCCAACACCAATCTTTTTTATGTTTGTCTCGCTGAAAAGTTTCTTCCTTAGAGGTTTCTTCACTTAAAATATCCCAATCTTTAAAAGAGAGATTATTCTTCAATCCAGAGATCAATAATTCATTCACTGCCATGTCAGCTGCTGATACTGGACCGTCACCTCCTTCTTCTACAGTTAACGATTTTTGAAAGCCATAGGGAGGTTCTTCCCCTCTCGCATATGCCATCAAAACATCAGCTGAAGCCCAGCTAAGCTTTCTAAGTTCATCCAATAAAGTCGTTAATTCGACCTCTTCTGGCACAACAAGATCAATTGTCATAATGGATTTAATCGATGATCACCAGCTTCAACAAGAAAGATCAGAACCTTGTCCGGGAACTCTTTACATAGTAGGAACGCCAATAGGTAACTTAGGCGATTTATCTCCAAGGGCAAAGTCCATCCTCAAGAATGTTTCACTAATAGCCTGTGAGGATACACGTAGAAGTGGACAATTATTGAAAATAATAAAATCTAAAGTTCCACTCCTCAGCTATCACAAACACAATTTTAAGAGCCGTCAATCTCAATTATTAAAAATCCTTGAAAGTAGTGGGAGTATTGCTTTAATTAGTGATGCTGGCTTACCGGGGATAAATGATCCAGGGGAAGAGCTTGTTCATGCTGCCAGGTCAAATAATTATGAAGTGATTTGCATACCTGGACCTTGCGCAGCAACTACAGCATTAGTAATAAGTGGATTACCTTCAGATAGATTTTGCTTTGAAGGATTTTTACCAAAGAAACAAAGCCTTAGGAAGAAACGTTTGGAGGATATTTCCCAAGAACATAGAACGACAGTAATCTATGAATCACCACATCAATTAATAAAACTCTTAGAAGATTTGTCTATGTCATGTGGGAAAGAACGCCCTATCCAAATAGCGAGAGAACTTACAAAAAGATATGAAGAGTCAATCGGGAAGACAATTGAGCAGGTAACAAAATATTTTCTTGAAAACAAGCCAAAAGGAGAATTTACAATAGTTCTAGGAGGAAAAAGTAATAAGAAAAAAAATAGAATGAGTGAATCAGACGCATTAATTAAACTAAATATATTAATTAAACAAGGAGAAAAATCTAATGTTGCAGCTCGCAAAATCGCAGAGGAATCAGGTTATGAAAAAAAATGGCTTTATTCCAAATTACACAAGAAGCTTGACAAATAAACTGTTTCACCTAAAGCTTATTAAAATATAAATTTTAATAAGAGAAATTTTCAAAATGTTTTTTAGATTAAAACTTTTAACTCTAAATTTTGCAACATCAATATTATTAATTTTCTTTCTTTGCCTTGGATCACAAAACCTAGGTAAGAAATATAGTTTAGATTTTCTAATTAATAAAACTGTATCTCTTCCAATTGGTTTCTTAATTGGCACATCATTTACTTTAGGATTAATGTCTGGAGGCTTAACTTCAGTTTTAATGATTAATGATGAAGATAATTAACTTTGATAATAACTAATCTTCTAATCCAATTATTGAATCTTCAAGTATTAATCTAGTAATACCCTTGGAAATTAAATATGATTTTGAAAGTTTAAAAATGCTTGTATTTGGAACCTTAATAACTCTTTGATTTCTTGAACAAATTCTTTTCGCAGAACGTTGATTAGAAAATAATAAAATTGCATTTCTTTGTAATTCATTCTCGGGTAAAAAGCTCCATTCTGGTAACTCAGAAATAGGTTGTAAGTCAAGCTCAACTTTTTTATCAACAATCATATAAACGCTCTCAGGAAGGCTTTCGTAGTTAAGAATCTCATAATCTGATTTTTGCTTCTCTAAATTAAAATCAAAACCAGAAAGCAGAGGGGCTATTTCCTCAAAGTTATTATCAGTATTTTGATTATTGTCATCGTTATCATAATTTTCAGGTCTTAGATCTTCAGAGTCTGAATCTTCAGTATCGGTAAACCCTGAAGAAGCAACTTCATCAAAATCAGAAACATGAGTTCCTTCATTATTTTTTATATTCAAATCTTCTTCTTCAACTTTTTCTTTAAATGAAATTAATGAATTTGCCTTTTCTAAATCTTCCTTTTGCACCTTTACAGTTTTATTATTAAGCATATTTTCATTTTTACTGCTATTTTTTGCCCTGTTTTTCTTTAAAAGTGTATATTCTGTCTCTGATAATAAGGTTTTAACTGTTCTATTTATTGTGTTAGGAGTGCAATTATAGTTATTTGCTATGAGATTGGTATTATCTCCAGCCCTATATGCCTCTAAAATCTCAGCTTTTTGCGTCTTGGTTAATCTTCTTGAAATCATCTCTATTATTTCTATATATCCAAGATAAGTCCTAATCAACAGAAGTAGTAAAAAGATTTCTCAACCTATAAAAATAAAAAAAAGCTAGAAAAAAATTTACCAATAAGAATCTACAAATGCCTAATTTTTACGAAATGAACTTTATTTTATATGTGAAATAAATTCAATTGTCGGAAGAGGCTAACCAAACTGTTGTTGGTCTGCTTAATTCTCCTTGTGACTAGCTACATCAGTATGTAGTCTTAAATAGTTGGTTTTCCGAGAGAGACTTTATTTCTTGTCTTTTTCTTAAAATCTACTCTAGCTCCCTTAGCTCAGCTGGATAGAGCAACTGCCTTCTAAGCAGTGGGCCGCAAGTTCGAATCTTGCAGGGAGCGTACTCAAGCGACAGAGAGACCAACAGACTACTCTATTCTCATAAGAGCAACTGCCCATCGTGCTATGTCTTCTAGATATGACTAAATATTCTTAATATGCATAAAGATTTGCGCAAGCTAAAACCATTCAGAATCTTTAATGGAACCAAACTAGAATAAACATCTACGCATAATTAAAAAATAAGAGAAATATGATGATTTTCTTCGCCGTTAGAAATTTTTTAATGCATCCTAAGAATAAGAGGGAAAGCTCTATCATCGTTTAGGATTTAGAAACGCTCAGGGAAAGCAATCTAAGTCCAATATGCCTGATATAAATTAAGTAAAAAGCCACCAATTAGTGCAAGTCTTGCATGAAACTCAAGCTCAACTTCTAGGTGAAACTAGCATATTATTTTTTAATAATTAATGCACTGCGAATTAAACTATAGTTGATTAATCTATTAACTTCATAAAAATCAATTGAACTCATAAGTAAGCAAAATAAATTAATTTATATAGAAAATTAGATCTAAATGATCAGTACCTTTGTTGATGAAGATCTTATATACTTTGTCTATATCATGATCACATTGAATTAATTCCTCATCAATTACTAATATTTTATAGCCTAAATTAACAATAAATTTTAGGTATTCATCCCATTTTATTCCACAAATAGAAGGCATTGCAGTAGGTGTAAATTCTGAGAAAATTATTGGCAAGCTATTCTTTATAGTATCAATAGATCCCAGCATTGCATTATATTCAGCACCTTCAATATCTATTTTTATAAGATCAACTTTTTCTCTTACAATATTATCAATTCTTACCATATTGACAGTATCACTTGTAAGTACTGACTCTGGCTGATCTGCTAACTCCTTACATTGTCCATTACTCCCTGATGCACCAAAGGCTACTGTTCCAAATTGATTACCAGCCGCAGCCTGAATAACATTTATACTATTAAAATTATTCTTTGATTTACTAGCAAGAAGCAATTTTGCATTTTCAGAAAAAGGTTCAAACGCATATATTTTACAATTATCTTTTAATAATTTAGCAGCCAGAAGTGAATACCATCCAATATTTGCTCCTATATCCAAAAATGTCATATTCTCTGTTAATTTTTTTGTGAAAAAATGCGTTACATTTTCCTCATAAATGACTCCTTGACTTATTGGCTGACCAATAAGTGAATCTTGCAAATTCAAATAAATATCAAATCCAAATTTAGTTTTATAATTAATTATGTTCTGATCATAATTAAGAAGTTCTCTAGATTTAAATTCTAAAGAATTTAAATATCCTCTTACCACTTGCTCAAGTTCAGATCCTACGAAAGAGGAGTGACCTGGCCATTCCTCTTTGTTTGGATTCCTTCCTAAAATCAAACGAAAACAATATTTAATATCATTCTCAGAAGCTAAAGAATTAAAATAACCTTTCCAAGGCTTAAACCATAATTTTTTTAACACTCTTATGAAAAAACGTACCTGTTTTTAATATAGATGATAAATTCAAATAAAATTTGAAATTTAAATCTACTTTTATAATTAATTTAAACTCTCTAAGCACCAATCATATGAGGTGATAATTCCAGATATGGAAATATTTTCCAATAAAAAACCCAAGAGTTCTTAGTGATTGAAATAATAATGAAAAATTGGGATAAAATTCTCCTCTAAACTATTAATTTGGAATTTCCATGGGGAAGATATAGATAAATACATCTTTATTTTGATGAGTTGAGATAAATTGTTGAGATAAAAAAAGCCTTACTTATTGCACCAACTTAATTAAATTCAATAAAAGGTCCTAATTCTAATATATATTTTTAACTCCAAAAAGAGTTACTTCTCAGCCATTTTGGTCTAGTTCTGATTAAGCATAGAGCGTATTCAATATCAAACCATAACAACTTATAAAAGTACTTCTGTGAAGATGTAATAACTAGACTTTTATCTCTAAATATTGATTGTATTAGGTTTCAAAGATCAATTCTTTCAACCTAACCCTACTCCTCTTGCCATAAGTGTTGCTAAAAAAGGAATAGAGGCAAATCCTACCAATTCAACATTAATTATCAACCTTAATCTTGAGACCAAAGTTTCAGTTACTACAGGCAGAGTTCCTTTGCTAAGGGGAATTGCCCATAAAACATAGGTGATTGTTGGATAAAGTGATAAAGAGCCAACAGAAGCAAAAACAATAATCTTTGTCCAAAAGATAGGATTTTGAGTATAAAATTCTGAACCCTGACCAAACTTTATAACTCTATAAATCCCACTTACCAAAAGAGCAACCCCAGCAATTCCATAAATAATATCGGCTACGACCATAGATATTGCTTCTTTTCTGTTTGGACTAGGCTTTAATGATATTCGTTCAAATATCAAAGCTCCAAAGCAAAGCATAAAACTTAAATAATGTATGTAAGCGACGGAAGCTGATTTCAATAAATCAGCTGGCAAAATGAAACCGAACACAGTTGCTTGTTTTTATCAATTTATACACTAGCAAAGAGCATAAATTACAGAGGGTTCGTAGTGAAACTCATTACCAAGAAACCAGAATCGGACTGAAAACGAATAAAGCATTCTCAAATGTCAATTTCAAAGAAATTTGATTTCAAGTATTATAAGTTAATTTTTTCTACCAATGGCTTAGAGGCTATTACAAATATTTTAAAAATAAAGCTAAATGTTATTTAATAGACTATTTTACTATTTTCCAAATAGATCATGATAGATACATTAAAGAAAGTATTTTTTAGACTATTTACTTTAATTTTTACAATATATTCAATGTTAATTTTACTTCAAACAGAAAGCTTATCCGCTGCAGAAGGTATTGATAATAAATTAATAAATAAAGTTTCGCAATCATATACAAAAAAATTTTGCAATGCTATTGGCTTTGGACTTTCTAAGGAAAGCGCAATGGACTTTTCTTTAGCAGAAAACAAACAAGTTTTCAAAAAGAAAAAAGGTTTTAATGATATTAATAAAGAATTACTTGCCGAAGAAATAGCCATATCAGTTATTGAAAAATGTGGCTATCCAATAAACCTATCTGGAGAAAAAGGTATTCTGGAATTCAAAAATTATTATTTATCAAAAGATTCAAAGATCTAGAAAAATAGAATGTGTGCATAAGTACTTTTTCCTGAGTCAAAATTGTTTCAAATTAAGAATGGAGCCAAGCGGACTCGAACCGCTGACCCCCTGCATGCCATGCAGGTGCTCTACCAACTGAGCTATGGCCCCAAGATCGTTTTGAAAACTGTGTTTTCTACTTCTCAAGGATTTAGACATAAAGTCAAAATCACTTGATAGTGGATAAATAGCAATTTTTTCACAATAAAGTGCTTAATGGATTGCTAATCACAGAAGGGCTTTTAATGCTTTCTAGCAGAAACTTCTGCTAGACCATGAAGCCCTTAAAAAAGATAGATGTTCAAATCTTAGTAAAAGGAATGAGAGTCTAGAAAAAGGATTAATAATCTCTTGCAAAGAGTTCTTGAAATGAGACTTGAAAAGTCTTTTTCTTCTTTACCAAAAGAATGGAACATCTATAACCAAGATAAGGTTATCATCGTTTTTGCAATACTAAAAAGACTTATTTAGAAAAGGAAGGCATTTCTTGAAAAAAGAGTAAAGTTTATCTACTTTTAAATAGTTGATTTAAGTTCCAACATTAGAGATAATAATAGAAAGGGAAAGTGATTTTCAATTAATATCAAACCAACTGGTTATCATGTAAGAACCTCAATAAATAATATATCTTGATAACAAAATTTAATCTATACTATAAGCCTAGTCTTAATTCTTTATCTTTTTTTAGATTGGAGGAGATGGGTAAGCTTGTAGAGAAGAAATACAATTTAATTAAAACTTAATTACAAATAAATTATTTTTAATAGTTTAAATAAAAAAAGAGTTAAAAGAGCTACATTCTTTTTTCTACAGAAAGGTATTTATTATTCATCTCATCACAAAAGTTAGTCAAAGCAGATTCTGAAAAAATTTCCCGAATCTTCCAATTAATTTCATAAGTCGATTTTGTTTTTCTTGATTTTAAGGGGTCCTTCATTGAGTGAATTAAATTTTCTCGTTGATAAAAAATTTAATGACTTTTTAAAGAGTTGTCTAAAAAAAATTATTCATAACAAAAATTCACCAAAGAAATAGAGACGATTTTATAAATAAAAAGGGATGCATCTATCGTTTTTCAACGCAAAAAGTTCTCTTTAAGGAGATAGTTGTACATTATGATACTTTTCCACATTTTTCTGTTTCCCTCATATTACAAAAAGTTTTGTCCGAGAATTTTAACAAGAACTTTCCAATGTATCAAGAGATACAAAATCATGGAAAACAACTGCAGCAACTAAGCTTTAATTGCTGACTCTTTATTTTGTAATTAATCCACTTATTCAATTGACATGAACCCTGTTGAGATTTTTTTTAAATTATGAAATTTGTGGAAAAGTGGAAAAACCCATTTTTAATACTTCTAGAATTGTTTTGATCTAAAAAAAAAATAGAAAATATTTTATCCCAAACATGAATCTCTTTAAGATCAAAACAAAACAATTCAGCCAAAGAAACTAGCTGTTTTCTAGCTAAACTAGTTTTTATACCTTAAGCAAGTCTTCTTCTCTTCTGCATTCTTAGTTGGCAAATCTAATTCCTTTTCAATTGCATCAAAGTTTAGAACTTAAAACTTCAATAGTTTCATTTCCCAGAGAATTTTCTCATTGTCCTAATTTTTCAATAAAAAATAATCAGGCAATAACTGCAATAATTTATGTTGAAAGTAAGTTTTAAATAAGCCGGTTAACTAATTAATTAATTTATTTTGCTGACTTTAAAGCCATCAAAAGATAATTTAGAGTCATAGTAGTTTTTATGCATAATCCTTTCTCCATATATTGGAATAAAAACTGGACCTTTCAAATAGTACATATGGAAGGTGGTACTTACATTGAAGCAAAAGGATTGGGTGCTCTAATTAGGAAGCCTTTACAAGCAAATGAGAGCCCATTTACTGCAGCAGATAATTTAGTTCATGGAGAAGATAAAAATAGAACATCTTTATTCAACTCTTGGAAGTCAAAAAACATTCATAGTTTTAATTAGTTTTAAAATAGAGTTACGTTTTCCTCCACACGGCTGCTAATTTACCCTGAACATGTACTTGTTCAGCTTCAATTTCTATAGGTTCGTAGGATGTATTTGCAGCTTCTAAACGAACTAAACTTCCATCGCGAAAAAAATGCTTCAAAGTAGTTCCTAAACCAGGAACCATTGCACTTACAATAGTCCCGTCTCTCAAGCGAGAGGGTTCATAAACAGGTTCCATCAAAACCATATCCCCGTCTGCGATAAAAGAATCAATCATTGAATCTCCATTTACCGTCAAAGCGAAAAGTCCCTTTAATTGAAGAACTGAATTTAAATCTAAAGTTTCCTGTACATCATCAAAAGTTTCAACTAACCCACCTGCAGCTATTGCACCCAAAACAGGAACACCCGAAATACTCTCCTCTATTAATTGCAGTGTTCTTGCCTGACCTTCTTGCCATTTTATCCAACCTTTTTGTTGTAGATGTCTTAAACGACTTTGGATTGGTGCTGGAGATCTAAGGCCCATAGCTTGCATCATCTGCCTAATTGAAGGACTGTGATGATGATCTCCAATAAAATCTACTAGCCAGTCATAAAGTTCTTGCTGGGCAGCTGTTAGGGCTTCTTCTGGCATCCGAATAGATTGAGTACATATGTCCTTCAATACATATGTACCTAAGATCTCTCGGTATCGCAACCCTAAAGCCCTCCAAGCTGGACGGCAAGCAAGGCTTGCTGAACGTGAAGACGGTTCTCAGCTTGATCAAAGACTTGACTACTTCGGCTCTCTAATGCATCCTCTGTTATTTCTTCTCCTCTATGAGCAGGCAAGCAATGCAAAATCATTACTTCCTCATCTGCAAGGCCTATTAATTTCTCATCAACTTTATAATTTTCAAAAATTTCTTTCCTCTTTAAATGCTCTTCCTCTTGCCCCATAGAAGCCCAAACATCTGTATAAATTACTTGAGCTCCTTTTACCGCCGTTGAAGGTTCATTAGAGATAGATATTTGCGAACCAAATTCCGAGAGTAATTTCGCCTTCTCTACAATTTGAGAATCTGGTTCAAAACCTTTTGGAGAGCAAATTTTCACATTAACTCCCAATATTGCTCCGCATATCATCAATGAGTTTGCGACATTATTCCCATCTCCGATGTAAGAAAGGTTTATTCCTTTAAGCTTGCCAAATTTCTCCTGAATTGTTAAATAATCGGCTAGTGCCTGACAAGGATGTTCGAGATCAGTTAGAGCATTAATAACAGGGATAGTTGCCCACTCTGCATATTCTTCTAGTTCTTCATGAGAAAAAGTACGAATTGCAAGAACATCACAATATCGACTCAAAACCCTTGCGGTGTCTTTTATCGGTTCACCTCTGCCAAGTTGTGTGATTTGAGGATTCAAATCAACAGTCTGACCTCCCAACCTTGCCATTGCAACTTGAAAACTCACTCTTGTCCTAGTGGAGGCTTTTTTGAATATCAATCCAAGAACCCTATTCCCTAGGTCTATTCTTCTATTACCTATTTTTAGCTGTTTCGCTAATTCAAATAAAGATAAAATCTGATCACTATTTAAATCAGATGAAGAAAGAAAGTTCTTCTTACTAAAAGTGGTTAATTTAGAAGCTAAGCCAGAAGATACTGAAGCCATAAATAAGCCTCAAATATCCTTTATCGGAGATAAAGGATATAAAAGTCAAGTGTTTTAATTCAAAACTTTTTCAGGCATGACGCTACTTGAAAGCATTTCTTTAAGTTCATCTCCCTCTATTACTTCCTTCTCAAGGATTTTTTGGGAAATATCTTCTAATAATGAAAGATTATTCTTAAGAATGTTTAAGGCACTTTCATGTGCATCATCTACCAAACTTCTGACTTCTTTATCAATTGCCTGTGCAGTTGCATCACTTAATTCTCTTCTTGGATTGTTGTTACCACCGAGGAATTGTCCACCTCCCTGCTTGTCATATGCTAATGGGCCCAAAATATCACTCATTCCATATGTACCTACCATTTGTTCTGCTAGATCAGTAGCTCTTTGTAAATCGTTTGATGCTCCAGTGGTAATTTTTCCAAAAATGATTTCTTCTGCAGATCTACCACCTAAAAGAGTAGCTATTTGGCCTTGTAAATCTTCTTTAGAATTTAAAAATCTTTCCTCAGTTGGCAATTGAAGGGTATAACCCAACGCACTCATTCCTCTAGGAACAATTGAAATTTTTGCAACTTTGCTACCACCTGGCATCAAGTGACCAACAATTGCATGACCAACCTCATGATAAGCAACAATCTTTTTCTCATCATCTTGAAGAACTCTACTTTTTTTCTCTAATCCAGCTACAACCCTTTCAATTGCTTCGTTTAAATCTTTTTGCTCAACAGAAGTTCTTTTGCCTCGGGCAGCAAGAAGAGCTGCTTCGTTAACCATATTAGCCAAGTCAGCACCAGCAAAGCCACTAGTTGCTTGAGCAATGCGATCTAAATCAATTTCATTAGAAAGTTTAACTTTTTTTGTATAAATTTCTAAAATCGTCTTTCTACCAGAAAGGTCAGGTCTATCAACAAGTACTTGTCTATCAAATCTGCCTGGACGCAATAGGGCTGCATCTAAAACTTCAGGTTGGTTAGTTGCGGCAAGAACGATAACAGGTTTATCAGTTGAAGCAAAACCATCCATTTCAGTAAGAAGTTGATTAAGAGTTTGCTCTCTCTCATCATTTCCACCCACAACACCCATAGACCCTGATCTACTTTTGCCTATAGCGTCAAGTTCATCAATAAATATTATGCAAGGAGCTTTTTTCTTAGCTTGTTCAAACAGATCCCTAACTCTTGCAGCACCTGCACCAACAAATAGTTCTACAAATTCAGAACCAGAGATAATGAAGAAAGGTACTTCAGCCTCACCTGCAACTGCTTTAGATAAAAGAGTTTTACCTGTACCTGGAGGTCCCACCAGAAGAACACCTTTAGGAATCCTTGCACCTATATCTGTGTATCTTTGTGGCTTTTTGAGAAAATCTACAATTTCAGTTAATTCGTCTTTTGCTTCATCTACGCCTGCAACATCTTCAAAAGTTACCTTTGATTCGTCATCTGGAACATAGACTTTAGCTTTGCTTTTCGTGAAACTAAGCGCTCCTTGAGCTCCACCACCACCCATACTTCTACGAGCAAAAAACTGTAAGACAAGTATGAAAATCAGCGGTGGTACAACCCAACTAAGGATAGTGGTAAATATATTTGGTTTCTTAGGAGGAGCAGCTGCAAACTCAACTCCTTTCTTCTCTAACCTTTGAGGTAGCTCCATATCAAAAATTGGAGTTGTTGCTAAAACAGATGGTGCACCTTCTTCAACTGTGGAAAGTTCGTACCTGATCTGATCTTGAGTTATGTATGCACGCTTAACTTCACCATCATCTACTTGATTTATAAAAAGTGAATAAGGAACTCTTGGAACTTGTGTATTTTGACTTGGGAAAAAGCTACTAAAGAGAAGAAGCGCTCCAAAACCTATGAGAACTAAATTAATTATTCCAAAACGTCTATTTGGTTGATTTTCGTCCTGTCGTATTGGCATTAGCAAAAATTTAATTGCCCCTAAGTTAATCAACTTTCATGCCAAATCGACTTGTTTAACTGGAGGGAGATCCGAACGAATATCTAATACTAAAAAATAAACCCACTAAAAAAGTAGTCGCCAACAAAGATCTTCTACTTTTCGATCTAAAAAAGAATGTTGCAATTTGTAGGTAGAACTGATTGATTCAAATCCAAAACTGTTCAGAGGACTCATTGCAGACTTTCCTCCCAAGAGTTTTGGTGCAACAAAAACAACTAATTCCTGAACACAATTCGCCTTAATTGCACTTGTAGCTAATTGAGGGCCACATTCCCAAAGAATTTTATTGCAGCCTTTTTTCGCTAGAGAATTTAGCAATTCAGCTGGATCATTCGTATTTAGTCTTAATTTCTCTGGACCATCTGGTAAATCAGAAAAGAAAGATTCATCACCCTCTGGCCCATAAGCAATTATTGTTCTCGCAATTTTTGTATCCCAAAGTTTTGCATCTTTAGGTAAATTTAATGATCTTGAGAAAATGACCCTTAAAGGTTCAGGATTTGATAATCCTCTTGAAGTCAAAAGAGGATTATCGAAACGTACTGTGCCGCCTCCAACTATAACGGCATCACAATTAGATCTAATTTGATGAACCGAGTTCCTCGCAGGGACATCTGTTATCCACTTGCTATTACCATTTGGCAGTCCAATTCTTCCATCTAGGCTCATTGCCCATTTAAGAATTCCCCAAGGACGTCCATTACGAACTCGAAAACTAAATTCGCGATTAATTAATTCACATTCTTGACTCAAAACCCCCTCAATAACTTCAAGTCCAGAGTCTTTTAATCTTGAAATTCCATTTCCTGAAACTCTAGGATCAGGATCGACCATCCCAACAACAACTCTTTTTAAACCTGCTTTAATTATTGCTTCTGTGCAAGGAGGTGTTAAACCTTGATGACAGCAGGGTTCTAAAGTTACAACGATTGTTCCATTAGCCGACTTTTTTCCCGCTTGAGAAAGTGCTTCTATTTCAGCATGAGGGTTCCCTGCTCCTGTATGGAATCCCTCCCCAACAAGTCTTCCACCCGAATCCAAAACAATTGATCCTACAAGGGGATTTGGACTTGTCTTACCTGCTGCTAATAAAGCTAATTGGATTGACCGTCTCATCCACGGAATCCATATTTTTTGATCCTCAGGCAAATTAATCATTTTTATTCAGCTAATGATCTCCATTCACTTACTAAGTATGGCGGGATTGGTAAATCATTTATCAAGCCAGGCAATCTGAGTCTCAATGGTCTATTTTTATCCAACTGAGCTATCAAATTGCTTAGGTCAAATTCTGCAGCTGAATCATTCAAAGTTTCAACTTTGAATTTACTGTTTTTTGATATGTCTTTTAGATCCCAAGTCTTCCGCCCGGAGTTAACTATCAAGTCAGTTGGATGATCAATCCTTAATGAACCTGGATAACCCACAATTCTTAAAATCAATTTTTTGGAATCTTTGGAACTTGGATAGACGATAATTTGCCAAGTTTGGTAATCCAAGTCCTTGAGGCTCTCTAAGCTCCTTTTAATCTCTTTTTTCTGATCATTTAAATTAACTTTTGAATCTGCATAGATTTCATTTACACTAGAAAATAAACAACAAAAAATCAAAAGCAAAAAAATTATTAGGCGAAATAAATTACGAAATCCTTCCATCACTAATATCGTAATCTTCTGATTCAAGTAGTGCATCTAATGCTATTGCAGAACGAACTAGTGACTGATATTTCTTAATGATACGTTGATTATGTTCAATTATTTTGGAAGGGTCATATTTATCTGAATGATTAATATGATTTTCAAAGGCTTGAACACCATCGTCCATCAATTCTAAATCTTTTTGTTGCTTAATCAGAGCTATCAAAATTTCATGCAGTCGTGATCTTCTGACCAAGTGTTCCTCAGCTTCATTTTTTTTAAGATTCACAAAACTTTCAAACTAACTATTGAAGTTTTAGTTGATTTTCATCAAAAAAATAGTAAAGCTATAAAAAAGAAATTTTTCTACGTAAATTTATTTAAACCATGCCTAATGAGTCAAAGCAGATACACGTAATAGGAATTGATACTTCATGTGCTGAAAGTTTTTTTGAAGCTAAAAAAAAACAAATTTTTAAAGCTGAGAGAGTCGCAGGACCACAAAGAATTTTAGATTCATTCAAAACTTGGTTAAAAAATAAAGATATAAAAAATCAAAAGTTTGAGTTCATTGCAACTGACAAACTAAATGAATTTATAGATCTATTAAAAAAAGAAAGAAAAAAACAATTGTATTTTCTGGTGGTGATCCTCTTTGGTTTGGAATTGGTAGATTACTAATTCAAAATTTTCCTTTATCAAAACTTTATTTTGAGCCTGCAGCCACCTCTTTCCAACTAGCTTTTTCCAGACTTGGCAAACCTTGGCAAAACACACAATGGATCAGTCTTCATGGAAGAGACCCAATTTCATTTGAAAAAGTCATTAAAAAGCTGCCTTCTTCACTTGTGGTTTTAACTGACTCAAATAGAGGGGGGGCTAAAGAGGTTTATGAATTACTGCATTCACTTAGGCTTGAAGGGAAATATGATTTTTGGACTTTTGAAAGACTTGGATACCAAAATGAAAGAATCATAAAAATTAATTCAATTCAGGATTTTCCAATAGATTTAGATCCATTGCATCTTGTTATTCTTTTTGAAAAAGAAAAGCCTCTAATAAAATCAAAAGATTTACCTTTATTTGGAATTGATGATTCTATTTTTCTTCAATATTCAGACTGCCCTGGGTTAATGACAAAAAGAGAAATTAGAGTTCAACTTCTTTCCGAGCTTAATCTCCCAAAGCAAGGAGTAATTTGGGACATAGGTAGTGGCGTTGGGAGTATTGGTTTGGAAGCCTTAAGAATATCTCCAAATCTTAAATTATTATCCATTGATAAAAGGGTTGGAAGTAAAAATATAATTAAAGAGAATGCAATAAGAATTGGTGTTAGACCATCATTGATAATTGAAGACGAAGCATTAAATATATTCAAAGAAAACAAAATAACACCTAATCTTTTACATCCAGATAGAGTTATTATCGGAGGTGGTGGCTCAAACTCAAATTTAATTCTTGAAAAAGTATTGAGGCTAATAAATAGTCCCTGTATAATAGTCATACCACTGATATCATTAAAATCAATATCAAAATTAGAGTCGATTTTAAAGCCTAAAGTACATAAGCTATCTATTAGTCAACATCAATCATATAGAGGTGTAAGTATTGGAGAAGATATAAGATTATCCCCTTTAAATCCTGTCTTTATTTTAAAAGGTGAAATTCAATAGTTTTTATGTTTTATCAGGTTTCGCAACGTGGGGTAGTCCCCAACCTAATTTATTTCTTAGAACTTGAAAGAACTCATGATCTGAAAGTCTAATGAACTTAACTGGATGATCACTTTTTCTAATTAAAACTCTATCCTCTGGCCAGACATAACAGCCGGCACTTCCATCTACCACCATCATTAATCTTTCTGGTGTGGCAGGAAAAACTGTTACTGGCTCTTCATTACTAAAGACAAGAGCTCTTGATGCCAAGGAATGAGGAGATACAGGGGTAAGCTGCAAAACCGGACAATCAGGAGTAATTACTGGGCCTCCAGCACTTAGTGAATAAGCTGTTGAGCCTGTGGGAGTTGAGAGAATTACTCCATCTGCAGAAATATCTACGGGCGCATGCCGGCCAACAGAGATCTCAAAATGACACATACTTGTCATAGGTTCTCTATGTAATGCCATTTCATTAAGGCAAAGAGCTTCCCATCTACATTGATCACCTCTCATAACACTTACCACTAGGCTTGTTCTCTCTTCAATATTCCATTGCCTTGCAATTAAATGTTTGAAAATCTTATCTATATCTGAAAGATATGCCTCAGCTAAAAACCCTAAATGTCCTGTATTTATTGTGAGTATAGGTATACCCAATGGTGCAGTTTGTCTTGCTGCAGACAATACCGTCCCATCCCCTCCTAATACAACGGCAAACAAAATTGAAGAATCAAAGCCATCTGGAATACATGAGTTGTATCCTTGTGAACTCATATATTGATCAGGATTTGTAAAACCTAATAATCCACCTACGCTACTAACTCTGACAACTTCAAAACCAGAATCTTCTAGTTTCTTTTGAAAAGTTTTTGCTGTCTCCACAGCAAGCTCTTTCCCGTCATTAACGATCAGTCCTACTCGGGGCACCGATCATGCTTCACAAACTATTGGTCAATATTAGCAATTAAATGTCAATAATATTTATTTAATACAATTAAAAATTAATTCAAAAATATTTAACTTTAAAATTGTTCTAAAAATCTGAGATCACTTGTATATAACTTTCTAATGTCATCTACGCCATGACGAACCATGCAAAATCTTTCCACGCCAAGTCCTGCAGCAAATCCACTATATTTTTCTGGATCAATCCCTAATTCTTCTAGAACGGCAGGATCTACCATCCCACAACCCATAACTTCTAACCATTTTCCCCTCCATTGAACATCAACTTCTGCTGATGGCTCTGTAAATGGGAAATAACTAGCTCTGAATCGAATAGGAAGATCTCCAAAAAAGGCTTTTAAAAAAGCCATTACTGTTCCTCTTAAATGACTAAAGTCAAGTTTTTCATCAATTGCTAAGACTTCAATCTGATGAAAAACAGGCGAATGAGTAGCATCAACGGCATCTCTTCGATAGACACGACCAGGAGAGACAATTCTTACGGGAGGCTTTTTACTTTCAAGGCTTCGAATTTGAACAGGCGAAGTATGAGTTCTCAAAAGGTATTCACCTCCCAAATAAAAAGTATCTTGCATATCTCTTGCCGGATGGTCAGGTGGAATGTTTAGTGCCTCGAAATTGTAATAATCATTCTCTATCTCAGGTCCTTCAGAGACTTGGTAACCAAGGCCTAAGAAAAGATCAATTATTTGCTCAGTAGTTGTTATTAAAGGGTGCCGATGTCCTTGAGAAATACCTGTTGGAGGCGCTGTAACATCTATAGTTTCTTTTATTAATATCTGATTTAAAGCTTGAGCTTTTAAAATTTCAAGCTTTTCCTTTATTAATTCTTGTAATTGAGTTTTTAAAACGTTCGCTCTTTGACCAATTAAAGGTCTTTCCTCATTAGAAAGACTTTTCATTTCTCCTAATAGAAGTGAGAGTTTTCCTTTCTTTCCCAGGAAACCCAACCTTAATTTCTCTATTGATTCAGAATTTTCAGCAGCAGATATATCTTTTGCTGCTTTGCTTTCTAGAATTTCAAGCTCATTCATGAGCTGTTTTAGGGTTAATGCTGAACTCAATGAATTCCAATCTCGAGTACTAGTTTAATCGGCAACCTATCCAAGTTCAAAAAACTCATAGCTAAAAAATGAAACCTTTGAGAATTTTAATTAGTAATGATGATGGGGTTTTTGCAGAAGGGATAAGAACACTTGCCACATCAGCAGCGAGCAGAGGACATAAGGTTACTGTTGTTTGTCCAGATCAAGAAAGATCCGCAACCGGTCATGGATTAACTTTACATTCCCCTATACGAGCTGAAAAAGCAGACGAATTATTTGGGAAAGGCATTAAAGCCTGGGGCTGTAGTGGTACACCCGCTGATTGCGTAAAACTCGCACTTAATGAACTTCTTGATCAAAAGCCAGACCTAATCCTTTCGGGAATAAATCATGGCCCCAATCTTGGAACTGATATTTTTTGCTCAGGCACTGTTGCTGCTGCGCTTGAGGGGACTTTGGATGGAATCCCATCTATTGCAGTAAGCATTGCCAGTTTTCAATGGAAAAGTTTTGGTTTTGCTGGGAAACTTGCTTTGGATATTGCAGAGAAATCAATCCAACAAAGTTGGCCAAAGAACTTACTCCTAAATTTAAATATTCCCCCTTGTGAAGAAAAAGAAATGGGCGATTTGGTTTGGACAAGACTTTCAATCAGACAATATGAGGAGCAATTCATACGCAGGGTCGATCCAAGAGGTAACACTTATTTTTGGATGGCAGGAGAAGCTGTAAAAGATCTTCAATCAGCTGGAGAAGGACCTAAAGAATGGCCAAGTGATGTTTCTCAAATAGCTTTATGCTCTCCCTCATTAACCCCCATTCAACCTGATCTTTTTTGGAGAGGGAATCTTGATGATTTGCCAAACTTAATATAAAAATTAGCTTTTTCTAAAAATCCTTTGCAGTAACCATAAAGAAAAAATCAGACCAATCAAATGTGCAAACAAAACTTGGGTATTACTCAAGACAGAAAGCATTTCCAAAGAAGTAATTGGATAATTTTCCATTGCTCTCATACCTGTTCCAATGGAAATCCCAGGGGCTTGCATTGAAGCCTGCACGAACAAAGCTCCTGCTAAAGATTGATATCCAACCGATGAAAAAACCAATCCGACCAAATCGACAATCAAGCCTCTCTTTAGTAATCGACTTGTTTCTCCTCTACTTGGGCGAGCCTCGCTACCTAAAGCTCTACCAGTCTTTACTATCAACCACCCTTGCCAAAGGCTAAATAGCAATAAAATGAATGCCAATGTCGTGAGAGACAAACCTGGCCCTAAGCCCAATGCTCTCTCTGAGTTTCTAGCTAAACTACTTCCAACATTGTTGAACAACAAAACACCCACTACCACTACACCTAAAATTGTTTGAATCCAGAACCGAAGCCAACCAATTCTTCTCATTCCTAGAGAAAGCAATTGAAAGTCGCGTTGATCTGCCATCACGATGAATAAGGTGATAAAACAAATTTGCCATCTAAGCACAAAAATTGCACGTTTATCTTGATTCCTCTCTGTGCTCCTGAAAACGCGAAACTACCTACAGCGCTGGCGTTAGGTAGTTTCGATGGTCTTCACTTAGGTCATAAAAAAGTAATAAAAGCTATCTTAAAAGAGCCAATTGGTGTACCAACAGTTGTAAGTTTCTGGCCTCACCCCCGTGAGGTTCTCTTTGGTGAATCTAGATTAAGATTAGATTTACCAAATGAAAAAACATTCCTGCTCGAGCCATTAGGAATAGAACAATTAGTTTTGGTTCCTTTTAATAAAACTCTTGCTTCCAAAAGTGCAGAGACATTTATAGATGAAATTCTAGTTAAAACCCTTCATGCTAAACACATAGCAGTTGGAGAAAATTTTAGGTTTGGACGCAATAGGGAAGGTGACATTTCTACTTTAAAAAAGATAGGTGCATCACTAGGAATAAAAATTTCTATTATTCCAATCCTTGAAGACAATCATGGTCGACTCAGTAGTAGCAGAGTACGAAAAGCACTCAATGATGGTGATTTAAAACATGCACAATATCTTTTAAAGCGTCCTTACACCTTTAGAGGGACTGTTGAGAAAGGCAGAGGTTTAGGTAAAAAAATTGGCTGGGCAACAGCAAATTTAAAAATAGATGGCCGAAAGTTTCTTCCATCAATTGGAGTTTATGCAGCATGGGCTTACATAGGGAACAAAAATGAACGTTTCTCAGCTGTTATGAATATGGGCCCTCAGCCTACTATTGATCCAAACTCCTCATCAGCCGTAGAAGTTCATCTTCTAGACAAAGAAATCAACCTATTAGGGCATGAATTAATTATTGAACCTGTGCATAGAATTAGACTTCAAAAGAAATTTAAGAACATTGAAGAACTTAGCAAACAAATAAGTTTAGATGCAATTTTTGCAAAAGAAATTTTGACAAAAAAAAACTAAATTCAAGTAATTGTGGGATAAGCGTTAGACAGTCCCCAAACAACAAATAAACCTATGCCACCTAACAAAAAAACACCCCAAATAAGCACAGTCATATTGTTCTCAGAATCATTTTCCACAATAAAATTTAAATACATATTATCTAATAAAGGATGACATGAAATCAATGCCTGTCACCCCTCCATCTGATAATCGTATTGCTCAATTGATTGACGCGAACCTTGATCGAGCTAGAGAGGGTCTTCGAGTGATGGAAGATTGGTGCAGGTTTGGTCTAAAAAGAAGTGATTTTTCGATTCAAATCAAAGATTGGAGGCAACAATTAGGAGTACATCACCACAACATTTATCGAAAAGCAAGGCTTACATCCAACGACCCAGCGATGGGAATTTCACATCCGTTACAAGCAGTAAGATCAACCCCAGAGGCTGTATTTATTGCAAACTCATCTAGAGTGCAAGAAGCTTTAAGAGTAATAGAGGAATTTACTCGAATAACAGATCCGAATCTTTGTGAAATAGCCAGCAAAATTAGATACGAAACTTATGAGATCGAGATAAAGGTTCTTAATACGACAGAAGGCATAAATAAAAGACAAACCTTAAGAGATTGTTCAGTATATTTGGTAACCACAAACACAAGAAATCTCGAAGACATTGTTCTTCAGTCTCTAAAAGCTGGTGTAAAAATAGTTCAATACAGAGAAAAATTTTTACATGATAATGAAAAAATCTCACAAGCTAAATGCTTAGCCTCTCTTTGTAAAAAATTTAATTCATTATTTATTGTCAATGACCGTATCGATATCGCACTTGCTGTTGACGCCGATGGGATTCATTTAGGGCAAGATGATATACCAACAAAAATCGCGAGAGAGCTCCTAGGTACTGAAAAGATCATTGGCAGAAGCACTCACTGCCTTGAAGACATCAAAAATGCCGAAAAAGAATGCTGCGACTATATTGGCATAGGTCCAATATTTTCCTCCAAAACAAAAAAACAACTAAATCCTATTGGAATTGACTACCTTAAAAAGGGATTAAGTGAAACTCTCCTACCTGCTTTTGCTATTGGAGGGATCAACAACTTAAATATCAGAAAATTAAACAAAATTAATAATCTTCGCATAGCTGTTTCAAATGCAATCATTAATTCAAATGACCCATTTTCAAAGACTGAAGAGCTTATCAAATTACTAAGATGCAACTAAAAATCAACGGTGAAATTAAAACTATTAAAAACACCAGTGAAGAATTACTATTGGAACCTTTGCTTGAGAACTTAGGTTACAAGCCTCAATTAGTAGTAGTTGAGTTGAATGGTGAAATTATCAACCCAAAAGTTTGGATAAGTACAAAAATAAATAATGGCGATTGCTTAGAGGTTGTGACAATTGTTGGTGGAGGTTCCTACAGTTAATAAATCCCGACATAAATAGGTGTTCAAATTTACGCGCTTGAGCTGGTTTAAAAGAAAAAGATTTTTTTCTTTCCTGATTAGTTCTGTAATAATTTCCTCTTTTTTATTTATTAATCCCAACACTGCGTCAGCTGCCAGTGGAGGACGCATTGGTGGTGGAAGTTTTCAGGCACCTTCTTCACCACGAAGCCAAAATTACGGAGGATATGGAGGCAATAACTTTCGAGGCTATGGAAGTGGCTACAGAGGTGGTGGTATTGGTTTTCCTTTTTTATTACCAGTATTTGGCTTTGGTGGTGGTGGGATTTTTGGATTTTTAATACTTATGTCAATCGTTGGTGTAATTGTCAATTCATTTAAAAACTCTTCAAGTTTTTCCAATTCAAGTAACAACTCGATAGTTTCGAAATCAGCAAACCCATCAAAAGTTTCTTTAATACAGTTTCAGATTGGCTTACTTGCAAGTGCAAAAGAAATACAAGTGAACCTTAGGGATCTTGCTGCCTCTTCCAATACCTCAACTTCATCTGGCCTTCAAAGAGTCCTTCAAGACACAACACTCTCCTTACTTAGGAAACCTGAACTATGGGTCTATTCAAATATAGAAACTGGTTCTGTTCCATATGCCTCCGCAGAATCAACATTTAATCGGATATCAATAATTGAAAGAAGCAAATTAACGGCAGAACTCACATCAAACTATTCTGGTCAAATATCTACATCAACAAATACTGAATCCAAACCTGGAGAATCTGATTCAACAAATGAATACATTGCGATTACAATTCTTGTAGCGACCAAAAATGACTTAAAACTACAAAACTCCGCAAGCAGCGAGCTCATCAAAGATGCATTGAGAGTTTTAGGTTCAATATCATCAAATGACTTAATCGCCTTAGAAGTTATCTGGCAACCCGACGGAGAAGGAGAGACCTTGAGAGAAGAAGAGCTAATAATTCAATATCCAAATCTTAAACATTTATAAAGTCAGTAATCAAAATAACAAAAAACCTGATTTCTTTATATTTTTTTCATCTTATTTACGTAAACAACGGTCATTTTTCACGCGAATAACAGTTAGGATTCCCTCACAGATTTTTAAATTACAGAAGTGTCGGCTTCTTCGCAACCAGAACCTCGCTCAATGAAATGGGAAAGCTCGGGAGAGCTTGCTCAAAGAGATTTATCAGAATTAGTCACTCGTCTTCTAGATGTTGAATCCAGTAACAATAGTGATGAGCTAACAAGACTTGGTAACAAATATGACGAAGAATCTTAAGACTGCAAATCACCCCCTTGCGCTCCTTAATTTCATAGTTCAACTTAAGATAAAGAAATGAATTTTAATGAGAAGAAAGTCTATTCAATGGATAAATACACCCGTACTTACTGAAGCTATATTCCGTTACGAGAAAGGGCTATTACCTAATTCAATGAAATTATGGTTAGAGCAGGTTTTAGAAATAAAATCAGAAAAGTCTATTGAAAAAAATAATTTAAATTAGTTGAATAAAATTCGCATAGCAGCCATTGCTGCACCATAACCATTATCAATATTAACTACCATCAATCCTGGAGCACAACTAGCCAGCATTCCTTCCAAGGCAGTTTTACCACCACCACTAATCCCATATCCAACTGAAACAGGAATTCCAATAATTGGCTGAGGAATTAATCCTGCAAGTACCGTAGGTAAAGCCCCCTCCATTCCTGCACAAGCAATAACTATTTTAGCTAATTTTATTTCTTCCAGTCGGTCTAACAGCCTGTGAAGTCCTGCCACACCAACATCAATCAACAATTTAGTTTTTATTCCATGCAAATTCAAAGCTATTTCAGCTTCTGAAGCAACCCCTACATCACTTGTTCCTCCAGTCAAAATAATTACTTCTTCCTTAGAAGAAGTAGATTCCTTAAATGCCCCCAAAGTTAAACAACCTGATACTTCATAAAATTTTGCAGAAGGAAATTCAACTAAAAGTTTTTCTCCCTTTTCTTTAGAAAGTCTTGTCACTAAAGCAGTTTCAGACTGAAGTTGATATTTTTTCAATATTTCAGAAATTTGTTCAATTGTTTTATGTTGTCCCCATATGGCCTCAATGACACCAAGTCGACTTCGCCTCTGAAAATCAATAATTGATTGATTCATTTTTACTCTGGATTTAATTCCCCTTCAAAAATTAATGGGAAAGGATTTCCAATTGTTTCACCTGTTTCCTTTCTTGCAATCTTTTCAAAATCCTGCTGGACAAGATTTATTTCTGCTTGAGGGATCTTTTTCCAAACTGCTTTTGACTCCCAACCAATCAATAAGGTTGCCTCCTCAACTTTAGGATCCCAAAAAAGTTGACGTCCTAAAAAGCCATCTTGCTTCAATAACCAAGGCTCCCAACTTCCTTCTTCGGCTTTTAACCAAGCATTTTTAAATTTTTTTGGGACATCAAGCTTAAGGTGTTCAACAATAGATTCTTTTGGAAAATTCACTTTCAATAAAGACTCAGCTTGAATATTTTTCACGTTTCCCAAAATAGTAGAAAGAAAAATCAGATTAATAAAAATAAACCTAAGTATTTTTTTGATAAAAATTTTTCTCCTACTATTTTTCATTTTTTTTCATCAAAACAACTGCATGACAACATATGCCTTCCTCTCTTCCCTCAGCACCTAATTTCTCATTTGTAGTTGCCTTAACTCCTACATCATCAGCGTTAACTCCTATTTTCTTAGATATTTTCTCCTTCATCGATCCAATATAAGGTTTTAATTTTGGTCTTTCAGCAACAATAACTGAATCAATATTTTGAATTTGCCAACCTTTCTTCTCAATCAATTCCATGACCTGTTCAAGAAGAATCAAACTATCTGCATTTTTCCATTTCGGGTCATCTGGAGGGAAATACTTTCCAATATCACCCAAGGATAATGCCCCTAATATGGCATCCATAATTGCATGAGTAAGAACGTCTGCATCACTGTGACCATCAAGACCTAAACCTTCAGGATGGTTTAACTTGACACCTCCAAGTATTAAAGGCCGACCAGGAACCAATCGGTGCATGTCATAACCATTGCCTATTCTTAAGCTCACTTCAGGTTTTAATGATGAAATTCTCCTGTCGAATGATAATTGGTCGAGCTTCCAAAGCTCAAACAAATCGGGCCTTCGGGACTGCGTCCTAATTTCTCTTTGCTTCTGCCTCCATTCTTTAATTAATTTATGATTACCACTTAGAAGAAGGTCAGGAACTTTCATGCCCTTGAATTCAGAGGGTCGTGTGTATTGGGGATGTTCTAAAAGAAACTCATTATGACTTTCCTCTTCTAATGATTCTGCACTGCCTAAAGTTCCAGGCAATAGACGTACTACTCCATTAATAACAGTTATTGCTGGGATTTCTCCACCGGTAAGAACAAAGTCTCCAATTGAAATTTCTTCATCAGCTAAAGAACGTATTCTCTCATCAAATCCCTCATAGCTACCGCATATCAAAATGAGTTGATCTTCTTTTGACCATCTAGAAAAATCAGATTGAGATGTTTTTCTACCTTGTGGAGTCATCAAAAGAACCCTCTTTTTATTCAGCTTTGGAATTTGATCAAATACAGAAAAATAAGGTTCAGGCTTTAAGACCATTCCTGCCCCTCCACCATATGGTTCATCATCAACTTTTCGATAATTATCTATTGCATGGTCACGAGGATTGTGTATTTGAATTGATGCAATCTTCTCGTCAAATGCCTTTTTTATCAGTCCATGACTAAAAAAATTTTTAAACGCTTCTGGGAAAAGGCTTATTACATCGAACCTCAATTTACTCATATAAATTAGACCCCGTCATAACCAAACTCATTCAAACGAGAAGATTTACTTCTCCAGTCAGGAACAACTTTAACAAACAACTCTAAATAGACATTTCCATTAATTAAAGTTTGAATTTGCAGTCTTGATTCCTGGCCAATTTTCTTCAACATACTTCCCCCTTTACCAATTAAGATTCCTTTCTGACTTTTTTTCTCAACACAAATAGTTGCAAGAATTCCTGTTCTTTCCTTCTCTTTAGATTTTTTCTTCGAAGGCATATCTTCAATTTTATCAATAGAAACTGCCACACTATGAGGAACCTCTTCGCGTGTATTTATTAAAACTTGTTCTCTTATGAATTCGGCCATCAAAAACTTCTCAGGATGGTCACAAGTCATATGACTTGGATACAACTGTGGTCCCAAAGGTAGTTTTTCTTCTATTTCATTAATCAAGTCATTACATCCCTCTCCTGTAAGAGCGCTACAACAAAAAACTGGCCAATATGTGCCCTCAAAAAAGTCTAAATATTCTTTCTTTCGTTCTTTAAATTGACTTGACTGAACAAGATCCCATTTATTCAAGGCAACAATCACTGGAATTTGTAAATTTCTAATCAAATTCAAAATAAATGCATCTCCTCTCCCTGGAGAATGATTGGCTTCAAAAATAACTAGAACTGCATCTACTTCTCCAATAGATCTCTTGGCACTCTGAACAAGCCTTTCACCTAATAAATGATGGGGTTTATGAATACCAGGAGTGTCTACAAATATAATTTGAGACTTTTTATTCGTAAGTATTACTTTTAATCTGTTTCTAGTGGTTTGAGCAATGGGTGATGTAATTGCTATTTTTTCGCCAATAAATTTGTTTATGAAAGTTGATTTACCAACATTGGGTCTACCTATTAAAGCAATAAATCCTGACTTAAAATCCTGTTGATTTAAATCTCCCAAAGACATTTTATTTCTCTACGATTATCTATAGCCTTACTCTAAAAGAGCAATAAAACCATGAATGAACAGAAACCAACTTTTAAAGAGGCTATGCAAGCATCAATGCTTTGGTGCAAAAGTTGGGAAAATGATGAAATAAGTGACGAAGTTATTTCTGATCGAATAGGCGAGCTTATTAAAACGGTGGAGGGTGCAAGAGGATTTTTTGTTGTGAGTCTCTCTATAGATTGCGCTTTAATGGACAGATTTCCAGATGCATTGATTTTTCAATTAAGAAGTTCTGGAGAAATTGTTGTTGACTTAACCGTAAAGAATCTTGCTATGAGTTCAGCAATGATAATTACACATCGCAATAATAATGATCCACAAGAAATCCAATCAGAGAGAATAAAGATTAGGTGTATTGAATTACTAAAACTATTAGATTCGAATCAGGTAAAAAAACGATTAGATATTTTACTAGAAGCAACAAAAGGGAATGGAACGGACTTGAAGTTTCTAGACAAATGGAAGTATAACGAAGAACAAATCAGGGCAATATCAGAAAGTATTTTTGAAGTTGCGACATAAAAAAAGAGCCCTGGGGCTCTTTTTTTATTTCAATTTAAATGACTTAATCTCTTCTTCCACCGCCCTGAAGAGCAATAATAAGACGAAGAACAAAAACAAATAAATTTATATAAGTTAGGTACATCCCCAATGCCCCCGCTAAATACTGTTCATCGTTATATCTTCTTGGCATTGTATAGAAATCTACAAAAGACATTGCTACAAAAAGTACAGTTCCGAAGCCCGCAATCATTAATTCAAAACCACTTCCTCCGAACATCCCTGGAGCAAATAAACCACCAATAAACTGGAAAACCATTGCAATAATAAGGCCAAGCAATCCAAGGCCTACTGCCCCTTGCAAAGCTTGACCAACGTTATCACTCATTTTTCTGCCGACAGAAGATGCAATCACGAAAGTAATTCCAGTCGCGAACACAGCTGTACCTATAGCACCCATCCCTGCAACTTGAATTGCTAACCCAACAATCCCACTTAGGGTAAAACCAGTTAATAAACTAAATCCCGTCAAGAGTGGAAGCGCTTTAGAGTTGTTGGCATTATTGGCAGCGCTGCTTGCCATGAAAAATAGAACTATCTCTGCAATGAATGCGACTATGAATAGCGGACCGAATAAAGGATTGCTAGTTGCTTGTAAAGAAAGTCCCCCTAAAACACCTAATCCAGTTAATGCCATTCCTCCGCCTACATAAGGCAAAGCTTTGTTTACTACATTTGGACCAATAAGTGCACTTGATTGTGCTTCACGAATAGCCTGTTGAAAATTGCTGTTTGCTGGCATAACGCACCAGATAATTATTAATACTTATTTTGACACAAAAAAAATATGTCTTCATGAATGTGAATGCGGATCACCCTATCGTTTTTTTTTGTCTAGCTCTGCATAAGCATCAACAACGCTTTGAACAAGTGGATGTCTTACTACATCTGAAGAGGTAAGTCTGCAAACTGAAATCCCATCAACCTTTTCGAGTAAATCTGCCGCCTCAATAAGTCCACTCATTTGTCCACATGGCAAGTCTATTTGGGTTATATCGCCAGTTACTACCATCCGAGATCTCTCACCCAACCTGGTAAGAACCATTCTCATTTGAGCTGGAGTAGTATTTTGAGCTTCATCAAGTATCACAAAAGATTCTTCTAAAGTCCTCCCTCGCATGTAAGCCAAAGGAGCGACTTCAATCACATTTTTTTCTATAAGTAAATTAGTTTTATCTTGTCCAAGTAAAGAGTGGAGAGAATCATACAAAGGTCTTAAATAAGGATCAACCTTTTGCTGCAAGTCGCCAGGTAAAAAGCCCAATTGCTCTCCAGCTTCAACAGCAGGTCTTGTCAAAATAATTTTCTCAATTTTTCTCTCAGTAAGCATTCGTACAGCTAGTACAGTTGCTAAGAATGTTTTGCCTGTTCCAGCTGGGCCTAGCGCAAAAGTAAGATCACTATTTTCCATGGCCTCTACATAATATTTTTGTCTAATCGTTCTTGGTCTTAAAAGATTTCCTCTTTGACTTCTTGCTAAAACTTTCTTTGTTGATTTGGCGTGATCATTTTTTTTACCATTATCCAACGCTTTAGCCGCAGCATGTAAATCAACCGCATTCACAATTTGTCCTTCTTCCCAGATTGGTCTTACTAATTCAACAATTGCTGCAGCTCTTTCCAATTGATAGGAATTTCCTTTTATTTCTAGTTGCAACCCCCTTAATGCAAATGAAGCCCCTGTAAGGGTTCCTAATCTGTTAAGTGTTGACTGACCTGTCCCTGATAAAGCAGTAGCAGCGTCGGGATCAGGCAGATCTATACAAAAGCGACCTTCAGTGGTTGCTTCAGACATAAATTTTCTTGAAATTATTGATATTCATCAAAACTTCTTAATCAGAAGTTTCCGATGCTGCTGCATCTTTTTTCTTTGCTGATCTTTCTTTTTCTTGTTTTTGCTTACCTATAACTTCAGCTGGTCGAACTTTCTTTTCAAGAAGTCCTCCTTTTTCTAATAAAGTTCTTACTGCATCAGTAGGCTGAGCACCTTGTCCTAGTCGAGTTCTTAAAGCCTCTGTATCTAATCTAGTTTCTTTGGTTCTTGGATTGTAAAAGCCTAGTTCTTGTAGGGGGCGACCATCTCGCCTTGAAGTGCTATTACAGGCAACTAGACGAAAACTGGATTCACGCTTTTTACCAAACCGCTTAAGGCGGAGCTTGATCATCTTCGATTTACTTGTAGGTGGATTGAACTCAAAAGTTCTTCATTTAAATAATACTGCACAGAGATTGATTTAGTCTTTTGATATCTCTAGAGATCACCAAAACCTTTCTTTTTCTTAATTGGTCGCTGTCTTCGGGGGGGCGAACCGGGCCCTCCTCTTCCTTTTCTTGACTGATGTGGATTAGCACCGGATGAAGGCATCCCAGGTAGTCCTCCCATCCCAGGAAGTCCTCCGTCCATCCCAGGTAGTCCTCCTCCAGAAGACATCTGCTTCATTAAGCCTCTCATCCTCTGGAAATCCGCCAGAACCTTATCAACGTCAGCTGGCTTATATCCACTGCCACTTGCTACCCTCCGACGTCTTGATGGTTGCGCTGCCAATAATTCAGGTTTATTCCTTTCCTCTAATGACATTGAACCAATCATTGCCTCGATTTTTCTAAGTTGATCTTCTCCACTTTTAATCATTCCATCATCAATTTTATTCATCCCAGGAATCATTTTCAACAGTCCCCCTAACGAGCCCATTCGCTTTATCATCCTCATCTGCTTTACAAAATCTGAAAAATCAAAAGTTGCTTCCTGAAGCTTCTTTTGCATGATTTCTGCATCAGCAATTTCAACTTCTTTCTGTGCTTTTTCAACAAGAGTTAAAACATCGCCCATCCCTAAGATTCTGCTGGCCATCCTCTCAGGATAAAAAGGTTGCAATGCCTCAACCTTTTCTCCAGTACCTATAAATTTAATTGGTTTTCCACTGATTCTTCTAATAGAAAGAGCCGCTCCCCCTCTCGAATCTCCATCTAGCTTTGTAAGAACAGCTCCTGTTATTCCTACTTTTTCATGAAAACTTCTGGTTATGTCTGCAGCCTCTTGACCAATCATTGAATCAACTACCAACAAAACTTCATGGGGTCTAACAGCCTCTTTAATCCGAACCATCTCTCCCATCATTTCGGTATCAATTTGAAGCCGCCCAGCAGTGTCGACAAGAACCGTGTCAAATCCTTCTTCTATAGCTTTTTCCAAGCCTTTTCTTGCAATCTCCTCCGGTTTTAAATTTGAACTTAAATTAAAAACCTCTACACCTATTTGGTTCCCAAGAGTTACCAATTGATCAATAGCCGCTGGTCTATATGTGTCAGCAGCAACAAGTAATGGCTTTTGATTTTTTTCTTTAAGAAGCAATCCAAGTTTTGCTGTAGCGGTAGTCTTTCCAGCCCCCTGAAGTCCAGCCATTAAAACTACGGTTGGTTTTTCCTCTGAATTTGCCAAGGGATTATTCTCACCCCCCATGACATTTACTAGTTGCTCATGAACTACTTGAATAAATTTCTGCCCAGGGTTTATACCTCTGACAACCTCTGTACCAATAGCCTTGACTCTTACTTCTTCGATAAACTCTTTTACAACCGACAAACTAACGTCAGCCTCTAATAGAGCTCGTCTAACCTGTTTAAGCGCTTCATCAACATTTTCTTCTGAAATTTTAGCTTCACCTTTAAAGGCCTTAACGGCATCTTCAAATTGATTAGACAGTTCCTCAAACATTTTCTTAGAGTTACAGAAATAATTTTTTAAAAATTATTTTTTAATTTCCACTAATATAGTCAACTACTAGCCAGTTTTTTTTATTCTTGCCTATTATATATTTTACCTTCAAAGAAGGAATTACAGTTTCTGATAAAATTTCACCAGATGAACTAATACTTTTATCTTGATAATTTAATTCAACATCTGCTTCAATTCTTCTGTCAGATCTTTGAACAATATTTATTGAAGTTATATTTGCATCAATAATCTGTTTTTGTCCTAACAATTTATCTTTCTTTCTCTGTTCAATAACTCTATTAAACAGTGAGGGTCTAGCAACAGTGGAAAGAAATTGACTTTCTGAACCATTTAAAATATCAGCTTTACCTGCTAGCCATGATTCAACAAGAGATTTAATTTCTTGATTTGAGGGGGCTAGTGAAGTAAGAGGAATTAATTGACTTAAATCTAATGATTCTTCACTATTAACTATTTCACTTGACCCATTATCTTTATTTTTATTATCATCGGGTTTAGCAAATTTAGACTCAGATATATTATTTAGATCATTATTTGCTGATGGTTTTCTCTGTGTAAGGATTCCAAAGCTTATTCCAAAAATAAATAACAAAATAAATGCTAAAGAACTTGTATAAATAGGTCGTTTTAATATGAAAGATTTAAAATCTGAATGTTTAATCAATTCAATTGTTGAATCATATTTTGCAATTAACTTTTTAACTAAACCAGGTATTAAGAAACCTTCTTTACGTTGTAATAGTGATTTAAAAGACTTTTCTTTCAATATTTCATCCAAAGCCCCACCTGGCATTGGCAAGTCAGCTTGTTCCTCTGGGCTTTTTGAAAAATCATTCTCAATTTGTTGTTCAGGAGCTAATGAAGATAAGAATGAAAATCCCGCTTTTGCAATTCCTAAAGCTCCTTTTGTTTCCAATTGCTCTACATAAATTTGTACTTCTTTACTATCGAACCAATCATCAAGATTTACCGTTTGAAATTCAATATCCCTAAAACCTACTAAAACATCTTTTTTTAACCAATTTCTACAGTAGTCACAAAGAGCACCCAAAGTCTCACCTGGATAATTATCTAACCAGTCTTTTAATTTCTCATCAGAACTACTTCTGAAACGAGACTCTGCTTGATTTACATCCCCTAGCAAAAGATCTAGGCATCCAATTAATGGCATTGGGTCAAAACCATTAACATTGATATTCCTAAGATATTTACGAGCTTCTTGCAAGAGTTCTGGTTTCCTGTAAGAAAAGCCAGAAGCTATCAAGGAAAAAGCGGCAAGGAAACCAGCATCTTCCGAACCCCTTCTAAACCAATTTACGTAAATTTTTGACTGTTCTTTTGCAGTTAAAAATTTTCTAATCTGTAGAAAGAATAACTCAAAATCATTTTGATTTAATCCTGCTATTTTTTCTGAATTTCTTTTTCCTTCGAGTCCGCCTCTTTTGTTCACAAAGTCTTCTAAAAGAATCAAACCTTCCTGATGAGATTTATCGTCTTCTTTCTCTCTACTTAATAAATCAAGAATTCTGTATGGAAGTAAAGTCTTTAAATCACTTTCAAGGGTCTTTCTTTCTTCAACAAGCTTTCCCATCCTTTGCAATAACTGTATACCTTCCTGAAGCAAATCAGCTCCTGAAGCGTACCTTCTGCAAGCCTGTTCCTCAATAGAAGCGTCTCTACAAGATAAAGCTGCTATGAGTGTTAAATCCGATTCTCTACCACTTCCCAAGGCTGGAGCTTGTGGAGGTTGCAATGCTTTTTTTGCAAGTTTAAAAGCTTGAAACGAAGAATTTGATTCCCACAAGAGAAGTAAGCCAGCAACTTCTCTATTTGAAGATAGTTCAAGCCCCGAGGAACCCTCAATAAGAGCAAGTTCGTAGGATTGTCGTTCGGCAGGATTGGATAAAAGATCAGCAGAAAGTCTTAGCAACTCAGATCTCTGAGCTAAAACCTCATAAGTAAAGCCTTGCTTGGGAGGACGATCTAGCCTTAGCTGAAAAGCCCTGAGGACTTCTTCAGCATTTGCAGAAGGGCTAACCCCCAATAAGCGAAAATGATCAATAGGTAATTCCAATCGCTACTAGGTAATCAGAAAAAAAGCTCTAGGCATCGTAAGGGGTTTTATCCATTTTGCATCCATTGACGCTTAAAGTCTAAAAAGGATTGATAAGTGAATATGAACGAAGTCATGTCTCACAACCAGGACGAAACCAGGCAAAACCCTATGCAGCAAAGGGAACACGCTGACAGACTAAGCAATCTTGGTAACACGAAACCAGCTCAAATCAACAGAGAAATTGGTTTAAATCTTTTCAAAGATATGACTTTAGGAAGACGTTTTGAAGATAAATGCGCTGAAATGTATTACAGAGGGAAGATGTTTGGGTTTGTTCATCTTTACAACGGGCAAGAAGCAATAAGTACAGGTGTTATTGGAGCAATGAAACGCAAACATGACTGGTTTTGCAGCACCTATAGAGATCATGTTCATGCTTTAAGTGCTGGAGTGCCAGCAAAAGAGGTTATGAGCGAGCTATTTGGTAAAGAGACAGGCTGCAGTAAAGGTAGAGGTGGATCTATGCACCTTTTTTCAAAAGAACATCATCTGCTTGGAGGTTATGCATTTATTGGTGAAGGTATTCCAGTTGCCCTTGGGGCAGCATTTAGCAGCAAATACAAAAGGGAGGCTCTTAAAGAAGATAGTGATTCTGTAACTGCAGCATTTTTTGGAGATGGTACTTGCAATATAGGTCAGTTTTAT
This sequence comes from Prochlorococcus marinus str. MIT 0912, assembly GCF_027359595.1. Classification (NCBI taxonomy): domain Bacteria; kingdom Bacillati; phylum Cyanobacteriota; class Cyanophyceae; order Synechococcales; family Prochlorococcaceae; genus Prochlorococcus; species Prochlorococcus marinus. The sequence goes on from NZ_CP114783.1 coordinate 829,390, forward strand.
GAATGTTTAAATATGGCCCAGCTATGGAAATTACCCATCATATTTGTAGTTGAAAATAATAAATGGGCAATTGGAATGGCCCATGACAGAGCAACCAGTGAGACTGAAATATGGAGAAAAGCCTCAGCATTTGGCATGCCTGGAGAAGAAATTGATGGTATGGACGTTTTAGCAGTTAGAGGAGCCACTCAAAGAGCCTTAGAGCGAGCGAGAGCTGGAGAAGGGCCAACTTTAATAGAGTGCCTCACTTACAGATTCAGAGGCCATTCTTTGGCTGATCCAGATGAACTTAGATCAGAGAAAGAGAAGGATTTCTGGGCTAAAAGAGATCCAATTAAAAAGCTAAAAAATGATTTAACTAGCTCTGGATTAATCTCTGATGAAGAATTAAAAAATATTGAGAAAGAAATAGATCTTGAAGTTAACGATGCTGTTGAATTTGCTCTAAACGCTCCAGAGCCTGACCCTAGTGAGTTAACTAAATATATTTGGGCGGAAAACTAAAACTATAGTAGCTAAATTTCAAATTCCACTTGGAAGTTTTCTCGTGAGATTTCTCAATTTTCTTAAAGCTTTTAACTCAACTTGCCTAACCCTCTCACGTGTAACCTGCAACAATCTGCCTATCTCTGCGAGAGTATGTCTTTCATTACCTTCTAAGCCAAACCTAAGCCTAATAACGTGCTGCTCTTGTTCGCTTAGATGGCTGAGCCACCTTCCAAGTTGCTCTTGATGAATTTTTTGTTCAACTTTATCAAGTGGTTCTTCTCCCGAGCCGTCAGCTATTAGATCACCTAAAAAGCTACGGCCCTCATCACCATTAACAGGTGCATCAAGACTGCTTGTAGTAAGAGCTTGTCTCAAAATCGAATCAAGTTCTTCTAACTCAATTTCCATTGCCTCAGCTATTTCAATTCGGCTAGGCATTGCACCAAGCTTATGAGCTAAATCTAAGCTGACTTTTCTAATGGTCGCCAATCTCTCACTTAAATGAACAGGTAATCGAATTGTTCTTGACTGACAAGCAATAGCTCTAGTCATGCTTTGCCTTATCCACCAAAAGGCATAAGTAGAAAACTTATATCCACGAGTAGGGTCAAATTTTTCGACCGCTCTTTCTAATCCAAGAGAACCTTCCTGAACTAAATCTAAAAGTTCAAGACCTTTGCCCTGATATTTCTTCGCAACACTCACAACCAATCGAAGATTGGCTTTCATCATTCTTTCCTTTGCCCTTCTTCCAATTCGAATCAATCTTTTTTGATGAGAAGTAAATTCTTTGCTCTGCTCTTTAATCTGACCGTCTTCAGTGAGACTCATAAGAGTTTGAACCTGATTACCAAGTTCAATTTCCTCAGCAGGAGTTAAAAGAGGAACTCTTCCTATGGAAGAAAGGTACCAACTAATTGGATCACTGCTGCGTCGTTTTTGAGATTCAGCAGGCTTGGGTGCAGATGAAACCATTGTTTCTTGACCCCGTTACTTCAAAGTGATAAGACTTTCCTACATAAATTGCAAAAAGGCCCTGGGTTTCAAGAAGGCTTCAGATTCTGTTGACGATTAGTTAACAAATGACACCAAATTGGCGGTTTAAGGCCCTGTAAATGTTTGTTTCAAAACATTTCAAGAGCTTTCCTTTTTTATTAATTCAGCAAGAAAAGTGCAAATAGCACTTGCAGTGCTCCCTCTTGAGCAAGATGCTCCTGCATATGCATGCATCAATGCTGATGCCGCAAGCAAATTAGTATCCAATCGCTTAGCACTTGCTAGCCCAGAGGCTCCCATCCCCGAAACGAAACCAGCCAAAACATCGCCAAGTCCAGTTCTTGCAACACTTGAATTGACTTGTCCTATTTGCCAGCTTTTCCCTTGTGGATCACAAATGACACTATGAGCACATTTCAATAAGACCGAAGAACCGCATATCCTTGCAGCTTCAATTCCAGCCTTCAATGGATTCGAGCAATCAATTAAAGGAAATAACCTTTTAAATTCACCAAGATGAGGGGTAAGCCAAGTAGGACCTTCTCTATCGTTTAGCCATTTCCAACCTATCGAAGTTAGCGACAGACGATTTATTGCATCAGCATCAAGAACAAGTAATCCTTTGAAATCCTTTAAGTCAGATCCAAAACAATCTTTTTCTTCTGCAATCCCTAATCCAGGCCCAAGCAAAATCGAGTCATACTTATTTAAATCAACATCATTGAAAACTTTGGAAAAATCTGAAGAACCGTTCTGAAAAGTATTTAGATCTCCAAGCAATAAGACTTCAGGGTGAGTAGCCCAAAGCCCAGATGAAACTGAATTTGGCAATATAGCGCTAACACTACCTGCTCCACTTGCTAAAGCTCCATTCAAAGCAAGCGATGATGCTCCTTTATATTTCTCACTTCCTGCAATCACGAGAACTCTTCCTCTCTGGTATTTACTCTTACTTTTACTTGGCATAGGCCAAACAAAAGTAGACAAATCTGAAAAAGAAATCCTTAGAGGCTGGGTTTCAGGCAAATCATCTAAGATCTTATCCGGAATCCCGATATCTACTCTCTCTAAACTACCTACATAATCAATAGCTGAATCTTGAATTAACCCAGACTTAAATAGTCCCAAAGACAATGTGTGGCTGGCTTTACATGAAGTATTTGATATTATATTTCCATTATCTGAGTCCAATCCTGCGGGGACATCAATACTAATCAATTTATCAGGACTAAATGTCTTCTTCGAATTCAATAAATAAACTATTTCTTCAGAAATAATTCTTGATTGTCCTAATCCAAATAATGCCTCAATCCATAATAAATTCGAATTCGCATCTGGTTTACGCTCCAAGTTTTCAATCCCAATCTGCATTGCATAATCGAAATGTTTTTGTGTTAATTCTTTTTTTAATGGGAATGGACTCCAAATAGAGATATTTACTCCTGCAATATAAAGTTCTCTTGCGACAACGAGTCCATCGCCTCCGTTGTGACCTGGCCCCACTAAAACTATGGCACCATTTTCAATCAATCCTTGTCTGTCTAATATCCATGAAGAGATACCAATCCCTACTTTTTCCATAAGAGCTTCAACAGGCATACCCATAGAAAACATTTGTTTTTCTATGTTTTTCATCTGTTCTGAAGAAACCATCAAATGCTCCGAATCAGATTGAGGCCAATTCAAAATCAAAAAGAAACCAATCAACTATGAATAAAAGCTACTATCAATGCCCATGAATGTGGAAACAAGAGAAACAAAAAAAGTTTTAAATCATTTGACTTCAGAAGAAACAGTCGAGAAAACATTAAAAAGACTGCAAACATTTTCTGGAAATCATTCGGTTGTAGTAGGGCTTTCCGGAGGGGTAGATAGCTCCTTAACGGCGGCTCTTCTCTGTGAAGCTGGCTGGGATGTAGTGGGATTAACCTTGTGGCTAATGAAAGGGAAAGGTTCTTGCTGTTCTGATGGATTAATTGATGCTTCAGGGATATGCGATCAACTTGGAATCAAACATCACATAGTTGATTCGAAAGAAATCTTTCAAAAAGAAATCATCAATAATGTCGTCAAAGGATATGAGGAGGGAATCACCCCTTTGCCCTGCTCGCGCTGCAACAAATCAGTCAAATTCTCAGAAATGCTCAAATGGGTTAAAGAAAATAAAAATATCGAGAAGATCGCTACTGGGCATTACGCAAGAATTAGATACTCAAACGAATCTTTCAATAAAAATGATCTTCCGAGTGATGGAATAAAAAGACATAAGCTTTTAAGAGGTAAAGATCTCAATAAAGATCAAAGCTATTTTTTATATGATCTTCCTCAAGAAATTTTAGGAAAAACAATTTTCCCTCTGGGAGAATTAACTAAAGAGACAACACGAATCGAAGCTTTTAAGCATTCATTAAAAACTGCCAAAAAGCCAGAAAGTCAAGACCTTTGTCTTGCTGAACATTACGGATCAATGAATGCTTTTATTGATAAGTATCTACCCAAAAAGGAAGGAGAAATTGTCCTTAAAAACGGGAAAGTCATAGGATCCCATAATGGAATTCAGCATTTCACAATAGGACAACGAAAGGGATTAGGTATTGCATGGGAAGTTCCTCTACATGTTGTTGAAATTGATGCCTCTTTAAACAAAGTAATTGTTGCTCCAAGAGAAGATTCTGGTAAGTCAGAGTGTGTTGTCAAAGATATAAATTGGGTATCAATTGAAGCACCTCAAAAACCAATAGAAGTTGAGGTCCAAATCAGATACAGAAGCAAAGCAGTGAAAGCAAAGTTAATACCAATTATTGACAGTAATAAAAAAAATTATTGTTATAAATGTCATATTCATTTTGAAGAAGATCAATTTTCAATTACTCCTGGACAAGCAGCAGTATTTTACAAGGGTGATTATGTATTAGGAGGAGGAATTATTTCGAAAAATTCTTAATATACATCATACTTACGTGATCGTAAAACGCCTATTAAACTTATAAAAATAACTGAAATCAAAGGCAAGTCAGAGTTTAATGTATATAATGTTTTCTTTCCGTTTAATTCCAGGTCAACGAGTTTAACAAGTTCTTTATTTGGTTTAAGTAGGGTATCAATTCTTCCATTACTTTTAATCAAAGATGTTGGTCCAGTATTAGAGACAGCTATTAAATTTTTCGATGTTTCAATACTCCTTAATTGAGCAATAGATAAAAATTGTCTTTGCAAAGACATAGGATAAGGATCTAAATTTGCAATGACTAAAATCCATTTAGCTCCTTGATTTACTGCTTTAGCTATAGCTTTTCCATTACTCAATTCATAACAAATAGCACCTGCGAAAGAGGGACCCTCCCAATCAAGAAGTCTTGATGGATTCCCACTTTCAATTCCACCTACTGCAGAAAGGCCATTTTTCATAAAGTTAGGCAATGCAGGAATCCATTCGCCCAGAGGGACTAATCTAGATTTGTCCAATACATCCGAAAAAGACTCATCACCTGGATTAAAAACCAATATTGAACTTCGTAGAGAACCATTTATTTTCCTGAAACCTCCAGAAAGAAATTTCACAGGAAAATCTCGAATCTTTGTTCTATCCAAAGGCAACGTTCCCTCTGGAGAGATTAAAAAAGATGCATTCATTTCAACAGCATCAGTTAATGCTCTATCTACTTTTGAAGGCAAAGCATTAATTTCTTCCTGACTAAATTTTTGTCTTATTGGAATATTTGTTTGCCACATCGCAACCTGTTCTGCCGAATCAGTTGGAGAATCCAACAACAAGATAAATCCAATTAAATGAGCTAAAGAAAAATACGCAACGCCAAGAATAATCAATTTCTTGAGTTTTTTTCTAGATTGAAAAGCAACTGAAAGCTGCCATATCCACCATCCAGCTAAAAGATGTATAGAGGCCAAGCCGCCCGAACCTATCCATCTTGCTAATCCTGCCAAATATCTATCTTGTGGTAATAAACTTGGCCCTACACCTATCCAAAACAAAGGGCCTCTAGATAGGATTTCTTCGGTTAGCCCCCATATTGTTGATAATAAGACGGCATAAATAAACTTATTTTCTAATTTAGAAAACTGCAGTCTTCCAGGAGCCAAAAAACCACTTAAAGCTGACCAACTAAAAACCAGAGTCCCTCCAAAGGCTCCACACAAAAGCCATATAAGGATGGTAATAGGCAAGCTTAAACTTGAGTCTATCCCTACCCAACTTAGTGGATGCAAAGATAGCAACCACTTATGACTCCATAAAATAGCCATCGCACCCCAACAAAAGCCTCCCCATGGATTCTTACTAGCAGGCCAAAGCAAAGATAGTCCCAAAAGCATGAATACATAATTGCCTTCACCAAGGGAGATTCCGGCTAAAGCACCACCAGCAAAAGCTTTAATAAAAAGAGAATAGATATTATTCATAAATCTAATTTAATAAAATATACACCAACAAAATTCATACTCTCTGGTTAGTTATCTTTTAAATAGGTGTAATTTGGGTATTAATCTGTAAGAATATTTCCGACTACTTAATATTGCTGTGAGAGAAATCTTAATTAGCTTTTCTGTTTGCCTTAGCTGCTTGATGATTGCAGTGATCAGCCAAATCATCTCACCAACTCCAACAAATGCCTTACAAATTGACCAAGCAATCCAAGCGGATGTAAGGCAATCCACAAAAACCAGCGAATCTGTAACTAATCCATTTGAATTAGACCCAGAAGACCCAAATCCATCACTTTTTACTATGGCTTCAGATAAAACCAGTGCAAGTAACTCTCCTCTCGGAGGAGCTGAGATAGGAGCATCTCAAGTAACTTCAAGTGGGCTGAAAATCACTGAATTAGTTTTAGGTGATGGTCAAGAAGCCACCCCAGGAACAAGTGTCTCAGTAAATTACAAGGGTACTCTTGATGATGGGAAAGAATTTGACAGCAGTTATGAAAGAGGTCCTTTTGAATTTTCTTTAGGTGCAGGGATGGTGATAAAGGGTTGGGATGAGGGAGTCGCAGGGATGAAAGTTGGAGGTAAAAGAAAATTAGTCATCCCACCAGAATTAGGGTATGGCAGCAGAGGGATAGGTCCAATCCCCCCTAATTCAGTTTTAACTTTTGAAGTGGAATTATTAGCTGTTAAGTGAATTTCTTAAATTATTCAGAAAGCTCTAGAAAAAGTTATGGCGTTTGTTGACAAACGCCATTAATGTAAAAAAAAATGTTCACAAATTATTTTCAGATGTTGAGCGAAACACTTACATCAATCTTTAACCAGCTTCCAGCAAAATCTGTTCACGCACACTGTGACGGACCTTGCGGTGTATATGACCCTGCTTCTGCAAGAGTTGCGGCAGAGGCAGTTTTATCTATGACGAAAAAACTTATTGCTCTAGCTCCAGCTGGTAACGATCAGGCTTCTATTTCAGCTTATAACAACACTTTTTCTCGCTTCGTTGCGATTAAAGAAGAAGAATCACAAAAGGCCAAAAAAGAACTTCTAATCCTCTGGACTGATTACTTCAAGCCTGAACACTTAGCTACATATCCAGATCTTCATGACACTTTTTGGAAAGCAGCAAAACTTTGTAGTGCATGCAAGGTAAATATTGATCAAACCAAAGCAGAAGAATTATTAGCAGCTGTGCAAAAGATTCACTCTATGTTTTGGTCTTCAAAAGGTAGAAGTGATAACTGGATTACAGCAAGCTGATAAAAGTCTTTTCCGCAAGCCAGACTTATTTACTTTATTTACTTTAATAATCGGATACCGACAACATTTACGTGTTGTCGGTACCTCTATGGAAAGAACTCTTAAAGAGGGAGATTTAGTAACATATAAAAAGTTAAACAAAAAAAATATTGACTTAGAAATTGGCGATATCGTTGTTGCCTCTCATCCAAAAACAAAAAACAAGTTAATAATTAAAAGAATTCATTGGATTTATCAAAACAAATATGATTTAAGAGGAGACAATTCCCTAGCAAGCACAGACAGTCGAGTATTAGGTTTAATTGAATTAGATTTAATCATTGGAAAAGTAGACAAAATTTTCTCTAAATAGATTCAAGAGATTGGTATAGATCTTTTCCTTAATTCATAACTTACCAATTAATTTTTTAACTCCACCTAATATATCTTCCTGTGACATAAGAGATTCGCCAACTAAAACAGCATCAGCCCCATAACTCTTTACTAAATCCAAATCCTCACGAGTAAATAAACCTGACTCGCTTACTAAAGTAATATAATTTTCCTTGATTTGGTTAGCATAATTCTTAGCCAACTTCTTTGTAACTTCAAGATCAGTTTTAAAACTCTTTAAATTTCTATTATTAATACCTATTAAATTAAATACATTAATATTTAATACTCTTTCAAGTTCTTCTGAGTCATGAACCTCTACTAATATTGTCAGTCCCAAATGTTCAGCGACCTTAGATAAGTACTTTAAATCAGAATCAGTCAGGATTGCGGCTATCAAAAGTGCAGCATCAGCGCCAGCAGCTCTTGCTTGGTAAAGCTGATAAGGATAAAGAATAAAATCCTTGCAGAGGATTGGGATTGTGATTTCCTTTTTAACTTCAACTAAGACATCAAAACCACCTTGGAAAAATTTTTTATCTGTTAAGACTGATACGCAGTTAGCACCTCCTTCTTGATACATTCTACCTATCATTCTCGCATCAAACTCCTCTCTAATTATTCCTCTACTTGGACTAGCTTTTTTTATTTCTGAAATTAGTGCTGGTTTCGATGTACTATTTCTTAATGCATCTATAAAATTTTTTGTTTTTGGTAAGTCATTGATCTTTTTTTTAAATCTTCAAGCGAAACTTTTTTTCTTGCAATCTCCACTTCTAGATGTTTTTCCCAAACAATTTCCTCCAAAATATTTTTAGGTTTTGAATCTGGGTGAGGGATTGCATACTCTAAATTAGCTACTTTTATACTTGGGTTAGGAGGTCTTCTTCTGATTTCCATAATTTAAATAATTAATGATCTATAAAAATAAAATTTAATTTAACTACTTCCTTATTTGTAAAGATGCCTGTTTATAGGCAACCTCTACAACTTCGCTTAATGTTGGATGAGTATGAACTTCTTTTGCTAAGTCATTGACCCGTTGTCTTCTAGAAATTGCATTAGAGACCTCTTGTATAAGATCAGCCGCATGTATTCCATAAATATGAGCACCAAGGACCTCTCCCGTCTCTTTATTAAAAATCAATTTCATAATTCCATCACTTTCTAATTCAGCCAAGGCCTTAGAATTGGCTTTAAAATAACTTCTAACAACTCCAAGTTCAAAGCCTTCTCTTTTCGCAAGATCCTTTGCTTCTTCTTCCGAAAGTCCAACAGAACTTATCTCTGGGTGAGTAAAAGTTGCTGCAGGAATACTTCTGTAGTCAATTTCTATTGCTTTTCCTAAAATATTTTCTACAGCTATACTCCCTTGCGCTGCAGCAGTATGGGCCAACATCAACTTACCCGTAACATCTCCCACTGCCCATAAATTAGAAACTGGTTTTTCATTTACCAATACTCTCATCTGATCATCAATTGGAATAAAACCTCTCGTTGTTTCAACTCCAACTGATTGTAGATTTAGATTTTTAGTCGACGGTACTCGACCAGTTGCAACCAGAACAGCGTCGACTTGTAACTCCTCAATCACTTCCCTACTCTTTGCATCTGTAAGCTCGACCTCGACTGGACAACCTGGCTTAACTTTAGTAGCGAACACTCCGGCTCGAGTTTCAATATCTCTTTTATCAATTAGGTTTCTTGAAGCAATTTTCGTAATATCTGGATCAAAAGTAGGCATTACTTTTTCAAGAGCTTCAATCATGGTTACCTCACAACCTAAGGCTGTATAAATATCAGCGAATTCCAAACCGATATAGCCACTACCAATTATTGCAATCCATCTGGGCAACCATTCTAAATTAATAGCCTCATCACTTGTAAAAACAGTTCGTCCATCAATTTCAATTCCACGCGGTACAAAAGGGTCTGAGCCTGTAGCCAAGATAATATCTCTAGCAGAAAAAATTCTATCCACCCCATTAGTTTCTCTTAATCCAACCTTTTGATTACCTTCTAAACGTCCTTCTCCTCTAAGTATCTCAACTCCGGATCTTTCCAATGTTTTAGTTAGATTTTTTCGAATTGTCTCAACTAAGCTTTTTGCATGTTCCGCAATTTTCTTACGTTCAAATCTAACCGGAGCGGAATGTATCCCAAATTCAGCAAGATGAGAAACATTTGCAAGCTCACGAACTTTACCGCTGGCGGCTAGTAATGCTTTAGAGGGGACACAGCCTCTGTTGACACAGGTTCCACCCATATCTCTTGATTCGATAATCGCCACTTTCAAGCCAGCCTCGGCGGCATGTTTAGCGGCATCAAAACCTCCATATCCAGCTCCGACAACAATTAAGTCAAAGTCAAAAGAAATTTCACTCACGGTTTTTTTTGGATACCCTTAACCATTTTTACTCTTTGTCGCTCCAACAAGAGAGGAACTGCAGCAGATGCCACATTTAGTGAATCAACTAATGAGTTATGAGGCAACGTAACAAAGTCTGTACAACACGCTTCAATTGAAGGATGAACGCCTGAGCCTTCATTACCAAGAACCAATACAGTAGGGAGATCCCAGTCTAATTCCCAATAAGGTTTCACTTTGTTATCAGTAATTTTATTCGGTGAAATTGTTCCTACTACTTGGTAATTATCATTAATTGCAATATTGAGTTTTGAAACAAGCATTTCAATACTTGAAGAAGATGAATCTCCAATCCGTTCAAAAGGTAAATGAAGAACTGAGCCAGCTGAGGATCTTAAAACCTTTTGATTTAGGGGATCTGCTCCAGAAGCTAACCACATAACTTCATATTCACCAGCAAGGGCTGATCGAAATAAATTTCCCAAATTGCCAGGATCTTGAATCCTATCTAAAGCTAAAATGTGTTTTGGGGCTATTCCCGGTTTTGGTAACCCTGTAATTGGGAATATCGCTGCGACACCATCAGGTGTAACAGTTGACAAAGATGCCTCTAAAACGTTTTGAGTTACTAAGGTTAATAAACATCTGGAAGCTATTTTTTTTAAGGTCTCTTGATTCTCATCACTCCATTCGGGAGTTGCAATAACTTCTATTGGCAAACAGTTTGTTTTCAGAGATTCTTCTAACAAATGAGAACCCTCAAGCAAAAGAGAGGAACGCTCTTCACGTCCAGTTTTTTTCAAAAGAGACCTTAATTTTTTGACCAAAGGGTTTCTTTTACTTGTAATCAATGGCGAATAAGAATAATTAATTGTCCAACCTCAAATTATTTAATTGTTGAAAAATCAGAAAGGTTTCTTGGCTTAAAATAACCACTGATATCCTTATTAAAATTAATAAAAACCATCTTAAAATTTTTATTCAAACTTTCAACATTATCAATATTTAATTTGAACCCATCAATTTTCAATAAGGTTGACTGGACTATTTTAAATCCACTTGGCATTATGGCTGGGTAAGCAGTTCGCTCCAATATGAGTAGTGTGGCGACAATTAAAAGGAATGTTATTCCGCCACATCTGGAGGTAATAGGAAGGCATCCGCTTAGTGGAGTTTTAAAAGTTAGTGGGGCAAAAAATTCTTCACTAGTTTTAATGGCTGCTGCTCTTCTTACAAAAGAAAAACTCCTCATTAAAAATGTCCCACAACTTACGGACATTGAAGTCATGTCAGAAATTCTCCGTAATTTGGGAGCAAAATTAACTAAAACAAATAATTCTATAGAGATTAATTCAGAGTCCATTCATAACGCTGAATTACCCTATCAACTCGTCCATAGCTTGAGAGCAAGTTTTTTCTGTGTGGGGCCCTTACTCACAAGACTTGGGAAAGCAAAAATCCCTTTACCTGGTGGTTGCAATATTGGAGCAAGACCTGTTGATGAACATATCAATGGGCTAAAAGCATTAGGAGCAGAAGTAGAAGTTAGGAATGGTGTTGTAAAAGCTCAAATTTCAAACAAAGAAAAACGATTATTTGGAGCAAACATCACTCTTAAATATCCCAGCGTTGGGGCTACGGAAACCATCTTGATGGCTTCTTGCTTAGCCTTAGGCAAAACAACAATATCTAATCCCGCAAGAGAACCAGAGATTCATGATCTTGCGAAAATGCTTAATGCGATGGGAGCGAAGGTTTATGGAGCTGGAACAAAAAGAATCACAATCATAGGAGTTGAATCCTTAGGGGGGACTTCTCATTGTGTTATCCCCGATAGAATCGAAGCAGGCACTTTCCTTATTGCGGCGGCCATAACAAGATCGCCGCTTATTGTTGGTCCATTAATCCCAAATCATTTGAGCGCTGTTATTTCAAAACTACAAGAATGTGGCTGCTCAATATCTCATCATGGGAATCATCATTTAAAAATTATTCCAAGAGAAATTTCAGGAGTCGACATAACCACTAGTCCATACCCTGGTTTTCCAACTGATCTTCAAGCTCCATTTATGTCACTTATGGCCACAGCAAAAGGTTCAAGCAAAATCAAAGAAAAAGTTTTTGAGAAAAGAATGCAGCATGTTTTGGAGTTAAATAAAATGGGCGCCTGTATTTATCTAGAAAACAATACTGCTTATATAAAAGGAGTAAAAGAACTTGTAGGTTCAAATGTAAGGGGAGGAGATTTACGTTCTTCTGCTGCAATTATCCTTGCATGTCTCTCTGCCAAAGGAAATAGTATTTTTACGGGCCTCGAACACTTAGATAGAGGATATGAAAAACTAGAAGAAAAATTAACTAATGCAGGTTCAATTATTTCTAGAAAATTTGATCAAACAATATCTCAAAGTTCTTTCTCTAACAAAATAATTAGTGAAGACAATATTGATACTCAAAAAAATGCAGCTTAGTTTCATATTTTTGCTAGTTTTGACATAAAATAAACATATGGGAGCGTGGTGGAATTGGTAGACGCACCGCACTCAAAATGCGGCACCTTCGGGTTTGTCGGTTCAAGTCCGACCGCTCCCACTTCATTGATGAAAACTTACAATCGTTTTCCCCTAGACCTTATTAGGGGTAAAGGGTCATGGGTGTGGGACACAAAAGGACAGAAATATCTTGATGCTGTCGCTGGCATTGCAACTTGTTCATTAGGCCACAGTGATAAAGCATTAATCAAATCCTTATCAAAACAATTAAAAAGACTTCAACATGTATCTAACCTTTATGGGATACCAGAGCAAGAAGAACTAGCTCAATGGTTAACTTCACAAAGTTTTGCTAAGAGTGTATTTTTTTGCAATAGCGGTGCTGAAGCAAATGAAGCTGCAATTAAATTGGCAAGAAAATATGGGCATATTGAACGTAATATCGACAATCCAGTCATTCTTTGCTCAAAGGAAAGCTTTCACGGAAGAACACTCGCAACTGTAAGTGCGACAGGCCAACCTAAATACCACAAGGGTTTCGAGCCAATGGTTCAGGGATTTCAGTTTTTTTCTTTTAACGACAGTGAATCTTTTGAAAATCTATTTGATGATTTAGAAAAAACAGGTCCACAAATTGCAGCTGTATTTATTGAACCCATACAAGGTGAAGGGGGAATAAATATTGGAAAAAAATCATTTTTTGAGCTCTTAAGAAAGAAATGTACCCACAGCAATGTTTTATTGATATTTGACGAAGTCCAAACTGGAATGGGAAGAACAGGTACCCTTTGGGGATATGAACAACTAGGTATTGAACCTGATGTTTTCACACTAGCCAAAGGGCTTGGTGGAGGTCATGCCATTGGAGCGCTATTGATTAATGAATTGGCTGATGTCTTTCATCCGGGTGATCATGCCAGCACTTTTGGAGGGAATCCTTTCGCTTGCAGAGCAGCTCTAACTGTTGGGAAAGAAATACAAAAAAGAGACCTCCTTAATAAAGTCACCGAGAGAGGTGCTCAATTAAAAGAAGGATTAATTAAACTCTTAAATAAATATTCAGACATATTTATTTCCACTCGAGGCGTTGGGCTTATTCAAGGTCTCGTTATCAAAGACAATATCAAAATAACATCTCTTGATATTGTCAAATCCGCCTTAGAAGAGAAACTACTTCTAGTATCAGCTGGTGTAAAAGTATTAAGGATTGTCCCTCCTTTAACTATTACAAAAAAAGAAATCAACGAGCTTTTATCGAGACTAGACAAATGTCTGATGAAACTTTCATAGCACAATCGAATTTCATTTTTGAAAGCAAGAGCAAAGAATATAAAGATATGAATCTGGGCATAGATCGCATGTCATTGGCTATTAATGCCATGGGAGCCCCCTGCAAAGAAACACCTGCTATTCACATAGCAGGAACAAATGGGAAAGGCTCTATTGCGGCTTTTATTAATAGTGTTCTTAGCTTAGTAAATATCAAAACTGGAGTTACCACTTCTCCCCATTTAGTTGATTGGGTCGAGAGGATATGTATCAACAAGACTCCAATATCAAAAGAAGAATTTCAATCATTAAGCCTGTCTCTTTCTCCAATTGCAAAAAAATATAGCTTGACTCCTTTTGAATGTGTTATTGCAATAGCACTTAAATATTTTACTTTAAGGGAAGTTGAACTTCTTATCCTTGAAGTAGGGCTTGGAGGTAGACTTGATGCAACAACCGCGCATCAATATAGACCTATTATTGCATTTGGAGCTATTGGGCTTGATCATTGTGAATACTTAGGCAATAGTCTAGAAAAAGTAGCTATTGAGAAAGCAGCTGTAATAACTTCAAAGAGTACTATCATTACAGCCACTCAACACAATATTGTAAAAAGAGTTTTCGAAGAGGCTGCTAAGAGGAAACAAGCAGTCATTCATTGGGTAGATCCTATACCATCAGACTGGGAACTCGGCTTATCAGGAGCGATACAGAAAGAAAATGCAGCTGTAGCCAAAGGGGTTATTGAATCATTAAAAAATATTGGATGGAATATTTCTGAAGGACAACTTCGAGAAGGCTTATCTCTTGCTAAATGGCCTGGAAGACTTCAAACAACAAAATGGGAAGGGATGCCCATAGTTGTTGATGGTGCACATAATCCTCATGCGGCTAAGCAATTATCAATTGAAAGAGACACATGGACTGATCAAGAAAGTGGAATTATTTGGATACTAGGGATTCAAAAAAGAAAAGACATGATAGGCATTTTACATAGGCTAATTAGAGAGAAAGATCTAGCTTGGATCGTTCCTGTCCCAGGACAACAAAGCTGGTCAAAAGATCATATTTTAAATTTTTGCCCTGAATATATAGACCAAATCAAAGAAGCATTTAGTGTAGAAGAAGTTTTATCAACACTTAAAAAGCAAAATAGATGGCCCTCTCCACCACCTATCATTTCAGGATCGCTATATTTAATAGGTGACCTTTTTCAAAGAAAAATATTGACAAGTTAAATTGTTTAAAAAAATAGAAATTAAATCAATTGACTTTTAGATTCCAGCCTTTAAGTTTACCTGGATTAAGAATCCCTTTTGGATCAAAGTTACTCTTAGCTTGCACTTGATCAGAATCAATTACACCTAGGCCTCCATCTTCGACAGTGATTGTATGCGGATTAAAAATCAACGCACCAAGATCTCTACATTGGCTGATTAATTGATTCATAGCTTCTTTACCTTGCCACTTAACAAGAGGAAGTGAGGCTAATCTTTGAACTCCATTTTGACGAACACATTCCAAATGCCATAAAAGATTTGATCCCCACTCGGATTTCAATTTTTTCATCATTTCCAACTCAGGCTGAGGAAGAAGCAATTGCAAATATGTCCAATCAGAATCAATGCCACGCATATGTAAAGTCGTATGGTTCCAAGAAAGCTCTCGAAGACCTGTCCCTACCTTAAGATTTTCTGGACCTAAGTCACAAAAGTCAGCACCAGCCGCTTTCGCAAGTCGCTCAATGGTGCTAACACCATCAGGTGAGACCAAAAGTAAAATTCTATGTTTGTTTGAGGGTTTGCCAGACCCAGAGGGAAGACAAGCAACAATTTCCTTCTCTAACAAAGTTCCCAAATAAAGCTCCAACGCTGCACAACTAAATTTACTTAACAAGTCAACCGCTTGACCCAAATCAAAACAATCGACTACTATTTGTTGCCATTCAACATATGGAGCAGTTGTTAATGTCAATGCAGTAATAATTCCGTTGGTTCCATAAGCATGATTTAAAGCTTCAGAATTGGTTGCATTCAACTCAAGTTTTCTTGGTAAATCCTCAGTCGTTATTACTTCTAAGGCCTGCAAATGCCCAGGATCTCTAAGGAAGCCCCAACGAACGGATCCTATTCCACCTGAACCGCCAGCAATAAAGCCACCAATGGAAGCGCTTCTCCATGTACTCGGAAGTAGCCGTAACTGACGTCCATATTTAATCAACTCATCATTAATATCTCTAAGCAAGCAACCAGATTCAACTGTGACTTCACCAGATTTTGAATCGAAATTTCTAATTTTCCTAAGACCAGACATAACCATAACGACTCCACCGTTAAGTGGAACACATTGACCATAATTCCCTGTTCCAGAGCCTCTAAGGGTCAAAGGAGTTGAATACTTATTACAAATTCGAGCCACAACAATAATCGCATCAACCGCAAGCGGTCGAACGACTATGTCAGCCAAACAATCTTTTAATTCATCAATCAATATCGGTGAATAATCAAAGAAATCCTTAGAGAACCTTTTTAAATCACTAGTTTTTTGATAGATCTCTAGATCAGATACTGATTTTAATTCACCTAAAAGCAACTCTACTTTCTCTTTATTAGTCATGGATGAGAATTGTTGAATGTTGAATTGTTGTTTTTAGGCAATTCATTTAAGAATTCGCCATTAATTACTACTCTTCTTTTAGGGCTGTAAGACAAAGCTTTTACCCAACTATTTGAATCTAACAAAATAAAATCGGCAGGACTTCCCTTTTGAAAAAGGCCATCCCATTGAAGGTTAAGCACTTGGGCTGCAGACGATGTAAAAGGAGAAAGGCCCAATCTGTCCCAAGGAGATAAATGAGCAATTGGCATGGAAAAAGCCATTAAATTTATTGGATCAAAATTAGATAGAGGAAACCATGCATCGTTTACATTGTCTCCTCCTACGGATACGACGACACCAGCCTTTTGAAGTTGAAATATTGGAGCCAATGGTCTTTTAATTAAAGTGGACCGATCTTTCCTTCCAAGAAGCCAAGAATTAGTTAATGGTAACGCAACAACTTTTAATTTGTTTTTAGCCATTTTTTTAGCCAATTGTGAAATCGCCTTTTCTCTTAGCAATCCCATGCTGCTTAAATGACTACAAGTTATTGATATCTCATTTTGAACTTGATCTAATACCTCCAGAAGTAATTTCAATCCTCCAGCCGAACAAGACTGAGACTCATCAATATGCAGATCGATATCACAATTGAGTCTATTGGCGATTTGAACTAAATGTAATAAGGACTTAAAAGTCTTTCTCTTGTTAAAAGGGGGAGCAATGACCCCACCTAAAAGATCTCCGTTGGAAGCAACTCTTTGAGCTAAAAGCTCACCTTCAAAAGTTTGCCAAAAATCTAATGGAACCAACGCTACGAACTGTAAGAAAATTTTCTCTTGCCATTTTTTTCTAACATTCTCCAACAGATCCCAATCTCTAATTGCAGTTTTTCCAAAACTATCAATATGCGATCTAATTGCCCTTATCCCATTAATAAGAGCTAAATCAAGAGACTTTTCAACGCTGAAAAGCAATTCATCGCTGGACCTCAATTCATATTCACTAAGATTTGCTGCTAAGGCTTCTTGGTAAGTACCCTTCAAATTATGTGAACGAGACCATGAGAATGCTTTATCTAAATGTGCATGAGTTTCGGCAAATCTTGGGAGAAGAATTTCCTCTGGAACTTTAGATGTTTCTTTTAAGCCCTTAACTGAGGTAATCGTGCCATCCCTCCACTCAAGTTGAATAGAGGACAAGCCTTCTTGATCAATTGATGTTCCTAATACATCCTTTCCATTGCCAATCAAACATCTTGGAACAAGTACATCTATGCACCCAGACTTTGGAGGACTTGCAATCAATTCAACATTTTTTGCGAAATTCACTTTTGAATAGATTTCATTCCCGTCCTTTTCTTAATCCGGGTTCTAACACCACAGTAACTTCAATACCTGTCAATTGCGTTGTGATCAAAATATAAAAAGTTAAAAATTTAATCCTTACTATCTACAATGTCATCAAGCTCAATTTTTTACCAAAATCATTTTGGAATCTCAAAATGACAAATCATTGGTAGATTAAAAGCACAAGGCGGGCGTCGCCAAGTGGTTAAGGCAGCGGCTTGTGGCGCCGCTATTCGGGGGTTCGAATCCCCTCGCTCGCCCTTGAATATTTCTGCAATCAATCTCAAAAATCTTTTTTCCTAAGGAAGAAATAAATCTTCGATGACATCATCAATAGCTCCTAATAAACAAAGCACATCTTTAAGGACCAACAGAGGAAGCTATTGGATTACCACTTTTGGATGTCAAATGAATAAAGCTGATTCAGAAAGAATGTCAGGCATATTGCAAACAATGGGATATCAGCTTGCTGAAGAGGAGCTTAAAGCTGATTTAATTCTCTACAACACTTGTACTATTCGTGACAATGCTGAACAAAAAGTTTATAGCTATCTAGGAAGGCAAGCTATAAGAAAAAAATCAAATCCTCATATGAAAATCATTATTGCAGGATGCTTAGCTCAACAAGAAGGAGAAACCCTATTACGAAGAGTTCCTGAAATAGATCTTGTAATGGGGCCTCAGCATGCAAATCGACTGGAAACTCTTCTTAATCAAGTTGATAACGGGCATCAAGTATTAGCGACCGATGAACAGCACATATACGAAGACATAGCAACAGCAAGAAGAGAGAGCGCCATCTGCGGTTGGGTCAACATTATATATGGATGCAATGAGCGCTGCACTTATTGTGTAGTCCCCTCGGTTAGAGGGAAAGAGCAATCAAGAACACCTCAAGCTATTAAACATGAAATAGAAGAATTAGCGAGAATTGGATACAAAGAAATAACCCTGTTAGGGCAAAACATAGATGCCTATGGTAGAGACTTTAAAGCTTATGAATTTAATAAATCCGGACAATTAACACTTTCAAATTTATTGGAATATATTCATGACATTGAAGGAATTGAGCGTATTAGATTTGCTACAAGTCATCCAAGGTATTTTACGAAAGAGTTAATAGATGTATGTGCAAAACTTCCTAAGGTTTGTGAACACTTTCATATCCCTTTCCAAAGTGGAAGTAATAAAGTACTCAAAAATATGGGTCGGGGATATACCGTTCAAACCTATAAAGAGATTATAGATTATATAAAACAAATAATGCCTGAGTCATCTATTACTTCTGATGCAATTGTAGCTTTTCCAGGAGAGACAAGAGATGAATTCGAAGAAACACTATCACTTATAGAGGATGTTAAATTTGATCTTGTTAATACTGCAGCCTACTCTCCAAGACCAAATACACCAGCTGCTTTATGGCCTAATCAATTACCTGAATCAATAAAGATTGATAGGCTAAGAGAAATTAACAACTTGGTGGAAAAGACCGCAAAAGAAAGAAATTTAAGATATAAAGACTCATTACAGGAAATACTTATAGAGAATATAAATTCTAAAGATAATTCCCAACTAATGGGAAGAACTAGAACAAATAGATTAACATTTTTTCCGAGATCATCAAGTAATATCAAATCACATCAACCAGGAGAAATTGTGACAATAAAAATCAATGAAATACGTCCATTCTCATTAACTGGAAGCCTTTCATAAATTTTGATAAATTAAATGAACTTTATTATAAAATATTCAAACTAAAATAGTCATGTCGAATAAAAAACTCACTGTAGGACTAGTATTTGGTGGAAATTCAAGCGAACATGAGGTTTCGATAAAATCAGCTAAAACTATTTACAACGCCTTTTCTCATTCTTATAATTGTGATCGATTTGTTGTAAATCCAATATATATAGACAAGCATGGCTTTTGGGAAGATTCAGCATACTCAAAGTCAATTTTATTGGAAGAAAAAGAATCAATTAAAACTATAGAAAGTAATAAAGATTCAAATCATAATTTAACGAACTTTGCAAAAGAAAGTAACAAAGTTGATATATGGTTCCCCGCATTGCATGGTCCAAACGGGGAAGATGGAGTTATTCAGGGATTATTTAAATTAACCGGAAAGCCTTTTGTTGGATCCGGAACTCTTGGTTCATCTTTAGGTATGGATAAAATAGCAATGAAATCTATTTTCAATTCATTAAATCTGCCTCAATCTCCATATATTTATTTACATAAAGAGAATTTATTAAATGAATTATTTATGAATTCCGTTTTTGATAAAATAGAAAAAATAATAAACTATCCTTGTTTTGTAAAGCCAGCCAACTTGGGTTCTTCTATTGGCATAACCAAAGCTTACTCAAAACAAGAACTAATTACTGGAATAGAAATTGCAGTAAAATATGATGAGAGAATTATAATAGAAAAAAATATTGAAGGTAGAGAACTTGAATGTGGTGTATTAGGAAAGTCTAAAATGAAATCATCAGTTATTGGCGAAGTTAAATTTCAAACTGATTGGTATACATATGAATCCAAATACGATGAAAATCTAAGTAGTACAATTATACCAGCTAATTTAAATATAGAGATAGTTAATAAAATACAAAAGCTAGCTATCGAAGCATGTAAAGCTATTAACGCTTATGGATTAGCGAGAGTAGATTTCTTTTACCAAGAGAGCACGCAACAGATTTACATAAATGAAGTTAATACCTTGCCTGGCTTCACAAAAACAAGTATGTATCCAATGTTATGGGAAGCTTCTGGATTAAAACTAGAAAAACTTGTTGCTAGTCTCATAGAAACAGCTAAAGAATGAATTAACCATGACATTTTTAGATCTCTTTTTCAAAAAATGATTCACGGTCTCCTTTGGTTGCCATTATTGATGGCTTTTATTCTCATAGCTTCCCTTGGCTGGATCGAGAGAAGGCGACAGAATCTCTATTTGATTTGGGCTAAAGGTTCAGAGCTTGCAAAGCTTGATGGGACAGGAGCTGCTCGATTAAAGGCTGGAATTTTATGCTGGAGCAGCTTTGAAGCTGGCAGCTTCAAGGAGGAAGCAACTTTCGAAGTTAAGAAACTAGAAATGGTTGAGCTTATGGCTCTCAGTTCAGGAGAAGCACCATTAACAAAAGAATCTGAGGGACGTTGCCGACTAAGACTTGTTGGTTCGGGAAGAGAAATAGATGTGCCTTTCTCAGATGCTGAACGTGCTCGTCAATGGATGGACAAACTAATGTCCAGAGCAAGATGCGACCTTTGAAATCAAATAGAAGAAAAAAGGGAACATTAAATAACTACAACCGAATATCAACTAAAAAAGTCTCGTTTATTGCTCAAAACAAAACTTTTCTAATTGAACTTTGGCAATTACTCTTTTTTTCTAGCACTTCGATTTTTCTAATTCTTTCATTTTCAAACCAGGCTTGGAAACCAATAGGTTTTGATCAAACTAAAATAACAGGCCTATCTGGAATAACAAAAAACGACATAAAAAAAACAACTAGTATTTTTTTTCCTAAAAATTTGTTGGAGTTAAATCCAAAAGAAATTGAATCTTATTTAATAAAAAAGCTTCCTATTAAAGGAGTTTCAGTAAGCCGAAAGTTTTTCCCTCCTGAAATTCATGTAAATGTTTTAGAAAGAGAGCCAGTCGCATTTGCGAGTCGCATTTTTTCAAGCAATCTAGAAAAAGGAATGATTGATATCGAAGGATCCTGGATACCACTTCGATTTGTAAATAAATCAAAACAAAATAAAATAAAATTATCTATAGAGAATTGGAATCCAGATAAAAAAAAAGAAATTATTGAAATAATTAAAAATAGATTTATTTTTCAAAGCCCTCTTCAAAAAATCAAAATAAATCCTCTTCAAGAAATAAGCCTAAAAACAGAGCAATTCGATTCAGTCCTTCTAGGCTTAGGAACTGATCGTTTGATCGAGCAAATCAATAAACTCAACCAACTACAAAAATCATTACCAAATCTTTTAATCAACACAAAAGTAAAAATCGTGGATCTTAAAGATCCAAGCAAACCAGAATTAAAAATAGAAAAATTGCTAGACAATGGAAAGTAAAAGCCTTGCTATAACATGTTTCCTTTGAAATCATTATTATATTTGGAGCAATTCAAGGTCAATCTAGGAAATTAATTTGTTAATCAATTTGAACCCATAAGCCAACAGAATTCATAGATGATGTTCATAATGCCCAAAACGAGTTCTAATCCTGAATATGGTGATGGGAATGGGAAACAAACCTAGTTTCAACATGGATGAAGGAATCCTACCCAGTCAATCTGCACGTATTGAGGTTATTGGCGTTGGGGGCGGAGGAAGTAATGCCGTCAATCGCATGATTAATAGCGATCTTGATGGAGTCACATATCGCGTACTCAATACAGACGCTCAAGCTCTAATACAATCATCCGCTACTCATAGAGTTCAGCTTGGTCAAAGCTTAACTAGAGGGCTTGGAGCAGGCGGTAATCCAAGTATTGGGCAGAAGGCAGCAGAAGAATCGAGGGCTGATCTTCAACAAGCATTAGAAGGGGTAGACCTAGTTTTTATTGCCGCCGGTATGGGAGGAGGTACTGGAACCGGAGCAGCCCCTGTTGTTGCTCAAGTCGCCAAGGAAAGCGGTGCTTTAACAGTGGGGATAGTTACCAAACCATTCAGTTTCGAAGGGAAACGTCGTTTGAGACAAGCTGATGAAGGTATCGCAAGGCTTGCAGAGAATGTTGATACGTTAATTGTCATCCCAAACGACAGACTAAAAGACGTGATTTCAGGAGCACCTTTGCAAGAAGCCTTTAGAAGCGCTGATGATGTTCTAATGAAAGGAGTTCAAGGAATAAGCGACATAATCACTTGTCCTGGATTGGTTAATGTAGATTTTGCTGACGTGCGTTCTGTTATGACAGAAGCCGGTACTGCGCTTTTAGGAATTGGTTTAGGCTCTGGAAGATCACGAGCTCTAGAAGCAGCTCAAGCAGCAATCAATAGTCCTCTTCTAGAAGCAGCTCGAATAGATGGAGCAAAAGGGTGTGTGATAAACATAACTGGAGGGAAAGATATGACTCTAGAAGACATGACATCTGCTTCTGAGGTCATTTCCGATGTAGTAGATCCCGAAGCAAATATTATTGTAGGCACAGTTGTTGACGAAAAACTTGAGGGCGAGATTCAAGTAACTGTTATTGCTACTGGGTTTGACAGTAATCAAATTTATTCAAATGAAAGAACTAGAGCAAGACTTACGCCACAATCACTTTATGAAGGATCAGAAAATAGGGAAGCAGGTGCTTCTATACCTGAGTTTTTACGTCTAAGACAAAATCGTTGAGACTTTTATTGCTCTTATTGCTTTAATTAAGGTGACCCGGATTCCACGCCTGCTTTGAGCATCCCATATGGCTGCTACCTTCCGGTCCTGACCAGGTTTAGGCGTCACAGCCGCATGGGGCCGAGTCAATAATATTCTAGCAATAGCTAACCACGTTATTAAGAATTAAATGCAAACCACAGAATTGGTTCGTTTTAAAAAGTTTGGTAAACAGATAATCGTATTAACTGCTTGGGATGCTATTTCATCCTCAATAGTAGAGGCCGCAGGAGCTGATGTTGTTTTAGTAGGAGATTCACTTGGAATGGTTGTCTTAGGACACGCAACGACACTTCCAGTAACACTTGATCAAATACTTCACCACACACAGGCTGTATGTAGAGGCTTTTCTAAACCTCTTTCCGAACAACCATTAGTAGTTTGTGATCTCCCTTTTTTAAGTTATCAATGTGGCGAAGACAAGGCTGTTGAAGCTGCTGGAACTCTCCTGAAAAATTCATCTGCTTCAGCAGTGAAACTTGAAGGAGCTGAACCTGAGACTTTATTAGTAATTAAAAGACTTATTAGAACTGGAATCCCTGTAATGGGTCATCTTGGCCTAACTCCTCAATCAGTTCATCAACTTGGATATAAATCACAAGCCAGGGACAAAGACAGTCAAGAAAAAATTTTCAAAGATTCAAAAATGCTTCAAGAATCAGGATGTTTTGCAATAGTTCTTGAACATATCCCAGGAGAAATTGCCAGCCAATTAAAGAATCATTTAGACATTCCCGTAATTGGCATTGGAGCAGGCTGTAATTGTGATGGGCAGGTAAGAGTTACAGCTGATATTCTTGGCCTTTCAATTTCACAGCCTCCTTTTGCAAAACCTTTCCTAGCAGGACGAGAACTTTGCATCGATGCCTTAAAAGAATGGATTAATTCTACTAATCCAGATCAAGCGAATCCCACCACAAAAACATTTGAATCAAAATCTGATTGCTAATTTGCATCCCTCTCGGATCACTTAAAAAATATCTTCCATTGTTTCTTAATAGAGACCCATCGTTTAAAGAATTCAACCAAAAGTTCTCTAGTAATTTTAAATTTTTATCGCATTCTTTTTGCGTCCATCCTGAATTTTTAGCAAGTTCCTCAAAATGAATACCTTCACGTCTTCTTAGGCCAATCATCAATAGTTCATCCAATGGCATTGGTTTTGACTTTTCATTACACAAAGCTTTCTCTGATAATTGACTCTCTTGCTGTAGAAGCCATTTTTTATACCCAGCAATTGTTCTGGGTCTAGTGAATCGCTCCCCCCAAGGAGCACTTGTTGCCCCCATGCCAAAGCCCCACCAACCAGAACCACTCCAATACACACGATTATGTCTAGATGCATGTCCCGGCAATGAGTAACTTGAAATCTCGTACCTAGAGAAACCCCTACTTTTCAGAAATCTATTTGTTAAAAAATCTATTTTTTGAGCTTCAGATTCAATTGGGATATTCAAATTACCTTTTTTATGTAATCTTCCAAAAACAGTACCTGGTTCGATTGTCAAATCATAAATTGACAAATGTGGGGCTTCCGTTTCAACTGCTTGGTTCAACTCTTTAATCCACTTAGACAAATTTATACCAGGAAGATTCTGAATCAAATCAAGGCTCCAGCTTCTTATAATTCCTTTTTTAAAAAAGTTATTTAACCAATTGCAAGCCTCTATTAATTGTGAGGAATTATGTTTTCTACCAATTGAGGCCAAAATATTATCATCAAAGGACTGACCGCCCAAGCTAAATCTATTGACTCCTATTTCTATGTATCCATTCAGATCATTTTCAAAAAATGTTGCTGGATCAATCTCCATACTTACCTCCGCACCATCTTGAAATCCAAATTTTTTTTGAAGATTTCTCAACAACTCATCTAACTCATTTTTTTTTAACAACGAAGGGGTTCCGCCGCCTAAATAGATTGTTGACAATGCAGGACCTTGGGGGGCTATTGAAATCTCTCTATGAAGTAAATCTAAATATGCGTTAACGGAAGTTATCCCTGGACTACCTGGGACTTGAACGCTATCACCTATAGGGATAATGGAAAAATCACAGTAAAAACATCTTTTATGGCAAAAGGGTATATGCAAATATGCACTTCTTGGTGGGGCTACCATTTGAGCTCTAGATTTACAAACCCAAATAAATGGTCACTTTTACAATCCAAATCTTTGAAAATAAATAAAGCTTTAGTAAAAAACGAGAAGCAAGCATAACCTGAACATATGGCAGACATAGTTATTCTGGTTTTGTTTCTTATTTCCGGTGCAATCACCGGATGGATTGGGGTGAATTGGCTACCTGAAGAGACTTTAGATCATATTACTAATCTTAAAAATTTAAAAATTGCTCTATCAGGATTAACCGCTCTTGTAGGTCTTTTAATAGCTTTCCTTTTTCAGCAATTTAGAAATAAATTAACTAAAAGAATAAGAACTATGCCAACAGACCTACTAGTTAGTAGATCTGTTGGCATAGTTCTTGGACTTGTCATAGCAACACTTTTATTAGTACCTGTACTCCTTTTACCTTTACCCGCTGAATTATTTTTTGTAAAACCTATTTTTGCTGTACTTAGCAACATTTTTTTTGGAGTACTTGGTTATAACCTTGCCGATGTTCATGGAAGAACAGTTTTACGTCTTTTCAATCCAAGTAGCACTGAGTCTTTGTTAATGGCAGATGGAATTCTAACTCCAGCCAGTGCGAAAGTTTTAGATACAAGCGTAATAATTGATGGTCGCATTCAGGCTCTTCTCAGATTTGGACTAATAGAAGGGCAAATAATCGTAGCCCAATCAGTAATGGATGAGCTTCAAAAACTAGCTGACTCAAGTAACAATGAAAAACGAGGGAAAGGAAGGAGAGGGCTAAAATTACTGAATCAATTAAGAGAAAATTACGGAAGAAGATTAGTTATCAATAGTACAAAATATGAAGGAGAAGGAACTGATGAAATTCTTTTAAAGTTAACTTCAGATATTTCAGGAATATTAATCACTATTGATTACAACTTATCTCAGGTAGCTTTAGTCCAAGAAATAAAAGTTCTCAATTTAAGTGATCTAGTACTTGCAGTTAGGCCTGAAGTTCAACCAGGTGAAAAATTAAATTTAAAAGTAGTTAGAGAAGGTAAGGAAAACTCACAAGGTATTGCCTATCTTGAAGATGGCACAATGGTAGTTATCGAGGAGGGTCTCCAATGGATCGGTAAAAGGATTGAAGTAGTTGTGACTGGAGCATTACAAACACCGACGGGCCGAATGGTTTTTAGTAAAGCTTCAAATGATCAGCCCCCGAACAAATTTGAAAAAACAAAAGCATCTCAAGGCTAGATCTAGCTAGGCTCGAATCCAAGAAGACTTAACTTCATATGACCGCATCCGCACCGTATTATGGCGATTCTGCCGTAATGAGAACTCCACCTCCTGATTTACCATCGCTTCTTCTGAAAGAAAGGATAGTTTATTTAGGATTACCGCTATTTTCCGATGATGATGCCAAGAGGCAACTCGGAATGGATGTAACTGAGCTAATTATTGCCCAACTTCTTTTTCTGGAATTTGATAATTCAGAAAAACCTATTTATTTTTATATAAACTCCACAGGAACAAGTTGGTACACAGGAGATGCAATCGGATTTGAAACTGAAGCCTTTGCAATCTGCGACACCCTCAGATACGTGAAACCTCCGGTTCATACTATTTGCATAGGTCAAGCAATGGGAACCGCTGCAGTAATTCTTTCGGCCGGTACAAAAGGACAACGAGCAGCATTACCTCATGCATCAATCGTCCTTCATCAGCCTAGAAGTGGGGCTCAAGGCCAAGCAACTGATATTCAAATCAGAGCTAATGAGGTTATTCACAACAAGAAAGCGATGCTAGAAATCCTTAGTCATAACACTGGAAGATCAGTGGATCAATTATCCAAAGACTCAGATCGAATGAGTTATCTGAACCCTCAGGAAGCGGTTGATTATGGGATTATAGATAGAGTTCTTACTAGTAGAAAAGACTTGCCAGGCGAGAAAGTTTTGCCCACATAGCAACATATTTTTCCAAGTTTTTAAATCATTTCCTCAACTACTCAACATTAAAAAGCCATGCCTATAGGTACTCCAAGCGTTCCTTACCGTCTTCCAGGAAGTCAATTTGAAAGATGGGTTGATATATATACAAGACTTGGTGCTGAGAGAATTCTATTTCTTGGTCAAGAAGTGAACGACGGCATAGCAAATAGCCTTGTAGCTCAAATGCTTTATCTTGATTCTGAAGACAGTAGCAAGCCAATTTATTTGTACATCAATAGTCCCGGAGGCTCCGTAACCGCGGGTTTAGCCATCTATGACACGATGAAATATGTAAAAAGTGATGTTGTAACCATTTGTGTTGGGTTGGCGGCCTCAATGGGTGCCTTCTTACTCTCTGCAGGAACAAAAGGCAAAAGGCTTGCTCTTCCGCATAGCAGAATAATGATTCATCAACCACTTGGCGGTACGGCTCAAAGACAAGCGAGTGATATTGAAATTGAAGCACGTGAAATTCTTAGAATAAAAGAAATGCTCAATAAATCGATGGCAGAGATGACAGGTCAAACATATGAAAAGATAGAAAAAGATACTGATCGCGATTACTTTCTAAGCGCGGAAGAAGCAAAAAATTATGGCCTAATCGACAGGGTGATAACCCATCCAAGTGAAAGTTAAGTTAAAAGCATGTTGCTCTTAATTAATTAAATTGTCTTGATAGACAAAAAAATATATCAATGGAAGTGGTTTCAATAGCACTCTATTTCGTAAGCTCAGCCTTAATACAGTTCTGAAATACCCACTCACATGGCAAAACTTTTTTACGACTCGGATGCAGACCTAGGTCTTCTTCAAGATAAAACCGTTGCAATTATTGGCTATGGATCTCAAGGCCACGCGCATGCATTAAATTTAAAAGATAGTGGTATCAAAGTTGTTGTTGGGCTTTATGAAGGAAGTCGCTCAGCCAGCAAAGCAACTTCTGATGGTTTAGAAGTTTTAAGCGTCGCGGAGGCTTCTGAAAGAGCAGATTGGATAATGATACTTTTGCCTGATGAGTTTCAAAAAGATGTTTATTCCAAAGAGATAGCACCTCATTTAAAACCTGGGAAAATACTTAGTTTTGCTCATGGGTTCAATATTCGCTTTGAATTAATTAAACCGCCTGAATTCGTCGATGTAGTAATGATTGCCCCGAAAGGACCAGGTCACACTGTTAGATGGGAGTATCAAAATGGTCAAGGGGTTCCAGCTTTATTTGCTATTGAGCAAGATGCCTCAGGCAATGCAAGATCACTTGCGATGGCATATGCCAAAGGTATTGGCGGAACACGCGCTGGGATCCTAGAAACTAATTTCAAGGAGGAAACCGAAACTGATCTTTTTGGGGAACAAGCGGTTTTATGTGGAGGCCTATCAGAGTTAGTCAAAGCTGGTTTTGAAACTCTTGTTGAAGCAGGTTATCAACCTGAATTGGCCTACTTCGAATGCTTGCATGAAGTCAAACTAATAGTTGACCTCATGGTGAAAGGAGGTCTAACTGCAATGAGGGACTCAATTTCAAATACAGCTGAATATGGAGATTACGTAAGCGGTCCAAGGTTAATAACCAAAGAGACAAAAGAAGAAATGAAAAACATTCTTGCAGATATTCAAGATGGTACTTTTGCTAAAAACTTTGTAAAAGAATGCGAAGCAGGGAAACCTGAGATGAAGAAAATTCGCCAAAAAGATTCAGAACTTCCCATTGAAAAAGTAGGTAAAACACTTCGCTCGATGTTTAGCTGGCTTAAATCAGATTAAAAATCATTTACTTAATCTTTGTTGCAGCTCTTCTTGACTTTTTAATAGGAGATCCAAAAAACTTGCCACACCCAGTCCAATCTATGGGTGTGGTTATTAGTTTTCTGAAAGGATTAGCTGAGAAGATTGGGAAAGAAAATAAATCTAGATTATTTATTGGAGGCTTAATAATTACATTTATAGTCGTATCATTAAGTGGTATATCTGGATGGATTATAGAAAGATTATTTTTATTTTTTGAAATAAAAAATCCTATTTTAAGTACATTATTTTTTTGTTTCATTTTAAGTAGTTCACTGGCGACAAGAAGTCTGAACAAAAGTATTTTAGAAATTCTAAATTCAATAAGAAAAGAAAATTATAGAGATAATCTAAATAATATCAGACAAAAATTAAGTCTTATAGTTGGTAGAGATGTTGAGAATTTAGATACTAATGAGATTCTTAGAGCTTCAGCAGAAACCGCAAGTGAAAATTCTGTAGATGGTATTTTTGCTCCATTATTTTGGATGTTTATAGGAACTATTTTCTGGGAATTCAATCAATCTATGCCTGGGCCATTGGCGATGGCATGGATTTTTAAAGCATCTAGCACTATTGATTCAATGCTTGGATACAAAGAGGGAAAATTAAAGTGGATTGGTTTTACTGGTGCAAAACTGGATGATCTAATGGTATGGATTCCTTCAAGGATTGTATTAATTACCCTTCCTTTTTGCTGTAAAACAAACACGTCCATTTTAAAAACTATAAGTAATTCCTGGAAGGAAGGTATTGTTGATTCTTCACCAAATTCAGGGATTTCTGAAGCAATATTTGCTTATTGTGCTGAAGTAAGAATGGGCGGAGTAAATTATTACAAAGGGGTAAAAGTAATAAAGCCTATAGTTGCAATGTCCTATCCAATAGCAAGTATAGATTCTGTCAAAAGGATACTTAATTTAAGTCTTAGGCTACAAATCGTTTGGATAATAGTTTTTACATTAATAATTAAATTTATTAATTTATAAATCAATAAGCACCTCTATCCATAGGAAAGATCAATACTCCTAATGTAAGAATGATGATTTCCAAATCAAGTATAAAATTTCTATTTCTTGCATAGGCTAAATCTAATTCAATCCTTTTTTTATAACTAAGGTTGTTTCTACCACTAACTTGCCATAAGCCAGTGAGTCCTGGTCTAACAGAAATAACTTCTTCCATGAAAAGACTGTATTTGTTTATTTCATTACTAACGATTGGTCTTGGACCAACAACACTCATTTCTCCTTTTAGAACATTAAAGAATTGTGGTAATTCATCTAAACTAGATCGTCGAAGAAATCTACCAAATTTAGTTATTCTAGGATCTTTACGCAATTTAAAATCTTTTTCAAATTCCTTTCTCATAAGAGGATATTTCTCTAACAAATTTGGTAGTAAATCATCAGCATTTTTATACATAGTACGAAACTTGATGCATCCAAATTCTCTATAGTTTCTTCCTATTCTTTTTTGAATATAAAAGATAGATCCTGGAGAACTTAACTTTACTAATATACCAATAAAAATAAATATTGGAGAGCCTAGAGTTAAAACAATCAAAGAAAAAATAACATCTCCTATCCTTTTTAAAGAGCGTCCATAACGACTTTGATTTCTTATTATTTCTACAGCCAACAAAGAAGAAGGTTCTTTTGAGATAACTTCAAAAGGAATTCTTGGAGAGCCTTTACGGAACTCATACCATCGTATTAAAGATTTTCTTGGATTAGTTTGCACAAATTATTGAGTTAGTAATCTCAAGACTGCAAATTTACACCATACTTAATAAATATTTCTTGATGAAGAACTAAGGTCACTAGTAGCAATGTCACAAGAATTGATATGATCTCTCCAAACTCTATTTATGGTTTTCTCAAATCTATTTTTAAATGAATCTTGAGAAAAAGAATTACTCCAATTTCTAATTGGCTCAGGATTTAAATCTTTCCAAAGTTGTTTTTCTTTAAAAAACTCAATTGCCTCAATCAAAGACTTCACTGTCTGAGAAGGAAACAATAGTCCAGTTGCTTGTTTATCTGAAGAGCAGTGAAAGCATTTTACTGTATCTAAAACCCCTCCCTTAGCAAAAGCAATCACAGGAGCTCCGGAAGCCATTGCTTCAACAGGAGCTATACCAAAATCCTCAATACCAGCATAAACAAACGCTCTACATCTGCTCATTAGATTTTCAATATACTCTTTACTTTGAAAACCAAGAATTTGAACTGTTGGACCTGCAAGGTCTTTTAAATATGCTTTTTCAGCTCCATCCCCAACAATGATCAAAGGTAATTTGAGCCTATTAAAAGCCCTAACGAGTAAATCAACCCTTTTATTAGGAACCAACCTACAGACACTTAAATAGAAATCGTCTCTGGGCTTATTCCATGCAAAACGATTTATATTTACTGGTGGATGTAGGACCTCTGACCGCCTTCTCCAATACTTCCAAATTCTCTTTGCAGTAAAATTAGAATTTGCCAGTAAATAATCAACTCTTGAGCTACTTAATTGATCCCATTGTCTCAAAGCATGCAATTGCCATCTAATTAATGGTCCTAAACCAATTCTTCTTAAAAAAGTTCGTTGCAAATATATATTCATTTGATCCCAAGCGTATCTAACAGGTGTATGCACATAACTAATGTGAAGTTGATCAGGCGAAGTCAAAATACCCTTAGCAACAAGATGACTACTACTTATAACTAATGGATATCCTTCTAGATCGAGCTGCTCAATCGCGAAAGGTAAAAGGGGTAAATATTGTTGAACATGCGAGATCCCGAATGGTAATTTTTGAATAAAACTAGTTTTTACTTTTCTTTTAAACAACCAGCTATTTTTTTGTAAATTCTCTTCATTAACCAAAGAAAAAAGTTCTGGCTTTGATGCGATTTCACTTAGTAAGTCATCAATCACCTCCACAACATTCTCAGCACCTCCTGATGATCTCGGAGTAAACCATTCATGAACTAATGCAATATTGCTTGGAAGATCTAAATATGAATTTACGCTCAAAGTAAAAACCTTAAATCCTAAAATTATTTTTAGTTTATTACAACCTAGATATTATGACAACAGAAAAGCATATCATCAATTATACAGATCAAAATTATTTTTGATTAAGCTCAATAGGTTATCAAATAATCACTCTAAAAAGAAAAGCCTGTTTTGTCTAAAGATGATATTAATGGATCATAAAAATAATGGAATGAGCTACCACTAAAAGAGAGTAAATAAACGAAACCACTTAAAAATCCAAGAAAAACAAAGTATCTAACATAGCCAATTCTTCTTTTTAATTTAGCAAATGAAAAAAGCATAATCAATAAAAAAATCAAGCCTGTTAATTCAGCAAATAGCAATGCTGGTCTATCAACAATCAATTCAAACCCGCTCCCAAAAAGAATATCATTACCTGATATATCATTTTTCAATAAAATAAAGTTGATTATTTCAGAAAAAGAAATGCTGCTAATAAGAAAATAGGATACTGGCTTTGTAAGCCTATTCATTGTTTTGTTAAAACTCAAAAAGAGCCCCATCACAATAACAGATGCAATTATTGGCAGGCCAGGGATTAGCCAAGTCAAATTTAATAACATAGTTTTCAAAGAAGCTTAGTTTTTATATGAAACAGTTAGTTTTTTTATTAGTTCTCGGAGACTAAGTATCAAGGAACCAACTGAATATATAACAATCCTAATAGAAATAGGGATAGGGATAGGGATAGATCTATTCATTACATAAAATCATATAATATTTTTTAGCAAGGAATTGAGAGAAAAACAAGCCATAAATTAATAGTCAAACAAAACTTAATAACGAAAGTAATCAAATATTATTAACTTTGATATAACTCTTTTCTTTTTTTTATATACAAGCCAAATAAATTGGTAATATATAATTTAATTTTAATTATTAGATATTATTATTTTTACAAACTCTTTTGTTAATTAGGATTGTGTAGTATATGAAACTAAAAATTAATAACTTCAAATAGTTTAAAGAATGACTAAATCTCGAAAAGCAGGAATCTAAACAAAAATGGCTTATAATCTAAACATATTCATCTTTTAAATTGAAATGTCAGAGAATGATTCAGATGTCAATAATCAAAATATCTATTCTGAGCTAGATGATGCAAAAACAATTGAATCTAAAAACGATCCAGAACTAAATGATCAAAACCATAGTCTAAGTTCATACCCTAAATGGATAAATAATAAAGGCGAAGAAGTCAAACAAGTTTTTGGTTTCAATGAAAATGCTGAACTTGTTAATGCCAGAGTAGCCATGATTGGTTTTCTGATGCTCATACTCACTGAATTAGCTTTTGGTGGCGAACCAGCAACGCTAAAAATTTTCGGAATTAGCTAGAGATCAAAGGTTTATATTATATTTATTCCATTAGCATGATTCTAAAAGCCATGAATAAAAAAACATTAGTGGGTGTTTCATACGTATCTGCTTGGGTAATTATTTGGGGAACAATTGGTTCACTTATTGATTTTTATTTCCTTCAAAATACATATCTCCCAGGTTCGATAGGGCAATTTTCAACATTTATAATTACAGCTTTTATTTCTTCAATCATTGCTATCTATATGTTTCCAACAATAAATAATAAATTTATTGGTTAATAACGAAAACGTTCAACAACTTGAGAAGGCTCGTCATTAATACTCTTTTGATAAAGTAGCCATTGATTTGTTTCAAGATCATGATCGCAACCCAATCCTTCTAATTCAACAGATTTTAATCGTAATTCATAATGGCATTGCTGATCGGCTTCAAAAGCAGATTTATATCCTGTAAAAAAATATAAATATCCAAAAATTATTGCAACTAAAGATATCAACACAAGAATTATTTTCATAATAGATAATATATTTATATTATTAAAATTATATTACCCTTGATAGTAGATAAAAAAAGCATTTATATTTTTTTCCTTTTTACTTTTTCTAAGGGTATTTCACATTCTGTTAAATCTTGATCATTTAAACGATCCAATATACGAACCATATCAAGCGCAGATAGCTCACCATTGGTTCCCCATTTAAGAGTTGTCTTTCGCTGTTGGGGAATCTTTTTCGACTTCTTCTCCTGACTGCTTTTTTCTAGCATCACTATTAGATTGACTCTAATAAAACATTAAAATATATAGCTTCCATAACATAACTCAAGAAAAAATTCTTAGTCAAACTTTACTTTTTTCCCAAAATAGTAATTTTTTCCTATTTGTCTCAATCGAAGCTAATCATTAATAAAAATTCAATTATTAAGTTTTTAAAGCCACTAGCTACGACCAAAATTGTAAACAAACTCTTGGAATGATGGATTATAAAAGTAAACAAGCACACTAATAACTAATAAGACATTTAAACCAATTACTATTGAACCGATAACTACTCTCTGACGCTTACCAGGGACTTTATATTTCATACCAGCTGGCAGGTTAACTAATACGTCTGGATCATTAGAACTTGATTTTTTAAATTTATTATCCTTGACCTTATTGGTCTTAATTGCCTTATCATTAGTTTTTTTGGAATTAGAGGCTTTGGGGCTCATTTTCTTAGTTAGAAGAATTTCTTTATCTTTATAGTTCTAAGCTTACTTATATAAATCAGATAAGAAGCTATTTTGTTCTAGTTTTTCACATTAATTTGTTTACCAAGTAACAATGCCAACATTATTGATCAATTTATTGATTATATTTAGCAATATTTCTTGATAGAATCAAGAATACTTTTAGCATCCTTTCTTTTTAAATTAAAGTTCGTAGCCATTATTAAATTTGCCTCTAAACCAAGTAATCTAGTTTGACAAGAAAACTTTTTATTTCTTGCAGCTTTTTTCTGATAATTATTAATCTTAAATAATGCTGGAATACAATTTTTCATATCTTTATAACAACTCCTTACCAACATATCAATTAACAAATACTCTCTTGATTCATATGCCATCACTGGGTTTAAAAGACTTAGCAAATATATAAAAACAAACAATTTTATTTTGATTTTATCAAAGGGATAACCAGTCAAAACATAATCTCCATTAAAAAAGTTAATAGCTTTTTAAATATGACAAACAATTCTTTAGTACAAAAAAAGGGACTCATTTTTAAAGAGTCCCTCAAGAGGAAGAGGTAAGTAACAAGAACAGCTTTTAAAAGACTTATCCCTGAACACGGTCCTTAAACAACTTCCCAGCTGTAAAGGCAGGTACTCTTTTAGCAGGGATCGCTATTTTTTCTCCAGTTTTAGGGTTTAATCCTTGACGAGCGGAGCGATCGCGAGGTTCAAAAGAGCCAAAACCCAGAATGGAGACTTTCTTACCCTCCACTACAGAATCAATAATTGTATCTATGGCGGCATCAACTACCAGAGAGACGTCGGTTTTAGTTAGCTCTGTACGAGCAGCAACTAGGTTGACTAAATCTGCTTTGTTCATTGGAAAGATTGTATGTAGTAGCAGGGAGTAAGAGGAGGGAAACCAATAGGTAATTAGTCTCCAAAAAACTCAATCTTGCTAATCGTATGAACCAAATCACTTGCCTGCAACCCAAAGAGCTTGTGACAGTAAGCTTTCTAAAAAATATATACGCATTATTTGTCGATTGAACAATATCTAAAAAACTTAAACTAAACAGTTCAAAAGAAATTTCAAGTTTTCCATTTTCCCCAAGAAGCTTGTCAGGACAGGGATTCTGGAAAGTTTGACTTCTCAGGTTTTTCATCAAGAAAAGGTCTGAAGTTTGAAATTAATTATTTTTTCTAGCAAAAATCAAATATTTAATTAAATTCTTATGAATTAACAAAGGTCTGCAGAACAGCACATTTATTGGTATTACAAAATAATTTCACACTAAAAAAGGGAAGGAATAAATGAAAAATCAGATTTTGTTAGCTCTAGGACTATGAATATGACTAGAAAATTTTTTTGGAGCTGAAATCCTTAAAGAGCTCTAAAATTTTTCTTGATTATTTTTCCTAATCTTTAAAGACTGAAATTTTAATTGGAATAGAATGTATTTGAACTTCAGTCAAACCCCAAATCGCAAAAAAAAACCAAATTCTCGCGTGAAAACAATTTAATTTATGAAAAAAGCACTATATCCTTAATAACAGCTTCCTTTTAAAATTGAATTTGTTTTTTCATAACTTGTTAAAACAAACTATACCCCTAACTTGTATGAAAAGTTACTTGATTATTTTTATGAAGGATAAACACAATTGGGAAAAATAAAAGTTGGTTCAGCATGGCCTTTGGGTAGCTCAGTTACACCTAATGGTGTTAATTTCTCTATCGCAGCACCACATGCTACAAACGTAGAGTTACTAATCTTCCAAAATGAAGATGATGACTGTGCAAAAGAAACAATATCCTTAGACCAGAAAAACAGGTCAGGAGATTATTGGCACGTTGAACTTGATGGGCTAACTGAAGGCTCTTTATATGGATATAGAATATCCATTGACGAGCACTCATCTCCTCAAGAACATCTCGTTTTAGATCCGTGTGCTAGAGCAATAAGTGGGTGGGTAAATTACATAAGGAATAAAGAAGAACAAGGAAATAAAGGTTATAGTAATTGCCTAAAGGGAGTAGTAACTAAAAGAGATTATTTTGATTTTAAAGCTCATCCAAGACCTAAGCATTCATGGAATAAAACAATTATTTATGAATTACATGTTGGTGGATTCACTAAAAATATTAATTCAAATATTAGCGAAGGTAAGGAAGGGACTTTTATCGGATTAATTGAAAAGATACCTTATCTTAAAAGTTTAGGTATTACTTCTATTGAACTACTTCCAGTATTTGCTTTTGATGCTAATGATGCACCTGAAGGACTGGTTAATTATTGGGGTTATAGCCCTATCAATTGGTTCACACCACATCAAGATTTTGTAGATAGTTGTGATCCATTAGAAGCAAGAAAGCAATTCAAACAGTTGGTAGAAGTTTGCCATGATAATGGGCTAGAAGTATTAATAGATGTTGTTTATAATCACACAACCGAAGGGAATCAAAATGGTCCAAATATAAGTTGGAAATGTTTTGGCCCCAAAACCTACTACCATCAAGATGAGAATGAAAATTATCAAGATGTGAGTGGATGTGGAAATAGTATTGCCGCTAATCGTCCTTTAGTTAGAAAATTAATATTAGAATCATTGCGATGTTGGGCAATTGAATTAGGTGTTGACGGATTTCGTTTTGACTTAGGTATTGCTTTGAGTAGAGGTGAAAATTTAATTCCTTTAGATTCCCCACCCCTATTCGAAGAGATCGAAGCAGATCCTAAATTAAGTGATGTGAAATTAATTAGTGAGCCTTGGGATTGCGGAGGGCTTTACAAACTCGGTGATTTCCCAGCAAGAAAATTCAGAACATGGAATGGGCACTTCAGAGATGATATTAGACGTTTTTGGAAGGGAGAAAAAAGCACAATATGGCCACTTAAAGATAGATTAATAGGAAATAAAGCACTATATCATGATAATAATTTAGCGAATATATTTAGTATTAATTTCATCACTTCTCACGATGGATTCACATTAAAAGATCTAGTAAGTTTTAACAAAAAACATAATTTTGCAAATGGTGAACATAATCGAGATGGGGAGAACAACAACAATAGTTTTAATTATGGAGTTGAAGGACCAACTACTAATAAAGCAATAAATAATTTAAGGCAAAGACAACAAAGAAATCTTCTTGCAACACTCCTTTTATCCCCGGGAGTCCCAATGCTTTTAATGGGAGATGAAGTAGGCAGAAGCCAGGGAGGTAATAACAACACATGGTGTCAAGATAACCCACTTGGTTGGATGGATTGGAATCAAAAGAATTGGGATCATGACTTAAAAGAATTTGTTTTGAAGCTCATATCTCTAAGGAAACACCTACCTGAGTTTTTTAGTCCAGATATTATTTGTGATTATCAAAAAGATAATACAAAGGTCAAAAATTCAGATTATTGGGTTCAGTGGCATGGCGTTAAAGTTAATAAACCTGACTGGGGTGACTGGTCACATACTCTTGGATTTAGCATTAACAAAAACAATGAAGGCTCATCGATCTGGCTTGGCTTTAATGCTTACAAAGAATCAATGCTTTTTGACTTACCAACACCAATTTCCCCTTGGAAAAAATATATTGATACCTCTATTTTGAAGACTAAAAATGTCTCCAAAAAACCTTTAGCAAATCAATCAAATGTACTTGTTGAAAGTAACAGTCTTGTACTTATGGTTGCCAGCGAGTATTCAAAAAAAATTAAGCTATGAGGAACAAAATAAAGCGGGCGGCGGGAATCGAACCCGCATCATCAGCTTGGAAGGCTGAGGTTTTACCACTAAACTACGCCCGCGCTAGAACTAAAGATCTACTACCTAATGGAGTAAATGTTAAGTTAGCTTCTTCCATTATTACCTTGCGAGTCCCATTATCCAAAAAAGAGTGAATAATTCCACATCGATTTACGAAGGAAATAATCGCACAAGACTAATGATCTCCTACGCAATGGGGGATGCTGGAACGGGATTAGCCGCAATACAATTAGGAACTTATCTATTTTTATTTTTCACTTGTGCTGCAGGAATCCCTGCATTTATTGCAGGCTCGCTACTCATGGTTTCAAAACTTTGGGATGCAATAAATGATCCGCTAATCGGATGGATGAGTGATCACACGAGATCAAGATGGGGGCCAAGACTTCCTTGGATGATTGGAGGTGCTGTTCCTCTAGGTTTATTCCTTGCCGCGATGTGGTGGATCCCCCCAGGGGGAGTAGATGCAAAAACGACCTATTACGTATTTGCAGCAATTTTCTTGATGACAGCCTATACAGCCGTAAATCTACCCTTTGCAGCATTATCTACGGAGCTCACTCAAGATATAGCTATTCGGACAAGACTAAATGCGGCAAGATTTACTGGGTCTATTTTGGCTGGAACGACTGGTTTAATAGTAGCTGCGGGCTTCTTATCGCAAGGAGTGGAAGGTTATACATCAATGGGGAGAGTAACAGGAATTATTGCTACTTTTACAACGTTAATTGCTTGCTGGGGACTCGCCCCATTTGCAAAAAAAGCTAGAAAGCCAACTTCTCAAACTGAACCTTTTAATCAACAACTAAAAAGGGTTTTAAGTAATAAGCTTTTCACTCGAATTATCGCTCTTTATTTGCTTCTTTGGTGCGGGCTACAGTTGATGCAAACCGTTTCATTAATCTATCTTGAACAAGTAATGCTTGTTCCAATAGAAATTTCGAAATGGATCCCTATACCCTTTCAAATTAGTACTCTATTAGGTCTACAATTTTGGAGCCTTTACTCCAACAGATATGGAAGAGTATCTGCACTTTTCAAAGGAGGCAAAATATGGATATTAGCTTGTCTTTTAGTTATGATTTTACCTCCTATATCTAAAGGAGTGAGTATCAATAATTTATTATTATTTGGCAATATTGAAGGGATAAAGATGCTAATTCTTTTATTAGTAATTGTTTTAGTAGGTTTCGGAGCTTCGACAGCGTATCTTATACCTTGGTCTTTACTTCCTGATGCTATTGATCGAGATCCCGAAAAGCCCTCAGGAGTATATACAGCCTGGATGGTTTTTATTCAGAAAATCGGTATTGGTTTAAGCGTCCAATTCTTAGGGGTTCTTTTATCTTTATCAGGTTATAAATCATCGACTAATTGTCTATCAAGTTTTGAAGACTTAGATCAACCTCTAACAGCAATTATTACCATTAGATTATGCATGGGGTTAATACCTTCTTTTCTTGTAATTGCTGGATTAATAACTATGAAACCCTGGCGAAATTTAGATTTCGAATCTAAACGAGTAATACAATGAACTACTCACCTCGTTGGCTCAGAAGATTTTTTAGCAGCATGTTAATTGGAGGGCAAGCAATTGCATCCATATCCAAGGGGAACATAAATAAATCAGATTTAATAGATCAATTAATGGAAGCAGGGCCAGGTAGCTTCCTTATTGTTTTAATTACAGGTATTGCAGCAGGAACTGTTTTCAACATTCAAGTTGCCGCAGAATTGAGTAAACAAGGATTAGGTTCTGCAGTTGGAGGACTTTTAGCAATTGGCATGGCTAGAGAGATAGCACCTTTACTTACGGCAACTCTTCTCACTGGAAAAGTTGCAACTGCTTATGCAGCTCAAATAGGGACAATGAAAGTTACAGAGCAAATTGATGCTATTACGATGCTACAAACAGATCCAGTTCAATATCTAGTTGTTCCAAGGCTATGCGCGATGGTCGTAATGGCGCCAATTCAATGCTTACTATTTTTTTCTATAGCTTTATTTAGCGGTCAATTTAGCAGCACAATTCTTTATCAAATACCACCAAGCATATTTTGGAATTCGGTAAGAGAATGGCTGATAACATCTGATCTTCCATTTATGATCGTTAAAGCTTTGGTGTTTGGTTTCTTAATCGCAATCATTGCTTGTGGATGGGGATTAACTACAAGAGGCGGGCCAAAAGAAGTAGGTTCAAGTACTACTGGAGCAGTAGTAATGACTCTAATAACCGTTTCTTTAGTAGATGTTTTGCTCACCCAAGTTCTTTTTGGCTAAAAACTATGACTTCTGAAAATTTTCTTGATAAAGATAGTGTGATTTTATCGCCTTCTTATCGTTTACCCATAATCATAATATTTTTGGGTTTATTATTATTAATAACACCATTTCAACCCTGGCCATCGATTGTAATTAGCAGTTTTGGCTTTTTCCTATTACTACAATCTTTTACCTTAAAACTAAAATTCACTAAGGAAGATTTAATTGTTATGCAACTAGGGAATGAATTAAGAAGGTTTCCTTTTAAGAACTGGATAGCATGGAGAATTATATTACCTAAATTGCCAGGTTTTCTTTATTTTCGAGAAGAAGCAAGCCCACATCTATTACCAATACTTTTTGAGGTCAACTCATTAAAAGAACAGCTAAGATTAAGGGTAAAGGATTTAGAAATACAAAAAGAAGTAGAATCATCGAAATCTAAAACTTAATTGAAGTTTTTGAAAAATGGAATCCGAAGAAAATCTATCTGGAGAAAAGCAAAATTCCAAACAGAATATTTCTGTAGAAAATTCGTCTTCATCGAAAGATACACGGCAAGAACAGCACGAAAAGCAAGCTAAATCACAAAGTTTTATTAGTCCTGACAACAATCAAAAAAGCCCTAAAACGCAGTCTTTAATCGACCTTGCTCTTAAAGATCTTCAGCTTTCACGAGAGCAATTAGAAAAAGAAATAGAAGAGCTTTCTAAAAAGAAAATACAAATTGATAATCAACTTAAAAGTTCATTTACAGGTCAATCTGATGCAATCGCTAGAAAAGTCAAAGGTTTTCAAGAATATTTAACTGGTGCCTTGCAAGACCTAGCTCAGGCAGCCGAGCAACTTGAACTTGTTGTACCACCAGTAGTAGTGACGCCTTCACCACTTGATGAAAATAAAAAAATTGAGCCTTCTAAAGAACAAGAAGTTATCCCTGCTGTTTCTGATACTTTCAAACCTGACGAGAGTTTAATCAGAAGATGCTTCAATCAATTTCTAGAACAACCAGATTTCTATGCTGAGCCATGGAAACTAAGAAGAAGTCTTGAATCCATTGATGTAGAAATGCTTGAAGATTGGTTCTTCAGCATGGGGGGAAGAGGTGCTCAACCAAGCAGAGGAAGCAGGTCAAAGAATGCTTTAGTTGCAGCAGGAGTTATTGCAATTTTAGGTGAATTATATGGAGAACAATTTCAGACTTTAGTTTTAGCGAGTCAACCAGAGAGGCTTGGAGAATGGAGAAGATGTCTACAAGATTCATTAGGACTTAATCGTGAAGATTTTGGGCCAAATAGCGGGATAGTCCTTTTCGAGAGATCCGATGGACTAATTGAAAGAGCAGATCGACTGGAAGAAAGAGGTGAGTTGCCTTTTATAATTATTGATGCGGCTGAAGTTAATGTAGAAATTCCAATTCT
Organism: Prochlorococcus marinus str. MIT 0912; assembly: GCF_027359595.1. Lineage (NCBI taxonomy): Bacteria > Bacillati > Cyanobacteriota > Cyanophyceae > Synechococcales > Prochlorococcaceae > Prochlorococcus > Prochlorococcus marinus. Next base: position 871,314 of record NZ_CP114783.1, read on the forward strand.
TCAGTTTCCTATTTGGCTAGCTTTTGCAGGGACTCCAAATGAAATTTACGAAGAAGATGGATTAATATAAAAATTCCTATTTAAATTATTTTGAATCTGTTAATTCTATTTTTAGGATATTTTTTTGGATCTTTTCCTAGTGGTTATCTAGCTGGAAGACTTGCTAAAGGAATTGATATCCGTTCATTAGGTTCAGGGTCGACAGGAGCAACAAATGTATTAAGACATATTGGAAAGCGCGCTGCAATTATAGTCTTTTTACTAGATGTTTTCAAAGGAGTTCTAGCTATTTTATTAGCAAAATATTTCCAATTAAATGATTCATGGCAAGTAGCAATAGGTCTATCAACTTTAATTGGTCACATTTGGCCTGTCTGGCTTAATTGGAAAGGTGGTAAAGCTGTAGCGACAGGGTTGGGAATATTTCTTGGCATTTCATGGCAAGTTGGACTTAGCACACTAGGCATATTTATCATAATGATCACATTATTTAGAATAGTATCACTCGCAAGTGTTAGCGCTGCATTGGCTCTACCTTTAATAATGTTTATAAGCTTTCAAAATTCAAATTTTTCTTTACCATTTTTAGTTGTTTCAATATTAGCTATGACTTTAGTAATTTGGAGGCATAGAGAGAATATAGTCAGACTAATCAAAGGTAAAGAGCCAAGAATTGGACAGCCCTGAGAAATTAAATAATAACTTTATCGCAAAAGCTTTTAAACATATTGGCAGGATCATTTGATTGAGTAATTGCTCTTCCGATAACCAACTTTGATGCTCCCATCTTAATAGCTTCGGATGCATCGGAAATTCTTGATTGATCGTTAATATCTGAACCTAATGAACGTATTCCAGGAGTTACCAACTCAAAAGTCTCTGGATAAACTTTACGAAGGGATTGAACCTCTTTAGGGCTGCAGACACATCCTCCTAAACCAGACTTCGAAGCAATTTCTGCTAGGTGAGCAACGCGTTTATCTATTGATTCATTAATCAATAGATCGCTCGCAAAACTCTCACTAGTCCAACTAGTCAAGACTGTAATTCCCAACAGTTTTGGCGGCCTTAAATTAACTTTAGCGGCTCCTTCATGTGCTGCTTCATTTGCCATCTTAAGAGCCTTTATGCCTGCGCAAGTGTGTAAAGAAATAAATTCAGCACCAGTTTGTGATGCTACATAACATGCTCTAGCAACTGTAGTAGGAATATCATGAAATTTAAGATCTAAAAATATTTTTTTTCCCTTATCCCTTAATATTGAGACTACATCTGGTCCTTCACTAACAAACAACTCGAGACCAACTTTAACCCAGGTAATTTCAGGTATCTCTTCAATTAGATTCAAAACATTTTTCTTATCCATACCATCTAAGGCAATAATTATTTTTTCGCTGGGATTATCAATATTTTTCATAAAATTTAATCAATTTGAAACTCGAAGAAATTTTTTCTTTCCCACTTGCAATATTTTTCCTATGAGATCATCTCTAGTATTAAACTCTAAATTAGGATCCATAATTTTTTTTCCATCAATTCTTACTCCTCCTCCAAGAATTTTTCGTCTTGCTTCACTGCTACTTGAACACATTTCCATCTTACTAAATAAATAAAATGCTTTAGCTGGAAAGTTTACATTAGCAATTGATGCTTCGGGTATTTCCTCAAGAGAATCTTGAGTACCTAATACTAATTTTTCAGAATTAAATTGAGCTTTTTTTGCTGCTTCAATTCCTTTAAAATTAGATGTTATTTTTAAAGCCATAAATTTTTGAACCTCTCTTGGATTTGAACTTAACTCTTTTAAATTTTCATTGGTTAGTAAATTTAAATAACTAATAACTAAATCATCCGGAACCTTTTCTAATTTGGAATACATAGATAATGAATCTTCATTGATTCCTACAATATTGTCTAAGCTTTTACTCATTTTTTGTGTCCCATCTAAACCAACTAAGATAGGTAATAGCATTCCAAATTGAGGCTTCTGTCCAAAAGCCCTTTGTAGATCTCGTCCCATAGCAATATTAAACTTTTGATCTGTACCTCCAAGTTCTAAATCTGAATTGATTGCGACTGAATCATATCCCTGAAGAAGTGGATAAAGAAATTCATGAAGGGATATAGGAGTACCAGATTTATATCGATTACTAAAATCTTCCTTTGCCAGCATTTGACCAACTGTTGAATTCGACAAAAGTTCTATAACTTTAGACAAATTAAGATTTTCAAGCCATTCACTATTTCTTCTGATTTCTAAGCGACTAGGAGTTGAGAAATCAATCAATGAATCTTTGGGTTCTTTACCTAGACCTAATTGTTCAAGATAATTTAATGAATTTGATTCAACCTCATCTTTTGAAAGCTGAATTCTAGTTTTACTTTTTCCAGTTGGATCTCCAATCCTTGCTGTAAAATCTCCAATTATAAGTACGGCAGTATGTCCAGCATCCTGAAAAGCTCTCAATTTTCTAAAAAGAATACTATGACCTATATGAATATCAGTGCCTGTTGGATCAATTCCAAGTTTTATACGCAAAGGTTTTTTTTCAATAGATGAAAGTTCTAATCTTTTTAAAAAGCTTTGATCTGAATCTCCTGAATTATAATAAGGGAAAAGATCATCTAAACCTCTAGAGATCCAATTAGGTAATTCATTGAATTTATCTAACATAGTTTATATTTTAAAAAGGTTAATAATCATTTATCCAATTCTGATTTCATTCTCACCAATGTTTTATTCATCTGATCAAACATCTGATCCGGAGTAATACCAAATTGACTCAACTGAGTCTTAAGCTGTTCAACTGTCATTTTTGCCTGAAAATCTTCAGACAGTTCAAATCGTTTCATAAAAACTTTGTATCTATCCATTAAATTTTCCATAGTATCAATGAACATAACTTTCCCTTCTCTATCAAACTTCCCATAATCAGATCCTAATCGCATTAGATTCTGATAATCAGTGAAAAGTTTTTTTGCCTCTTCCTGAACAATTTCGGACTCAAAAAAATTCATATACTTAACCCAAGTTGATAGATCAATTGGTCGATTTTGAATTCAACGTCTAACAATAATTGTATCATTGAAATCTTCGTTAAAGTTTAGAGCATTTCTACGTAAAAAAATTTGCTTGGGAAGTGTAAATAGCCACACCACCAAAAAAATATATTTCTTACTCAAGTCACATAAAACTTACTAATGAAGAAAAACACTTTTTATTTGATCTAGACAAGCTAAGCTGAAACTGTTTTAAATCAAAATGATATAAAATACTGGTCATATCATTTTGAAAAAATCAATTGATCATTATATCTTATTTCAATTTTTTTAAAAATGATAAAATTCGAACGGCAACATAATTTATTTAAAAAGAGTGATTTAAATTTTTCCGAGAATATTCCTCTTCAAGATATATTCATTAACCAAAAAATAATTAAGGAATGGCAAGAAAAAATCATTAGTCATCAATCTATCATTTTTAAATACGGCAATAAAAATATAAATCAATATTCACTATTTGAATCTATTTCAGAAGAGTTAAACGAACCTATTAACCCACTTAAGCTTACTCCTTTACCTTTAAGTTTTTGGAGGTGGCCAAAAGCGATGCATGAGGGGCCCGCGGTTTATTTTGTAATGGATAAAATTATTGATTCTGATGAAAATATAATTTTATATATCGGAGAAACAATTTCCGCAGAAAAGAGATGGAAAGGGGAACATGACTGTAAAAATTATCTTTCAAGTTATTCCGATTATCTGCAAAAAGCAAATATATCAACCAATTTAAACATTCGTTTTTGGCTTGATGTTCCAATCAAAACCAAGGAAAGAAGAAAATTAGAACAACAGCTGATACAAACTTGGCTTCCACCATTTAATAAGGAGACAAGGGAAATATGGTCAACGCCATTTACTTCTCAAATCAGTTAGTAAAAGTTGTTATCATAGTTACAAGTATAAAAATGAAATGCAAATTTCGACAGTCTCCAAAGAAATTAACGAATGGTCAGGATCAGTACTTATTGCTGGAATTTTAGAAGGAACGATCAAAAGCCAAATAAATATATTTAAGACAATAATAAAAGATACTTTATTAAGCAAAAAATTTAGTGATTCAAAGTTCGAAGGCAAAAAAAATCAAAAAATATCCATTGAACTCATAGAAGGCAAAATAAAAAAATTAATCTTTGTAGGCTTAGGCAAGGCCGAAACTCTTCGAATTGATGATCTACGTAAGGCAGCTTCAATTGCTACTCGTCAAGTTGCAAGTTACGAGAGAAAGTTAGGAATATTTTTCCCTTGGGATGCATTTGACCCTTCTTTAGGTGCATGTGCAGTTGGCGAAGCAGTTCAATTATCATCTATTAAAGATCTTAGATTCAAATCAGAAACAAAAGATCCTGCTCAAATAAATGAAGTGGAATTGATAGGCTTGGACAACATAACAACTCAGTCAGCAATTGCTGAAATAAATCCAATTTGCGAAGGAGTTAAATTTGCTAGAGAACTTGTTTCAGCCCCTCCCAATTTTCTTACTCCATTTCAAATGGCAAAAGAAGCTGAAAAATTAGCCGCTGAATATAATCTAGATTTAAAAATTCTTGACAAAAAAGAGTGCGAAGCTCAAGGAATGGGAGCTTACTTAGCAGTTGCTAAAGGATCAGATCTAGAGCCAAATTTTATACATTTAAAATATTCTCCAAAAACAGCAAAAAAGAAAATTGTATTAATAGGCAAAGGCTTAACTTTTGACTCTGGTGGATACAACTTAAAAGTAGGTGCCTCTCAAATTGAAAAAATGAAGTACGACATGGGAGGAAGTGCTTCTGTGCTCGGGACAGCAAGAACCATCGCAGAACTAAAACCAAGCAACATCGAGGTTCATTTTATTGTTGCTGCTTGCGAAAATATGATTAACGGTTCTGCATTGCATCCTGGAGATATAATCAAAGCTTCAAATGGAAAAACCATTGAAGTAAACAATACCGATGCAGAGGGAAGATTAACATTGGCTGATGCATTGGTTTATGCATGCAAACTTAAGCCAGACTCCATCGTAGATCTAGCCACTCTTACTGGGGCTTGTGTGATTGCATTAGGAGATGAAATAGCAGGTTTATGGACTGACAATGATCAACTCTCTGAACAATTAACCAAAGCGGCGGGCAAGGCTGGAGAGGGTATCTGGAGAATGCCAATGCAAGAGTCATACAAATCTGGAATTAAATCATCTATTGCTGATCTACAAAACACAGGTCCTAGGCCAGGGGGATCAATTACTGCGGCATTGTTTCTAAAAGAATTTGTTAATCCAAGCATTCCATGGGCTCACATTGACATAGCAGGTACATGTTGGACAGAAAAAGATAGAGATATAAATCCAAAGGGAGCAACTGGTTATGGTGTAAGAACGTTAGTTAATTGGATAAAAGAATTAAGTTTAGAAGCAAATTAAATACTAAGTATATAAACCAAAGATCTAAATATTTTCTTTAAAATATTTGGTTAAAGTCATTTATTATTATTTATATTCACCCCAGACTTTTTTTAGCCTATTATCTCTTCCACAACTAGTTCTATAAAAGTTATATTTAAGTGGATTATTTACTGCAAAATCTTGATGATAGTTCTCTGCTAACCAAAATACTTTTGAATCAGTAATATCAACCTTTAATTGATCTAGGGGTATATTTAATATGTCAGAGATATTTTCTTGACTCTCTTTTGCATCTCGCTTTTGATCTTGATTAAATGTAAAAATAACAGGCTTATATGAATCACCTCTATCACAAAATTGTCCCTTATTATCAAAAGGATCAATATTAACCCAATACTGCTTAAGTAAATCTTTATAGCTAATAATATTAGAATCAAAACTAACTTTAACTACTTCTTGATGACCACTATGATTTTCATATGTGGGATTAGTCAGATCTCCTCCTGAGTATCCACTTTCTGCAGAAACAACTCCATCAATCGCCTCTAGATCATGCTCTAGGCACCAAAAGCACCCTCCTGCAAACATAGCCTCTTCTGATTCAGCAAATGCTTGAAACGGGAAAACTATTAATAATTGTAATAGCATGCAAATTACTATTAGTCTTCTACAGATTTTAGTCATAAGAATCATTGTGCTAATAAGTCCAGAATATACTTTGATGCTCTTTCTGTAACTCCTGGTTTTCCTAATTTATCTTTCAAGTTTTTATAACCAATCATGATTTCTTCTTTTTTCGAATTATCTTCAAGAATATTTAATGCTGCATTAAATATTTCTTCAGCTTTAAAATCCTCTTGTATCAACTCTGGTATTAACATTTTATTTAAAAGAAGATTAACTGGTGAAATATATTTCACATTAAATCGTAATAAATATCTAGCAAAAAAAGCGGTAACCCTACTTACTTTATATCCAACAATTTGAGGAACTGAGTTCAAAGCTAATTCCATATTTATCGTTCCAGACTTAGCCAAAGCAAGATGAGCTGCAGAAAATAAAAATGGCTTTATATCATCAACTTCATTCGACAATATAATTCTTCCAGAAACACCGTATTCATTTAGTGAATTATTTAAAATTCCATCAAATTCTCTCAAACCAGATGGTATTAGAACAGTAATCGAAGGGTCCTTGTCCTGAAGCATCTTAGCCGCTCGAAGCAATGTGGGTAAAATATATTTAAGCTCTTGTTTTCTAGAAGCAGGAATAAGAAGAAGAATTTTCTGATCAGAGCTTAATCCTATTCTCTTAAAAGATTCTTCTCTAGTAGGAATATTTCTATAGAAATCCAACATTGGATGGCCAACAAATTCTACATTTCCTCCCTTATTTGAATAAAAATTAGCTTCCTCTTGAAAAATAGCTAATATTTTATCTGTAAAACTAATCAAATCGGTTGTACCAGTATCACCTAATCTCCATGCCCATTCCTGAGGCGCAATATAATAGATTATTGGAATGTTAGGAAACTTTTTTTTTACTTTTAATCCTAGCCGAATATTGGGCCCCATATAATCAATTAAAACAACAGCATCAGGCGGGGAAGAACTTAAATAATTGTCAATTTTTGATTGTGCATTTAAAGTTGGTAGTACGTAAGGAAGCGCTTCTAAAAAACCAATTGCACCTATTGAAGAAGTATTAGATATTAATTTAGCTCCAGCATTTCTCATCCTTTCACCACCTAAAGCAATTATTTCTAATTCAATATCTCTTTTTTTTGCATTAGTCTTTAACGCTTTTATTAATAGACTTCCCTGCAAGTCTCCAGAGACTTCACCAGTGCTGATTAATAATTTCATTATTTATTTAGTTGACATTAGAGAAGGCATTGGACCTCTTCTACCATTCCCAATGGAAAGCTCTATAAATCGACATAACCTTGCGGAGGATGTGAATAAATTCTCTTCTCTTGCAATTTTTAAACCATCAGAAATTACAAATTTAGATTTAAATAATAAGTTCCAAATTCTTTTCAATTGTAGATATTCTTCTTTATTATCTTTATCTATACTTTGCCTTTTAATGCCAACTTTGTTTAGTCCTCGCATCCTTCCAGGATGACCTTCCGCCAAGCAATATGGAGGGACATCCCTATCAACTCTTGTCATACCTCCAACCATTGCTAAATAACCAATATGAACGAATTGATGTATCCCCAAGCAACCTCCAATAACAGCTCTATCTTCAACAACAACATGACCTGCAATCTGCACGCTATTAGCGATAACCACACTGTTTCCAATATCACAATTATGTCCTAAATGTGAATAAGCCATTAACAAATTTTGATTCCCAACTATAGTTTTTTCCCCCTCAAAGGTAGCCCTATTAATAGTTACACATTCTCGAAAAGTATTATTATCTCCAATTAAAACATCAGTAAAATCTCCTTTATACTTCAAATCTTGGGGTTCTAAACCAATACAGGCTCCTGGAAAAATCTTATTATTTGATCCTATTCTTACTTTCCCATCGATAATTACATTTGGTCCTATCCAAGTATTTGGACCAATAATCACATCCGGACCAATAACAGACCCTGAACCTACACATACACCTTTCCCAAGTTCAGCCTTAGGAGAAACATCTGCAAAGTCATGAATATTAACTTTGTTACCTCCGATTAAGCTTCCAGAAGATTCACGTTCACTCATTACTTCAATCCACAAGAGAGAACATCAAATCTCCAGAACAAACCAACTGATCATCAACTTTTGCTTCTCCTCTTACCTTTCCAAATCTCTTCCTTTTGATGCTTATCAATTCACAAGATATTAATAATTGATCTCCGGGTACGACTGGACGCCTAAACCTAACTGAATCAATCCCAGCAAAAACAAATAGTCCTTTAGGAAGATCAGGCATTTGAGAAACAATCAAACCACCCACCTGAGCCATTGCTTCTACTATTAACACTCCAGGCATTAAAGGTCTGTCAGGGAAATGTCCTTGAAATTGAGGCTCATTGAGAGTGACATTTTTTATTGCCACAGCTTTCTTGCCAGGCTCATGTTCAATCACTCTGTCAACAAGCGCGAAAGGATACCTATGTGGCAAAAGCCCCATTATTTGCTCGCTATTTAAAACAAGAGGCTGGGAAGGAGAAATGTCAGTCAAAATCAGATTTAATTAAGTTAATACCTTTTGAAGAGAAGCTGCAAATTCAGCATGAAGAGAGTGAGACCCTTTATAAACAAAAATTTGCGCTTTCGGCAATCCAACAAAAGCTAAATCTCCAATCAAGTCAAGCAATTTGTGGCGTACTGGTTCGTTTTCAAATCTCAAGGGTGGATTAACCCAAGAATCACCATCACAAACCAACGCATTTTCAAGTGCTCCTCCCTTAATTAGACCAGCTTTCTTTAATTCTTCTAACTGATCAAGAAAGCCAAAAGTTCGTGCAGGTGCAATTTCTTTAACAAAATTATTTGGAGTCAGCTCAATAGAAAACATTTGTTGTCCAATTGCCTTATATGGGAAATCAATCAAACCTATTAATTTCAATTTTTTTGATGGTATTGCAAAAATCAAACTTTCTCCTTTGTTAACAAAAATTGGAGATTTAATTTCTGGCCTTGGCCTAGGAGATGTATAGGAATTAATCATTCCTACTTTCTCAATTTCCTTTATCCAACCAATAGCAGAACCATCTAGTAAAGGTATCTCACTACCATTTATCTCAATATTTACATGAGTTAAACCTGATCCAATTAAAGAGGCCATCAAGTGTTCAACCGTAGATACTTGTTTTCCATTCAGATCAAGTGTTGTACATAAAGGAGTATTCCTTACTTGCGAAATCTCTATAGGGATAACTTTATTTGGTTCCTCTGAAAAAGAAATATGAAATCCCTCTAATTCTGATGGCTTAATAATGACTGAACATTTAAGACCTGTATGCAATCCAATTCCATCTTTTTTAATTTCATTTTTAAGCGTCCAACCTTCTTCGTAATCATTAGGGAATAAAAACACTAGAATTTCCAACCAATTCCGATGTTATATCGCCAATTGCCACTGAAATCTTGAGTCGCTGCCTCTATCCTAATTGGGCCAACAGGTGTATTGATAACTGCTCCAGGTCCAACTGAAAAGCCAGCTCCAGGTTTTTCAAGAATTTTCCCTGGTTTCCCTGGGACACTTGATTGAGAACCAAAATCAGATCCTGCGTCAACAAACATCACTCCTGAAACCAATCGCCAAATAGGGAATCTGTATTCCGCTGTGGCTTCACCATAATTTCTTGCAACACCTAAATCACAAGAGTTCCAGCCTCTAACAGAGCTGGTTCCTCCCAAGCAAAATGCTTCATAAGGAGGAAGATCTCCAATAATTGTTCCGACCTTTGCTTGGAGTCCTATCGATTGAGAGCAATCTGATTTTTCACCAGGCTTGGGTCGACAACCCTTATGAAACTTCAACCAATTAACAGGATAAAAACGAGAATAACTAATCCTCGTTCTATTGAAGGTCGGTGAATTCTCGCCTAAAGTAATAAATTGCTCTGAACCAATATTTAAATAATCTCCAGAAGTTGGATTTCTTGAATTATCTAAATTGTTATATGTAATAGCACTTTTTAAACTAACTAATGTATTTTCTGTAGAGCAATTATGTGCAACACAAATAACTTCATTCTCAGGGACTTTACCTTCTTTAAAATTTGTTGATGCTACGCCATAAGGTCTTTTATCACCCGCGTAGTCTATTGGCCTAACCTTCTGGAAATTAGCACCAATAAGTACACTCCAAGGAACCTTTTTTAGAGGTTGACCACCATTCAAAGGTCTTGCAAAAGAGAAACCTCCTCCTGTTCGCTCTAAAACAATAGAGTCACCCTCATAATCAAACCAGCTAAACTGTGGTGCCGACAACCTGGCTGAAGAAAAATTGGTAAATGGACCGGTATTAATTAACGTATTATTATTGTTTAAATCTAAATTATGAGATTGATTAGTATCGTAACTTATCAAGGAGTTAGGTGCTTCATATCTATCTGAAACTCCTCGAATACTTCCTCCCTCTTGACTTCTAAATTCTTGAGGAACTTCCCTACTTAAATACAATGAAGTTCTTAAGGATGTTCTATGTTTATCATTTTTAATCCAAGGATCATATAAGGATAGATTTAAAAGCGCTCCATATTCTCCATAAGTCAAATTCATATTTGATGACCATGATCTTCCAACCAAATTCGACTCTTGTAATCCGATCTGTCCAAAGACGCCCTGAGCCCCACTATAACCAAGTCCTCCTGTCAAAGAGCCAGTTCTTTGCTCTGTTATACCTAGTGCAATAATAATATTTCCAGGTTCCGAACTTACTGGTTTTAGAGTTACTTTTACATCATTAAAAAGTGACGTTGAGTATAGTCTTTTGATATCTGATTCTAATTTATTTCTATTAAAAACATCTCCAATTTTAGTAATTAATTCTCTTTCAATTACCCATCTCTTTGTTTTCCCTCGTATTAGTCTACCTTTTTCATCTTCTGTATTTCCATCTTCATCAATAAAATTAATTTCAATACCAGAAATATATCCTTCTTGAATATTAAGTTCAACTCTTCCCTCTTTAGTTACACGACTTGGGCCCGAGATCCTTGCCAATGAGTATCCTTTTGAATTATACCAATCCTTAATTTCTTTAATTCTTATCTGTAGAGTATTTAGATTTAAGGTTTTTCCATAATCATTATTAAAAATCTCATTTAATTTTGTATTTGATAGTTTCCTTTCAAACGGAAGAATGCTAATATTATTTAATATAGGATTAGGTTCAATGCTAATCAAAAGTTGGACTCCTAGAGCACTCTGTAAAGATTCAATTTTTGCGCCAGAGAACCAACCTGTTGAATAAATCCGATCTAAATCCTTCTTAACTTCTTTGCTTGTAACTTTACTACCAGGTCTAATTAACATTGCATCATAAGCTAATCCTTCCAAGCGCTCTTTATCAGGATGATCTTCAAGTCCCTCAATAATAACTTCTGAAATCAATACTCTTTCTTCCTCAATAATATTATTTTCATCTTTTTTATTTGTTCCCTCAGAAATTAAATAATCTTCAAGATTCAAATTCAATTTATAATTATTGGATTGATAATTAAATTGAACACTTTCAGTCTGCTTATTTTCAAAAAAGAGTTGATTTTCTGCTGAGATTATTTTAGAGGCTTTAGTTTCTCCAAAAAGGCTAATAAAAGGCACTGAAAAAGCAATAGCGTATGCACTAGTGCTTATTAATTTCTTATTAGAGCTGGCGTGTCTTTTGTTCATAGATTTCAAAAAAATTCAATTAAACGAAGGAATTCTTGGCCAAGAATAATTTGCTTAAGAAGCATGAGAAAGGTCTTTTTCTATACGTTTCAAAATCTCCTCGTATGCATCTATCACTCCTCCAAGATCTTGCCGAAAGCGGTCTTTGTCAAGGATCCGTCCCTTAGGATCAGAATTTGTTTTATCCCAAAATCTACAATTATCTGGACTTATTTCATCAGCTATCACAAGTTTGCCCAATGAATTAAGACCAAACTCTAATTTAAAGTCAACCAGTAGTAAATCTAGTGAATCAAAATATTCTTTTAAAATTGTATTCGAACGTTTAGTAATATTCTCTACTTCTTCTTTCTGAGAAGGACTTATCAAATCAAGTAACTTTAATCTTCTTTCTGTAAGTATAGGGTCGCCTAATTTATCATCTTTATAATAAAATTCGAGAAGTGGAGGGGTTAATATTGTTCCTTCATTTATTGGAGTCTCTCTACACAATGAACCTGTAGCAATATTGCGAATAACAACTTCTAAAGGAATTACATTGATTTTTTCAGCAAACATTAATGTTTCTGAATGAAGTTCTAAGAAGTGGGTGGGAATTCCATTCGATTCGAGCAATTCAAAAAGGGCCGAAGAAATTTTGCAATTCAAGCGACCTTTACCTTCAATCTCTGATCGTTTTTTTGCGTTAAAAGCTGTAGCATCATTTTTGAACTCTATTAAAACCCTATTTGGATTCTCACAAGCAAACACTCGTTTTGCCTTCCCTTCGTAAAGTAGTGATCCTTGGATATGATTCATTAATACCTCTGATATCTAATTAGTATAAATAGACAATGCTACATAAATCACCTTAATCAAGACAAATTTCTTTAAAACCTAAACTCCAAACAACTAAATAACTTTCCCAAAAAAAAAATGTATTAACTAATAATCAAAAGGTAATTAAAGATCCACTAAAACTATTTTTCATTCAAGAAAGAGAAAAACCATGACAAAGAATCAACAAGCTGAAGAATTAAAAAGGATTTTAATAGTTGGAAGTGGAGGAAGAGAAAACTCTCTTGCTTGGGCTCTATCAAAAAATCAATCAATTGAACAAATATATGTTTGCCCAGGTAATGGAGGGACCGCTAACTTTGAAAAATGTATTTGCCTAAAACCTAAATCCGAAGATGAAAAAATAATCATTAGTGAGTGTCAACGACTTGAAATCAACTTGGTCATCATTGGTCCTGAAGTGCCTTTGGCTCAGGGCTTGGCAAATAAAATGCGTGATGCAGGATTAACAGTTTTTGGTCCAGGCCAAGATGGTGCTCAATTAGAGGCAAGTAAAGAGTGGTCCAAAGCTCTTATGATAGAGAACAATATTCCTACAGCAAAGTACTGGTCTACAGAATCTAAAGAGGAAGCACTAGAAATTCTTAAAAGATTCAACCAACCTCTTGTTGTCAAAGCAGATGGTCTTGCGGCAGGTAAAGGTGTCACTGTTTGCAAAACTATTGAGCAATCTCAGGAAGCAATTAAGGAACTATTTTCTGGAAAGTTTGGATCTGCAGGAAATAAAGTTATTCTCGAAGAAAAAATTGAAGGACCAGAAGTTTCTATTTTTGCTCTATGTGATGGGGAAAAATTAGTTGTTCTTCCTCCAGCCCAGGATCATAAAAGATTACTTGATGGAGACAATGGTCCAAATACTGGCGGGATGGGTGCTTATGCTCCAGCTCTTCTAATCAATGATGAAGATCTTAAAGACTTAACTGAACTGGTTCTTATCCCAACTTTAAAAGGGTTGAAAAAAAAGAAAATCAAATATATAGGAGTTATTTACGCGGGCTTAATGCTTACATCATCTGGACCAAAAGTTATTGAATTCAATTGCCGTTTTGGTGATCCAGAATGTCAAGCTTTAATGCCAATAATGGGAGATGAATTTGCTTCTGTCCTTTTTGCTTGTGCACAAGGAGAGATTGAAAAGGCACCAAAACTTACATTTAAATCCGAATTCAGTGCTTGCATAGTTGCAGCCTCTAAGGGATACCCTGAAAGTCCTCAAAAAGGAAAAAAGATTAGCATCAATGTTGAATCAAATTCTTCACTTCAAGTTTTTCACGCTGGGACCACGTCAGATGAATTTGACAATATAATTACATCTGGAGGAAGAGTTCTTTCAATAGTTGCTCAAGGAGAAAACTTCGACAAAGCTTTCAATTTAGCTTACTCTAGCCTCAAAGGAATTAACTTTGATGGCATGCATTATCGAAAAGATATAGGTTACCAAGTTAGAAATATTTAACTTAGTCTATCATTAATGAATAATTCAAATATAAACAAAAAAAATGGTTTTTCATCATTAAAAGAAGACGTATTCTTAGATGATTTAAGTATTTTAAAAAAAATAAATTTATGGTGGTCTAGATTTAATTTAAGATCAAAATTATTAGCCTTTGGAACACTAGTAGTTAGTTTTATAATGACACTTATTACTTTCTTTGCTTTAAGTAGTATACAAAAAGATGCTGGTATGAACGATACAAGATATGCCAGAGATTTAGGATTATTATTATCTGGAAACGTTACGGAATTAGTAGCGAAGAATCAAACAAGAGAACTTTTCAACGTGGCTGAAAAGTTTTGGCGTTCAAGTAGGAACTTAAGATACATTTTTTTTACTGACCCAGATGGCTTTGTAAAACTGGGTATCCCAGTAAGTGCAACAACATCGGAATCGGATGTTGAGGGGGCCTTACAATTAACAAGAAAACTTCAATTACCGAGTGAATTAAAAAAACAACCTCAATTCCCATTAGTTAGACAACATTCAACTCCACAAGGTCAGGTAACTGATGTTTTTGTTCCAATGCTGTGGAAGGGTGAATATTTAGGAACTTTAGCTCTAGGAGTAACACCCAATAAAAAAGCTCTTGCTACAGCCGCATTAACTAGAGAGATTACTGTTGCGGTTTTTATTTCTATTTGGGTTTTAGTAATAATAGGCGCCGTATTTAATGCACTAACAATCACTCGTCCAATTAGAGAGTTAGTGATTGGAGTTAGGGAAATTGCTAAAGGCAATTTCAAATCAAGAGTAGATCTACCAATGAGTGGAGAACTTGGAGAACTCTTGACTGGGTTTAATGCAATGGCATCAAAATTAGAGGACTATGACGCTGCAAATATTGAAGAATTAAAAGCTGCACAAGTCAAGCAGCAATCTTTAATAGCCACCATGGCAGATGGAGCCCTTCTTCTTGACGAACAAGGAAATATTGTCTTAGTCAATCCAACTGCTAGAAGACTCTTTCGATGGGAAGGGAGAAATCTTGAAGGTCAAAAATTATTGAATCAACTTCCTGATTCTCTTGTAAAAGAGCTGGAAACACCAATAACTTCTCTATTGAACAATTTTGGAGACAGCGATGATTTGCGTTGTAATCTTGAAGAGCCGCCAAGAACACTTCGTATAGTTTTTAAATCTGTCAGAGACACTACAGGTGAGAATATTAAAGGTATTGCAGTTACAGTTCAAGATCTTACTAGGGAAGTCCAGTTAAACGCAGCACAAAAAAGATTCATAAGTAATGTTTCTCACGAATTGAGAACGCCCTTATTTAATATAAAAAGCTATGTTGAGACTTTGTACGACTTAGGTGAACAACTTACAAAAGATGAGCAAAAAGAATTTTTAGGTGTTGCAAATTCAGAGACAGATAGACTTACACGCTTGGTCAATGATGTTCTTGACTTATCCAAACTTGAGTCTGGTAGGACGATCCAATTAGAAGCACTAAGTATAAAAGAAGCAATGGAACAAACCCTAAGAAACTATAAACTAAACGCTGAAGATAAAAATGTTAAATTAATACTGAATGTTGAAAATAATTTAGCATTTGTTTTGGGTAATTGGGATATGATTCTCCAAGTTTTAGACAACCTTGTTGGTAACGCGCTTAAATTTAGTAACGAAGGAGGAACAATAAATTTAAAGGCTTATACATGGCCTGACATATGCCTTGCTTCGCCAGTTGATTTAGATAATAAAGCTCCACATTGCGAGATATTGTCACCAATGCCAAAGATCAGAGTTGAGGTGTCTGATACAGGGTGTGGCATTTCTGAACTTGATCAACAAAGAATATTTGAAAGATTCTACAGAGTTGAAGATTCAGTTCACACTGAAGTAGGAACTGGACTAGGGCTTTCAATTGTCAAAGGGATAGTTAATAAACACGGAAGTGAGATACGAATGGCTAGTGAACCAAATACTGGAACGACTTTTTGGTTTGAACTTCCTCTTGAAGGTTCTGACTCTGATGAATTATTACTTAAATCAGCAAGAAAAAATTGGGAAATTGAGAATGATAAGTCTCTAATCTAATAAAGTTACTCTTCATTTTGTTTTATGCTTTTAAAGACACCTGGTATTTGCTCTTCAGGATTAATGCGATGAGGGGCTCCACTGAAAATCTGTTCAAAATTAGAAAATGAATCTTTAATCTCTGGTCCCTCATTAGTAATGATATATTCTCGGATCCTCTTGTCATGCCATGATCCCCTCATCTTAAAAACATTAATTGCTCTTGCCATTTCACCCCTTATTTCTACATATTGCAAAAGCAAAATAGTATCAGTTATAGTTGATATATGGGAATCAGTAATTGAGTGGCTTCCCATAAATTCTTCGGCAGTATTAGTAAAGAATCCTGCTATTTCTTCTTGTTTTGCATAACCAGTTACCCCAATAACAAACTGCCTAAATGCATTCAAGCTGACACCTCTTGCTAATGCAGATAGAGAATCTATTGCCATTCTGGAAGGTTTATATTCACTAATCTCAGATTTGATAATTTGCAGATGATCTTCCAACCCAGTTGATTCTGGATAAGCACAAATAATCTTCAATAATCCATCGGCTTCCATTTTTTCAAAATCAATCCCCCAACTAGTTGCATTTCTAAGAAGTTGTGCTCTTGATTCTTCATATGCAAAAAGTATTGTTCTTTCTTTATTTATATAAGCATCTTCAACAAACTTAGAAACTAGCATTGTTTTTCCAGTACCAGTTGCACCAGTTGCAAGAATAATTGAGTCTTGAAAATATCCTCCTCCACACATTTCATCCAAATCGGGAACACCTGAACTGATACGAATATTTGATGATCTTTGCGTCAACCTCATTGCTCCTAAGGGAAATGCAACTATCCCTTGGGGACCCATCGTAAAAGGGAATTCACCCTTCATATGTGTAGTCCCTCTTAATTTCAAAATCTCTACAGTTCTTCTCCTCTTCTCTGCCTCTAAAACATTTCTCAAAATAACAACATTGTCAGAAACGAATTCTTCAACTCCATATCTAGCAATTGGACCATATTCATCTATTCTTTCTGTGGTCATAACCGTTGTTACACCTATTTCTTTAAGTCTTGCTATTAGTCGAAAAATCTCTCTCCTAACAACATAAATAGCATCATATTGTTGAAACACTGCTGTCATTGAATCTATAGCTACTCTCTTGGCTTTGAACTTTCTAATCGCATAACTGATCCTTTCAATTAAACCTGACAAGTCAAAACTTCCAGCCACATCTTGTCCGTCTGGGTCTGGAGATGCATCTAAAATAAAGAGTTTATTTTGGTCAATTAATTCTTGTAGATCCCAGCCAAAACTTGCAGCATTTCGAATAATATCTAATGGCGATTCCTCGAAAGTAACAAAAATCCCAGGTTCATCAAAATTACATATTCCATGATGAAGATATTGCAAAGAAAAAACTGTTTTACCAGTCCCTGATGTTCCGCTGACTAGAGAGCTGCGTGCATTAGGTAACCCACCATGACAAATATCATCAAAGCCCT
The DNA here is from genome assembly GCF_027359595.1 of Prochlorococcus marinus str. MIT 0912. Lineage (NCBI taxonomy): Bacteria > Bacillati > Cyanobacteriota > Cyanophyceae > Synechococcales > Prochlorococcaceae > Prochlorococcus > Prochlorococcus marinus. The sequence continues at coordinate 888,953 of NZ_CP114783.1, forward strand.
CAATTCCAGTGGGGAGTTTTTGAACATGCATTTTTGATCGGTTTTTTTATTGAATAACGCTAAAAGCTGTTATGTATAAAACATAATAAACAAACACTAAAAATTGCTTAGTTATTGGTTGGGCTTAAGAATTCATTTACTTCTTGTTTAAATAGTTCAATTAATTATCTGAGGAGTAAAACATTTCTTTATCTGAGAGCTCATCATACAAAAGATCCAATCCAATTAACACCTTTTCTCTATCTGATAGGTCGCCAATTATTCTTCGGACAGGTGGGGGTAAAATCTTAGATAAAGTTGGTGTAGCAAGTATTTTATCTTCTTCGGCTAATTGAGGGCTTTTTAAAACATCAATAACTTTAAGTGCATAAACACCTTTGAATTCACTTTCTAAAATTTCTCTCAACGTATTTAAAGCCCGCATTGAGTTTGGTGTATTCCCAGCAACATAAAGCTTGAGAATATATGTCTTTCTTACACTCATTTTAAAACCTCTTAAAATTCAACAGAACATTCGTCCTTCTTAGATCTTGACTAAGTAACCAGCAAAAAGCCAAAATGTTAGTTTGTTTTTCGATTACGATTAGGGCTTAATCGATTAAAAGAAAGGGACATCCTTTTTATTTCGAGCCTTAACGTGTCACCAATAATCATGTCTGATAAAAAATCATCTCCCAAAAAGGAAACCCCACAAGATAAAACTTATGCGATAGTTGAAGCATCAGGAAAACAATTTTGGCTTCAACCCAACCGTTATTACGATTTAGATAGATGCCATGCAGAAGTTGATGATGTCTTAACCATTGACAAGGTTCTTCTACTTAACGATGGCAAAGATTTAATGCTTGGGAAACCTTATGTAAAAGATGCGAAAGTAGAAATTAAAGTCTTGGAGCATAGAAGAGGACCCAAAATAATAGTTTATAAAATGAGACCAAAGAAAAAGACAAGGAGAAAAAATGGTCATCGTCAAGAATTAACAAGAGTTTTAGTTCAATCCATTTCAGTAGGATCAAAACCTAAAAAATCAAAAGAAACAAAAGATGTCAAAACCACTGCTAGTAAAGTAGAATCTGAATAAATAAAATCAAAAGATTACATAAATCATGGCTCATAAAAAAGGTACCGGATCTACCAGGAATGGAAGAGACTCAAACTCCAAAAGACTTGGTGTAAAAGCTTATGGTGGTGAGAAAGTAACGGCTGGGTCTATTCTTATTCGCCAAAGAGGAACCTCTGTCATTCCTGGAATCAATGTAGGTAGAGGCAAAGACGATACTCTTTTCGCACTAACTGATGGTTCGGTTCATTTCGAAAGTATTCGTAGAGGCCTAAGAAATAGAAAAAGAATTAATATTTCCGTTGCAAAAGCAATCTAGTTTGTTTTTTTACAGTTTAGGTTTATAAGCTCTGGTAGTAATTAGAAAAGGATGAAAAACCTCTAGAAAGTTTAATTGTAATGTAGAAAAAAAGTTCTCAATAAGATCAGGATCATCGAAATGAAAAGGATATTCTCCGTTTTTCCCTTTATAGAAATACCAATTCATCAGAGCTATTCCCTTAGGTGAAAGTTTTTCCAAAAATATTTTTAATTGTTTTGCTGGATCTGGGAGATGTTCAAGGACATCCAAGCAAACAAGAGAATCAAAAATCACATCAGATGTGCTTTCTAAGTCTCTAAAAACTGAAATCTTATTTTCGATACCTAATTCCTTAGAACGATGTTCTACAAAACTTCGATTTTGAGGATTAAGGTCCACAAAACACACATGTTCAACATCTGGTAAGGATGAGGCTGCCAGAGCATGCGTACCAATACCTCCACCAAAATCTAAAACTTTTCCAAAAGCAAATTTTTGTTGTAGACGAAGGGTATCAGCTATGTAATTGGAACTATTTAAATGCCAAGATGCAAGATCTATTAAATGGGCATCTCCAACTTGTTCTTCGTAAAAATCTCCAGCATTATTCTCATTAAATGCACCTGGATGCAAAGCGGCCAAATCATCAACACCCTTAATTAACCTTTGTTCTAATTCATCATTATTAATATCAAGAAAATCAAGTAGGTGATTTTTTAAATTAAAGCCATCTTTAAGGAAGCAGGAAATACTTAGATCTAAATTGGTCATATTATTTGGCTCACTGAACACACTGAGTTATAACTCTAAATGTTCAGGGTTACTTGAACAATCATTTCATCTAAGCCTCAAGCTACAATATTAATTTTGGAAAAGCCATTTGGATTTGTTGTCATTGATAAGCCTGCAGGGCTAACTTCTCATGATTGTGTAAATAGACTTAGAAAAGTATTTGGTATCAGAAAAATTGGACATAGTGGAACGCTAGACCCCCTAGTCACAGGAGTACTTCCAATAGCGATAGGTAATGCGACAAGATTAATCTCTTATTTACAAGGGTCTAAAGCCTATACAGGGATCATTCAATTAGGTACAACTACAAATACTGATGATATGCAAGGAGAGATTATAGATTCAAGAGATTGGCCATTAATGAGTGAAAATAATATAAATTTTCTACTGGAAAATTTTAGAGGTGAGATAATACAAAAGCCGCCAATTTTTTCTAGTGTTCATATTAAAGGAGAGAGAGCTTATAAGAAAGCAAGAAAAGGAGAAGTATTTGATTTAAATCCTAAAAAAGTTACTATAAATAATTTAAATTTAATAAGCTGGTCTCAAAACACGGGTGAGTTATTAGTTGACGTTGACTGCTCAACGGGAACATATATCAGATCTTTAGCTAGAGATATTGGAGCAAAAATCGGTTGCGGTGCCTGTTTAAAAAGTTTACGCCGTACAAAAGCATATGATTTCAAAGAAAATCATTCAGTAATACTGCCTGAGAAATCAGACTTTTATCCAGAGGAAAATAAACCTAAAGTTCTTAATCCTTATATTTTTTTTAAACATCTTTCTTCTTTTAAATTGATTTCTGAAAAGGAGATTATTAGTTGGCGCTCAGGTAGGAAGATAAATTTTAACAATAATATTAAACGTTTAAAGATAGGCAAAAGCAATGATATTGAAGATAGTATTATTCATACTAGAAATATATTAGTATTGGATAAAAATAACAACATCCTTGGTATAGCACATTTAGATGAAAGTTATGAAATCAAACCAAAGGTTGTTTTCAATGCAATTGGTTAAACAAAAATCTATATATTATAATAATATTTTGTACCTATGAAATAATTTAATAATAGGTTTTTATCTGTACACCTGAATAATAATGCTTTAGAATTTGACGAAAACTTGAGCCTCTTTCAGCCATAGATTTAGCACCCCATTGACTCATTCCCACCCCATGACCAGCTCCATAACCTTCAACAAATAGAAAATAGTTTACTGGAATAGGGGGGAGAGATTGAGGGGGAAAGTCGTCAATTATTTTATTATCAAAATTTAATTTATTATCTAGATTAATTTGATTAAATTTCAAATCAACCTCAAATTTAGTACTATTCAATTGCAATCTTTCTCTTAATTTTTTTCCGGAAATAATTCTATTTCCATTCTTTCCATGGAGTCTAATTTTTAAGACTCTGCCAGTATCACTTTTATCTATAATTTGAATACCATTTACTCCACCCAAATCAGAAAAGATCTTTCCCAATTCTGCAGAAGTAAATTTATTCTTCCATCTATATTTTATACTATTTTGATCATAATCAATAACACTTTTTAAATAGGGTAATTGATACTTCCAAACTTGACCACTATTCTCAGTCCTACCGCCTGAACTACTATGAAAAACTGCATCAATCAGCTCATTCTTATAAAATAAAGCAAGTGAGTTTGTACTTCTAACTGCTCTATTTATTTTTACTGTTTCAGATTCAAGTCCTAAATAAACTTGGCTAGCTTGTGTTGAATGAATATCAAATAATTTATTTTTATCTAAAAGTTTTAAGGCATATGTCCTTGCTGCTATAGCCTGAGCTTGAAGTGCTGAAAGAGGAAACTCTTTCGGCATTTCACTGCCAACTACACTTTGCAAATACTTCTCTAATTTGACATGATTTATTATATTTAACTTCTTATCATTTAATAAAACTCTTAATTCTCCAGCATATCTTCTATTCTTAAACCAAATCCCCCTTTTATCACTATTTCTAATAATCAAATGAAAATTATTTGGTAATTCGAACCATTCATTTAGATTATTATTAATTGAATATTTAACTTTATTATTTTTATAAACTAAATTTAAAGATTTAATTTTTCTATGATTAGAAGAGATACCATGAACAAAAATATTTTCTACTCTATCCGCTCTAAATCTTGCCTTATTTTCATTACTTATCAAGACACGCATTATTGGTTCTTTTGCCGCAATTGCCTTTATTGGAGAGATGAAAAATATAGATACAAAGATTATTGCCGAACAAGATTTTCTTTTAAGTGATGCGCTCACAATAAAAATTGGATTTAGATACTAATTTTGCCTATAAGAAAGAATATCCACCAGTGGTCAAAGCTGTGAATAGCACCATGTCTTAAAAGAGGAAACCTTGCAAGTCACTTTTCTTGGAACAAGCTCAGGAGTTCCAACTCTAAATAGAAACGTATCAGCGATGGTGCTGAAGCCGCCACAAAGGTCAGAATTGTGGTTGTTCGATTGTGGCGAAGGTACACAGCATCAGTTCATAAGAAGCAATCTTAAGTTATCTCAAATAAAAAAAATATTCATTACTCACATGCATGGAGACCATATTTATGGTCTACCTGGACTTTTAGCGAGCATTGGGTTAGCAGGAAGCAGCTCTGGAATTGAGTTATTCGGGCCAGCCCCTCTAAAAAACTTTATTGATTCTTGTCTGTACAACAGTTCGAGCAGATTGGCTTACTCTTTAAAATTCCATAGGGTCGAAAGTGCTGCTATTAATAAAGAAATTTTGTTTGAAGATTCCAGTTTAGAAGTCAAAACTGCTCCACTCAAGCATCGAATCCCATCTTTTGCTTACAGAGTGAATCAAAAAACTAGACCCGGCAGGTTCGATATAGAGAAAGCAAAATCAAAAAGAATACCTCCAGGTCCCGTCTATGCAGCCTTACAGAGAGGAGAGAAGGTCACATTAGAAGATGGTCGCATTTTCTTTGGAAAAGAATTCTGCGGTCCTCCTAGGGCTGGGAAAAGCATGGTTTATTGCACAGATACTGTTTACACAGAATCAGCAATAGAAATTTCTAGAGAGGCCAATCTATTAATCCATGAATCCACATATTCTCATAAAGAAACTGAAATGGCATATGAACGAGGACATTCAACTGCAACTATGGCCGCTCAGATTGCTGAAAAAGCAAATGTTGATCAACTAATTTTGACTCATTTGAGTCCGAGATATACCCCTGGGAATGAAACAAGTCCTAATGATTTGCTTAATGAAGCAAAAGCCATTTTCCCAAATACTCAGTTAGCAAAAGACTTTCTGCAGATTGATATAAATAAAACCCGCAACTGCAACAGTTCGTGATCCCTTTACCTATGAAATGCCTCTACATGAAACAATAGTCGAGTTTGGTGCTTCTCTAATCGCTGGCGTTATTAATGGATTCTCTTATTTCTTCCCTTAAACGGTCCCTTACAAGACTATTTGTCTTGATCCCTGTGCTTGTAAGTCTAATTATTAGTCCTCTTTCTGTAAGTGCCTTGTATCCCAGCGATCCTTCTTCAGTGGAGAGCTTAGATCCAAGCTTGGCTGGTAAGGACTTACAAAATACAGAGTATGTAAAATACGACTTATCAGGAAAAGATCTTGGTGGAGCTAATTTCACTGGGGCTTATTTCAGTGTTTCAACTTTGAAGAACTCTGATCTAACAGGCGCAAACATGACCAATGTTATTGCTTATGCAACAAGGTTTGACAATGCGAACCTAACCAACGTAAATCTTACTGGTGCAGAGTTGCTCAAGAGTGTTTTTGATGGTGCAACCATTGATGGTGCCGACTTTACTGATGCTGTATTAGATAGAAGTCAACAGAAAAAACTTTGCGAAGTAGCTACTGGCAGCACAGCCGAAAGTCTTGGTTGTAGCACTACAGCTGCTGGATATGTGCCTGCGACCAAAGGTCAAGGTTTCAACCCAGGTACTTAAAATTTATCCAAGATTGAACAACCAATAAAAAAGGGGCCAATGGCCCCTTTTTTATTGGTTAAAAACTAACTTCTTCACTTTGTAATAAGAAAGAAAGCAGCTGCAGCTCCACCAACCGCAAACATTGGCAACCCAACTAACAAATGTGAAGTGCCAAAACCAACGCCTTTTTGGCGCAATATAAAATAACCAACTCCCGCGGCTCCAGCAGCCAAAGGAATAGCAGCAGTAGCAGCAGAAGCAACAGCGTGATAGTCGAAGTTCATCCCTGAGTTGAATTAATTACTTACAATTATCCTTCAAATTTGAAAAATGGTATGAACTTATGCCTGAAATGCTTCATATCTTCATCTCTTTAAATCCAAAAAGAATTTTTAATTTTTCTAAATTCATGCAGATTTAGGCTCAATATTCGAGCTATCTCTAGAACGTGGATGTTTGCTATACCACCATTCCTGAATATTCGTATCTAAACGAGAAGAAAATAAAGTCAAAATAGTTCTGGTTGGTTTCACTCCTGGTTGGATAATCTCAACAGAATATGAGGGACATTTTTGTGCAGCAATATCAGCAACCAATCTTTTCCCAATTCTTCTCCAGCTAGGCTCCTTACTTCGCCATGAGAGCCTACAACAGGGCCAAGGCAATTCCTCACGGTCATAGAGACGACAGCATGGGCCTAAAACCCTAAAACTAAATTGCCCTCCAATACTTGAATGAATAGAACCATGGTCTAAAAGACCTTGAACTTTATTTGTTGGCAAAACTTCTGAAATCAATTAATCCCTAAATAATTTTATTTGCGCCCATGAGCACATAAACAAGAGGTTGGCGAGGAAGGAGATCTTTGGCAAGCAAAACGGAGAAAATGTGGCGAAAAAATTAATATCAATACATTTCGTCTTCTGCATGAGTTCTAATTGTGCAATCTGAAGTCGGATATGCCATACAAATCAAAACATAACCTTTTTCAATCTGATCATCGTCCAAAAAACTTTGGTCCTGTTGATCAACCTCTCCTTTTTCTAATTTTGCGACACAAGTTGAACAAGCTCCCGATCGACAGGAGTAAGGAAGATCAATATTTTGTTCACAGGCAGCATCAAGAATATATTTGTCATCTGGGATATCAATAATTTCTTTAAGGCCACTTAACTCATTAATAAAAGTGACCTTAAAAGATTTCATGAAAGTTTTTGATCTGAAAATTTAGAATTTATTTGATTAAGGTAAATCCTGAGTCAATACCATTAAGGCCCATTGATCTTTTGTTTTGATTTCAAGAACTTGCCAACCAAGTGGTAAAAAGAAATCTTTTAGTTCTTCAATTTGCTCAACTAATAAACCAGACAAAATTACCTTTCCTTTATGACCAATAATTTTTTCGAAATCGGGTCCTAATAATTTTATGACAGGCGCAAGAATATTGCATAGAACTAAATCAATTTTTTTCGTAGGCATATTCGCCTCAATTTCTTCAATAGAACCAAGAAAAAAATTTAAGAGGTTTTCAGGAATATCATTTAAATCCGCATTAATTCTGGTGGCTGATATTGCTAAAGAATCTATATCAACTGAGAAAGTACTCTTTGCACCTAATTTCAATGCAGCTATGGATAGTATTCCGCTCCCACAACCTATATCAGCAATTACTTGACCTACTGGAGGATCATTATCCAAGGCTTCAATACATAGCCTAGTAGAAGGATGGCTGCCAGTTCCAAAAGCGCTTCCAGGATCTAAACGAATGATTTTTCGTTCTAAAAATTTTTCAGGAACGTCTAACCATGCAGGTAAAATTAAAATTGATTTTCCTATTGGATCAGGCTTCCAACTTTTTTTCCAACTTAAGCTCCAATCTTCATCTTTTACTTCAATCCATTTGCAAGGAGCCAAAGTCAGGTCAAAAGTTTTTGCCAATGAGATTAATGATTTAACTAGGCTCTCTTGTTCTCTAACTGAGCACTCATTCGATGGAATCCATATAAAGAGAGTTTTAGTCAAATTTTCAATGGGATCATGCTCTAGAGAAAATCTATGAATTTCTAGATTGCTCAGAAGCCAATAAAAAGAATCTTCCAGCTCAACAGGAAATTCCTGCTCAAATCTCAACCAACGAAACTGGGAGTTTTGCAAATCTATAGTTTTTTCAACCAACAAGTTATAAAGTCACGGAATGAGCTTCGTTTATACCTTGCATTGAAAGAATTGAACCCAACAATTCAGAGGGAATAGGATCATCGATACTTAGAACCATAACTGCCTCACCTCTAACAATTCTTCTTCCAACTTGCATTGAAGCGATATTCACATTGTATTTTCCAAGAAGTGAACCTATCTGACCAATGATTCCTGGCATATCTCTATGCCTTGTAAAAAGCATATGTCTACTTGGTACAAAGTTTATCGGATACTCATCAATGCTTGTAATACCAAGATCACCATCACCAAAAACAGTCCCAGACACACTATGTCCACCTTTGTCACTAAAACTATCCAACTGCAAAGATCCTCGAGCAAACTCTGGGCTCAACTCATCCTTAATTTCGACGACATCAATACCACGTCCTTTAGCTTCCAATGATGCGTTTACATAATTAATTTTATCTCCCAATGCACTTGTGAGTAATCCCTTTAAAGTTGCAATAACAAGAGGCTGAGATGGATGTTGAGCAAATTCTCCTTGCAAACGGACTTCTAATTTTTGAATCTGTCCCCCTGAAATTTGACTAACTAATAATCCTAATGTCTCGGCAAGTTTTAAATGTGGTTTAAGACTATCCATTATCTCTGCGCTAAGACCTGGAATATTTACGGCGCTGCGCGCTGGCAAGCCTAAAAGAACATCTCTAATTTGTTCTGCGACATCAATAGCAACATTTTGCTGAGCTTCAACAGTTGAAGCTCCCAAATGTGGCGTAAGTATCAAGCCTTTTTTTACGGAACGAAGAGGGGAATTTTCAACTAAAGGTTCTTTTGCATAAACATCGATTGCAGCTCCTTGAATAACATTTGCCTCTAATGCATGAGCTAAATCATTTTCATTGATAATCCCGCCCCTTGCACAATTGACCAATCTCGCTGTTGGTTTCATTTTTCTTAGAAGGTCAATATCAACTAAATTCTCTGTTTCAGGAGTTCTTGGGAGATGAAGGGTTACATAATCAGATTCTTTGAACAACAAATCAATATCACTTAATCGAACCTGCATTTGCTGAGCTCTTTCACTAGAAACAAAAGGATCAAATCCAATGACTTCCATACCCATCGCATTCGCAACTTTTGCTACATGAGATCCAATCTTGCCAAGTCCAACCACTCCTAAAGTTTTCTTATAAAGCTCATTCCCTACATATTTCTTCCTATCCCAACCTCCAGAAAACATACTTGCATGCGCTTGAGGAATATTTCTAGATAATGCAAGAATCATTGCCAGAGCATGCTCTGCTGCAGCGATAGTATTTCCACCCGGTGAATTAACAACTAAGACCCCTTTTCTCGTTGCGCTTGGAACATCAACATTGTCTACGCCAACTCCTGCTCTACCAATGATTCTCAAATTCTTTGCCTCAGCAATCACATCTGAGGTAACTTGAGTTCCTGAACGGATCATTAATCCGTCATACTCACAAATTATATTCTTTAACTCATCTATTGAAAGACCTACTTTTTGGTCAACCTGAGCAACCTGAGTAAGAATATCTATACCTGCTTGATCAATGGGATCAGAAACAAGAACTTTCGTCATTAAAGGCGATAAACGTGCCGATCTGAACTTTAGTGATCTATTTGCCGCTGACCAGAATTATGTTGAGCAGGATTGAATATCCAAACATTTCAAGGAGGTAATTAGTGTCCACATACGTCATCATCTTAAAAGAAAAAAAACCAGCAAAAGAGTTTCTACTCAAATTGAGAGAGGCTCAAACACCTATCCTTAATTGCGATCTTGTAGAACCATTGGACAATCAATCGGACCATGAGGATTCAAATTCAGACACATTTGAAGAAGTATTTACCAATCAAAAAAGTTTTAATAATATCAAGCTTTTGAATCCAGCTCTGACTCGAAAGGATCGCCAAAAAACTTTGGCTTCATGGTTAATTCCCTTTGGATTTATTGCAGGATTAAGCTTTTCTCAAATGACCGATCTAAAGACATTTGCAGACATGGGATTTCCAAATCAATTAGAGAGGCTTTTAGGTGGCACAGTTGGAATGATTTCTGGAGCGCTTGGCAGTTTTTTTTCAGCCGGAGGGATTAGCCAAGAAACAGTTGATGATTTAAAAGTTCTTCGAAAAAAAAGTGAAGAAGGTTTTTGGCTATTAATTCTGGAACTACCATTAGAAATAGAACCACCTTGGGAAATTCTAAAAGAAACAAAGAGTCTTGAAATAATAACCCTAGGTAAAGAATAAGTACTAAATTAAATAATATTTATAAAAAATTCAATGTAAGTTAATGTAAGTATTAATAGTACTAATCCAAGATCTAATATTATATTTCTAAAAAAAAACGTTTAGACTTTAAATTTATAGAATAAGAAATTTCTATCATTTTCATGCATCTTCCAAAAGAAAATATTTTATTTAAAAGTCCTTTTCGTTATGAGTTAGAGAATTTACTTTACTACGCAGAGAAGGCTCTTACAGATAGAATAGCTATATGGACTCCTTTTGTATCAGCACAATTAATAGAGGAAGTTAAAAATAAATTTAATAATTTAAACGATATAAATCTTCATTTCGAGGGAGGGTTCCCTAGCGCAGAACGTAAAAGGATATGTTTCACAAGATCTGAAGAAATAATGAAATCTCCCTCTATCGATATTCCTATAAAAGGTATTTATATAAAAGGGAATTTCTTGTTTGATAGAGCCAAAGAAAATGACTTTAGAGACGTCTTACATGAACTTGACGTGGAGGCAGGTGAAATTGGAGACATTTGGTTAATTAGAGATAGAGGAGCTCAAGCTATGTGCTCGCAAAAATGTGCCAATTCAATTCATCAAAAAATTGGAAAATTAAGAGAAGTTGAATTAGTAATTGAAGCATTAGATGAAAACGAGATGGAGATCCCTTTTAAGAGAGCAGAAAAAATAATTAATACAGTTGAAGCTTCTAAAAGGATTGACGCAATAGCTTCTGCAGGCTTTGGTTTATCAAGATCAAAAATAACGACTCAAATAAGACAAGGCTGTTTACGACTTAATTGGACTTTGAATGATCAGCCCAACAAATCGGTAAGTATTGGAGACCTTATTCATTTGGAGAACAAAGGTTCACTTAAAGTTTTAAATATCGACAAAACGAAAAAGGAACGTTGGAGAATCAAATTACTAAGGCAATGATTATTAGGTCCTATTGCCTGCTAATTTTATTGAGGAACTTAGTTTAAGTCCTAAGTTTATTTTTGAGGGCGATTAGCTCAGAGGTAGAGCACTACCTTGACACGGTAGGAGTCACTGGTTCGATTCCAGTATCGCCCATTGAACAAATTCAAGATTGCATGGGTATTTGACTGGTTAGAAGTTCTTTACTTATCAAACATTTGATGAAGCTTAATCCATGTAATTTCACTCTCACTCTGATCTACTAGATCAATTAGAGAATACTCAACATTCTTTGATTCTTGCAATGCTTTTTGTTCTAACATTTCGCTACTATCAATTTTTGCAGGCATTAAACAGAATCTAATTCCTTTGTATCAAAACAACAGTTAAAGAATAAAGCCAGAAGTATTAATGTTTTTTTAATCTTATTAAAATCAAGTTAAAAAACTCCTTCGTAAAATCATTCATATTTGTAGCAAGAAAATGTATTCGAGTAATAATGCATAAGATATCTTTGTTTAAGAATCAAATCTAAATTAAATTGTCAAAACAAAATCAATCAAATCAATTACATGTTGTACTTGGACTAGGTAGCTCAGGTATCAGTGCTGCGAAGCTACTAAAATCAGAGGGGAAAAACGTTTTAGTATTAGAAAACAATTCAAATAAAAAACTAATAAATATATCTGATAAGTTAAAGTCAGAAGGAATCAATGTTATTTTACTAGGCGAACAACTACATATTAATAATTTTACACCATGGATAGAAAGAATTTATTCAATTGTTGTAAGTCCAGGAATAGATTGGAAGCATGTAACACTAAAAGAATTAAGAAATAGAAATATCAATATTCAAGGAGAAGTCGAGTTGGCTTGGGAGAGATTAAATCATATTCCTACTATTGGTATTACAGGAACAAATGGGAAAACGACCGTGACCAATATGCTTAACCATGTCCTTAAATTGAATAATTTAATTACTGAAATGGGAGGGAATGTTGGGAAAGCATTATCTAAAATTGCTTTAGAGAGTATGAACGATAATTATCAAGAATTAAATTGGCTAGTTTTAGAATTAAGTAGTTATCAGATTGAAAGTTCACCCAAAGTAGAGCCGACAATAGGCATATGGACAACATTCACACCTGATCATTTAGAAAGACATCTTGATATAGAATCATATTTCAAAATCAAGCGAAGTTTACTAGAGAAATCATCTGTTCGAATTTATAACTCTGATGATAAGAATTTATCCAATAAGAGAAAAGAATTACCTCAGGGTATCTGGGTTGGAACAAATAATCCCTCCTCTTACTCTTATCATCCAAAATTCTGGGTCGATAAAGAAGGTTATATTTTTGAGGACACAAAGCAACTATTTCATAAATCTATACTAAAGATACCTGGCAATCATAACTTGCAAAATCTCTTGCTCGTAACAGCTGCAGCAAGAGAAATAGGTCTCGATCATTCATCAATTGCTACATCTATAAGTTCTTTTAAAGGCATCCCTCATAGGTTGGAGAATCTAGGGAAAATAAACAATCTAAGGTTCTATAATGATAGTAAAGCTACTAATTTCGACTCATCAATAACTGCTTTAAAATCTATTCCTAGTCCTATAATTTTACTAGCTGGCGGTATACAAAAGAAGGGGGATTTTCTTCCATGGATAAAGCAAATAAAGCAATCTACAAATGGAATAGTATTATTTGGACTTAGTGCAAATAATTTACAGAAAGCACTTTTAAATTCTTCTTATAAAGGAGACATAATTGTCAAAAAAAATCTAGAAGAGGCCACAATAGCTTCTATTGATTTAGCAAGAAAAGTAACATCAAAAAGTATATTATTATCTCCAGCCTGTGCAAGTTTCGATCAATATCAAAACTACGAAGAAAGAGGTGATCATTTCAAAGAACTAGTAAAAAGGCATATAGATAGCAATGATCTACTTTTTTAAAACGTAATATATTTGGTCGGGGATCCACCCTTAGGGGTGATTTTAAACGTGATAACTTTAAAAAAGATTTACTTATATGAATTGAATAACAACCAATTCTCAAAAAACGCAATTAGTCATAAGGAATTAAATGACTTTTTGATCAAAGCCCAAAAAGATATAACCTCAAGAAATTCCTCTGAATACAAAAGAATAAAGGAAGAACAGGATTTCAATGATTTAATTAAAAATTGGACAGAAACAAGTCAAAAAATATTATTAATGATGAATAAAAAAGAGGAACTTCTTACAAAGAATAAAAATTCTAAATCTCTAATTGCCTTTGGGGCAATGGGGGCACATATAAATATGGCTTTACAAGCTCTTAAAGCAACTGGATCTAGTTAATAAAATTAAATATACTAGGTTTATTACATAAGAAATGAAAATAACAAAATGTACTTTAAAAAAAATATAATTAGTTTTTAAATCCTTTTAATAGGGGTTGTACATTTCAAATTACCTTGTCCGAGCAAAATCAAAATCCACTTGTTCTTTTACCAGAGTCAACCGCCAAGTTGATCAAGCCGATATCAGGTAAAAGCAAGGGGTCCGGTGATGATTTAATTTATTGTCACCTATATGGCGTTGTAGGTGATTGGTACCTTTCGGAAATATCAGAAGACAGGGAACGAGCCTTTGGATTTCAAATAATAAATTCTGAACCTGTTTGGGAAATGGATAATTGGTTAACTAATTCCACCACATGGGGAGAAATCCCGATAAAACAACTACAAGAACTTGTAAATGAGAAGTTTTTAAAAGAGAAAGATATTCGTTTTTTGATTACAAGAGATTTATTTTGGGCACCTATCAAGTTTTCAGCAATTAATATTGATCAAAATACTCTTTTCTATCCAGGTACAACTGATAGAAATTTATCATGAATATATAAAAAAATAAATCTCACATACCTAAAAAATTTCTGTTTAAAATGAAAGAAATAGACCCCAAAAGTGATCCTCTCTATTTATTAACAAAAGCCGTAGAGCAAGGAGATCCTCAAGTTTCAAAGAAAGTAAAGGACCGTCTTGATAAGTCTGATGACCCTTCAGAGATGAGATATTTAGAAGGATTACTTATACTACTTGGTGAGAAGCCTGGGGAACTAGAAGATCCACCCGACGTAGAAGATGATCCTGATGAATATTGGCAAGAAAATGATTACTTTGAGGTCTAGCTTAAAGTAATAGCCACTCCAATAAAAGATAAAAAAGAATAAAAAATTGTCAATTTATTTATTTCATCTCCCTCTCTTTTTGAAATAAAAAGTGCAAAGACAGGAGAAAGACTTAACAAAGTCCAACCAATCCCAATAGGTAAAAATTTAAACACCATCTGTTGAAATAATATTCCAAAATTAGTACCAAGTAGGGTTGATAAAATCAAATTTGAATGATTTTGTTTAGTGATTGATCTGTTATTAAGAAGATTTAAAAAATCTTTTTTAAAAATTAAAAATAAAAATATTGATGCGGATAAAAGTCTTATTTCAGTGGTTTGTAATGGGGTTAATGTAGAACTAATTAAAATTATCCTTGACAATAAAGCGGCCAAAACTGCACAAAGAACCGACCCTAATGCGCAGAGAATGCCTAGAATGTTAATTTGTTTAGAGTCTTCTTTTTGAAATGTATTTTGACGTACAATCATAAATAAAGAAAAAGATACAATCAAAGATCCTATCCATACTTTTTGAGGGTATATCTCATCGATACTAAATGTTCCTAAAGTAGTTGCAATTAGAGGCGTTAACGCTTCAAATGAAAGCGTTTTTCTAGTCCCTATTATTTTTAAAGAATTTATATATAAAGTATCCCCTATAGAAATACCGATAATTCCACTTATCATCAAAACAATTATAGAAAACACATCAGAGAACCAAGTTATCGTTAGGACAACTGGTAAAAAGAAGATTGAGGCAAGAACATTTTTATAAATATTAATTTGCCTAGGAAGTAACTTTTCAGATTCTCTACGCCAAATAGAGCAAGCAAAAGTCCAAGAAAGTACTGCAGATATTGCTGCAAAAAAACCAATCATATTAAAGCTTTTAGATTAATAAGTTTTGAAATTATCTATCTATTCATTAAAAGTTTAGGAAGCAAGTAACTCACATAATTTATTATCTAAGAAACTAACTACTTTTTTGCATTCTAGGCTGTTTCTTTTACTATTTAAATTAAGCTTGTCATCACTCCAGACTTCTAATACATCAGGAAAGTGCTTTTCCATACACAAATCACAAATCCCATGACTAAAACGAATATCTGCAATTTTTGAAAGGTATTTTTCTAGATGCTGCCACTCCCCATCAGAATCTCTGACCTCTTTGCAATATGAACATGTCGTTAAAATACCCTCGGTATTATGCATATGAGTGAGAGCATCTAGAAGACGAATAGATCTTTTACGAAGTTCTAATAAGGTTACAACCTGTCTAGATAATGCCTCCATGATTTGATGCTGTTGATCAGATAAATGCCCAGGCTTTCTATCAATCACGCAGAGTGTGCCTATTCTCTGATCATTTGGGGTTTGTAATGGGAAACCAGCATATAAACGAATTTTTGGCTCCTCAACTACTAGAGGATTTGATTTAAATCTTTCATCTAATAGAGCATCCTCAATAATCAAAGGTTCTGGACTAGCAATTGCATGAGCACAAAAAGAAACGTCCCTTGATGTTTCTTTCGTCTCAAACCCACACATTGATTTAAACCATTGCCTATCGGTATCAACCAAACTCATTAAAGAGATAGGAGTTCCACAAGTTAAAGAAGCAATTTTTGTAATGTCGTCATAGCATTGCTCAGGCTGAGTACCAAGAATTCTGTACTCAGCAAGAGCTCTTAAGCGCTCTTCTTCATTGCTTATTTTTGGGGCACCGAAACCCAAAATAATTCCTTATATTGCTTAACTTTAAGAATAGATAATTCTGACATATAAAAACTAATCTCTTCTCAATAAATAATAATTAAGTTTCTATAAGAAAAGCTTCAATACAATTAAGCAAGGCCAAACTAAAAATTCCAAATAAAAGGCAAGAAAAAACTAGAAATTCTATCTAAAATAGCTTTTCGTCGCTTATTCTTTTCTCATTTAATTAAAATATTAAATGCTTTAAATTAATTTTTTTAATTCAAAAGGTCTTAGTAGATCTAATTTTAAAACTACTGTTAGTTATCAAAGTATCATCATTAATATCTAGTCCTTTGACGCTAGAAATCTGCCCTTTCAAGCCCTCTAATTGAAGTTGATCAATCATCTGTTGAATAACCTGACTTTCTACTAATTTCTGATCAATCATTTCTGGAGTCATTTTCTCAAATAATTTACCTGCTTTAGAGGCAACAACATCTGATGCATTAGTAATTTTGAGAACAATCATAATTAGAACTTAGATAAATTGAAATCAAATCCAATCTATTATTATATAAATTTAAAGCTCTTTTAATATTAAAGAATTATGTAAATACTCTTCAACTAAGAATCAATATAAAAATTTGAATCAAGGCCAAGCATATAAAGATCCAAAGTAATATCATTCCTATTTTGTTATGAATCGAACCCTTCTTATAAAATGATGGACCTGAGTCCGAATCCCTTGTCATTATTAAAAATAAAATAATCTAAAAGTAAGATAGCAATATATTTGTATTTTGAATGCTTACAAAAAAATTAATACACTTTAGAGTCATATAAAAAATTGAGAAGTATCCACAAAAAAAATATATACAGCATAATATTATAAGGTACATCAATTTAAAGTATTAAAATTTTTCAAGAAAACTTAGCTTTCACCAATCTTATTAAGTAAATGAACTTTGAACATACGAAAAATTTAATTGGAAGAATATTAATTTCAGCCATATTTATTTATGCAATTCCTGGTAAAATAATAAATTTCGAACAGACTGTTGAAGTTATCTCCAATAAAAATATACCTCATACTTTAGCTCCTTTTTTATTACTGCTGGCCATCATTTGCTTGATTTTTGGCTCAACACTTTTCATCTCCGGTTTTAAGCAAAGATTAGGCGCATATCTTCTACTGATATTTATAGTACCAACAACTTTTATATTTCATTTTTCTCCTTTTCAAATAAAAGCTGTCTTAATGAATGCTGGACTAGTTGGAGGCTTAATTCTTGGTATGAATAATGTAAAAGGCATCTCATTAAAAGAACTTTTTAATAATCAGATAATTCATAAATAATCGAATAAAGCTGTTTCTCTTCTTAAATTTTTGTTTAGTGCCAACTCAATTTAATATCCATAGAGACCTCAAGATTAAGTTTTACAGGACAGTCTTCAGCTGTTCTTTTAAGGATTTTATACTTTTCAGAATCTAATTCAGATGGCATAAAAATGTCTAGGGCAAGAGACTTTATTTTCCTAGGTCCCTTTGATGTCATTGTCTTATAAACATCAATCTTAATTTTACCTAGGTCCCAACCTCTACGTTTTGCCTCAATACCCATAATTGTTATTACACAAGTTCCCAAAGAAGAAGCTAATAAATCAGTTGGAGCAAAATCTTTCCCTTCACCATCATGGTCTTGAGGTGCATCTGTATGAATAACACTACCTGAAAGCGAATGTTTTGCTTCCGTTTGCAAATCCCCAAGATATTTGCAACTGATTTTCGTAGAGTTGGAATAAGTATCTTTTGTTTTTTTGATTTGAAAGACCTAATTGTATAAATTTAGTTTACTGGATTTATACTCACATCAAATAGCAAATAAGTAACTTTTATCAAAGCTGTTCAAATCATGGTTAAAACTAAAATAATATCATTTGTACAATAAAATCTGTCTTATGCTTGAAATAAATGATTTTTCTTTCATGTTTTCTAAGTTTACTTATTACTCTTCATCCTTCTTCAAATTTCAATTGCGATGGAGATAAATTAAATGCTGTCATAAGAAACAACTTAAATGGAGATTTCGCAATAACTAATGATCTTGAAAATATTGATAAAGGAGCATTTATAGTTCTTAACTGGAGAGATATAAACCTCATGCTCCCAGTATCTTTTAAGGTTGGTGATATATCTTTCACCGACAAGAAATGGTTATGGAGTTATCAGGATGAGAAAAATGGATTAAGAATGGATGAACCTAGATTTGCTCAACTTTTACCAAACGGAGAAATTCAAGAATTTTCTTGTCAAGCTATTTACACGGAAGATACAGTTTCATAAAGAAACTCTTAAGCAGGAAATAATAAAGACATGCAATGGCTAGGTATTAAGTAGTTGAAAAAAATTAAATGACTGTCTCAAGTTCAAAGAGATTTGTATTTGTAGATAAGAAGCAAAATCTAAGCAAAAAACAAGTTTTTATTTTTGGATCAATCATTGCCAGTGGCTGTTTGAGTAGTTCATTTTTAATTGCTTTATATATTGAATATCTTCATAATCCAGTTTTTCATAGCTTTGTTCAATCAAGAGGAATATTCCTTTGAGTTTTAAGCTCATTGATATTAAATGTTCCTTTAAAACAAAAAGCTCTCTAAGACGAGAGCTTTTTATGGTCTATGGAAATTTAATCGGGGCTTTAATAACGACTAAAAGAATTTATCTTCAAGAACTACCTCAATTAAAAATTATCGGTAAGCGATAATTCAATTGTTAAGCAGATATTTGTTTAATTTTTCAGATTAAACAAAGCCAGGAATAATTTGTCCAGTTGTTGCATATGCACCAATTAAAGCAATACAACCAATTAGTGCTGCATAGCCATTTAACCTTTCTGCAGTTAACTTTTCAAGGTCAATATTTCTTGTGTTGTTGTTTTTGGTAGGCATCACACAACTCCAGGGATAAGTTGACCAGTTGTTAGGTAGACACCTGTTAGCAGGACGAAAGCCATCATTGCTGGTCTTCCAATGCTTCTTTCTAGAATTGTCTTATTAGAAGGTTGCATGATAAAAAAATCTAAAAGATGCCAGGGATTATTTGTCCGGTTGTTGCATACGCGCCAAAGGCTGCAACAAAGCCAAGCATTGCTGCCCAACCATTAAATTTTTCTGCTTCAGGAGTCATTTTGAAATTGATTTGTTTATGTAAAGTAATGTAAAGGAACTTTCTCTCGGGTTGATGGTGGGCAACCGAACATACTAGTAAAGATGATCAATTACATAAGAAAAATCTATATAAAAAACGAAACTTTAATCCTTACCTTTTCTTTGAACTACTTTTTAAATTCCTATAATTAAAAAACAAATGAAGAAAGAATTTGTACGACCCTTCGATTGGACAAGAATCTCTCACTACAGTTGATGTTGTAGGCGTACTCGTCGGACATGTCCTTTTTGGCGTTGCCGCCACACTTTTAATTGATTGGAGTTGGATTCCCTTAAGTCCTCAACAAAGAGAGAGTGGCCGATCACTAAAAGAAATCAAAAGAAACTGGGGTTGGGATGAAAAGACAGATAATAAGAATGAGTCTCTAAGCTCAGAAGATAGAAAATCCTCAGTTGAAGAAAATAACGAAAAATCTTTTAATCGCTAATGAGGTCTAATGATTAGCATTGATTTGTATCATATAATCTGACAACTTTTGAAAGATATAATAAAAATAAATAGCAAAAGTTTTTTCAACTAAGTTAATGCTTTTGCGTGATAGCCATTTCTTGCATGGTCTTGGCTATCAAAACAAAAAATAAAAAAATAAAAAATAAACTTAAATATAATACAGTTAAATGTTATTTCATGGAAACTAATTTATCTATGTTTATTCCTCATAACAATTATTATACATAACACTAAATAATTGTGTTTCGTAAATATATTTTCAATTAGTTTATTAAAATCTTTAATTGACTAAAATAAGTCATAAAAGAGTTTTATGCTATCCAAGGAAATGTCAGGAACAGATTGTACGCATTTATTTAAGTCTGCCTACGAAAATCGCTACACTTGGGAATCAGATTTCTCAGGTTATAAAGGTAGATGTTCTTGGACAGATGGCGAAAGAGAAGTAACAGGAAGCTTTTGCTTAGGGCAAGATTTAAAAGCTACTGTTAAGGAAATAGATGACGAAGAAATACACAAAGCCATTTCTTCACAACTTTGGGAAGTTGCTATTCATCGAGTCAGAAGATCATTTGAACAAACTCATGGTAAAAATACCTTTACTTTTGGTGATACAAATAAAATTGGCTCAGAAGTAATAGTTGGAGGAAAAAATGAAGGTGACAAATATAGAGTCAAAAACGATATTGTGACAATGGTTTATAGGCATATCCATGGAAATCTAATAATCATCCACACTAATGATGTGACTCATACTGGTAACGGCTACTTAAGCAAAAGTTATTCTAGTCAATATCTGGATCCAATTTCAAAAAAAGATTTAAAGGAAAAAAGCTTTTACAATGATGCTTTTATCCCTTTATTCCAAGGTGGACCTTGGGTTTTATCTTCTAGATCAATACATCAAGAATCCTCAGAAGGTTCAATAATAAATAAGCAAGTTTTTTCTTTTTCGGAATTGCAAAGTCTTGCTTCTGAGAAAGGTAAGACTTTTGAATCTTAGCAAGAACAATAATTGATATAAGAATATCTGCCTATGTGAAAACCGAGATTTATAAATTAACTATTTTCGATTATGAATAAATCGTAAGAACAGAGGGGTTTTACAAATGCTTCTTCATTTTGTCCCTATTCATGTTTTTCGTGAAACAGCACAAGTAACGTTCTTTGACGCTGGCGTAAAAGGATCAAATGGCGCCGATGTTGTCATCCATCACAACAATGCCGTATCTCCACCTGATGATGGCAATTTTGAGCAGTATTATATTCACCATCATCAAATTGATCATAATCTAGTCATTGAAGGTACCAGAAAATTCACTCTTATCAACCCTGAATGGGATGAGCCGCACCATGTGATTTTTTTAAATAGAGCAATGGGTGCACTGCAAATACCAATTGGAACTTATCACCGATCAGAGTCAGGAAAAGAAGGTAGTATAGTTTTGAATCAAGCAATTAGAGATAATTCATTTGATAAATCAAAAGAATTCTCACCGGTTAGCTTAAGATCAAATAAACAATTAAGAAAGGCTAGGCAGTCTGATCCCGTTTACTGGATTTGGGAAGAAGAAAGAATAAAAAGAGTAAAACCAATTTTCAAAGGGAACTCTAAGAACATTGGTTTAGAGTCAAAAGTAGCTGCCAATACATAAAGATAATGATTCAAATAATTTAGAAATCAAGAAAGTTAAAAAATACACTGATGAGAAATTAGACATAAAAGTACAAATTGACAATATATTATAGACATTTCAATAAGAGTATTGATAAATCTGTTATAAACCCCTAGATAATGAATTGAAACCAGCTACAGCTAAAAAAAAGATAGTTGATAGTTAGTGAAACGCAACAAGCATCGTTAGATCTCATTCATCTAATCAAAGTTTTTTTTTTAATTTCCTGTTAAAAAACCAGAGATAATTTATCCTTTTATAATATATGCACCTAAAAGGCTGATTATTCCAATCGTTGCCCAAGGCCCATTGTTTGTCAGCTTCATTTGGGTAGCTTTAATAGTTTTCTACTAATTGAAGAGGAGTTTCAAGAGCAAATATATATTTGCTTTCCGTATTCAGTATTTACCTGAAATGATGATGCTATATGTTGTTTGGGTGTTGTATCTGATGTAAATATTTTGCTAAGGGATCTAAAATTTTGGTCGGATTAGGCTTGCACGCTTTCGAAGCGGGGGCAAGAGATAAAGTTTTGTCCTAACACCTAACACCAATGCCTATCTTGTGATCAAAGACTTAAGAGAAAGTTAAATTAGCAATTATAGCAATCGCCAACAAGACACAACACATGGCTCCGGGGTGACTCCCCGGAGAAGATCTCCCAGCCAATGCTCAGATGTCATGAAACTTCTAAAATTGAGAATTGATAACTATCCCGAGTTGAATAAGCCATCCCATCCCCATCATTATCATTGTCATCATCAAAGCTAGAAATGAAAATTCGAATCCCCAGCAATGCAAGAAATCCTGAGACAAAAACCACTATTAATTGAGTATGCATTATTTCTTCAAAATTCAACCTTAAGAGTATTTCTAACCACAAAAAGGTAGTAATTCACGCAAAGATATCCTCAGAGAACGTGCTCAATGCTTCTCATACTCAACAAGGATTTATTGTTTAGCTGCTTTTTTGAGTGTTTTTGAATTGCTATTTTTCAGTTTAGCCAGATCAGCCTTGCTTGGATTAGGAATACTGAACTGAGTTAGTAATTTCATGAAAACTATAAGAAATTAAAAAATATTCAAAACTTATAAATAACTAATCATTATCAACTTGAAACTCTTTCAATGAGTCTCCGTAGTAACTCATAGCCAATTGAAGCAAAACCCAGTTCACAGCTCTAGTCATTGTGACCTCGAAATGAATTCAACTTAAAGATGGCTTATGTTTCAAAGCTTTGCCATGAGTAATTATTATTTTTAAAGGATTAAAAAAGAATCCGTTACTAATTAAAAATCAAATTAGTCATCAGTCTTAGTTCTAAGAACAAGTAACGATAAGTAATTATTCATAGCATTTGTGCATTTTAAATATAAACTTTGCTCATAAAGCAATGGGAAGGTATTGCATGGTTTTTCTATCTAATCCACAGGTGTGGCACTTACCTGGCACTTGGTCTGAACAACCTATTGATGGTCCTTACTTAGGGATGACCTCAAATCAATTAAGTTGGGTAGCCGCGTCCATTTTGGTAACTTTTTTGATAGCTTTTAGTGTTTATATCCTCGAGACGAGCAACTCAAAGCGTAAAAGAAGTTCTTAGAATAGTTGAAATAAGAATTGACTCACAGGGTAAGTAATATTTAATGACTTATTTTATTTTATATTTTTTTGGCATAGCTTCAATTTGGTGGGTTTATCGTGTTGGATGGACTGAAGCGCTAAAAACCATTCTTAGTGTTTTAATTCCTTCTGTCTTAATTATTCTTTTTAATGTCAAAGCAGGACGACTCATATTCAAAAACCCTGCCGTTGGAATAATAAGTGTTCTTCCCACCGCCATTTTTATTTATCGAGGATCAAAGCCTCTCGTATTTGGAATTAATAGTTGGATAGATAGGAAAAGAAACGAATTTGTTGATTCAAAAGAGGTGGTTGATGCTGAAGTGGTTTCTAAAGAGGAAGCATAAATTTACAATTTAACCCAGCAGTCAGAGAGAGAGATTTGAAAGTACAAAAACTCTCAATATATTTATATAGATCTCTTTTTCCTTCAAGAAAAGTGGATTAGATTATGAATTTAGAAAAAATCATGAGTTTCTTTATTCTTTTATTAGTTATATTTGTTGATCGCGTTGGATAAACGGCAATAATAAAGTGATTAATAATTCAACCATGACAGAGAACGAGCCAAAGTGGGATTACACCACTAAAGAAGGAAATTTTGCTGCAGGAGCTGCGGTTGTTGGAGGAAATTTGCTAGTTCTGATTATTTACATTCTCTATAGAACGGTTCCTTCTGTTCACCATTTCATTATCGGGAGATAGATCAAAATTTATCTGAAGAAAGACCTTAATTATTGGAGAACAGAATTCTCAGTATCTTCTGTTAGTTGTTGATTGTGTCCAGATAAAAGCCAATAAAAAAGCCATCCCAATTAAAGGGAGAAGGGTTTTAATCAACCCAACTAGAACCAAAACCCCTATCCCGGCAGAGCTATAAATTGCCCATTTCGGGACATATCTACCTGCTCTACTCCCTTTATTACTTGAAGGGGGAATTACTTCTGGATCAATACCCATTTTCAACTGAAAGATAATCTAACTTTTGACAATATAAATTCAGTCACAATAAAAACAAGCGCCTAATGGATAATGTAATCATGAAAATTTGTTGGTAGCCATAACCTTATATATAAGGTTACTGAAACATCTAAGTATTTTTAGTTTCTTCAAATAATCCAAAAAAAGTCCATGCTGTTAATGAAATAATTCCAATTACCAAAGATATGAAAGCAAAAATAAATTCCCCAAAAAAAAGAAGTGCAATAGCTATTGTTATGAAAATTAAAGAAAAAATCAAATAAATATTGGAAGGGATTTTTTTTAGAAACTCCATCATTTACAAATTAAAAACATCTTTATTAAAAAGGAAACTCAGATTTCATCCATAACGCAGAAATAACTTTCATAAGTAACCACATAACTAAAGCTCCCTCAAGGAATCCAAACCAATAAAGGGCATAGCTTGATATCCCCATTTCTTTTTGGGCACGTTCAACAAATGATTTATGCCATTTAATCAAATTCACAATTCATCTGTGTACACAAAGTTATTATAGTTAAAAGCTCCTAAGAAAAAATCTTTTAGAATAATAGAATTTCTTATTATTTTTAGAGATTTTCCAGTAGCGCAGCTCCAAGGATAACGAAATAAAGACAAACATCCTCTTCTTCGCCCTGTATTAATAACGACTCAAATGAGTCATTCAAAATTCATGAAAACATCTCTGCAGTGATTCAACTAAGTCAGCAAACTTTAATAGGAAAAAAATCATACAATCTTTTTCTAAAAATATGATTATTTTGAGATGCCTTAAATTATTAGAGGCATATATTTATCTTGAATAATTCAATCCCCTGTAAGTAAGCTTTAACTGAGGCTTTGCAGCAGAATTACAATATACGAATGATCTTCCATTGAAATACATATTGACCATGGTAAATACTCCTCAAAAAGCTCAAGTCCCCGTCCTGTGGCTTGAGTCGGACTGCGGTCTACATAGGCAGATCGGACGATTGAGTAGAAAAAACTACTATACTTTTATAGTATTTATACTCAAAAATGTCAATGGTGACGATTTAACCTCAATCTGTTTTTCTACTTAACAAGAAGAATTACGTTCTTATTTGGCTGGCTCAGACAACTCACTTAGCTCAATCCATCTATCCTCATGCTCTTGAATAACTTCAATAAGCTCTGCTAATTGATGACTAGTTTCACTAATGTCTACATCGCTACCATTTATTTTTTTTTCTAAATATATTTTCTGTTTTTCTAACATAGGTAGTTTCAGATCTAGTTCTTTCAATTCTTTAGCTTCTTTAAAACTTAATTTTCTTATTTTATTTTGAAAATTTGATTTTATTTTTAATTCACGCTTGTTAGGTAAATTATTAACCATCTGGTCTCTTTCTGTGGTTTCGTTATTTCGCTCCTCTAATATTTTTTGTTCCAGAAATCGCGAGTAATTACCTTCATATCTTCGTAAATGACCATTTTCAAAATTAAAAATTCGATCAATAGTTCGATCAAGAAAATATCTATCATGCGATACGACTACGACACAACCTTTAAAGTCCTCAAGAAAATCCTCTAGTACGCTTAGTGTTTGTATATCTAAATCATTGGTAGGCTCATCAAGCAACAATACATTTGGAGCTTGTATGAGCATTTTGCAGAGAGCAAGTCTTCTTTTTTCTCCTCCTGAAAGCTTAAGTAGAGGACTATGTTGCTGACTGGGTGGAAACAGGAATTTTTCTAAGAGTTGTGATGCGGTTATTTGTTTTCCTCCATGATCAATTCGTAATGCGGCTTCCTCCACGAATTCGATAACTTTGCGCTTTAGACCACTCCCTTGATTTAAATCATTTGTATGTTGATCGAGATAGCCAACATGAACGGTTTCCCCAAGTTTTATTTTTCCACTAGTAGGCAATCTTGTACCTGCAATTAGATCTAAAAGAGTCGATTTACCACTTCCATTTGGACCAATAATGCCTACTCGATCCTCCGGACTAAAGCTATACGTGAAATCATGTAGAAGATCCAAATTATTCTCTTTATCATTTAAAGAGAGTCCTACACCTTCAGCTTCAATTGCGATTTTTCCAATTCTTCTACTCAATGAATTCATTTCTAATTTGGCTTTGACATGATTTCTAGGTTTCGCTTGCATTTCAGCAATCCTTTGAATACGTGCTTTTTGTTTTGTACTTCTTGCTTTAGGACCTTGTCTTAACCAAGCTAATTCCTTTCTTAAAACACCCTGAAATTTTTTCTTTGTAGATGCCTCTGATTGTTCTTGTTCTACTTTTTGTTGAAGAAATTGGCGATAATTTCCCTGATACTTGCGAGCTTCTCCATTATTGATTTCAACCATCCGAGTAGTAATGCGATCAAGAACATATCTATCATGAGTTATCAAGACAAGAGCACCCTCATAATGATCTAACCAATTTTGAAGCCATTCCACTGCAGATGCATCGAGATGATTTGTAGGTTCATCAAGAAGTAAGACGTCTGGTTTAGAGACAAGAGCAGCGGCAAGTCCCACTCTTTTGCGGTAACCACCAGAAAGATCTTTTACTGGCTTATCTAAATCTTTTATACCTAGTCTTCTTAGAACATCTTGGCATTGTTGTTCTAAATTCCATGCCCCAGCGGCATCCATAAGTTCACTCGCCTGACCAAGTTTTTTCAAAAGCCCTTCATCTTCCGGGCTTTGAGCGATTTTTCTACTTAGCTGACTGAAATTGAGTAATAATTTTCTTTTTTCTCCACACCCTTCAAGAACTTCTTCCAAAATACTTTTTTCACTGTTGTAACTTGTTTCTTGCCCAACTAAAGATATCCGCAAGGATGATAAACATCTCCTTTCTCCTTCCATCAAAGGTTCTATTCCTGCAATGACTCTCAATAGTGTTGACTTTCCAGATCCATTTGGACCAATTAAACCAAGTCTCTCTTTTTTATTTATATGAAGGTCTAAATTTTTAAAAAGATTTTTTATTCCAAAGTCTGTTGAAGCATTAATAAGACTAATCAACACAGCTTACGTCCTCAAGTCCATAACTAAAGCTAACTCTTAAATATTACCCCCCCCTTAGTCCTCATGATCTTTTTCAAAGCTTGAACACGAAATTTATAAATAAATGCTGTCATTGCTTAATAGCTAATACATTTTATTTCAACAGTTAAATGAACTACGAAATATGTAATTTACTGCAAGAGCAGAAAGCATAAACAAGAAACTTAGCGAAAGAAATTGCAGTACTGCTCTACCCTTGAGCTCACTCTTCCAGAATCTTTTAAGCCTAGTAACCTTGCGGCATCACCACCGTTAATTTCGACTGCATAGTATCGTCCACAAATATTCTTGGTTTCATAAATTCGATCATCAGACTTAACCACCATCGGAGACATAAGAGAAAAAGATAGAGCCATGAGAAAGATACGGTTCATTATTTTATTTGTAAGATAAAAAACTTCAGAGCCTTTTGAGAGTAAGATCTTACATAATTATTTATACATATAAGAATAAGGATGAATTTTTTAGAGAGAGTTCTTTCAAATTACTTTCTGGCATGGAGCCAGATTTTTAATTACAAAGATAAAACAAGTAGAATACCATTTTGGCACTTTTTTATCCTGGATGGATTAATAGGAGCTGTGGTTTCAATACTATCTAATAACACCCTTGCTAATGATCCAAATGATTTTTATACCATCTCTGAGGGATATGATTGGAGTTATTTATATAGCATTCCATCTTTTTTAGTTTTTATAGCTTTATTAATCAGAAGGCTGAGAGATATAGGTAAGGAAAACTTAGTTTTATGGGCATTTTGTTCATTCATTCCTTTCTACAATCTTTATATATTTGCCCAGCCTTCCTCTGAAAAATAATCATTTCCTACCCTTGAAAGTCCGAGGATAAGGGATATTAAGAGCATTAAACTTTTTCAATTTCTTACTACGCCTATAACGCTTATAAAACAAGTCGAAAAGTGTCGACACTCCCAACCAAGATAGAATACAACTTATACATATCCTTGCTCCTTCAGTCGATGCAAGCCAATAAATAATTGGATCAACTATAAGATTAATACTAATTATAAAACCAATAAACAAAGAGAAAGTAAGACAAGCTATTACTAATAAAGCTCTGATTATTTTTTTTGTGTTGAAATTTTTCATATCCAAATGCTTGAAATCGTATTAGGAATCGATATTTTCTATTCTCAAGCAATATAGATAGTAAAGGAATTTTAATGTAATAAAAGTTGATTCACCATTCATCTTGAATATATACAATTCAGAGATGAGACAACAGAAAAGTCAAAAGCATACATTAAGATTTGGTTCTTATTACGATTGAATTAAATTCAACTACTTTTAATAGATATATTTATTAACAACGGTTAAATGGCTACATAACGATCAGGTAAGGGGCTTACTTTCGATCATCTAAATATTAAAATTACTTATAGCCAAATATATGCATGTTTACAAACTTATCTAAGAAGTTAAATTGGATTAGCTACTTTTAGCCAATGGCCTTTAATCGATCTGTAGAGGAAACGATGTCAGACCTTATATGCCATATGCTTAAAAGAACCGACCATCTCAATACTGGAGATCAGTTAGCTATTGGACAAGAATATAGAGAATGGATTAAATGCATAAAGAATAAAAAGCTGGTTCCACAAAACATACTCTTTATAAATACATCTACTTTTGGAAAATATCTTCAATAAGATGAATCCCTTTCTTTAAATTTAGGAAAGTTCCTAAACTTTTTCAGACCCCATATTTACGCACAAATTATTTGACAGGGATAACGCAACTATTAGATTATGAGAAGTGTAGCTAACACAGATTCATTAACAGGAAATAATCTAATTGATTTCAGATTATTCATTAATACATAAAGACAAATCTTCTATCTTTAGAAAAAGTTTTAAACTCACAAAAAATACTTAGAAGTTTCAGCGAGCTTTAGTTTTGGGATCACAACTTTCAATGAAGAAAAAGTAAAAGATTTTCTTTAATTGCCCTAGGAAAAAGAAAATTCTGGCGAAAATCAAATTCAATGATAAAAAAATTCATGCGTCGATTGGTATCAGGAATAGTTGGTCTTGCAGCTCTATTAGCTGGCTGTGCGACAACAAATCAAGACTATAGTTCTAGACTGAACCTAATAAAAAATCGCAATGAGTTGATTTGTGGAGTAAGTGGAAAGATTCCTGGATTTAGTTTTATGAAAAGTGATGGTAGCTATCAAGGACTAGATGTCGATATATGTAAAGCATTTGCTGCTGCAATTATAGGAGATTCAGAAAAGATCCAATATAGACCTCTAACTGCAGCAGAAAGATTTACAGCTATTAAAACAGGTGAAATTGACCTGTTATCAAGAAATACCACTTTCACTCTCAGTAGAGACTCCTTAGGTGGAAACGGATTAACTTTTGCACCAGTTGTTTTCCATGATGGCCAGGGATTGATGGTCAAGAAGGAAAGTAAAATTAGTAGTCTTAAAGATCTTGCAAATAAATCTATATGTGTAGGTTCAGGTACCACTACTGAGCAAAATATAAATGATGCCTTTGAGAGTGCCTCACTACCTTATACACCAATCAAATATCAAGATCTTAATCAAGTAGTTGCTGGATATTTACAGGGTCGTTGTTCAGCCATGACTTCTGATCGTTCACAATTAGCAGCAGCCAGATCTGGTTTTAAGAATCCAAAAGAACATATTATTCTTGATGATGTATTAAGCAAGGAGCCACTTGCTCCAGCCTCCGATGGCCAAGATCAGAAACTAGCTGATGCCATGAGATGGGTTATCTTTTCACTTATATCGGCAGAAGAGCAAGGGATAACAAAGTCAAATATTGATGAAAAAGTACAAATTGCAAAGAATAATCCTCAATTAAAACCTTTAAGAAGATTTCTAGGTATTGAGGGAGGACTTGGAGAAAAAATTGGTCTTAGCAATGACTTCGTAGTTAAAGTAATTAGATCAACTGGCAATTATGGAGAGATTTACGAAAGACATTTAGGAATAAATAGCGAGGTACCTATTCCAAGAGGGCAAAATGAGTTGTATAACAAAGGTGGTGTACATATTTCACCACCATTTAACTAAAACATAATTTTTCGCTGGGATGAGAATAAATCAAAAAATATTTTTGCAATTTGGAATATGTATTATCTTATTTGGTTTAATTGGGATACTAATTAATAATTTAACAATAAATCTAATAAGAACAGGTCTTGGTTTTAATTTTAGCTGGCTTTCTCAAGCAGCAAGTTTTGCTTTAGCGGAACACCCCTTACCTTATACCCCCTCAAATAGCTATGCTTGGGCATTAGTTATAGGTTGGCTCAACAGTCTTAAAGTTATTGTCTCATCATTAATATTGGCTACTTTCTTGGGAACACTAATAGGCTTTGCAAGAACAGGTAAAAACTCATTATTAGGTCTCATTTCGGCTGGATACATCACAATAATTAGACAAACTCCTCTTTTACTTCAACTTATGTTTTGGTATTTTGTTGGGTTCTTAGGTTTAACAAACAACATGGTTATCAAAGTAAATAATATATTCAACATTTCAAATCAAGGAATAGAATTTTCAGGATTAACTTTTTCCTCAGAGTTTTTAGCATTATTACTTGGTCTTAGTATATTTACAAGTGCTTACATAGCAGAGGTAATCCGCGGAGGAATTCTTTCCGTTCCTCGAGGACAATGGGAAGCATTTAGGAGCTTAGGGCTTTCAGAAAGGAAAGGACTTATCCGTATAATAATTCCACAAGCATTACCGGCGATCATTCCAGGATTAACTAGTCAATATCTTAACCTTGCTAAAAACAGTACCCTAGCAATCGCAGTAGGTTACTCAGATATTTACGCAATTAATGATACTATTATAAATCAAACAGGAAGAGCTATTGAGTGTTTTATCATATTACTTGTTAGTTTCTTGCTATTAAATCTATTGATAACTAATACCATGGAAATCATAAATATTTTAATTTTAAAATCAAGAAAATATAATTAATTCATGTTCAATATAAATTCAATAATAGCTTACTTTAAGAACATAAGGAAGACTGTATTTTCAAATTTATTGAATACTATTGTTACTTTGCTCATTATTGTATTGATTAGTGTAACTTGTATTAATACTTTTGAATGGATCATATTTAAGGCTAATTGGAAAGTCGTAATATCAAATCTTCCGTTATACGCATTTGGAAGTTACCCACCGAATGAACAATGGAGACCTGCTACTTGGATTATTAGTCTTCTTACTCTCAGTATCTTTACTCTTTGGGGTCCTAATTGGAAATGTCTACGTAAAAATCTATTAATTATATGGGTAGGAACAATACCCTTAGGTCTATATTTACTTTATGGAGGGATTGGCTTATCACCTATAACGAGTAGACATTGGGGTGGGTTAACTCTAACTATACTTTTAACTGTTTGTAGCTCATTCTTTTCATTACCTTTTGGAATAGTTTTGGCACTATGTCGACAGAGTTCATTACCAATAATTCAGAAGCTGAGTTCAATTTATATAGATGGTATGAGAGCAATTCCTCTTATTGCAGTACTTTTCTTTGGTCAATTACTAATACCTTTATTCCTTCCTGTTGGAATACAAATTGATCGTGTTTGGAGAGCTATCTTTGCGTTTACTCTTTTTGTCTCTGCCTACATAGCGGAAGATATTCGTGGAGGGCTACAGTCCATCCCCAACACTCAAATAGAGGCAGCCAATAGCCTTGGCCTTAACCAATACCAAATCATTCAATTCGTATTAATTCCTCAAGCTTTACGGATTGCATTACCTGCTCTGACTAATCAATCTATTGGGCTGTTTCAAAATACATCTTTAATGGCTATTTTAGGACTAGTGGAGTTACTAGGTGTCGGCAGAAGTATCCTGGCTAATCCAGAATTTATTGGTCAATATATTGAAGTTTATGTTTGGCTAGCATGTGTCTATTGGATGGTTTGTACAATCATGGCTGTTCTAGCACGGCATCTTGAACAAAGAATGAACATTAATCAAGCCAATTTCTGATAATTCATGGAACCTATTCTTGTTGCGAAGAATCTCACTAAATCGTACATAAAAGGATTACGAGCTCTTGATGATGTTTCTCTTACAGTTAATCAAGGTAAAGTTCTAGTAGTCATGGGTCCCTCAGGCTCAGGGAAAAGTACTCTCATTCGGACTTTTAATGGTCTTGAGACTTTTGATAAAGGAGAGCTAAATATTTTAGGAATAAAAGTTGATTCCACTCATGATGAAAGAAAAATACAAAAAATACGAAGAAGAGTAGGTATGGTATTTCAACAATTTAATTTATTCCCTCATCTCTCAATCCTTGAAAATATCACTCTCGCTCCAGTACATGTGCAAAAACGTCATCAAATTGAAGCTGAAGAATATGGCATGTATCTCTTAAGTCAAATGGGAATAGATTCTCATGCCAAAAAATATCCAAGTCAACTTAGCGGAGGAGAACAGCAACGAGTAGCTATTGCGAGAGCTCTAGCCTTAAAGCCCGAATTACTTTTATTCGATGAACCCACTAGTGCTCTAGACCCAGAGCGAATCAACGAAGTACTCGATGCGATGAGAAGACTAGCTGAGCAAGGGATGACAATGATTGTAGTAACTCATGAAATTGGCTTTGCTAAAGACGTAAGTGATCAAGTTTTATTTATGGATTCAGGTAAAGTCATAGAAACATCTCCTCCAAATATTTTCTTTTCTAATGCTAGGCATGAAAGAAGTAGAAAGTTTTTAAATCAACTTGATAAGAATTAGTAATAGGCAATTCATAATAAAACGAAAAGTAAGTTCTGAATAAAGATTGAAAACCAAATAACATGAGTTTAGCTAATGAAAAAGATATTGATGTCTAAGTTAGATATTAAAAAATCAAAAGATAATTTATTTGAAATAAACAAGATGAACTATTGGCTCATAATGAAAGTTTACCTTGGTTTTTAGCGGAGGTTCTTGAAACGCTCTAAAAAATGTTCACGTTTTTTTGTATAAAAATTTCCTATTTCATCCCTTTTGAATGATTAAACCCAATGAAGTGATTACGTGATTGTTCATATGGGCAAGAAGTGTTCTTCCATAATGAAAATTTCTTGTTTTTGGATCAGGGGTGTCTACATGTGTATCTGCAGGTGTATTTCCACGTTTAAAATTTAAAACAATTTTATGACCTTTTGCTATTAGCTTTTTAGCTAATTCCTCTATATCTTGCTTGCAGTAAAAGCTTAAGTCAGGACTATCATGACTAACTTTATCGGATGTCAATGTGAATTCAGTGGTATGAACTGCAATACCTCCTGGCGCTAAAATGTTCATAGCATTCTCTACAAAACGAATTCCATTATCATGACTACCTATATGTTCCAATGAGCCGCAGGACCAGCAATAATCAAAACCTTTCAAATCAGATGGAATCGAATTCATATTGACATTTTTAAAACTAACTCTTTTTTTGAAATCGTTTTTATTAATAATTGATTTAAAATATAATTGATCCACTTCAGTTGCTTGCCAGTTATATTTTTGGGATACCAAATCAGTTACTATTACTTGGCTATCTCTTGACGCAAAATAAGAAGGCATCATTTCAAAACCACATCCAAAGGCTAAACCTTTTTTCCCTTTTAAGTCTCCAACGTAAGTTGTAATCGCCTGAAGGATATATACATATTCCCATACTTTTCTATCCAATACGCATCCTTCTGGACTAAATCCAGTCTCCTTAAGAAGTTGAATCCACTTTTCCGCTTCTTTCTCATATAGTTGACTCGCTGAAACTAATTGACTATCAGGACTTTCTAACGTTGGCTGTTTTATTGAGAATAAAGGCTCTTCTCTCCTTGAAAATAAATCTTTATTAACCAATGACATTTGTTTTTATTTATATTATTCTATATTTTTGTTTTTTCCTCATTTGCATCAATAAGTAAATATCCTAATCAAGGCGATCTATGGATCATTTCAATGAAAAGCAAAACAGAAATAATAAATGAAATCATGTTTTTCATTCTCGAGAGAGCCAAGTGCGAAGAAGATACAGACAAGTACCTTAAGCATGTTCTCGACTACTGCAAACAAGATTACAAACAGGCTTTAAAAAAGAAAAAATAGTATAAACATTATTCGACAAATAAAGGTATAAATTTTAGGAATTCACTTTATATCTATAGTCCAACGTCGATTACCCATACGATCTGATTCGGAGTAACAATTAGCAATTAAATCTCCATTTCTTTTTCTGACTGAACATTCAATACCATCCTCAGTTCGATAGAAACTGGATGTAGAAGCTGAAGCTTCAGTTGATAAGTTCGATGTCAAATTTTTTAAAATCAAAAGCCAAATCATTCCTTCATTTGAATCTTCGTTAGTTGTGAAGTGCATTTTCAGGTGAATCTTTAGTGATTGGAACCGTATCTGTCTGTAAGATATCAGTGCTTGGTATGCCTTTAGCAACAGATCCGATCAGAGTCGTATGAGCTTCTGGATCTTTCTTTAACGTTGTGACCCCAAGATCGTTTTTTGAAATTAATATAAAAATAATTATCCCAACAAATGTCAAAATAATTGCTAGAGCCAATGAATAATCCATAACAAATGTTTATTG
The DNA here is from genome assembly GCF_027359595.1 of Prochlorococcus marinus str. MIT 0912. Taxonomy (NCBI): domain Bacteria; kingdom Bacillati; phylum Cyanobacteriota; class Cyanophyceae; order Synechococcales; family Prochlorococcaceae; genus Prochlorococcus; species Prochlorococcus marinus. The sequence goes on from NZ_CP114783.1 coordinate 923,896, forward strand.
GTCTTAGTAAACTAAGATATAAATTAAAATCCATACGAAAATAAGAACTCACTAATATTTCAATTCATTCAAACAACTTAGCTCATTTTACTAATATGAAGTAATAAAAATCACAAAGTAATCTTAAGTATAAAATAAACTTCAATACTGTAAAAAAAATCAACTGTTAATATAGGGATTATTGGATAATTAAAGAATTCAAAGTAACTCAATGTACGAAGATAATTTAACAGCAAGCAATCCTAAAAAAGCCAATCATCATTGGTTTCCATTTCTTAGATATAAGAGAGAATATGAAGCTTCTGGAAAGGAAGTCAGCGTGAATGATTGGTTAAGAGCAACAGGGCAACTCGATGAAAAAATAGCTCATGAAGAATCAGTTGCATTAGCTGCAAAAATTGCTGCTGAAAAAGAAGCAGAGGCAATCAAAGAAATCGAAAAAGAAGCTCTAAAGAAAAAGAAGGAAATACAAAGTGAAACCAAGAAAAAAGCAAATTAAAATAATTGTAAGAGTGTCATTTGATACACAATAATTCCTACAAGATTTTAAGAAAAAGAAATTCTTTTTTAAAGATATTTAAAAATAAGATGAATTCAATATCAAACAAATGTTTTTTGCATTAGCATCTTCTCAGTTAGGTATAAGTACGTTAACAATCAATCTAATTCTAATTACTTCAGTGGTAATTTTATTAGGATTACCCACTTTATTCCTTATTAGCTTAGCTCAAGGCAAATCAGCATTTTGAAACGCTAGTAAACCATTCAAGAAGGATGAAATTTCTTATATAACTGATTCTCTGACAATTGAATTCCAAAACATGCAATATTATCAAAGTCACCATTTCTATGCATAATTGTCATATTGTCCTTAATTTCTTGACTATCAAACATCAACCCAAAATCACTGCAATATTTAAATAGCCTATTCATTGCAGCCTCATGGTTAGTAAGAAATTCCTCACAAAGTTCTGATAAATTTTCCTCATTCAAATTATTTATCATTGTTTTAAATTCTTTGAAATTGCTCATTGGATTTTATTGAGTTCGAAGTAATTTATTCATAACTTTTTTTTTTAAATTTAGTCATAACAAATATTGCTTTTAAAAGTGATTAAATATTCATCAGAGTGTAACCACATAAAAAACCATAGGCTCCAACTTAACTCTCGTTACTGCGTTGAATTAGTAGTTAATCTATAACACTTTCATTAATACTTAACAAACTAAATTCTTACTTTTCTAAAAAGTATAAAACAAGACTAGGTTATGTATTTATTGATAGAATGTATTTATTTGAAAAGCAACTAAAATAGTATATAAATCTAATCACAACTTATTACTGAATATGAATAAAGATCTAAGTCTCATAACAATTGAGAATGATATTAGCCAAGCAAATTACCCAACACTCTTCAAGGGAATATGGACCGGTATTTTAATCTCCTTGATAGCGCATCACTTTATCACTCATTAAAATCTTAAATTCTATTAATCGATAGATATCAGGATTTAATAATTTCTTTCCCTTCATAGCCTGTTGAGAAATCTTTCATTATTAATGTCATTACGTCTACCTCAAATTAATTAGAGTCTTTTGACGTCTATCTAACTACAAAGAATCGAATAAAGAAATGAGGCTGAGATTATCAATCCATCTAAACATCTTAATTTCGCTAAGATCCCATGGCAAAAAAGTAACCATGCAACTGGTTAATGAAACATGTACCCTGAGTTATTGCAAGGGTTATTAAAAATCAAATACCCCCCGTCCAAGCATCGTCCACACTTTTAGATTATTTTTTCAGGTTATTACGAGACCTACAGCTCTTGAAAGTGTTAATCCAAAAATATCTAAAACCACAAAACCATTCATTATTCTCAGTGCACGTGCAACGTCTGTTTCACATACACCATGTTCAGTTGTATCACTTACAACGACAGAAGCTGTTTTCGCAAAATAACTAAATGGAGTTGGCTTTTTATCAAATGTAATCGCAGCTTTACCCTTCCCTAATCTAGATGAATGATTCAATCTCCAATACCACCAAGAGAATCCAATTAATACAATGGGTACAAATAATACTAATTCAACCAATAGTAAGACAGGATCTTTAAGGGGAGATACCAAGAGCAAGTTCATTGAAGCAAGTTCCAAAAGCCACGCAAAGCTCAAAATAATTGCATAAACGTCACTCAAAAGTCTTGAATCTTTGCCTAAAAGACCCCAAATTATTAAACAAAGAATAAAGATTAAAAAAATCGCCCCTAATGGATGTTCGTAATTAGTAAAAGAATCTAAAACCAAATGAATATTTTCTAATAAATTCTTCACTGAAGAATCCTCAACATCATCAAGATTTAAATTTCTATCAAAAGAAACAGAAAAGAAGAAAGCTATTGAAAGAATATATATTTCAAGCGGTTTAAAAATTCTTTTAATCATATAATCTAAAAAATTAGATAGTAATTACACAATAGATACAAAATCAAAACTTTCATGATTTATTTTCTAAATACAAATTTCGATGGATAATAAACCTAGAATTGAACGTTTTTAATATTCTGTTTACACCCCGTACTTTCTCCCAGATCCATGACAGAAAAAGATATCTCGTATCGGCTAATGCAAAAAGATCTTTATGAAAAGTTTATTGAAATCAATCAGGATATGTTCTTATGATTTTGCTTACACATGATAATGAATTGAGAACAATTAGGTAGAAAAAGTATCAACCAATACATTGGAAGGGAGAGACAAGAATAAAAGACTTCAACAATTAAATCTACTTACACCAAAAAAATATCTATCCCCACACTAATAAGTTCATGCTCTTTCAGACAAAAGTCTATAGTTCTTTCAATCAAAAAACAATGATTCTTCTTGAAGTGATTCATCACTTTTTTGACTTCTAATAGATGAATTGTTTGATATTTTCTCTGAATCCCGTCTCTTTTCAAGCTTATCTTGATCGTCAGTTTTGGTATCCAAAATAGTAGATTTTACTATATTAGAACTAGGTTGTTTAATAGCAGATTGAAAAGCCACATCTCCTTTCATCATACTTTGACATCTTTTTAATGAAATAGCATCTAACGGTTTAACTTTATTTTTAGATCCAAAAACCATCTTATGGCATTTTGATATTCTCGAAAATTCTTTAGTATTATTAATTCCTTTCTCTGAAAAAGAAATCATTTTATTATCAAGATACTTTTTAAATTTAGGTGTTCTAAACTCCGACATTGATTTTAAATTACCACCTCTACAACTACCACCTGCATGAGAGTCAGATCCCATTGAGAAAAAAGCTAGCAAGATTATTAATTTTAAGAAGATTTTCATAGATAAAAGTATATTTTTTTATCCTACATTCAAAAGGCATACTATTAATTCATCCCAAAGCTAAAGTTTATTTTTTTATATATTAAATGTATTGAATACAATCAACAGTCAGGCCCAGATGAAGCACCAATAGCTCCTCCTGCTGCTGCACCAATTGCCGCACCTGAATTCCCTCCAAAAATCTTTTTGCCTAAAATCCCTCCAAAGGCAGCTCCAGCAATGGCATTACCTGTCTTCTTATTTATACAATCCTGACGCTTAGCTAAATCTCTATTACGTTGGTCAACGGTCTTAAAAAAAGCTGATCCGGTTGGTCCTTTTGCTTGTGCCGTTGTCCATACAGGTGGGGAGTCTGCCGCAATCACGGGCAGGTATAAAACACTACTTAAGAAAAATAGTTTAAAAAATATCCTTGCTCTAATTTTCATTATCAATATTTAATGTATTTTTTGATAGTAACATTTTATCTTACAAAGATTGAAGATGTTAAAAATGATTAATAGAAAATCTAGCTCGTATAGTAGGTTTTTATAAAATTTCTAATCTAACTATAATTAAAAATGACAAATTTCTCAAATTTTCCTAGAAATATAATTCCATGGGTTGCTTTAGGAGGTAGTGGTCTAGCGATTTTCCTCTCAATTCCAAAAGCAGCTGAAAACTTCAAACCAATTGACAATAAAAGAATAGAAAATATAACAGATTTTGAAATTTTATCAGATAAAAAAACAGGAGATATTTATGGTTGGATTGAAGGAAAAGAAGGAGAAATGAGATTTGTAAAAATGGACGAGAACTCAGAGAATAAAGTTCGTAGCGAAAGAGAAAAATCAAAGGAAAAAGCTAGAATTGAAGAAGCAAAGCGTCAAGCAGCTTTAGAGAAAGAAAGATCTTTAGCTGAAGGTTTATTAACTCCTAGTATCAACAAAGAAGATATACGATCCGAGCAGATTTTCGAGAAAAATACTACATTTAAAGACTACAAAGTTAATGCAAAAATTAAATATAGACTTCGTGAGAGAAGTATGCTTTATAGAATTGCAATTTCATTGAAAGACATCTCAGATAATGTAACTAATCCTATGTGCGAATCTATTGAGTCAATAGATTCAAATCTAAGTGCAAAACTTAGAGGAGAGAGAATGCTCAGCTTAATCAAGGGGAAAGATAATCAGATACGTTTTAGATTTGTTGATGCAGATGATTTTTGGCTTAAAGATACTGTTATTCCTTTAGACAGCAAGAAAGCTAATAATTTAAAAACAACTGTTATTGATGCATATCATAAAGATGAGTGTGGGAATTTGAACAAATTAGTTTTCCATGGTCAAATGAGCGATTATTCTTTACCCGATTATAGTTGGGTTGAAGATGGCAAATTATTATTTAGTGGAGTAAAAGTTATCGAACCTGAAGAAGAAAATAATGAAGATAAATAAACTACTCTAAAGAAATATATAAAATAAATTAACAAAATCGCATAAAAAAATGCCCCGCAAAAACAGGGCAAATCATCTTCAGATTGTTATGGGTAATAAATTATTGTATACAAATTTTGATTAGTTTTCTTCTTGCTTTTGATTCTTCTTTCTTTTTTGTCATTTAAACCAAAAGAAGATTTAAAACCACCGGGATTGACGGCTTTCTCAGCACCAACTGCGCCAATGATAACAGTTGCAAACAAGGCACCTACGACCATTATGGCAGGACATCCGGCTCCCTAACTATCTCTGCAGGTGCTACCTCAGGAACCTTCAATGTTCCTATCCTTGCTGACTCAACAGATGAGAACACAGAAACTGCAACCATTACTCTCACCAATGCAACTAACTCCACCTTCTCTGACGATACGGCTACTTTAACGATCACTGATGACGAGGAAGCATAAAGTACATTAGCAATCGAGTTCATCTATAGAAGCAATCAAGACCAGACTTTTATATTCCTCGTCACCTCGTCCAAAGTGTGGCAATATTCATGAAGGCAAATTTCTTAGTAGCGATAGGAATGAAAACGAAAGACAGATTCCTCCTCGCCCCTGCAACGAAGCCGCTAGAGGACTAAATAATATTCACTTATTTTCAAAAATAATTGAGTCGATCTTACAAATCACAGAAAAAAAATCTGATTTGTTAGTTATTAGTAATAAAAACCTGATTAGATAGAGTAAAGAAAAGAGATGGAAGAATGAGGTTTCATTCCAACTCCATTCCAACCATCAAGAATCACTAAGATTACAGACTATGACTGAGATTAACTACTGGCTAATGAAAAGTGAGCCAGATGCTTACAGCATTAAAGATTTACAAAAGGAAGAAGAAACTCTCTGGGATGGAATTCGAAATTATCAAGCTAGAAACTTTATGAGGTCAATGAAAATTGGCGATCAAGCTTTTTTTTATCATTCAAATACAAAGCCCCCTGGAATAGTTGGTTTAATGGAAATTATTGAGACAAACTTAATCGACCCATTTCAGTTTGATGAAAATTCAAAGTACTTTGACAAAAAATCAACACGTAATAAACCTCGTTGGGATTGTGTGAAAACTAAATATATCTGTGAATTTAAAAATATGATTACTTTAAAGGAGCTATCTGAAACTTATACGTCTGATGAACTAACGCTAGTTCGTAAAGGTAACAGGCTTTCAATTATGCCAATTAATAAAAATATCGCTTTAGATCTTCTAAAAAAGCTCAAGAAAAATTAATTCAAAAAGAATGAGATCCAAACATATTCCCAATATAAAGACGTGTTATCAATCTTGAACTAATACCGTTTTGGATCAAAAAACCGGCTAGTGCAGCCTGCAAAAGCCTGTATTGATCCCAATTAGGATGTTTCTCAATATAAACTTTCATAGCTTGTTGAATTTGCTTTGGTATTTCTGTTTGAAAACTAATTGTGTCCTCAGATTCCATAACTTCCGAACTTTGAATCGAGCTTTTTTCTTCCATAAAATCAATATTTTTCATTTAAAAGGCTTTTAGAAGATTTAATTCATCCGCAAACTACTCTCAAAATCAAATCTATAAAAAACATTTTCTCGGGGCGTCTCACTCTCAGATCAAGCACCCAACTACTTTCCGGGAAAATCTATAATTTTTGCTTATCCTTGGTACTCTTATGATTTGCAAGCCTAATCAAAGCCGTCAAATTCGATCTTTTTCCACAGAAGTCAGGAAGAGACTTGTTGTTTCGGCAAATCCTGTGGAAAAGATGTGAGTTGTTTTGACGTGAAATTGGGGAAAAATTTGAAAAACTTTTAGTTAAGTTCTCTCACAAATAGTCTGAATCCCACATTGTTCTCATTGCATTAGAAACATGGTTAGTCACATTTCTAGGCCAATAAACCTCTGCCCCTCTATTTATTAACCCGCTTGCACTCAAAATCAATCTGAGATCCCATCCATATTGATCACCCTTCAAAATTGCAAACCAAGGGCTACGTTCTAATTCCAAAGTTATATTCTCATCTCCCATCAATTGATCTTTTACTGATTTGTACTGATCAGACAGATCTATTATCACCTTAACTAAATTTTCCCACTCATATTTGTTCAATTCTATTGCCCAAAATTCTCCTCCTATAAGCGTAGAAAAGTTGTTTCTTGATGAATCTCTAATTATTCTCCAACCCGGACCTTCTTTTTTAATCACCTAACCGGGTAATAGATCGGGCTGATCTTGTTCATCACTTAGTTCAATTATGGCTCTTTGTACTGGCTTGACTGTTGATTCCTCTAGAAGTCCATCAAAATCATCAAATCTTCTTTGTTTTGCTCTAAAAGCAATCCTCACAGTAGTGAGGTAGCGATTAGTGGAATGTCTGATAAGACTCTCGCCTCTTTTTGCTAAATCCTTGGAATTAACTCCTGAACCTGACTTAATCACACTTAAAACTTTGATGTTGCTTTATTCTAGGAGAGAATTGCTCATTTCAATATTTTTCGCCAAATAATAACACTGGCGTTAGTTTTTCTAGACTCACTTTCTATTGATTGATTCTTGTTAAACCTATTCAAAGTTCACAAAGAAAGATGGAAAAAATTAAAATTGATCCATTCGAAAAATCACATCAACAAGAAATCAATAAAAAGGATTTTGGAACATTAGCCATAGATTTAGGGAGTTCTACAACTGTGGTTGTTTTTCAAAAAGAGAATGGCCAACCCCCTGAACTTTTAAATCTACCTCCAATTAGTCGCGCTCCGGGAGAGATACCTAGCTTAATTTGGAAATCAGTAGAAGGAGAAAAAGAATACTATTTAATTGGACAAGAAATTATAGATTTAAACCTAATTAACTCAAAAGAAAATAACTTGAGTCAAGATTTTAAAAGATGGATAGGAGCTACCGAAATTCAGCCTATATATGATTCAAAAATCTCCCCAGAAAAAGCAGGAGAGATTTTAATTCACAATATTTGGGAAAAAGTCTCGGAAAAGGTAAACATCAAACGATTAGTCTTAACTGCTCCAGTAGATACTTATCTTGAATATAAAACTTGGTTGGTAAATGTATGTAATTCATTAGATGTAAAAGAAATTGCATTAGTGGATGAACCTACTGCTGCTGCGATGGGAGCTGGACTTGAACCTGGTTCAACATTACTAGTTTTAGATTTTGGAGGCAGTACAATTGATATGTCAATTGTTGCGTTAGAAGGAGGGGAAGGGAAAGCTGCACCAATTGCTCAACTTGTCAGATTTGATGGCAATAATTTAGAGGGTAAAAGTACACAAGTTCTTCGCACTGCAAAAGTTCTAGGAAAATCAGGGCTTCGAATAGGTGGTAAAGATATAGACCGATGGATATGTAATTATTTATTGCCAAAAGAAAATCCAACCAATGCAATCTTAAGACAGGCAGAAGCACTAAAATGTGAATTAAGTAATACAAATATAAAAGAGACATTTGTTATCACTAAAAAAGTACAAAATGATCAATGTGAAGAAAAGTTTTTAAAACTATCTAAAAAAGGATTAGAAGAATTACTGATAGAAAATGGACTCTTAAAAAGTATTCAAAAGCTATTCAATCAAACAATTAATGTCGCAAAACGAAATTCATTTGAATTAAAAGCTCTTGATAGTGTTGTATTAGTCGGAGGAGGATCTCGAATACCTTTAATTAAAAATTATTTAGGTGAGCTCTGTAATTCCATCCCTTTTTTAACTCCTCCACCTATTGAAGCAATTGCATTGGGAGCATTACATCTCACTCCAGGTGTTCAAGTAAAAGATGTCCTTAATAAAGGCATCAGCTTAAGATGCTGGAATAAAAAAAATGAAAAGCATATTTGGCATCCTCTTTTTCTAGCAGGTCAAACATGGCCAACAAATAAACCTTTAGAAATAGTTTTAGCTGCAAGTATAAATAATCAATTAAGTTTAGATTTAGTTATCGGAGAACCTCAGGAAGAAGGGTCTAATGAGATTATTTATATTAATGGAATACCAACTTTGAAAACAATAGAGTCTAAGGATAAAATAAAGAGGTTAAATAATAGTCTTATTTCAATTTCCCTTGATCCTCCCGGTGAAATTGGTCAGGATTGTATTAAACTAATGTTTAATATTAATGACAAGTGTCAACTTGAAGTTGAAGGCATTGATTTACGAAATAACAATAAGATAACAATTCAAAATCTTGGGCAAATTAGATAATTACCATATTTTTTTAATATTAATCAACTATAGATTTATAGTTATTTTTTACACAAAAAGATACCCTCCTCTCCATCAATTTCATTCAATCTAAGATCTATAGTCTCGTCTTTACTAGTTGGAACTACACGCCCACAAAAGTCTGGTTGAATGGGAACTTCTCTATGGCCCCGATCTACCATCGCTAGAAGCGTAATTCTTCTTGCCCTGCCCCATGAATTCAAGGCTTCTAATGCTGCCTTAATCGTTCTACCTGTATATATAACATCATCAATCAAAACAACCTCTCTATCATCAACAGAAGAAGGTAAATTAGTCACTTGTGCAATTCTAGTACCAATCTTAGCAAGGTCATCTCTATGAAAAGTAGGATCTAAACAACCATTTTCGACTGGCTGACCAGATAATTCCTCTAGATATTTTGATAGAAATTTAGATAAATAAACTCCCCTAGTTGGTATTCCAACTAGCAATAAAGAACGAATATTTGGAATCTTTTCCAAAATTTGAGAAGCCAATCTTTTTATGGTTCTATCAAGTTCTTTCTTTGAGAGGATTTCTATCTCTTTTTTTACTGCTTCATCTGGCATCTTTTAAAATCCTAAAAATTTTATTTTTTCTTAGGAATAGCTGAAATACTTTTTCAATCTAATAGGGAAAAGCTAACCAAACATCAAAGTATTAGCCTGTTTACCTATTAGGAAGTAATTTAAGATTAATTAGAAACATTGTTAGCAACCAATTTCTTTGAATGTCAAGCAGTAACGCCGCTGTTTCAATAAGCAAAGGGAATGTAGCCCCAGTGGTATTGGCGATACTTGATGGTTGGGGGCATTCTGAAGAAACTAATCACAATTCTATTAAACAAGCATCTACACCTGTAATGGATGCTTTATGGCATGCCTACCCACACACTCTTATTGAAGCAAGCGGTGCAGATGTTGGGCTACCAGATAATCAAATGGGGAACTCCGAAGTTGGACATCTAACTATCGGAGCTGGGAGAATAATTCAGCAAGAATTAGTCCGTATATCTAATACAGTTAAAGAAAATAAATTAATTGAAAATAATGCTCTTAATGAATTTTCTAAAACTTTAAAAAATAGAGGGGGAACTCTTCATATCATGGGACTTTGCTCAGATGGAGGGGTCCACAGCCATATCAATCATTTGTGCGGTTTAATGCAATGGGCTGCTGAGAAAGAATTAGCAAATGTCTCATTACACCTTTTTACTGATGGAAGAGACACCTCAGCAAAAAGTGCTGCAAAATATATAGAGAAAATAGAAGAAACAATCAAGGTAACTGGTGTAGGAGAAATTTCTTCAATTTGCGGAAGATATTGGGCTATGGATCGAGACAATAGATGGGAAAGGACTTTAAAAGCTTATGAATTACTTACTGATCCAGACTTTATTGTTAGCAATCTTTCCGCACAAAAGTGTTTAGAGAAAAGCTATGAAGAAGGAATCACAGATGAATTTATTGAACCTATTAGGCTTTCCCCCTCTTTCTTAAATGATGGAGATGGAGTGGTATTTTTTAATTTTCGCCCCGACAGAGCTAGGCAATTAGTAAAGGCTCTTAAGTTAAAAGATTTTGATGGCTTTGAGAGAAAGAACAAAATAGATATTGACTTACTAACTTTTACTCAATATGAGTCTGGTCTTCCCGTATCAGTTGCTTTTCCACCTGAGCCACTGAATGATTTATTAGGTCAAGTAGTCTCGAATCATGGACTAAAGCAATATCGGACCGCTGAAACAGAGAAATATCCTCACGTAACATATTTTTTGAATGGAGGTATTGAAAAGCCATTAAAAGGAGAGGTAAGACATCTTGTTCCATCTCCAAGAGTTGCAACTTATGATCTACAACCAGAGATGTCAGCAGACGAGCTAACTGAAAGTTGCATAAAAGCAATTGAAACTGGAACTTACTCGTTAGTGGTAATTAATTTTGCCAATCCTGATATGGTTGGTCATTCCGGAATCCTAGAGGCAGCTATTAAAGCTAATGAAAAAGTTGATAGCTGTGTTGGAAAATTATTAAATTCAATAGGCAAGTTAGGCGGATCACTTCTAATAACAGCTGATCATGGCAATTCCGAAATGATGTTAGGACCAGATGGTCAACCATGGACTGCTCATACAACAAATCCTGTGCCAGTTATACTTGTAGAGGGCGAAAAACGTAAATTAAAAGGATATGGCAATGACATAAAACTGAGAGAGTTCGGAGGTGGTTTATCTGATTTAGCTCCCACCCTCCTACACCTACTAAACTTGCCAAAACCTAAAGCAATGACTGGCTCAACACTTATTGAACCAATCAATTTACCTAAAAAGTCAAACCTTATTCCTCAACCCGCATAATAAATAAAAAATGATCATTCCACTTTTATCTTGGGCATGGGCAATTTCAGGAGTGTTTCTAATACTATTAGTTCTTCTTCATAGCCCAAAAGGTGATGGAATGGGTGGATTAGCATCTAGCGGAAGCTCTATGTTCACAAGTGCCAGTAGTGCAGAATCGACTTTAAATAGAGCGACTTGGACATGTCTTATCTTGTTTTTAACCCTTGCTGTTGTTCTTAGTGCCGGATGGTTAAAATAAATTTTCAAACGTTTGTTAAACCCTATTTAATTGAAGGGAAATAATTAATTAATGGAATTGATTATCATTATTTCTTAATCGCAGCCTCAATCTATCCCTCGTATAGGTTATGTCTTTACGAAATATGTTGAGGACTTTGTCCTAAAAGATAATCAATTGCTTTTGTATCGAGGAAGTGTTGAGGAAATGTTCTGAACATTTATTTGACTATAAAAAAAGACTGGGCATAAACCCAGTCCCTTATTGAAATCAAAGTTAGACTAAATGCTGAAATTAATCAGTAATCAAAATCACCACCCATTCCACCACCTGCTGGGGAAGCTTCTTTCTTCTCAGGCAAGTCGGCTACTATACATTCAGTTGTAAGGACCATTCCTGCTATTGAAGCAGCATTTTGCAAACCTGAACGAGTTACCTTTGCTGGATCAACAATTCCAGCAGAAAGCATATCCACATACTCACCAGTTGCAGCGTTGTACCCATCATTTACCGGCTTGGATTTAACGTTTTCGGCAACAACTGCTCCATTAGCCCCAGCATTCTCAGCTATACGCATTAGTGGAGAAGTAAGAGCAGCTTCAACTATATTTGCTCCGATTAATTCCTCTCCAGAGAGGTTTGAGGAGGACCAATCGGCCAATGCAGGAGCTAAATGAGCGAGTGTAGTGCCACCACCGGGAACAATTCCTTCTTCAACTGCAGCTTTAGTTGCATTAATTGCATCTTCTAATCGAAGTTTCTTATCTTTCATCTCAGTCTCAGTTGCAGCACCAACCTTCACTACAGCAACTCCACCAGATAATTTAGCTAATCTTTCTTGAAGCTTTTCCTTGTCATAGGTTGAGTCTGTCTCATCCATCTGCTTCTTGATTTGTTCACATCTAGCATTAACAGCTAATTCATTACCTTCAGCAACAATTGTGGATGTGTCCTTATTAATTGTGACTCTCCTAGAAGTGCCAAGCATATCAAGAGTAGCATTCTCAAGTTTTAAGCCTGCATCCTCAGTAATGAGCTGGCCATTAGTAAGAACAGCCATATCTTCAAGCATCGCTTTTCTACGATCTCCAAAGCCAGGTGCTTTAACAGCTGCAACGTTTAAGACACCTCTAAGCCTATTAACAACTAATGTGGCTAAAGCTTCTTTTTCTATGTCTTCAGCAATTATTAAAAGAGGTTTACCAGTCTTAGCAACTTGTTCTAAAACTGGAACAAGATCCTGAACCAGACCTATTTTTTTGTCAGTAAGAAGTATGTAAGGCTCATCCAACACTGCTTCCATTCTCTCAGTATCAGTTGCGAAGTAAGGAGAGATATATCCTTTATCAAAACGCATTCCTTCAGTGACCTCTAACTCAGTGGTCATTGACTTGCCTTCTTCTAAAGAGATAACCCCCTCCTTACCAACTTTATCCATTGCATCAGCAATCATTTTGCCAACTTCTTCATCATTACCAGCAGCAATAGTGCCACATTGAGCAATTGCATTACTGTCACTAATGGGCTTGGAATGATCTTTTATTTTTTCAACCAGAAATTCAGTTGCCTTATCAATTCCTTTTTTCAAAGTGATTGCATTTGCTCCTGCTGCAACATTTTTTAAACCAGCTTTTACCATTGCATGAGCAAGAACAGTTGCAGTGGTAGTTCCATCTCCAGCAGCATCATTAGTTTTTGATGCGGCTTGACGTATTAGAGCAACTCCTGTGTTTTCAATGTGATCTTCGAGTTCTATTTCTTTAGCGATTGTTACACCATCATTGATTATTTGAGGTGCACCAAACTTTTTCTCGAGAACAACATTACGACCTTTCGGCCCTAAGGTGACTGCTACTGATTCAGCCAAAATGTCAATACCTCGCTCGAGTGCACGGCGGGCTTGCTCGTTGTAAATGATGCGCTTAGCCATAAGAGGCGATTTCCTTTAATTTCAAAAAGTTTTTTGGTTTGGACTTCAGCAAAAGCTGAGTTTTAATTGACAACAGCCAGAATATCTTTCTCAGAGAGAAGTACGTATTCATCGCTGCCAAGTTTGATATCAGTACCTGCGTACTTGCTGTAGAGAACCTTGTCTCCAACACTTACTTCAGGAGATTGACGTGAACCATCCTCGTTACGTTTTCCAGGACCAACCTGAGCAACTTCACCGACTTGTGGTTTCTCTTTAGCAGTGTCGGGAAGCAATATGCCACCCGCCGTCTTCTCTTCTGATTCAGAAACTTTTACAAATACACGATCTCCAAGTGGCTTAACAGTGGAGACGCTGAGAGATACAGCTGCCATAAATTAGTGCAGTAGCAAAAAAAACAAAAAGCGCTTAGCGCTGACTCGATAAAGAGTATTACTCATTACCAACGGTATTAATTTATGCATCTAAGTACGCTCTAGACCACATATATTCTGTGCGGTTGACCGAACACTAAAAAAAAATGCCTGTGAAGTGGTAGTCTAAGCCGCTGATAAGGGTATGCAAATCAGAGCATGCTCACAAAGTTTTAGTTATCTTATGGCCGCTTCTGCTACCGCTACTGTTGGAACTAAGGGTATTGTTCGCCAAGTAATTGGTCCTGTTTTAGATGTTGAATTTCCAGCTGGCAAACTTCCCTCAATCCTTAATGCATTAAGGATTGAGGGGAAGAATCCTGCCGGGCAAGATGTCGCACTGACTGCAGAAGTTCAACAACTACTAGGTGATCATCGCGTTAGAGCCGTTGCTATGAGCGGAACTGATGGATTAGTTAGAGGTATGGAAGCTGTAGACACTGGAGCGCCCATTTCTGTACCTGTTGGTGAAGCGACCCTTGGAAGAATTTTCAATGTCCTTGGAGAACCAGTTGATGAGCAGGGCGACCTTAAGAACGTAACAACTTCACCAATTCATCGTTCAGCTCCAAGCCTTACAGACTTAGAAACCAAACCAAAAGTATTTGAAACTGGCATTAAAGTTATTGATTTGCTTGCTCCATACCGCCAAGGTGGAAAAGTAGGGTTATTTGGAGGAGCTGGTGTAGGGAAAACTGTTTTAATCCAAGAACTCATTAACAATATTGCTAAAGAACATGGAGGCGTATCAGTTTTTGGTGGAGTTGGAGAAAGAACAAGAGAAGGTAACGATTTATATGAAGAATTTAAAGAATCTGGAGTGATCAATTCAGAAGATCTAACCAAGTCAAAAGTAGCCTTGTGCTTTGGTCAAATGAATGAGCCACCTGGCGCAAGGATGAGAGTCGGCCTATCAGCATTGACGATGGCAGAGCATTTCCGTGATGTAAACAAGCAAGATGTTCTTTTGTTCATTGATAATATTTTCAGATTTGTTCAGGCTGGATCCGAAGTATCTGCATTGCTAGGTCGTATGCCATCAGCGGTTGGATATCAACCGACATTAGGAACTGATGTAGGAGAGCTTCAGGAGAGGATTACCTCAACTCTTGAGGGTTCCATCACCTCAATTCAAGCTGTTTATGTTCCTGCTGACGACTTAACAGATCCAGCGCCTGCTACAACTTTTGCTCATTTAGATGCAACTACTGTTCTAGCAAGAGCTCTTGCAGCTAAGGGTATTTATCCTGCAGTTGATCCACTTGACTCAACAAGCACCATGTTGCAGCCATCTGTTGTTGGTGATGAGCATTATCGCACTGCAAGAGCAGTTCAATCAACACTTCAAAGATACAAAGAATTGCAGGATATCATTGCTATTTTAGGATTAGACGAACTATCTGAAGAAGATAGAAAGACAGTAGATCGTGCCCGCAAAATCGAGAAATTCCTATCTCAGCCTTTCTTTGTTGCTGAAATTTTCACAGGTATGTCGGGTAAATATGTGAAATTAGAGGACACAATCAAAGGATTCAATATGATTCTTGCAGGAGAGCTAGACCATCTACCTGAGCAAGCTTTCTATCTTGTTGGAAGTATTGAGGAAGTTAAGGCTAAAGCAGAAAAAATAGAATCTGAAGCAAAAGCTTAAAATCTGTTTTCCTACTAAATCACCTTCAGTCAACGTTTTTCTAAAATCCACAAGAAATGTCTTTAACTCTACGAGTTCTTGCTCCTGATCAGAGCGTATTTGATGATACCGCTGATGAAATAATACTTCCAAGCACTACTGGGCTATTGGGAGTATTGCCTGGTCACATTTCAATGGTTACTGCTATTGATTTTGGTGTATTAAGGGTTTTAAAAAACGGTAATTGGGATTCAATAGCACTAAGTGGGGGCTTCGCAGAAGTTGAATCCAATGAAGTTACAGTTTTAGTAAATAAAGCTGAGATGGGAAAAAATATTGACTCTGCTAAAGCTGAAGCTGAATTAGAACAAGCAAAAAATCAACTAAGTCAAACTAAGGATCAAGAAACTTCCCCTGAAAAAATCAAAGCCCAAGAAGCATTAAACAAAGCTAAAGCTTGGTTTAATGCTTCAAAATCTGACTAAAAGTTTCAAATAATCTTTTCTCCCTGAACAAAAATTTTGTTCAAGTGTTTTTTATGCAGTACCGCAGAAAGTTACATCAGGAAATTTAACTTTGGCTTGTTCTAAGGTCTTTCCTTTACCTTCCTCTTGCCAATAATTAATAACCTCTGTTGCTTTATTTAGTACTTCCACTCTTTCATTATCAGTAATCCAACTTTTTTCTTCTAATTGAGACTTTAGTGTTTCCCATGCATCCTCTCTTGGCCAAAAGAAATAGGCTGTAAGTGGGCTAGGTCCTCCTCCAACAATTTGATCAACAGCCAAAGCTACGTTGTCTGGCAACCAAAGAATTTTCAGCAAAAACCTCCCCTCATCTGCCTTTGGTGTATGGCCAGAAGGTACTCCATCTGCATCAATAGTTGCAGTTGCTAATGCTGCAGCACCTCCAAGTGCGCTTGGTCGACCTGATTTTGTCTCTTCAGAACTAATTTTCTCTTGATTTTCAGTTTGTGTGCTTGCCTCAGTACTTGTTAAATCTTCTTGAACAGTACCAGCCTCTTCAGAAACCATCATTTCTAAGTTTTCAACTAGCTAACAAAATACTAACTTAACAGGAACTAGGACCTATTTGAATTACTAGAGTAGGAATTCAAAAGGTTTTCTACTATTCGATAATGATGGAGTTATGGAAGTAGCAAACTATTTGGGAAAATACATTCATCATGGACAATTTAATTAAACAGATTTTCTTAGAAATTTTCTAAATAAATTCAATCAATTTTCCAAATCAACCAAATTCTTAGTCGCACCACAACTCAAAACTTCTACAGAATCTTTGGTTACTAGAACATCATCTTCAATGCGAATTCCAATGCCTTTCCATCTTTCATCTATCTCAGGCTGACCCTCAGGTACTGCTAAACGGTCACTAATGTAAATACCAGGTTCCACTGTTAAAACCATTCCAGGTTCTAGCTTCAGATGATAATCACCTAAACGATATGCCCCTACATCATGTACATCTAGACCTAACCAATGGCCGGTTCGATGCATATACAAATGAGAGTAAGCTTCTTGTTCAATAATCGAATCTACTTCACCAACTAGCAAGCCAATATCAACTAAGCCCTCAACAAGTTGCTTCAAGGCAGTCATATGAACATTCTCAGCGTTATCACCAGGGCGAACACATTGAATTGCGGCTTCTTGAGCTATGAGAGTAATTTCGTATAAAGCCTTTTGTTCTCCAGAAAATTTACCATTAGCAGGAAAGGTTCTTGTTATGTCGCCATTGTAGTAATCATCCAAAGAGCAACCAGCATCTATCAAGACAAGATCTCCATCTCTTATGAGTGAATTATTTGCCGTGTAATGAAGTACACATGCATTGTCTCCTGAAGCAATTATTGAACCATAAGCAGGTCCCCTTGTACCTTTTTCAAGAAAGTATTTTTCTATTTGAGCTTGCAAATCTCTCTCATTCATTCCCGGGCGGGCAAATTCTCTAACTATTTCATGGCCCTCTGCAGAAATTTTTGATGCAATACGCATTCTTTCTATCTCAAAATCATCCTTACGAAGTCTTAGATCATGAAGTATTGGGCAAGGCGCAATCATGGACAATGGAGCGGAGCCACTTCTAGGAAGTTTTTGCAAATGCTCAGACCAAGTTTTTAAAACCAAAGGCTCCAAATGTGGATATTTCCCAACTCGAAAAGCAATCCCTTCGGCTCCTTTTAAATAATGAGGCAAAAGGTTTGGCAATTCATTCAAAGGATGAGATATATCAACATCGAAATTATCTAAAACTCCTTTTGTTCCCCACCTAAAGCCTGTCCAAACTTCTGCACCAGACTCTTTGGGTAAGACGAAAAGTACATATTGTTCTCCCTTGGGTTTATGAGGCAAAAACAAAGCCACTGCATTTGGCTCGTCAAAGCCAGTTAAGTACCAAAAATCACTATTTTGACGGAATGGGTACTCACAATCCGCATGATGAGTAACTAATTCTGCCGCTGGGATGACAGCGGCATGAGAACCTAAATGTGACAAAAATATGTCTCTACGGCGACGAAAAATACTTGAATCAGCCACAAAAATACTCCTATTTACTATTAAGGATGGCAAGAGAACTAACTTAGTGGAAAAATAAAAGCAAAAGATCCTTACTATTTAAAAAATCTCTAGGGGATGACCCAAGACATTCTGCTCTTAACTGCTCTTGTTGCGGTTGTTTTAATTGGTTCCGCAATGTGCTCAGGAATAGAAGCAGCGCTATTGGCTGTTAATCCATTACACGTGCATGAGCTAGCAAGAAGAAGTCCAAAAGTTTTAGGCGCTAAAAGATTGGAAAAATTACGCCACAGACTTGGGAGGACTTTAACTGTCGTAACAATTGCTAATAATAGTTTCAATATTTTTGGAAGTCTAATGGTTGGTAGCTACGCAAGTTTCATTTTCCAAAATCGAATCGGATATCTAATGCCAATATTTTCGATTGGCCTGACCATTCTTGTTTTACTTCTTGGAGAAATTGTACCCAAAGCTCTTGGTACAAGACTTGCATTGCAAATCAGTTTAACTAGCGCTCCTATTCTGGATTTCTTAAGTATAATAATGAGACCATTGCTAATATTTCTAGAACGTCTATTGCCAATCATCACTGCCAAGAGTGAGCTAACAACAGACGAAGAAGAAATAAGACAAATGGCTATACTTGGCTCTCAAATCGGTCAAATTGAAGCAGATGAAGCTGCAATGATATCCAAGGTTTTTCAGCTCAATGATCTTACGGCTAAAGATCTTATGACTCCGAGAGTTGCTGCCCCTACACTCCCAGGAAGAGTATCTCTTCAATCTGTCAGATCAAACTTATTAGAGAATAATTCAACTTGGTGGGTAGTTTTAGGTGAAGAGGTAGACAAGGTAGTTGGCGTCGCCAACCGTGAAAAACTCTTAACCTCTTTACTTCGAGGAGACTCCCACCTAACTCCGTACGAGCTAAGCGAAAATGTAGAGTTTGTGCCCGAAATGATTAGAGTAGATAGATTACTTCTTGGATTTAATGAAGACAAAAAAGGAGTCAGAGTCGTTGTAGATGAGTTTGGAGGATTTGTTGGATTGGTAGGAGCAGAAGCGGTCTTAGCAGTATTAGCTGGTTGGTGGGGGAAATCTAAAACATGATTAATAAAAAAGATACACCGACAAAATGCAACTTTTTAATTAATAAATGGAAGAAAAATTTAAATCTTACTAATTATGAGAGAACAAAATTCGAAACCGTTTTAAATCAAATAGATTTTCAAATAAAAAAATTAGAAAAAAAAGAACTACAGATATCAGTATATGGCCGTGTTGGAGTTGGGAAATCAAGCTTATTAAATGCATTAATTGAAAAGCAAATATTTCCCACCGACATACTAAACGGGAATACAAAGGAGTTCAAATCTTATACATGGGACAAAAGATTTAAAAGTTTAAACAAGGTTAAACTAATAGACTCACCAGGTATAGATGAAATCAATAATATCAACAAAGAAGAAATAAATTTTAATTATGTCTTAGATACAGATTTAATTCTATTTGTAATTGATAGTGACATAACTCGCATAGACTTGAATTCCATCGAAGAGCTATTAAGGCAAAAAAAACCGATACTATTAGTCTTAAATCGCTGTGATCAATGGAACACAGAAGAGACAAAACTAATTCTTTCAAGTATTCACAGAAAATTATCATTTTGCAAAAAACAAGTCAAAATTCATCTGGTATCGTCATCTCCACGAGAAGCAAAAATAAAACAAAATGGTACAGTTAGAAGTGAACAAAAAATGCCTAAAGTTGATATTCTAAAGAACGAACTTAAAGAAATTATTGATCAAAGTGGTGAATTTCTTCTTTGTATAAATAGTCTAAGAATTGCAGACCAATTCTACAAATCACTTAAGGAGAATCGAATACTGAGAAAGAGAAAAAAAGCACAAGCTTTAATAGGCAAATATGCAACTTTAAAAGCCTCAGGAATAGTAATTAATCCTTTTTTAATGATTGATCTTTTTACAGGGTTTGCTTTTGATAGTGCCCTTGTTATCCAATTAAGTAAATTATATGGTTTAGAAGTAGGTGGTCCCTCTGCCAGGCAATTAGTTAAAAAGCTTAGTTTTCAAAATTCATTACTAGGGGGTGCTCAAATAGGAATACAAATTACTTTAAATATTTTAAAGCAAATACTGATTCTTACTGCACCTCTTACTGGAGGATTAACCCTTGCCCCTACTGCTCCAATAGCCATTGTACAAGCAGCTCTTGCGATTCATGCAACAAAACTCATAGGTCGTCTCGCAACTTATAAATTTCTTAATTCTACAAATAAAAGAGATGGGCAACCTCGATTAATGTTGAAGTATCTTCTCAAAAAAAATACAGACTTAAGAATAATGGTTGGTGACTGTACACTCCTTACATCAAGTACGGCAAAAAATAAAAATTATTTATTGCCATGAAAGCCAAAATTAACTCAATAGCCTTATTTGGTACCAGTGCAGATCCACCCACTTTGGGTCACGAGGCCTTGTTGAATGAATTAACAAGATTTTTTCCAAAAGTTATAACATGGGCAAGTGATAACCCGGATAAAAAGCATCAAATTCCACTTCTAAAAAGAACTCAGCTTTTAAGAATTCTGGTAAAAAAGATATCACATCCTAAATTAGAACTAATTCAAGAATTGAGTAGCCCTAGGACGATTCATACTCTAAAAAAAGCTTTCCAACTTTGGCCTGAAGCAAGTTTTAGTTTTGTAATTGGTAGTGATTTAGCTGTTCAAGTTCCAAAATGGCTTAATGCCAAGTCTATTCTCAATAAAGCAACAATAGCTATCGCAATGAGAGATGGATGGCCAATTAGTGATCAACAATTAGAGGAAATTAAAAAACTTGGCGGTGAAGTTGACCTATTACCTTTTCGTATACCTAAATCATCCAGTTCAAATTTTAGAGAGAGACCTCAAGAAGGTCTTATCCCTCAAGAACTTATACCAATATTGCTTGAAGAGAATCTATACGGTTTAGCAGATAAAAAATAATGAAATTAGCATTAGCCCAACTCAATCCCATCATTGGAGATCTTGATGGTAATGCCGAGAAAATATTTGAAGTATGTAAAGAGATCAAAAACGAGGATGTGGATCTAGTCATAACACCAGAGCTTTCTTTGATCGGCTACCCTCCTAAAGACTTATTATTTAATCCAAAACTTTACGAAGAACAGAAAGATATCCTAAACAAATTAAGTAAAAGGTTAAGTAACCTTAGTCACAACTTATCTGTATTAATTGGTATCGCAGAACCAACTCCAGATATAGAAATTCCGAAACTTTATAATTCAGTTGTTATTTTAGAAAAAGGTAATTGGAGAGTCGTAGCGAGGAAGCAACTCCTACCAACTTACGATGTTTTTGATGAAAAACGTTATTTTCGTTCTGCAGAAAATAGTAGTATTTTAAATTTTAATAACCAAGAAAAACTTTGGAAGATCGGAATAACTATTTGTGAAGATATATGGGTTGAGCAAAGCCTACAAAATAAAAAGATTATAGGGCAAGATCCTATTAAGTCCCTGGAAAAAGAAAAATTAGACTTACTTATCAATCTTTCAGCTTCTCCATTTATTGAATCGAAAGGTGTATTACGCCAACGAATAGCAGCTAAAGCAGCTGTTCGTCTTTCATGCCCGGTGGTCTATGTCAATCAAGTAGGAGGAAATGATGAATTAATCTTTGACGGTTCTAGTTTTTTGCTTAATAAAAAAGGCAAGTTACAACAAGAACTACCTGCCTTTGAAGAGTCAGTTGGTCTTTGTGACATATCTTCCCTCAAACAACAACTTTCGATATCAAGCAAATACCCATCATCACAAGAAGTTCTTTTCAGAGCTTTAGTTCTTGGAGTTAAAGATTATGCAAGAAAATGTAATTTCGACAGTGCGATTATTGGATTAAGTGGGGGTATCGACTCAGCTCTAGTAGCGACTATTGCAGTAGCAGCATTAGGCATCTCTAAAGTTCATGCGATTTTAATGCCATCTCCATGGAGTTCAGCAGGGTCTGTAGAAGATGCAACGACATTAGCTAATCGACTTAGAATACATTATCGGAGGATTCCGATCTCAGACGTAATGAATAGTTTTAACTATGTTTTATCTAATTCAACAGGGGGAATACCAACCGGTATTACAGCTGAGAATCTACAATCTCGTATTAGAGGAACAATATTGATGGCTCTAGCAAATCAACAAAAACATTTGCTTCTATCTACAGGAAACAAATCAGAACTGGCCGTAGGATACTGCACTCTTTACGGAGACATGAATGGAGGATTGTCTGTCATTGGAGATCTTTACAAGACAAGCGTATTTGATCTATGTAATTGGATAGACAGTGAATCGTCATTCAGTTGTAGAAATGATTTTTTTCTCCCTGAAACAGGAGAAATTATAGGCTCTGAAATAAGGAACAAGCCTCCCAGTGCTGAATTACGCCCAGAACAATTAGATAGCGACTCTTTGCCGGATTATTTTACTCTTGATCCAATACTAAAAGGATTGATTGAACAGCACTTACCCACTGAAGTTTTAATAGAAAAAGGATTTGATAAAAAAATTGTTCATGAAGTAGCCAATTTATTAAAGAACGCTGAGTTCAAACGTTATCAAGCACCTCCTTTATTGAAAATCACTAATCAAGCGTTTGGAAGTGGGTGGAAAAAGCCAATAGCATCAAGATAAATCCTTAAATTCACTTCTATTCATCATTCAATTCCCTTAAGCAATCAATTGGTCTTTGCAGAGACTTTATATTAATCCCATGACGTAAAGCTGTTATTAGTCCTGCAGCCTCTACATAATTTTCAGCATACAAAATATTATTATTTTTTTGACCACTTAAGCAATCAAGCCTCATCTTCTTGGAGCTAACATTTAATACTCCTTGATTGGAAACTACTATTAAAGGAATAAATCTTTCAATACAAGATAAAACTGCTTCGCCACCTAATGCGCCCTGTGGAACAACTACGGCTCCTAAATCCCTATTCCTTAATAATGTTTTCACTTGTAAAAAAGAATTTTCATTAGATTTGATAGCTGACTTACAGATCAGATCAGGGGCACGACTAAGACCAACTAAAACACTTTGCAAAAATGTATATCCTATCTCCTCTCCCGAGGTTCGCGGGTCTAAATTATAGTCAATTGGCAATGGCGCTAACCCCGGCGCATGTGCACATGGAATCAACAAATGTTTCACAAGAAAATGACTTATTACAGCTTCAACCCCAGCAATAATATCTACACCATTACCTTGTCGATAAAGTTTAGTTTCTAATTCATCACTATCATCAGGAAAGCGAGTTACTACAGCAATTGCAGTAGCGCCTGCTTTCTTAAGTTTTTCAGCAGCTCTCAAAAGAACACCTGGTTCTTCTATATCTCCCCAACTTGAGCCACTTAAACCCTTTTTAAGATTAACTCGTATGGCTCTTTCAGTTGTAATTACAGGACCAATATCTAGCCCCAAACTTGCAACGCAACCATCAGCAACTTGTAAATGTCTTTTTTTTAAATCAGGCTCTAAACCAGCATCTAATAGCAAACCTACTTTTTGTTGTCTTACTGGTCTGAGAAAAACTTCTCCAGCAGCAAAAAGATTTAAACTATACCCTTCTACATATTGGATACAAGTATCTGACCAATATAAAGATCCACCATTCATAACATTAGGGTGTGTTATTAAACATTCACTTGCAGAAGCAAGCAATCTTGCAGCAGGGATTGCATCACCTGCATACCCACCAACACTGCACCCTATACCAGTAGGAATGATCAATAATGTTGGCAAAGGATTAGTGTTAGTCATAAAGAAATCAATTCAACACAAGATTTATACCTTTGCTCTTATCTTGATTAATAACCAACACAGCTTCTACAGATATTATCTGGATTTTTTTTTCAGAATGAGTAGTAACTGAAGTAATTGCCCACCTAAGTGGTTCACCATATTTCATTAGCTCAGATAATATATAGTTTTTCAAGTCAAACACTCTTAATTCATAAGACCAATCGAGGTCTAATTCTATAAACTCAAGATTCACTTTATTAATTACTTATACTTTGATAATTCGCAAAGATGGAATCAGATAAGAAATCAAGCTGCAGCGCCGCCAACAACTTCTAAAATTTCTTGCGTAATTGCAGCTTGTCGAGCCTTATTATAATCAATCGTAAGATTTTTAGCCAATTCCTTTGCATTATCACTGGCGTTATTCATTGCCGTCATCCTGCTCGCTAACTCTGAAGCTGCAGACTCTTGTAAAGCACGTAGTAATTGATTCTGTAAATAAAGAGGTAAAAGAGCATTCAAAAGTTGATCAGGACTTTGTTCAAAAACAATATCCGATGGTAATTTCGGCTCCTCATTCGAAGGAGCAGCATCTTTCTCAATAATTAATTGGCTATCTTTTGTAGTCAACCTGAAAATTTCATCTTCTGAATCTGCTATTCCTTGAGGATCTAAAGGTAATAGAGTTTGTATTGTTGGATTACAACTAACCAAACTTACAAACTTAGTAAAAATGACCTCTACTCTATCAGTGCTTTCAGAGAGAAATTCTGCTAATACTTCACTAGTAATAGAGCCAGCATCCTCAGAAGTCGGAACTTGTTCTAATTCTTTAAATGTCGCTCTTATATTATAAAGACTAGATCTATTCTCGAAATATCCTATTGCTTTCTTACCAATCAAAACCAGGTCAGGACTATATCCTTGACCTTTTAATTCGGCATAGCGTTTCTCAGTTCGTTTAATAATATTTGCGTTATAGCCCCCACATAATCCTCTATCGCCAGTAACAGCCAAGATAGTGATTGTCTTAACTTCACGCCTATTGAGTAAAGGAGAGTCAGCAGCTTCAAACTGCATTCTTGATTGTATATTTTCTAAAACCCTTGCCAATCGATCAGCGAAAGGTCTACTCCGTAGGACTTGATCCTGTGCTCTCCGAACTTTAGCAGCAGCAACGAGTCTCATCGCTTCTGTGATTTTCCTTGTGTTTTTGACAGATACAATTCTGTCTCTTATGTCCTTAAGGTTAGCCATAGGTGATTGTCTCTCTTAGATAGCTTTGTATTTAAGCCGCAAGCATCGAGGATTTAACCTCGTTAATAGCGTCTTTAAGCATTGATTCAGAGACTTCACTTAAGACTTTTTCGGAGAGAACGTTCTTAATGAAATCAGCTTTATTTGTTTTTAGATAATCACGCAATTCACGAGCAAACTTTGTCACTTCCTCCTCAGGAACTTCATCAATCAATCCTTTAACACCTGCATAAACAATGGCAACTTGTTCAGCCAAATTCAGAGGGTCAAATTGAGGTTGCTTAAGAAGTTCTCTTAACCTTTTGCCTCTACCTAACTGCTTTTGAGTAGCCTCGTCAAGATCTGAAGCAAATTGAGAGAATGCCGCAAGTTCATCAAACTGAGCAAGTTCAAGTTTTAACGTACCTGCAATTTTCTTAATAGCTTTCGTTTGCGCAGCTCCTCCTACTCGACTAACTGATATACCAACATTAATTGCAGGTCTTAATCCAGAGTTGAATAAATCTGAACTCAAGAAAATCTGACCATCAGTAATTGAAATAACGTTGGTCGGTATATAAGCAGAAACGTCACCAGCCTGAGTTTCAATAATAGGTAAAGATGTCATGGATCCTGCACCCATCGCATCAGAAAGTTTTGCAGCCCTCTCAAGCAAACGACTATGGCAGTAAAAAACATCTCCTGGATATGCTTCACGACCTGGTGGACGACGTAAAAGTAATGACATTTGCCTGTATGCCTGAGCTTGCTTGGTTAAGTCATCATAAATAACTAGTGTTGCCTTACCTTGATACATAAAGTGCTCAGCAATTGCTGCACCTGTATACGGAGCTAAATATTGTAAAGCTGCAGCTTCAGAAGCTCCTGCATTAACAATAATCGTGTAATCCAAAGCTCCTTTTTCTTTAAGAACCTCAACTACATTTGCCACTGATGCTTGTTTTTGACCAACCGCTACATAAACACAAACAACATCTTGACCTTTTTGGTTGATAATTGTATCAATTGCTATTGCAGTTTTCCCTGTTTGACGATCTCCAATAATCAGTTCTCTCTGACCTCTTCCAATAGGAATCATCGCATCAATAGATGTGATACCAGTCTGCATAGGCTCATGTACTGACTTTCTCTTGATAATTCCAGGAGCTATTGACTCAATTAATCTTGAGTCAGTTGTAGCCATTTCTCCTTTTCCATCAATTTGCTGTCCAAGAGGATTAACAACTCTTCCAAGCATTGCCTCACCTACTGGGACTGAAGCAATTTTTCCAGTTGCTTTGACTGTGCTTCCCTCTTGAACTCCTAAAGCTTCACCCATCAAAACGACACCAACATTGTCATCCTCAAGGTTTAAAGCAATCCCTTCTGTTCCATCTTCAAATTCTACTAATTCACCTGCCATGACCTTTTCAAGGCCATACACTCTTGCGATACCATCACCAATTTGTAAAACAGTACCTACATTGCTCACAGATACTGACTTATCGTAATCAGCTATCTGCTGTTTAAGGATTGAACTGATCTCGTCGGGACGTATGGAAACCATGGGATTAACTTAAGTTGGGGAAGATGAAAGGGAGGGAGAAGGGAGAAAGTCAGGTGAGAATTAGCTGACTTTGGCCAAAGCTAGACCAAGTCGCCTAACTTGCCCTGCAATGCTGGCATCAATGACCTTTGATCCAACATTGACAACAAAGCCGCCTAGCAATTCGGAATCGACTTTGAGATCGATCTCCAAATTATCCGTACCAGCTATAGATTGTACTTTCTTGAGTAGCTCAGATTGTTGTTCTTCATTTAGAGCTGAAGCTGAAGTTATTGTTGCTAAAGCAATATTTCTTTGTTCTCGATAGATTTCCAATAATCTTTCAAGAACAGAATTCAACAATCCAATTCTCTGTCTATCTGCTAAAAGTTTTAGAAGATTTAAGAAAGAGGGAGTGATCTGACTAGAAAACAGCTTTTCTAAAGCTAGTTTTTTTTGATTCACCTCTAAAACTGGCGATGACATCGCATCACTAAATTCAGGACAAGTATTCCAAAGTTCTAAAATAGATTTAGCTTGAGAAACTACTTCATCAACCTCATTGCGGCTTTCAGCTACTTGGATGAAAGCTTCAGCGTATGGAGTAGTAATAGTATTAAGTAGTGGCATTAGTTGTCTCCAATATTTTTAATTGACTGTTTAAGAAAATTATCTTGAGTATTTGAATCTAATTTTTTAGGAAGCATTGCCAAAGCTTTTTCAATAGCAAGTTCTGCAGCCTCTTTTCTTAATTGAGAAGTTACTCTTGCAGCTTCAGCATTCAAGTCAGACGCAGCGCCTTGTTTAATTCTTGCCATTTCTTCAACAGTCCTTTTTTCGCTCTCTAGACGAATTGCTTCAGCTCTAGCTTTGCAATCATTTCTGATTTTGTCGGCTTTTTGCTTGGCTGATGCAAGTTCGTCTTTTGCTTGTGAAAGAGAATCTTTTGCTTTAGTTAAGCGCTCTTCTGCCTCTTTCAGGTCAGACAGGATTGTAGTTCTGCGTCTTTCAAGGATTTTCCCTAAAAAACCTGGCAAGAACTTATAGAGGCCAAAAACAACAACAGCCAAGTTGATGATATTGGTCTCAAAAATATTTAAATTGAGGCCAAAGCCTTCGGAAGCGAAAATTAAAGAAGTCATTTTTTTGCCAAAAGTCTTTCAACAATCAAATCACCAAGATTTTCAGCCTCGCTTTTGAGCTGACTAAGAGCTTCATCTCTTTGTGAATCAATCTCTCGCCTAGCTTTCTCTCTCGATGCATTTGCCTCTGAAGTAGCAAGAGCAAGGGCTTCTTTATAAAGATTCTCAGAATCCTGCTCTGCCTCAAGAATCACCTTCTGAGCTTCAAGACGGGCCTCTTTGAGCTGATCTTTGAGTTCTGTTTCTAATCGATCAACTTCAGCGATTTTTTTCTTTGCTTCTGCCCGACTTGTATTTACATAATCCTCTCTTTCCTCAACTACCCGTCCAACAGGTTTGAAGAAAAGAGCATTAAGTATGAAAGTCAGTATTACAACTTGGACCGCCATAAGCGGAAGAGTTGCATCGAAATCAAACAGACCTCCCTCAGAGGCACCAAACAAAAACAAAGTTGGCATTAGCTAGGGGTGCAAGAATTTAAGCGAGCCGGAAAACGGCAATTGAAATTTGCTTAAGAATTTTCAAATATTGGGGCTGAAAGTTAATCAAATTGATTGATTTACTCAATCAGCCCTTTTTTGAAATATTCAACCAGCAAAAGGGTTAGCAAAGAGAAGCACCAATGCAACCACAAGGCCATAAATGGTAAGTGATTCCATGAAAGCGAAAGAAAGAAGCAAAGTACCTCTGATTTTTCCCTCAGCTTCTGGTTGACGGGCTATACCCTCTACTGCTCCTTGTGCAGCACTACCCTGACCGATACCAGGGCCTATTGCGCCAAGGCCTACAGCTAAACCAGCTGCAACAACTGATGCGGCGGTGGTAATGGAATCCATAATTCTGCTAAAGATGTGTAGCGCTTTAAACGCTTATAGAGTTGTGACCGGGAGTTTATACCTGCGAGGGGTGCATCTCATAGTTCTTGAGATGATACTGAAAGAATTTCAGGCCTCAAAGCAGGAAATTTGCCATTGAAAAGTTAATTCAGTAGCAAAAAATTATGATTAATGATGCTCTTCAACTGCTTCCCCGATGTAATAGGCAGCAAGAGTTGCAAAAATCAGAGCTTGAATAGCACTAGTAAACAAGCCTAGAAACATAACAGGAACTGGAAGAACAAGAGGTACAAGAAAAACAAGTACCGCTACAACAAGTTCATCCGCCAAAATGTTTCCAAATAAACGGAATGAAAGAGAGAGAGGCTTTGTAAAATCTTCAACAATTTTGAATGGGAGCATTATTGGCGTTGGGTGGACGTAATACTCGAAGTAACGCAAACCCTTATTGCTCAACCCCGCATAGAAATATGAAAGAGATACCAGTAGTGCTAAAGCAACAGTCGTATTTATGTCAGCTGTAGGTGCTCCAAGTTCACCACTTGGTAGTTCAATCAGCTTCCATGGAACTAATGCTCCGCCCCAGTTGCTCACGAATATGAACAGAAAGAGGGTTCCGATGAAAGGCATCCAATCTCTATAAACCTTTTCACCAATTTGTGTTCTTGCGAGATCACGTATGTAGTCCCATAGAAATTCCAAAAGATTTTGTACACCTTTTGGATCACGCTCCATTTTTTTTGTTCCAATAACTACTAAGGCAAGCAAAGCGCCTATGAGCAGCCATGAAGTCATAAAAACTTGGCCGTGAATTCTAAAATTTCCAATTTGCCAATAGAGATGTTGACCCACCTCTAATTCAGCAAAAGGAAGAACAAATGGTAAAAAACCCATTTATCTGGAAGTTAGGTTGCGTAGAAAATAAACGCCAAACAAACAAAACTTAAAAATTTAATTTCTAAAAAGTACCTAGGGCATTAATAGAAACTGAATAATTAACGCTGGTTTATAAAGCAAAAATCCTAATAAAGCCGGTATTAAATCAAGTTGAGGAAATCTAGAAGATACCAAAACCAAAAGGACCGGAACTAACAACTGGACTTTACCGACGATTTTTGATGAAGTACCAAGTCTTCCAATTCCGCGAGCAAGCAAGCGAAAATAAAAAATCCCTGATAAAGCACCAATGAATATGCTTGCACTAGCTTGGATTCCCCAAAAGAAACCTGCTATGCCAACAGAAAAAATAGTCAATAAAAAGGCAAGACGGAATACTCGAAATTGAAGTTCAAGGTATTCGTCTATTTTGACTCCGGACGATGAGTCCGATGAATCAATATCCAGAAGAGGATCATGACTTGAGCAATTTTCAATAGTCTCAGATGCCACAAAAATCCCTCCTATTGGAGTTCCTTAGTGATAGTGAGAAGTTGTTTTGCAAACAAGACACCTAAGCTCTCTGCAAAGGCCCGGGGAATCTATCACGAGACTTGCATCAAAACAAAAAAAATTTTTATCAATAAATTAAAAAGTTGGTTAATTTAATAAATTTGAGTAAAAATTTTAAGCAAATTTTTAATTATCTAAATATAAATCAATAAATAGTCTCTTTAAAAATTAAATCCTTGTGATATAGAATAAAATAATTAAAAATTTGTCTATTTCTTTCAATTCTGTCTCTAATAACTAACAATTAACTTTAAACATATAAAAATCTTCTTGAATTTTCATCAATTCCATAAAAAAGTAAATTAACTACATTTAAAGACTTGGCAAGATGGCAATTAAACGTCTCAATGGTTTATAAGCAAAAGATCCTTTGAGTAATATTTCTGACAAAAAAATTCATTCAGGACCTGTAAGAAAAAAGGGTCGCAAATCGAATTATTATATGAGTAATTTAATAAACAAGAATATACTTCCATTGCCTTGGTCTTATTGGCCAAAGGAGGGGCGATTAATCATGGGATTAATTGCCTTTTGGAGCATATCAGGCATCTTTATTCTTGGATCAGCTAGTTGGTGGGTAGCCATCAGAGAAATGGGAGAAGGTGCTTATTACATAAAAAGACAACTAATTTGGCTAGTTGCTAGTTGGAGCATTTTCTATATAGCCATAAATATAAATCTAAAAAATTGGCTTAGATTTTCAGGACTATGCCTTCTTATTGGCATGGTTCTAATTGCATCAACAAGCTTTTTCGGCAGCACCGTTAATGGGTCTACTCGATGGTTGATTATTGGTCCAATCCAAATTCAACCATCAGAGTTAATCAAACCTTTCATCATTCTCCAAAGTGCAAAGCTTTTTGGTCAATGGGAAAGAATAAATTCAGAAAAAAAAATTTTTTGGTTAACTATTTTTGCATCCATCATTTTACTAATTATAAAGCAACCAAATTTAAGCACCGCTGCACTAATAGGAATATTACTTTGGATTATTGCATTAGCATCAGGTATTAACTTACGATATCTTTTTAACACGGCTATTTCCGGCTTTTTTATTGGTTCATTAAGCATTTTTTTTAATGCCTATCAACAAAGCCGAATTATGTCATTTATCAACCCATGGAAAGATCCACAAGGAAGTGGATATCAGTTAATTCAGAGTCTTTATGCTATTGGTTCGGGAGGTCTATTTGGAGAAGGTTATGGTCTTTCAATGCAAAAATTACAATACTTACCATTCAGAAGTACTGATTTTATATTTGCTGTTTTTGCTGAAGAATTTGGATTCTTTGGATCTATTTTGCTTTTATCATTTCTTCTTGTAGTTTCATATTTAACTCTTAAAATCTCTCTTAATTGTAGAAATAATTGCTCTAAACTAATCTCTATTGGATCAGGTACTATTCTTGTTGGCCAATCAATTATGCATATCGCAGTGGCATCAGGAGCAATGCCTACGACTGGACTACCTTTCCCATTAATTAGTTATGGGGGCAACTCTTTGATGTCAAGCTTAGTAATAGCAGCCTTATTAGTCAGATCCTCTATTGAATCTTCAGATTTATTAATTAAAAACCCCTCAAACAAACTTTTAACCAGATAATCTGGAGTAAGGACCTAGATTGGCAAATCTCTTTTTGAACATTTCTTCTATAAGTTTAATATTCTCTGATTTGACTCGTTATGGCGAGCACTTAATTGATAATGGGCTCAGTAATCCAACCCCCCTAACAATTCTGATAGTTTTCACGGGAGGGCTTTTAACTAGTTTAGGGCCCTGTTCATTGTCACTTTTACCAATAACAGTTGCATATCTAGCTGGATTTAAAAATAACCAAAGCCCTTTACAAAAAACGATTAGCTTCTGCAGCGGTATAGTGATTTCACTAGTTGTATTAGGGAGTCTAAGCGGATTTTTAGGGAAAATTTATGGTCAATTACCAGGTTTCTTTTCAATATTCATAAGCTTTCTGGCAATAATTATGGGCCTTAATCTGCTTGGGATTTTTAAATTCTCCCTTCCACGTGGTCCTGAGCCTGAAATTTGGACAAATCAAGTTCCTCCTGCATTTGCCCCAGTTTCAGCAGGTTTTGCTTTTGGATTAGCCTCCTCGCCTTGTACTACTCCTGTTCTTGCAGTTCTTCTAGCATGGGTAGCCAAACAAGCTAATCCTCTCAGTGGCACAATTTTTCTTGGAAGTTTTGCAATTGGACAGATTGTTCCTTTATTTTTAGCAGGTACTTTTGCAGCAACTATACCTAAATTATTATCGTTAAGACCTATTGGGAAATGGGTTCCACCAATTAGTGGAATGATGTTGTTAACAATAGGTATTCTAAGCCTTCTTTCAATTTGGATATAAAATAGATGAAAAAAATTAGCCAAGTTTTAAACTGGCTTTCTAGCTTAAAAATCGCGATATTACTATTATTATTAATAGCTATTTCATGTGCAGCGGGGACATTAGTACCACAACAGGAATCAGATCAATTTTATTACGATAATTTTAATAAAAATCCTTTTCTTGGAATAATTAATGCAAATATATTACTCTTTTTTCAATTCAATCATGTCTATACAAGTTTCTGGTTTTTATTCTTACTCATTTGGCTTGGTTTATCCCTTTCAGTTTGTAGTTTCAGAAGACAATTACCGATACTTAAATCAGCATTAAATTGGGTAGATTATAAATCACCTCGTCAAATAGCAAAACTTGCTATTGCTCAAACAATAGTGACTAATAATTACTTGGAAAGCTTAGAAAAAATTAAAACTAATTTAAAAAAGCAAGGTTGGAATATAAAAGAAACAGATGGAAGGATAGCTGCTCGCCAAGGCGTAATAGGTAGATTAGGTCCTATTTTAATTCATCTAGGCATGATCCTATTAATGATAGGTGCAACATACGGTTCATTAAATGGAAAAACCATAGAACAATTTTTAGCCCCTGGACGATCAATAGATTTATTAAACAATAATGAAGAGAAAGGGTTAACTATTGAATTACAAAAATTTCAAATCGAAAGAGATCCACAAGGAAGAGCTGAGCAGTATAGGTCTATAGTCAATGTTATTGAACCAAATGGAAATAATCAATCAAAAGAAATTAGTGTTAATTATCCATTAAGATACAAAGGACTTACATTATATCAAGCCGACTGGTCTTTGGCTGCAATAACTATTCAAATTTCAAATAGTCCAAAACTACAAATTCCAATAGAACCTATTCCTGAGCTAGGTGAACAAGTTTGGGGGACAATTATACCTACAAAAAAAGATGGTAAAGACCCAATTTTAGTAACCGTAAAGAGCGAGCAAGGACCAGTCAGTATTTATGATAATGATGGTGCATTACTTACAAACTTAAGTACAAATAAGGAAGCAAGAGTCAAAGAGACTTTAATAAAGATAATTAATATAATCCCAAGTAGCGGATTACTTTTAAAGCATGATCCTGGAGTACCTCTTGTTTATACTAGTTTTGCGATAATACTTATTGGAGGTTCACTTAGTATTATTTCCACTAAGAAAATCTGGGTATTACATGAAAAGGAAAAATCTTTGATTTATGTAGGTGGTTTAAGCAACAGGAATCTCTCTGGTCTTTCAAAAGAGCTGCCAAAATTTATTAGTTTCTTAGAGAGTTAGCTCTAAATTAATTCTTTTGCCGTGACAGACTCTAATGATTGTATGAACATTACCTCTAGGATTAAAATCAGCTTCTAATTGAATCCATTTAGGATCAGAAACCTCAACAAAATTATCGATTATTTTATTCGTAACCTCTTCATGAGATATTTTCATTTCTCGAAAGCTATTTAAGTAAAGTTTAATTGCTTTTAATTCTATAACCTTGTTATTTGGTTGATATTTAATTCTCAAAGTTGCAAAATCCGGATAACCGGAGAAAGGGCACTTACATGTGAATTCAGGAAAAACTATTGAAATTTCATAATCCCTATTAACATTTGGATTTGGGAAACATATTAAGCTCCCGGCCTCTATTTCCCTCTCTCCATACATAATTTCCTCTTTGATGTCTTTTTCTCGTCTAACCACATTTCAATAGAATTCAAAACTCACACTACATAAAAGCTTGATTAAAAATACAAACTTTAAATAAATTCTTCTAATCAAAAATAGCGAAATAATTTCAAAAGCCTGATTTGTATCAAAGCGTACAAAATTAATCATCGCCATGCCCCCTAATAGATACAACACAGGTTTTTGTATGGACATTAGTCTTTCTGAAAAAAGAATTGGAACTCAAATAGATCCAAAGAGTGTTCATGGAATCCTTTGGCTACAAACTCATTTTGAATCCAACCATTGGGAATCGATAAGTAATGGTCTAGTCATAATTCCTACCAAGGATGCAAAAATGCTTGGGGAAGATGCACTAGCAGCTGGTCTAAATGTAAATTTCATCAATTCTCTAAGTCATTTAGACAAAATCTCATAAAAATTATCTAATATTCTTTAAGTAATCTAAAGTGGTATGAAAAAGATAGAAGCAATAATCCGCCCTTTTAAGTTGGAGGATGTAAAGATCGCATTAGTTAATGCAGGTATTGTTGGCATGACAGTAAGCGAAGTAAGGGGTTTCGGTCGACAAAAAGGACAAGTTGAGAGATATAGAGGTTCAGAATTCACCGTTGAGTTCCTTCAAAAACTCAAAATTGAAGTAGTAGTTCCTAATGAAAAAGCTGAGATCGTTTTAAAAGCTATTGCTGATGCGGCCAAGACAGGTGAGATTGGAGATGGGAAAATTTTTGTTAGCCCAATTGATTCAGTTGTTCGAATCAGAACCGGCGACAGAAACGAAACAGCCCTTTAATCGTAATAATTCAAAAGAATAAAACATTTAATAATTTTTCAATTTCAATGTTTTCTTCATTTTTATCACCCATCCAAAGAAGATATTCTTGATTACCAGCTGGACCCTTTAAAGGCGATGCGATCAATCCTTTTGGGTACCATCCAGATTTTTTAGATTCATTTGCTACTCCCTTTATAGCCTCAGCATGCAGTGAATGATCACGAACAACTCCTCCTTTTCCCACTTGATCTTTACCAACTTCAAATTGAGGCTTCACTAAGACAAGCAACTCAGATCGGTTGGCTTTAAGAAGAGATTTAATACTAGGCAGAACAATCTTAAGAGAGATAAAAGATAAGTCTGCGACAGCAAAGTTTGGTATTGGGTCGCCCTCATTAAATAATTTTTCAGGAGTTAAATGCCTAATATTGGTTCGTTCCAATAGAACCACTCTTGGATCATTTCTAATACTCCATGCAGTCTGGCCATAACCAACATCGACTCCATAAACCTTTGCTGCCCCTAACTGCAAAAGACAATCTGTAAAGCCACCAGTTGATATACCAGCATCTAAACAAACCCTATCCTTAATATTTATGGGAAATTGATTAAACGCTTCAGCCAACTTTTCACCTCCTCTTGATACATATCTCAAGGGCTGTGTAACTTCTATCTCAAGATCTTTTAAAACTTCTTGGCCAGGCTTATCTAAAATTTGGCCGTTTATTGATTTAACTTTGCCAGCTCTAATCAGCTTCTGAGCCTCTTGACGTGTTTTCACTAACCCTTTAGTCAGCAAGTGAAGATCTAATCGCGATGATTTAGTCATTATGTTTACAAAAACAAACAGGAAACGGAACAAAAACCGCAGAACTCGTGCTTATCCTCTTTTTCAATAGAGAATCTAATCAACCGACCAAAGGTTTTGTCTAAAAAGCTCAGGCATCCAACCAATGAAAATGAGCTATCTAGCCATGGTCATTTTCATCTAACCTCAAAAAAACAAACTGGAGAAGTGCTTGAACTTCTACCTCCAGGAAGTTTTGCAAAATTTGCAAATCAACCCAATGATTTGCCCCCCTTTCAAGTTATTGATTGCAAAGGAGGCAGATGCAGGGTTAGACAGCAAGCTTGGGGAAGATATGTTCATTGGGAAGTTGAACACAATAGACTCAAGTCAGCTTGACCTTGACGATCTAAATTAAAGTAACCCTTTAACTTTGTAGCACTTTGATTGAGCGTTACACAAACCCAGAGATGGGAAATATTTGGTCTGATCAAGCCAAATACCAAACATGGCTTGATGTTGAAATTGCCGCATGTGAGGCTAATTGCAAATTGGGGAAAATCCCTACAAGTGCAATGGAAACTATTCGATTAAAAGCAAATTTCAAAGCAGCACGCATCCTCGAAATAGAAGCAGAAGTTCGCCATGACGTAATTGCCTTTCTAACAAATGTAAATGAATATGTTGGGGATGCGGGCCGCTTCATTCACGTTGGAATGACCAGTAGCGATGTACTTGATACTGGTCTTGCACTTCAATTAAAGGCATCAGTCAAGCTTTTAAGAAAAGAGCTTTTATTACTTGAAGAAGCCATTAGAGATTTAGCAAGGAAGCATAAGAGAACCGTCATGATTGGACGTTCTCATGCGATTCATGGAGAACCTATTACCTTCGGGTTCAAGTTAGCAGGATGGCTAGCTGAAACTCTCAGAAACAAAGATAGGCTAAATAGCCTTGAGAAAGACATCTCGGTTGGGCAAATCAGCGGTGCTATGGGTACTTATGCCAATACTGATCCAGAAATAGAAAGAATAACTTGCGAACTTTTGGAGCTTGAGTGTGATACTGCTAGCACTCAAGTTATCTCAAGAGATAGGCATGCTAATTATGTACAGATTCTTGCTTTAATTGGATCTTCATTAGATCGTTTTTCTACAGAAATTAGAAATCTTCAAAGAACGGATGTTCTAGAAGTAGAGGAAAACTTTGCTAAAGGCCAAAAAGGAAGCTCAGCAATGCCTCATAAAAGAAATCCTATACGAAGTGAAAGAGTAAGTGGTCTTTCTAGAGTTTTAAGAAGTTATGTAGTTGCAGCTCTTGAAAATGTAGCTCTATGGCATGAAAGAGATATAAGCCACAGCTCTAATGAAAGATTAATGCTGCCAGATACATCTATTACCCTTCATTTCATGATCACAGAAATGACCGAAATTATTAAAGGTCTTGGTGTTTATCCAAATAATATGCTGAAAAATTTGAACATTTATGGAGGAGTAGTTTTCAGTCAAAGAGTTCTTTTAGCTCTAGTTGAGAATGGAATGAGTCGAGAAGATTCTTATCGACTAGTACAAAAGAATGCTCATTCAGCCTGGAATCAAAACGAAGGGAATTTCAAAAAAAACCTTGAGAATGATCCAGAAGTAATGGATAGTCTCTCAACAGAACAACTTTCTGACTGTTTTTCAACCGAATTACATCAATCCAATTTGAGAGTTATTTGGGAAAGACTTGGTATTTAGCTATAAAATCTGAATCAA
This sequence comes from Prochlorococcus marinus str. MIT 0912, assembly GCF_027359595.1. NCBI lineage: Bacteria > Bacillati > Cyanobacteriota > Cyanophyceae > Synechococcales > Prochlorococcaceae > Prochlorococcus > Prochlorococcus marinus. The sequence goes on from NZ_CP114783.1 coordinate 961,413, forward strand.
TTAATATCAGTCAATACACTATAGAAAGGGAATAGAACTAGATTCAACTAAAATCCATAGTTATAAGTTTCTGTTCCCTAGGAAACTTATAAATCCTCAACCCAAGATCAATTTCCAATATGAAACGACTTGAGAAAGATAGCTTAGGTTCGATTGATGTTCCAAAGGATGCGCTATGGGGAGCTCAGACGCAACGATCAATATTAAATTTCGCTATTGGTGATGAGGTAATACCACTCGAGATTATTCATGCAATTGCTCAAATAAAAGCCTCTGCTGCTCAAGTAAATAATCATCTAGGTCTAATAAATACAGAAACCACACAATTTATTACCGAAGCAAGTTTAGAAATTATTGAAGGGAAACATAATGATCAATTCCCTGTGAAAGTTTGGCAAACAGGGAGTGGTACTCAAACAAATATGAACGTCAATGAGGTGATTTGTAATATAGCTTCAAAACGTTTAAATAATCCATTAGGTAGTCATGATCCAATACATCCCAATGATCATGTCAATTGCTCTCAATCAACAAACGATGTTTTTCCAGCCGCAATCCAAATAGCCACAATAGTCACATTAAAAGACACCTTAATACCTGAATTAAAAAAACTCATTGATGTATTCCATCAAAAAAGTAAAGAATGGAAAGATATTATAAAAATAGGGCGGACTCATCTTCAAGATGCAGTCCCTCTAACTCTTGGACAAGAAGTCTCTGCTTGGGCTGCTCAATTAGAAACTGCTTTAGCACGTATTGAAATCAACCTCGTGGAACTTTATCCACTTCCTCTTGGAGGAACCGCAATTGGTACTGGCCTTAATACTCCTAAGAATTTCGATAATTTAATTGCTCTTGATATTGCTAGTAAAACAGATTTACCTTTTGAAACTGCAGCTAATAAATTTGCAATTATGGCTAGTCATGATGGTCTTGTAAATATAATGTCTCAACTAAAATTATTAGCCGTAACTCTTCTTAAAATTGTTAATGATCTTCGACTTTTATCTTGTGGGCCTAGAGCTGGATTATCTGAGCTGCAGCTACCAGCTAATGAACCTGGCAGTTCAATAATGCCAGGGAAGATTAATCCTACTCAATGCGAAGCGATGGCAATGGTGTGTACGCAAATAATTGGTATGGACACCTCAGTATCAATTGCAGGTAGTGGAGGATATCTACAAATGAATGTTTATAAACCACTTATTGGCTACAACATTTTAAAAAGTATCAACCTTATTCAAAATGCATGTAAGAGTTGCAGAAAAAATATGATTGAAGGTATTCAACCAAATAAAGAGAAAATCAAAGAATATCTAGATAATTCTTTGATGTTAGTAACTGCATTAGCGCCATCAATCGGATACGAAAAAGCTAGTAAAATTGCCCAATTAGCCCATGAAAAAAATCTAAGTCTAAAACAAGCATCCAATCAACTAAATTATATTGACCAAGAAGAATTTGATAATCTCACTAATCCAAAATCTATGATTGGAGATGAATAAAAAATAAGGTTCTTCAATCTAAATTATGTCTTTCAGTAGCTGGATTAATAAGTTCATGATTTTTTTCTTTTGCTTGATTAATATCTTCAGCTTCACAAACTGGAAATCTATCCATTAGTTTCATCGCTGCCTTGGCATTATTTCTGAGTTGCCTACTCACAGACTCGCAATAGGGAATCTGTGAAAGTAAATCATTTGTTCTTCTTAAAATTCTTACGACATCCCCCTCATCCAAGGAAGTATTTGAAATTAAATCAGTCCAAGTACTTCCTCGAGCCCAGGCTTCTACTAAACCCATTAATTCTGAACTCCATAGGATTGGGACTTCTATACCAAATCGTTCTTGAACTCTAAACAATTCTCTTCGAATATTTGATAAATCATTAAATGCTTCATCTGCAACTGCACTTGGAATAAATCCAGACCATAAATCAGGACGATTTACTTCAGTAACAATTGATTGAATAACACTAGCTAATTCTACTGGTGTTAGTTCATCAAGATGTCCACTCATCAAAACCAATCCCAACCATAATTCATTTTCACCTCTTAAAGATCCAATGCCTCTCCCGACTTCAGTTGGATTTAAATCGTCCAAGCATCCGAAGTGGTTTAGTACTTTAATTAGTGATAAGAAAGTTTCCCAATGACGATTAGACCTGTCGTAAAGTAGCTGCTCACGTTCATGTATTTCAATACCTAGTTCATCCATTTTTCGTCTATGTTTCTTTAATTTTTTCTTATCACCCCATCGATGAGCTGGCTGAATCAATAATTCATCATCTAGAGATTTAACTAATTTAGCTTGAGATAAAACTTCGCTAGCAAGATCGTATTGAGCCGTTCTCATGTCATTTTTATGAGCCAAATTTGAAATTATTGAAGCTGTTTCATTACTTAGTAAATCACCATGATGTATTTCACCTAATCTACTAATTTCAGGAGTTGTAAGATGTGATACGTCTAAGCATGTTAATTCAGCATAGAGGCTAACAACTTCCTTGCAAGCAATAAGTATCCAAATATTTTCATCTGTTAAGCATAACAATTGAGATTGTCTCTCTCCTTTTTGGATTTTTTGAACAATGACTGCAGGTGTAACTTTGCCTCGTAATTGTGCTGTCTTAAGACTTATGAGAGTTCCATTATTTGCAAATTCTAAGGCTAAGGTCAATTCATTTGATAAGGTTTCTGCTGATTGTTTTTGGAGAATTTTTAATAGCCTTCTTTCTTCCTTTAGATGACTTTTAATTTTCTCATATCTTTCAAAATCTGACCATGGTATTTCCTCTGAAAAAGTTTTATAATTTTTAAACTCTTCTTTTAATCTGGACAACTCTTCTTCTTCTTCAACAAAATCCAAGCTCGCCAAGTATCTACTAAAGCTTCTCTCTATCAATTCTTTTGATTTATCTAATTCATAACGCTGTAATAAATTCAATACCATGCCGTAGCTAGGTGTGAATTGACTAATCAGTGGATCAGCTGGACTGGTGGCTAATTGACCAGCTTCTCGAACCCCTTCGAACCGAGTTTGTACAGTGACCACATAGCCTCTAGAGTCCAGACCTCTTCTTCCAGCCCTACCAGCCATTTGTAAGAATTCACTCCCCATTAATTGACGATGTCCATTATCTGATCTCTTCGACAAGGTAGATATAATTGTGCTTCTCGCAGGCATATTGATTCCTGCAGCTAAGGTTTCAGTTGCAAAAACAACCTTTATCAATCCCTCTTGAAATAATTCCTCAATCAACTCCTTCCATGCAGGAAGAACTCCTGCATGATGAGATGCGATTCCATTAAATAAAGCTTTTATATGTAAATCATCTCTCAAACCTTCTGAATTCAAAATTGTATATTTTTCAAATCGATCTTGAATTGATTTTCTCTCTTCTTGGTTCACTAAACAAGTGCTAGCTATTGCTTTCACAGCCTTGTCACAACCACGACGACTAAATATGAAATATATAGCGGGTAACATATTTCTTTCTGCCAACTTAGATATAACAAAGCCCAATGAAGGAGAGTCAGGTTGAGTAGGCTTTGATAGGCGACCTCTCTTTTTATGTGATTTTGTTGGGCGCCAAATCTTACAGTTTGGATGTAATCCAGTTCCTTTTTCATTGAGTAATGGATGAAGTCCCTTAGCACTACAAAAATTAAATTCCAAGGGAACTGGTCTTAAATCACTCGATATCAAATCTGTGGGTCCGTGAACTTGCTCAATCCAATCAGTTAATTGACCTGCATTGGCAACGGTTGCCGATAGAGCAACGAACTGAACAGATTTAGGACAATGAATAATTGACTCCTCCCACACTGTTCCTCTATGAGCATCATTCATGTAATGACATTCATCAAGAACAACAGTTTCTACATCAAGTAAGAGATCATCATTTCTATCTGCTGCTGCGTATAGCATATTTCTAAAAATTTCAGTAGTCATCACAAGAATCGAAGCCTCTCTATTCAGGCTTAAATCACCTGTTAAAAGGCCCACATTGCTTGAACCAAATTGATTCCTAAAGTCTCTTAACTTTTGATTAGACAAAGCTTTTAAAGGCGTTGTATAGAACACCTTATTTCCATGAGAAATCGCTCTATAAATTGCATACTCTCCTATTAATGTTTTTCCAGATCCAGTAGGGGCACTGACAACTACAGAATGCCCTTGATTGAGTGAATCAATTGCTTTAAGTTGAAATTCATCCAATTCAAAAGGAAAGATTTCCTTTGGATTTAAATTGTTTGAGAGGATTTCGTTCTCAGACGTATCTCTTTCTGATGAAGTCATTACCAAATCCTATAGGAATATTCTATGAGCACATGATTTTTGACGTGGATACATAATAAAATCAAGAAACCAAAGAAAAAATGTTAAGCCAAAACCCAACTCTTCAAACACAGCAGACAAAACAACAATATGTCTAAAATCCCTAACTCTAGAATTCGTAAACTTAGAACTTGGGTTCCAGGGAAAAGGTCATCAGAATTGATTGGTGTAGATGAAAATAAAAATCAAATAACTTTAATTGACCTAGCAAGTAATGACTATTTAGATCTAGCAAGACATCCATTATTAATTGAGGCAGCTAGAAATAGCTTAGAAACTGATGGAGTTGGTTCTGGAGGATCAAGATTTATTACTGGTAGTAGAAATATTCATCAAAAACTTGAAACCAAGATTGCTGAATGGCTTGATCGTGAGATTGTCCTGCTTTACCCGAGTGGTTTCCAAGCTAATCTGGCTGCAGTCTTGGCTCTTACTGATCGTCATACTCCTGTTATTTGTGATCGTCTAATACATCATTCACTGCTTGTTGGAATTAAAGCAAGTGGAGCAAAGCTAATTAGATTCAAGCACAACAATTTATCTGAACTAGAAAGGCTTTTAAAAAAATCTAGACAAAGCAATTCTCAAAAACAACCTTTAGTAATTACTGAAAGCCTTTTTAGTATGGAGGGTACAACAGCACCCATAAAAGAAATTTCAAGACTATGCATTAAGTATGATTCAAAGTTATTGATAGACGAAGCTCATGCTTTTGGCGTTATGGGTCCAGAAGGAAGAGGAGAATCATTTGGAATCAAAGAACCAAAATCAATTATCAGTGGGACCTTCGGGAAGGCATTTGGAAGTGGGGGAGCATTTCTAGCAACAGACAAGATGACAGGAGAAAATTTAATACAAAACTGTGGGGCATTTCGCTATACAACTGCTTTAGCCCCTCCACTTTGTGCAAGTGCTTTAGCCGCGTTAAATCTAATTAAAAGCAACCCTGGTTGGGGTTGCGAACTGAAAGAGAAATCAATAGCTTTAAGAGACAGATTGTCTCAAATTGGGTGGCAACGACCTGTTGGGGAAGGTCCAATAATCTCCATAATTCTAGGTTCAGACGAATTAGCCATGGATTATCAGGAAAGACTTGAGGCCCAAGGCCTTCTAACTGTTGGGATCCGTCCACCAACTGTCCCTGAAGGTAAATCTAGACTCAGGTTGGTGATCAGGCGAAATACGCCTGTTCAGGCCTTCGAAAGACTTATCGAAGTTCTTAAAAATAAATGAAAGAAATAATTGCTATGCACGGCTGGGCTGGTGATAGTCATCAATGGTCAAATTGGGAAAAGATATTTAAAAGTTGTGATTGGGAGTGGCAAACTTCTGAACGTGGATATAAAAATATAAGTCCTCATATACCCAAATGGAATAACAACTCAAATCAAGTTGAGCTTAAAAGAGTTGCTATATGTCACTCTCTTGGTTCACATTTGATAGATAAAGAAATCTTACACTCAGCTACCCATGTTGTATTAATCAATAGTTTCAGTCGTTTTATTCCAAACAGCAAAGAGGATCGCCCTACAAAACTAGCTCTCAACAGGATGATGAATAAAATTAATACGCCTAATGAAGCATCTATGTTAAGAAAATTTTATATAAAAGCTTATAAACCAAATGACATAGATATTAAGTCATCCGAATCAAAACTCATTCATATATCAGATTCAGGAAGGTTGAAACTAAAAAATGATTTAAAACTTCTTATGAATTCTGATTCTCTACCAATTGGCTTAAAAAATTCTGCTAAAGTACTTATTGTTAACAGTCAACAAGACTATATTTTATCTAATCAAACGAAAGCGCAGCTAGCTGAAGATTTAAAAAACCACTTAGAGACCATACCCAAAATAATCAACCTTCAAGACGACGGGCATTTCATCACAAAAATTAAAAATATCAAAAAAGTCAAACACTGGCTAGAATTTGAACATGCAAAAAACATGGTCTAGCCAAGTTAATAAAAACTTTAACGAAGCTGCATTAAGTTATAACGAATCAGCCTCAATTCAAAAAAGTACTGCTTTAAAACTTGCAAAAATATGTTCTCATCATTCAATCAAACATGGACTATGGGTTGACCTTGGTGCTGGCACTGGACTACTAGCTAAATCATTAGAAGATCTACATCCAAACCAATATGTAGTGAGATTGGATAATTCTAAAAAGATGATTGATCAACATTCAGAAAAGTGTGTTAAACAAATTTGGGATTTAAATAATGGGTTACCTAAGTGGTCTAAAAAACCAAATTTATTAGCTTCAAGTTTTGTTTTACATTGGCTTGATAATCCACAGAAGAAACTTAAGGAATGGTTGAATTCTCTAAGTTTAGATGGATGGATTGCTTTGGCAGTCCCAATCAAGGGAAGTTTTCCAGAATGGTATGCCGCTGCAGAAAAGGCAAATTTAACATGTACAGCTCTTGATTTACCATCCTACGACTCACTAATTAGAGTCGTTCCGAAACAAAATATTTTATATAATAAAATTGAAGTTATCAAACAAACAGCTAACAAGGCGACTTCTTTATTAAAACCGATGGTCAAGGTCGGAGCACAAAGTAGTCAGAAGGAACAATTAAGTGTTTCAGATTGGCGACATCTATTGTCTTTTTGGCCAATTTCCAACAACGATAAACAAGTAAGCCTTAGTTGGTCAATTCAGTTTCTCTTAATAAAGCGATGAGTGTTTTCAAAAAAAGAATTATTATTTGTGGTACTGATACAGATGTAGGTAAAACGATAGTTAGTAGTTTTTTCGTCCAAGGTCTTAAAGGTATCTATTGGAAACCCATTCAAAGTGGAACAGAGGAAGGTACAGATACAAAAACTGTTTGCAATCTATTAAAACTTGAACCTAACCGCTATCTTTCTGAAAGATACAAATTCAAGGCTCCTGTCTCTCCACATTGGGCAGCCGAACAAGAATCTGGTTTTATTGAACAAAGCAATTTAAAATTACCTGACCTAGATGAATTAATAATAATCGAGACTGCAGGTGGTTTAATGGTTCCTTTAAATAGAGATTTGCTACAAATAGACCAATTAGAGGTTTGGGGAGCTCCAATAATTCTTGTAGCCAGGACCGGTCTTGGCACTCTCAATCACACTTTATTAAGTCTAGAAGCCTTGAAACATAGAAATTTAGATGTATTAGGAATAGTATTAAACGGCCCTCCTCACAAAGACAACCCGAAGACTTTAGAGCAATTTGGAGATACTAAAATTCTTGCAATTCTTCCTATTTTTGACGAAGTCAATGCAAAAGTACTCTCAAAAGAGTGGCATAAACAGCAACTAGATCAAAAGCTTAGAAAATATATTCGAAATTAAATTTTTATTTTTTTCTTAATCAAAAGATTATTTTGACTCGAATCAAGTTAAATGAAACAAGAGGGAAAACTAAATTTGATGAATGAGAAAGAAAATTCAAATCAAACCATTCAGAATCCTCATATATGGCCACCATTCACACAACTTACATCTTCCAAACCTCAATTATTGGTTGAAAAAGCCAAAGGTGCCCTTTTACTTCCCAAAGACACAGCACCAATAATCGATGGCATAAGTAGCTGGTGGGTCACTCTTCATGGTCATGCAAATGAATATATTGCTAAGGCTATCGCAAATCAAGCAGAGCAATTAGAACAAATTATTTTTGCAGATTTCACACATCCTCAAGCTGAGCTATTAGCTAATCGACTAAGTAAATTAACAGGTCTAGAAAAGTTATTCTTTTCAGATAATGGCTCTACAGCAGTAGAAGTAGCTTTAAAAATGGCTCGTCAATGGTGGAAAAATAAAGGTGATAATAGATCTCAAATTATTGCATTCGAAGGTGCCTACCATGGAGATACATTTGGAGCAATGGCAGTAGGTGAACGAAATATATTTAGCGAGCCTTTTGATCAAATGCTATTTCCTGTCAGCAGAGTCCCTTGGCCAGAGACATGGTGGGGCGATGTAGATTTTGAGAAACGAGAAAAGGAGATTTTAGAAACTCTTGATCATCTCTTGCAGACACCAACTATTGCGGTAATTCTTGAGCCATTAGTGCAAGGGGCTGGCGGGATGAGAATGGTTCGTTCAGAATTTCTAGTAGAAGTCGAAAAAAGAATTCGCCATGCTGATTCTTTACTTATTACAGATGAGGTATTAACTGGCTTTGGAAGATGTGGAAAACTATTTGCTTTTCAAAGAGCAGGGTTAAAGCCAGACCTAATATCACTCTCAAAAGGGTTGACAGGTGGATTCCTTCCAATGGGAGTTACTATGTCCAGCAAAAGGATTTCTGAAGGTTTTCTTGGGGAAAATCCAAAGAAAACTTTCTGGCACGGTCATAGTTTCACAGCCAACCCATTAGGATGCGCAGCTGCTAATGCAAGCTTAGATCTTTTAGAAAAATCCCCTCAAAAATATTTGAATTTCGAATCACGTCATCAAGCTCATCTAGAAAAAATAATTAAAGATCCAAGAATTGAATGTCCAAGGATTACAGGAACCATTGCTGCTTTTAATATTAAAGTAAAAGGTAAAAAAGGATATTTAAGTTCAGTAGGAAAAATCATGAAAGCAAGTGCATTGAAGGTTGGTGTTTTCATTCGGCCATTAGGAGATGTAGTTTATCTAATGCCACCACTGTGTATTACAGATGAAGAACTAGAAAAATGCTATTTTGGAATCCAAGAGGGCTTAAATGCTCTATCCTAGAATTCCTTCTTACGAAGATTCTAAGCACTTAGCTATTTAAATATTTCTGAAATTAAACTTACATCAACCAACTTGGAGTGAAATTCAAGTTTCCGCCTCTTAAAAAAGCTATAAACACTCCTAAAGCAAGGCTCAAGAAAATAGAGGTGATCAAAAGAAGAAGTGAAAACAGTTCTCCTCCTGATAATGGTCGTCTTACTCCTATCGATTTAGAAAATTGTACAGGTTGTATATTCTTAAAGTAAGGTTCTTTTTTTTGACTTATAAGATAATTCTTTTTTTCTATATATAAGTCATAGTTTGCCCTTAAGACAGGATCACTTAATAAATCATAAGCCTCACAAACATTTTGAAATTGCTTTGTCGCTTCATCACTTGGCAGAGATGTCGTATCCGGATGAAGTTGCTTACTTAATTGACGAAAAGCTTTTCTAAGCTCTGCGTTATTGGCAGAGGTAGAAACACCAAGCAGTTCGTAACAATTAAAGGAAGGAGTCAACTAAAGAAAATATGATCTAATAATGTATAGATTTTATCTAAATATCTCAGGACTGACTATTCCAAAAAACAATTCAAAATGTCTATTGATACAAACAACAAAGAATCAAATCATCGCATGATATGGAATGAGCTTAAATGGTTGCCAAGTGAAGAACAATTAGCTCAATTTATCCATTTGCAAGATTTACTTAAAGAATGGAATAAGAAAACCAACCTTACTCGTTTAGTTGATGGAGATGATTTCTGGACTGCACAAGTATGTGATAGCTTGTTGCCACTTAATGAAGAACTTCAATACCCTGAACTTTCTCGGAAATACATAGACATTGGTTCTGGGTGTGGATTTCCTGGTATAGCCATAGCCATAGCAATGCCAAATTCAAATATCACTCTTTTAGATTCCTCAAGTAAAAAAACGACTTTTCTGAAAGAAGTTTCTAAAGAAATTGGATTGAATTCTCGTATAACAGTCGTAAATGAACGGGCTGAGACAGCGGGAAGGGATCCAATCTTTCGAAGTAATTTTGATTATGCAATCGCAAGAGCAGTTGCTTCTGCAAATGTAGTAGCAGAATATCTCGTACCTTTTTTAAATTCGACAGGTCAAGCGCTCATATTCAAAGGAGGCTGGAGTGAAGAAGAGGAGCAAATACTAACAAAAGCTTTAATTAAACTAAATGCAGAAATCCAACGAACACATAAATTCTTACTCCCTAATAATCGCGGTATTAGAAATATTATTAGAATTAGTTCTATTCAAAAATGTCCTAATCAATATCCTAGATCAGTTGGCAAACCCAGAAAACAGCCTTTAGGTTACTAAATCCCCCATAATCTATCTCTTCTTTCTCCCCCCAATCTATCTTTCAATTTTCTAAGTATAAAAGGTATTTCAGAGCTCCACGGGCTATTGATCAAAACTTTTTTCAAGTCATTTTCGCTCACTTCACAATCCAAACAATCTGCGTTTGAGCCTGGGAACCAATGTCCTCCTCTACCTAAAAGACCATAACGATCTTTAGCAAAGCTTTCCATATCCCAAGCCTCCAATAAATTATTTAGCCATAGCAAAATAGGTATATTAATCTCTCCTGGAGTCTGGTCCCAAACAGGCAAACCTATCTTCCAAGTAGTCAACCATGACTCCCCAAGCGACTTGTATGAGGCATTAACTAATCTTTTATCTATAATATTTATTAAACTATGCATTGTATCCATTTTAGAGATTGCACTTAAATGAATATCTAGATCTTCAGGCTGTGACGCTCCAACACTTAATGTATGAATTCTTTTATCCCTCAAACAAAACAGATCATTAAATTCTATAGGGTGCAAAGGACTACACAAATCTAAAAGTTTCAATGACGGTGAATGTAAATGGCCGCCCTTATCAGTAGGACTTATAATGAAAACTCCCATATCATTAGCATTCGCTGCTTGTAAAGCCTTTTCGTTTTCCTGACGTATGAAATACCAATGCAAGTTAACATAATCAAAAAGTCCTGTTTCAATTGTTTTTATGATCAAGTCAACGTTTGCATGAGTTGAGAAGCCAACATGACCAACAAGACCATCTTTTTGCCATTGACGAACAATCTGTAGACATCCGTTTGGACGAATAGTCATATCTAAGTGCTCAGGAATATTGATACCATGAATAGCTAATAAATCAATTTTTTGAGAACCTAATCTACTCATACTCAACTCAAGTTCTTGCTCAAATATAGAAGGGTCATTATTTGGCGGGATTTTCGTTTGCAATATTCTTTTTGGGTCATCAAGTTGACCGAAGGCCCAGCCTATCTGGCGCTCTGATGTTCCATAATGACGAGCAGTTTCTATATGATGCATGCCTTTTTGAGACGCATACTTAATAGTTTTTCGCAAGACGTCTTGTTGTTGATTATGAATTTCTTTAGGATCTAAATCCTTCCAACTTTGTTGAAAGCGCATCCCGCCAAGAGATAAGACTGGCATCTGAATCTCTGTTCGACCAAATCTTCGAGTAGGTATTGCAATGTTTTTACTATCTTTAATTCTTGACACTTCTTATATTTAAAAATCAAGTAACCGGGGGTAAACCTAAATTCCTAAAGTTATGATTTCTTAAGACTTCTTCCAATTTAATTAAGTCTTCAAAAGAAACCCAATCTATGCAATCAACAGGGCAGGTATCTATAGCTTCTTGTATTAATTCATCACTATCTCCATCTTGTCTAAACGCTCTTGCTCTACCTTGTTCAGGCTCCATTGCGAAAGTATTAGTAGCAACTGAACTGCAATATGTACAGCCAATGCATTTCCTTTCATCAACCCAAACGGCTTTTTCCCGTAACTTTCCTCCAAGGACTGGGTCTCTACCACTAAGCTCGAAGTCTTCATTGTTAGCGGCTTCATATGCAACATTTGGATCATAAATATCACTTGAAGGCTGATATTCAATAGACCTAGTTTCAAAAGCAGCTCTAGGGTCAAAAGTCAATTTTCAAAAACAATCTTAGGAATCCCAACGAGTAACTACTAATTCAATTGACCCATCTAAATTTTGTTTTTGCTCAGATACTTGAAATCCTTCTTGAGAAGTTGAATCAAGAACAGTGTTTAAAGCATAACGTTGAGTGACTTGAGCTAAAAATCTCTCAATTGGTATTGATTGTTTCCAGAGATCAAGGTCAGTTACAAGTTCATATGATTTTGAGCCTTCATTCCAACGAAAACCAATGTCTGCTCCTTTACTCATCTCAACAGTCATTTGAGCTTTTACAGTTTGACCTCTATAACCTCTAACTAGATTTTCACCTTCGTTGGGGACATAGCCTAAGTCTATTAGAGCCTGTTTAAGGAACTCTTTCTTACGAAGTTGAGTTTTAACTGTGCTGAAATGTGACATCAGTGGATTTCTGCAGGAATAGTCTGGTTTTGAACGTTTTCGCGAAGAAAGGTATCAGAGGTTAGCTCTCTCCTTTCAACGGTGCCTAAGGCATCCTCAAGCTTCTCAGTTAAATCAATACATGCTTCACCAACAAGACCTTCAACGGTTTCTTCCACCCGTCCATCTTGTCGGATTTTAAATCGCAATGTGCGTTGTGGCATGAAATTGAAGCCCCTAAGTCACGCATGATATAGAAAAAAACTCTAGAAACGCGAATTATTAATTACAACGAATTGTTTTTGTACCAAAAATTAAACCAATTGACCATCATCAATTAATGATTTTAATTTTTTTTGTACCTCTCCATTATCCAATTGCTCCAAAGCTGTCCTTGCTTCATATCTCACAGAAGGCTCTCTATCATTTAATAAAACAGAAATAAAAGTATCTACTATTTGCATTTGGATTTCCGTACTCAAAAGTCCATAAAGGCGGCCTAGCGACCATATACAGTTACTTCTAACTATTGGTTCACCATCTACTTGCAAACTTTCAAGTAATTGATTCGCGGCTGGGGGAGAGCTCTCTACTGAATTTAGTCCAACCTCTGCTAAAGAGCTTGATGCCCACAATCTCACCGCAGCCACATCTTGCTTTAATGCATTAATCAGAGGTTCTAGAACGGGTGCATTAGGGTAATTTCCGAGACTCCATGCAGTAGCTTTTCGCACATAAGCGTTACTATCAAACCTCAATAAATGCAAAAGAAGATCTATAGCTTTTGGACAAGTATTTCTACCTAAAGCATAAACAGCACTCATCCTGACTACAGGAGAAGGTTCTTCAAGTAAAGGTAATAAGAGTGGGAGAGCTCTTGGATCCCTATGTTCGCAAAAGACTCTTAAACCCTGAAGTCTCTCATTATTTCCGGATTGAAGCCATTTCAGCGCAAGATCACATTCTTTTGATGAATTCCCTTGATCACCATCAATTTTATCTAATTCAATTTCATCTAAAGGATCTCCTGCCAATTGAGCAGCTAATTCTCTCGCTAAAAGATCTGGGTCTATAGCCAAATTAGCCAACCCTTCTTCACTTAATTTTTGATTTTCATCATTCATAGCTCTGACAGAAGAAGAGCAAACTAATTAATTGGTGCTGGTGCAAGCATATCCCCGGGGAGCCATATACGAGCGCTGACAGCGAACAAAGCTACAGCAAAAAGAGCAACAATTAAAATAGGGAAAAGAGTTGTTCGTAAAAAACCCAATGTTACAAACTAATTAGAATTCTATTCTGCTCTAAATTTTGACCATTTGGCTATCGTGGGTCAACTTTTTGAGTTATTAGTTTTGTTTTCTTCATTAAAAAAACACAACTCACAGCAATTGAAAGGGCAATCCAAGCGTTCCTTTCTTGATGTAATAAGAAAGCCCCAATACTAATTAAACCCCCATAGAGAATTCCTGAGCCTAAAATGAAGCGATATCCAAGAACTGAAAAATTATCAACTGGATTGATATTCAGACTTTTCCTTATTTTGTTCCAACCAGGACCTGGAGGGTTCACCTGCATCACAAATTTATTGAGTGTCTCCTCAGACTCTGGCTGAGAAAAAAATAAAGTAAGCAACCAAACCACAGCTGTAAATAAAGTAGTAAATAAGAGTCTTTTTCCAAAATCCTCAATTGTAAAATATGGAGAAACTGATGTTATTAAGCCAATAAAAAAACCACTCAGCATTGCGGAAAGTTCCGCTAGAGCATTAACTCGCCACCAAAACCACCGAAGCACAAGTACAGCACCTGGTCCTGTACCTATTGCAATAACAAGTCTAAACATTGAACCAATACTGTTACCAAATAGAGCCGTAACGACTCCAATTAGCAGCAAGAAAATACTTGCAACTTGGCCCATGAGTATCATTTCTCTAGGTCCAGCCGATGGCCTAACAAATCTTTTATACAGATCATGCGCAAGATAACTTGCTCCCCAATTAATTGAAGTACTTACGGTACTCATAAATGCTGCAACCAATGAAACCACCACTAATCCAAGTCCAACGGGTGGCAAATATGTAACAGCGAGCTTTGGATAACTTAATTCCCAGTCAGTTTGTTGAGGTAAAAGAACTAAACCAGCCAGGCCAACTAAAATCCAAAGCCAACTACGAATAAGATAATTAACAATTAAAAACACTATTCCTGCCAAAGTTGCTTGTTTTTCATCTTTAGTAGCCAATAAACGCTGAATAAATTCTCCACCACCATCACTGCGTCTAAAACTCCACCACTGCAAAGAAATAAAAGCGAAAAAAGTAGTAATACTTATTCCTGAACGATCCAACCAATTGAAACCATCTTTATTTAATGTCCATGGGAATAAAGAAAGAAGCTCAGGTCTATCTAATGCCTCTAACTTTATTAATAAATCCGTCATACCACCTGAAGCATCAAGCACTACAAAGCAAACCGCAAGCGCGCCTAAAAGAGCCAATATAAGTTGTACAAAATCATTAACTACCACGGCCAAAAGACCGCCTAGTACAGTGTAAACAAGCAAAAACAAAGCAACTAAAACCATTAAAATTATCGTGTCAGTAAAGGGGCCAAACACAATATGACCATCCACGACACCTAATGATTCAGCGACCTTACGCATTGCCAAGAATGCATACCCAATCCCAATACAATTGATTGGGACAGAAAGTATGAAAGCTTTTATACCTCTTAAATAAGCTGCTGGTTTACCCCCATAACGTAACTCAGTAAAGGCTGCATCCGTCAATACCCCACTACGCCGCCAAAGTGGAGCGAATATAACTGTCATAGCAACATGTGCAAGTCCAAAACTCCACCACTCCCAATTTCCAGCCAAGCCTCTAGTCCCAATAATTCCGGCCACATAAAGAGGGGTATCAATCGAGAACGTTGTGGCAGCCATGGACATTCCTGCAAGCAAACCAGTTAGACGACGACCAGCAACAAAATAATCGGCTTCATTATGATTCTTTAGAGAGATATAAATTCCTAATGCCAGAGAAGATAATAAATAAAAAAATAAAATAAACCAATCAATAAATGTCATAAAATTTCTTAATTCATATATGTTTCTCTCTTAATTGATTTTTATTTTATCAATTGTTTGCCTTCTTAATTGTCCACAAGCCGCATCTTTATCTCTACCTCTACTTGCACGAACGCTTACAGCAACTCCATTATATTCTAATAATTCTCTAAAGCCATTAACTCTGGATTGGCTTGGTCGTTTAAAGTTCTCTTCAGCAATTGGGTTATAGGCTATTAAATTAACATGACTCTGGAAGCCTCTCATCAAATCAGCCAACTGCTCTGCATGAATATCTTTGTCATTCAAACCACCAAGAAGGATATATTCAAAGCTTACACGTCTACCAGTGAATTCTATATATTTTTTACAGTCTTCGAGTAATGAATCGATTGGATAAGAACTCGCTGATGGAATAATTGATTCACGCAACGTCTGATTAGGTGCATGAAGACTAACCGCAAGAGTGAATTTCACTCTTCCCAAACGCTCTTGAGCTGATTTTGCTAAATTGGGTAGTGTATCTGGTATACCAACAGTGCTAACAGTTATCCTTCTTTGACCAATGCCAATATCATTCGTGAGACATTCAATAGAGTCTAAAACATTACGAATATTTAGAAGTGGCTCGCCCATGCCCATAAAGACGACATGGGTAGGCCTCCTATTCATTGTTTCTCCAACACTAATCACCTGATCAACTATTTCATTCACATTAAGAGATCTATTAAGCCCACCCTTACCAGTCGCACAAAATTTACAACCCATAGGACAACCTATTTGACTTGAGACACAAACAGTAAGTCTTTTATCAGTTGGTATTCCTACTGTTTCTATAATCTCACCATCAATAGTCCCCATCAATAATTTTAATGTCTCATCCTCAGATACAACTCTATTAATTTCATCAAGTCTTCCAATCTTGATTCCTTTATTTTCTAATGAATCTCTCCATCGCTTTGGAAGAACAGTTATTGAGTCTACACTTTTAGCTCCTTTTTGATAAATCCATTCGTGAATTTGCCTACCTCGAAAAGCTTTTTCACCTTCCTGTAGAGCAAATTCTTCAAGATCTTCGGAACTTAAGCCAAGCAGGGATAAATTACTTGATGATTTAGAAAGTTTTGTCACCAATTCATTAAGCCATGTCCCAATTTAAATTCCAAAAGCACTAATGCAATAAAGCCAATCATTGCCCATCTACCGTTAACTCGTTCAGTGTGTGTATGAAAGCCATAGCGAGGTAACTTACGCTTGGGCACTACAGGAGGATCAATCATCGGTGGTCTTTTAAGTGGAAGAACTAAATATTAGAAAGTTTAAAAGCGTATTGTAGAAAACTTCATTTATTCATCTGAAAGTAAGCCCTCTTCTTGCAAACCCTCTAAAGCAGCAGGGTCTGGCATTTGGTCTTCAGGTGATTCATCATCACCGATTGGTCGAGCAAAAGCTGCAAAATTACTTGTAGTTGGATCGATTCCATGTCTACTTCTAGTTGCCTCTAAATCCTCTTCACTTGGATCATCCAAAACAGAAGTATTCTTAGCCACTGGGGAAGAAGGCATGTCAACAGTATAGTCAGGTCTAAGATTTTGAATCCTTCTATAACCAGCCGGATCTTCGGCAAGAATATCTGGATGAGGTCCTGCTTCAGCATTTAACTCTTCAACAAAGCCACTAAAACCTGTACCGGCAGGAATCAGGCGACCAATAATTACATTTTCTTTAAGTCCACGTAGCCAATCAGACTTACCTTCAATAGCCGCTTCGGTAAGAACTCGAGTTGTTTCTTGGAATGAAGCAGCTGATATGAAGCTATCAGTATTAAGTGATGCCTTTGTAATACCTAGTAAAACAGGAGTGAACTCTGAGGGAGCACCTCCAGTGATGGATATAGCCTGATTAGTATCTTCAACTTGCCTGAGTTCTATCAATTCTCCTGGTAGGAATGTTGTATCCCCAGCATCTTCTATTCTCACTTTACTAGTCATCTGTCGAACTATTACCTCTATATGTTTATCATCTATGGCTACTCCCTGAGATTTATAAACATTTTGAACTTCACTTACCATCCTATGCTGAAGCTTGGCTATGGCCTCTTGAGCTGCATCCATTAGGGGCTTTTTATCACGCAAATCCGTAAAGAAACATTCCAAAAGTTCATGTGGGTTTACTGGACCATCGGTCAAGAATTCACCAGCCACAACTTGTTGGCTATTTCTAACCATTACATTACGGCCTAATAAAATTGGATATTCAGAAATCGCATCATTTTCCTCAATAATAGATACAACTACCGAGTCATCGTCATCTCCTTTTTTAATGTCTACTGTACCAGACTTTTTACACAAAATAGCTGAATCCCTGGGTCTACGAGCTTCGAGTAATTCTTCAATCCTTGGTAAACCTTGAACAATATCTCCTGTTTTTTGTCTTTCAAAAACCAACAAAGCCAAGCCATCTCCTCTTTGCACTAGATCCCCATCACGAACGTGAAGGACTGAATCTGGAGAAACCATGTAAGGTCTACCAAGCCGCAACTTAACTTTTTTTCCATCAATATTTTCTATTTCACCACAAGCACCAATTGGTTGATCTTTAGAAACAAAGTCTCCATCTACTACTCTTTGTCCAACTTTCAAAAGATTAGCTCCTTTGGAGTCAATTGTTATTGTATCTTCATCCCTTTCAACGATAAGTCGACGAACTGGATCTCCTTCGATAGCGTCTGGGAGTTGAACAATACCTTCTTCCTTACATAAGATCTGCGTTGTAGCCACAACGTCCCCAGCAGAAACATTTTGAGCATTTTCTATCTGCAATTCAGTATGTGTTGAGCCATGACTGGAATCAGATGTTGTATCTCTTCTGACTAAAATACTTTCAAGAATAACTAATTTCAATCTATCAGTATTCTTTGAATTCAAGTCTTGTATGACTTCCACGTCTACTGTCATTTGTGGTGTCGTATCGAACGTCTCAAGCATCAGTTGAGTTTTAAGCAACTCAATACCTTCAACAGATTTAATAAGCTCGCCATCTTTAAAAGCAAGTCTTTGAGAAGCTTTTATTCCTAGTGATGGACCTTTAGGCTGCTTAACATGCTCTAATTCCGGCAACTGTGCTTGGTCAGGAATTGTGAATTCCTCTACAGGTCTTAATAAGAGGCCTTTCCCTTCTGGTGTTTCAACTGATTGAACCATTACCATTGAATCAGTCTTAATCCCTTTTGCAATAGTTTCTCCAGGGTTAACTATTTGCCCCTCACCTTCAAACCTATCAAGCGCTTTACTTTCTTTACAAAGCTTGAAAGTGCCGCTTCTAACTATGATTTCTCTAAGAATATCATTTTTTTGAGTAACAGTAACAATTCCTGCAGTTTGACTGAAAATATCTTTAACAACTTCTGTCCCTGCCTCTATCCATTGGCGATCTTTAATCATTAACAATGAAATATCCTTATTGATTTCATGCGTTTCTTGAGGGATCCATAATAGAGTTCCGCCTTTACTAACCTCATAACCATTCTTTGCAGAACGAGCTTTCTTAATTGTCAATCCCGGGGCGTATTTAACAAGTCCACCTGTTTCTGTTTTAAAACGATCATCTGCTAATTCAGCTATTACCTCGTTATTCCCAATTTTACTTCCAGGAATAGTATTTAATCTATAACGTGTATTATCTTTAGCTTCAAGATGCCATATTTCGCCTGAGTGAGTAGATTCTTCAAGTAATTTAAAATCATTTAAAGTCATCGAAGTTGTAACTATTTGAACTTCTCTAGAATCACCAATAGAGTCTCTGAGTCTTACTTCACCTCCAAACTCACTTGCCTGACTTGCTTCAGCTAAAACTTGTCCCTCCTTTACAGATACATTGCCAGAAACGACTGGCATAGCATTAGGAGGTAAATTATATACGTCTCCTGCTAGTACCCATAGTCGACCAAGTCGTTGAGCTTTAAGAGTTATATTTCCTTGTCTATCTGTTACCTCTCTGGGTTGGATAATTGTTTCATACCTAACTTGACCAGCTAAATCACAGATGACATCTTTAGTTGCTTTTTCAACACTTTTTTGTACAGTTCCACTTGCAATCTGAGCAACAGTTACATCTGTAGCAATACTTTGATCATTGTCTACAAAAAGTAGAGAGCCAATAGGTATATCGATTGTTTGAGGTTTTCCACCACTTAACGGAACAATACTAAGGCTAAAATCAACTTCTGCTTGCTGAGCCTCAACACCATGTGGTGTTCTATAACCTCTTACTCGTGCCTTTGAACCAAACTCAACTTTTCCTGAAATAGTAGAGCGAACAACACCAGTCTCTGCGGTTGAAACTCCGCCGGTATGGAAAGTCCTCATGGTTAATTGCGTACCTGGCTCTCCAATAGATTGAGCGGCAACGATACCCACTGCTTCCCCTAAATCAACGAGTTGGTTATGCGCTAGCGCCCAACCATAACATTTTCGACAAACCGACCTAGTAGCCTCACATGTAAGAGGAGATCTAACTCTGATACCTTGAATATTTGATTGTTCAAATTTCTTAGATAGCTGAGGATCAATTGGAGTATCTCTTTCAGCTAAAACTTCCTGATCGGCATTAACTACTTGTTCGGATGTTAATCGTCCAACAAGTCTATTACCAAACTTACCATCCTCAGCACTTATTAAAATTGATCTTGTAGT
Source organism: Prochlorococcus marinus str. MIT 0912 (assembly GCF_027359595.1). Classification (NCBI taxonomy): domain Bacteria; kingdom Bacillati; phylum Cyanobacteriota; class Cyanophyceae; order Synechococcales; family Prochlorococcaceae; genus Prochlorococcus; species Prochlorococcus marinus. The sequence continues at coordinate 981,605 of NZ_CP114783.1, forward strand.
GCCACAATCCTCTTCTCTAACAATTACATCTTGAGCGACATCAACCAAACGTCTAGTTAAATAACCAGAGTCAGCAGTTCTTAAAGCGGTGTCAACAAGACCTTTACGAGCTCCATATGAGGAAATAACATACTCAGTTACCGTGAGTCCCTCTCTAAAATTAGTTCGTATTGGTAAGTCAATGATCTCCCCTTGAGGATTAGCCATTAATCCTCTCATTCCAACAAGCTGACGAACCTGAGACATATTTCCTCTGGCTCCTGAATTAGCCATCATCCATACTGAGTTCAACGGATCGTTTTGATTGAAATTCTTTTTAACTGCATCAACTAATCTTTCATTTGTTTCTGTCCAAGTGTCTATAACTTTCGTATGCCTTTCAACCTCAGTAATTTCACCCAATCTATAGCATTCTTCTGTAGCAGTTATTAATTCTTCTGCCTGACCAAGTAAATCTTGTTTAGCCTCTGGAACTTTTAAATCATCAACAGATATTGATACTGCCGCTTGGGTTGCATATCTGAAACCAAGGTCCTTCAAATTATCTGCCATAGCAGCAGTTGCAGCAGTTCCATGATGCTTAAATGCCCATGCAACTAAATTTTTCAAACCTTTCTTATCAACTACTTTATTTCTAAAAGGTGGAGGAGTTTTAGAAAGTCTTTGAACAGCTTTTATCGCTGCTGCTTTTTTTGCTTTAGAGCCTCTTTTTGCTTTTGATTTAGCAGAGGATTTACGAGTTTTAGGAGAGGAAGAAGTCATGAAAAAAACTGTTCAAAAAAAGAGGATTTGTTCTAAGAGTTATGAGGTGGCTGCCACAGCATCAATAATCGTGTGATTCATTACGACCCGTCCAACTGTCGTCAAGATGTAGCGGCTAATTAAACTTCCATCTTCATCTAATCTGTCACGTCGATAGGTCCATTCCTCGATACGAGTACCGTCTTTCAAAGTCTCAGACTTACGCGGTTCTTGAAGTTCATCGTCATCCTCTATTTCGCCAGAGAATCTAACCCAAACCCAATCGTGTAAATCTATTCTTTTATCTTCAAGAGCCTGTAAAACGTCTTCAAGTGAAGCATACGTGTGTGCATAATCTCCGAATTTAGGTTGATTGGCTTGAGGCTGAATTGCGGTTAGATAGTAAGAGCCTAAAACCATATCTTGAGATGGGGTTACAATTGGATCGCCAGTTGCAGGTGAAAGAATATTGTTACTAGCAAGCATTAACATCCTTGCCTCTGTTTGCGCTTCAATCGCTAAAGGTACATGAACAGCCATTTGATCTCCATCAAAATCAGCGTTAAATGCTGGACAGACTAAGGGATGTAACTGTATAGCTCGTCCAGCAACTAATTTAGGCTCAAAAGCTTGAATACCTAGTCGGTGCAAAGTAGGAGCACGGTTGAGAAGAATAGGATGACCATCTATAACTTCCTGTAAAACCTGCATGACTTCATCGTCAGCTTTCTGTATCAATTTCTTTGCTGCTTTGATGTTATTGACAATATTCTGACGAATCAATCTATGAATTACAAAAGGCTGAAAAAGCTCTATTGCCATTTCCTTTGGCAATCCACATTGATGCATTTTCAACTTGGGGCCAACAACAATTACTGAACGACCTGAATAATCAACTCTTTTCCCAAGCAAGTTCTGCCTAAACCTACCTTGCTTACCCTCAATAATATCGCTCAATGATTTCAAGGGGCGATTATTTGCGCCAACAACAGTTCTTCCTCTTCTACCGTTATCAATAAGTGCGTCTACAGCCTCTTGCAGCATCCTTTTTTCATTCCTGACTATTATCTCTGGAGCCAATATTTCCTGAAGACGGGCAAGACGGTTATTCCTATTAATTACTCTTCTATATAAGTCATTTAAATCTGAGGTAGCAAATCTACCCCCATCTAATTGCACCATAGGCCTCAGATCAGGAGGTATAACAGGTATCGCATCTAAAACCATCCATTCGGGACTTGCACTAGTAGCAATAAAATTATCTATCACCCTTAATCTTTTGATAAGCTTAGCCCTTTTTTGACCTTTGCTTGTTGCAATTTCTTCACGCAATTGCTCAGCAACTTCTTTTAAATTTAAATCTTCAAGTAATTGTTTTAAGGCCTCTGCACCTATACCAACAATTGGTTCATTCTCGATAGTTGAATCCTCAGCATAAATCTCGTCTTCAATCTCAAGCCATTCATCTTCTGTTAATAGCTGTTTATATTTTAGATCTTTACTATCTCCAATATCTAAAACCACATAACAATTAAAGTAAACAATTTGTTCGACATCTCTAAGAGGCATGTCTAACAAAATAGCTACATAGCTAGGAATACCTTTTAAATACCAAACATGCGATACGGGAGCAGCTAATTTAATAAATCCCATTCTATGTCTCCTTACACGGCTTTCTGTTACTTCAACACCACACCTTTCACAAACAATTCCACGATGTCTAACTCTCTTATATTTCCCACAATGACATTCCCAATCCTTTGATGGACCAAAAATCTTTTCACAAAACAATCCGTCCATCTCAGGCTTAAGTGTTCGATAATTTATTGTTTCAGGCTTGGTTACTTCCCCTACTACCTGACCGTTGGGTAAAGTTCTTTGGCCCCATTCCATTACCCTTTCAGGCGAGGCTAGTTTTATTTTGACATAATCAAAATGATTTTCCGTACGTAGATTGCTATTAGTCATGAGAGATTAGTGTGTTTAGATGATTTGTTTTAATTGAGTCGATTACTCCTCGTATTCTTTACCTAATGATTCATAGGTAGGTCTACTTGGCGTGCTTCTACGGGGATTTACATCTTGCATCAGATCAACTTCTTTCCCATCATCTGTATAAACTCCGATATCTAATCCCAATGACTGAAGTTCCCTCATTAAAACTTTGAAGGATTCAGGAGTCCCTGGCCTTGGAATTGGTTTTCCTTTTACAATCGAATTAAGAGCTTCATTACGACCTTGCATATCATCAGACTTTACAGTTAATAATTCTTGCAAGGTGTATGCTGCTCCATAAGCCTCGAGTGCCCATACTTCCATCTCTCCGAGCCTCTGTCCACCTTGTTGGGCCTTTCCACCTAAAGGTTGTTGAGTAACCAAGGAATATGGACCTGTAGATCGAGCATGAATTTTATCGTCTACTAAATGTACAAGTTTTAGGAAATGGGCATAGCCAACAGCCACTGGTTGATCAAAAGGTTCGCCGGTTCGACCATCTTTTAGGAGTAACTTCCCAGGATCCTTAGGGTTATATACCCATGATTTACCAGGCTGTCTTGCTGCCTCTTTTAAGTAGGCTTGAACTGTCTGATTAGACATTTCTGGCCCATACATCTCATCGAATGGGACTACTTTAACTCGACAATCCAAGTTTGAAGCAGCCCAACCCATAAGAAGCTCAAAGACTTGCCCTACATTCATTCTACTTGGGACACCAAGTGGGTTAAGGCATATATCTACAGGTGTACCATCAGGAAGGTAAGGCATATCCTCTCTTGGTAGTATTCTGCTTATAATCCCTTTATTACCGTGCCTACCAGCCATTTTATCGCCTACTTGGATTTTCCTGCGTTGCGCTACATAAACTCTGACAACCATATTTGCTCCAGGTGGTAGCTCATCTCCTTGCTCTCTTGTATATATCCGCACATCAACCACTCGTCCTCTCTCAGTAGAAGGAACTCGAAGAGAATTATCTCTAACATCTCTAGCTTTTTCTCCAAAAATTGCTCTTAAAAGTTTTTCTTCAGGCGGTTGGTCTGATTCTCCTTTAGGGGTTACTTTGCCAACAAGGATATCTCCACTCTCAACGAAAGCCCCTATTCGAATAATTCCCATTTCATCCAAATTACCAAGACTTTCTTCTGATACATTTGGAATTTCTCTTGTTATTTCCTCAGGACCTAACTTAGTTTGACGAGCTTCTATTTCATATTTTTCTATATGGACAGAGGTATACAGATCATCTTTAACTAACCTTTCGCTAACAAGAATTGCATCTTCATAGTTGTAACCTTCCCAAGGCATGTATGCAATTAATACATTTTGACCAAGAGCTATTTCACCTCCCTCACAGGCCGAACCATCAGCCAATACTTGTCCCACGATTACAGGATCACCATTAAAAACAATAGGCCTATGATTTAAACAAGTATCTTGATTAGATCTCTGATATTTTTGCAAGTAATGAGTGTGGTCATTCCCTTCCTCATCAGTAACGACAATTGCATTAGCATCAACATAAGTTACTGTTCCATTTACTTTTGAAATTGGAACCATTCCAGAATCTCTAGCGACTTGAGTCTCTAAGCCAGTTCCAACTAACGGTCTTTCTGGACGCAAAAGAGGAACTGCTTGTCTTTGCATATTGGAACCCATCAGAGCTCTATTAGCATCATCGTGTTCCAAAAATGGAATTAAGGAAGCTGCTACAGAAATAACCTGAACAGGGGATAATTGGACATAATCAACTTGCTCTGGAGAAACTGTTTCAAAATCTTGTCGATACCTAACTGGAACAAGTTCTGCCATTATTTTCCCTTCTTCATCTGTAGCTACATCACCTGGAGCGACCCTACATTCATCTTCTAAATCTGCAGAAAGATAAATAGGATCGCCTTTTTTAATTATTCGTCCATCTTCCACCTTCCAAAATGGTGTCTCAATAAAACCGTATTCATTAACTCGTGCGTGAGTCGCTAAAGAGTTAATCAAACCAGCATTTGGTCCTTCAGGGGTTTCAATTGGACAAAGTCTTCCATAATGAGATGGATGAATATCTCTAACTGCAAAACCAGCTCTTTCCCTAGTTAAGCCTCCTGGTCCCAAAGCAGAGATACGTCTTTTATGAGTTAATTCAGCTAATGGATTTGTTTGATCCATAAATTGACTTAATTGACTTGAACCAAAGAATTCTTTGATCGCTGCAACTAAAGGTTTTGGATTAACCAATTGCGCTGGAGTAAGTGAATCTGTTTCCCCAACAGTCATCCTCTCTTTAATTATCCTTTCAAGTCTGTTCAAGCCAACTCGAACTTGGTTTTGTAAAAGTTCACCAACTGACCTAACTCTTCTATTACCTAAATGATCAATATCATCTAAAGTTGCCCCACCAACATCTAATTCCAAATTAATAAGGTAATCTAAAGTGGAAAGAACATCCTCGTTGGTAAGTGTTCTTACATTGTCCGGAATAGTTAGACGTAGTTTCTTATTAATTTTATATCTACCAACTCTTCCTAAGTCATATCGTTTTGGATCAAAGAATCTTGTTTGAAGTAGCTGTTGACCGCCACTTACTGAGGGAGGCTCTCCTGGCCTTAGCTTCTTATAAAGTTCTAACAAAGCTTGGTCCTCTGAACTTATACCTTCTTCATTCGCCGCTTCAATTGACTTTTTATAAAACTCAGGATGTCGTAACTTATCAATTACATCATTATCTGATAAACCCATTGCTCTCATTAAGACATGAGCATTGATTTTTCTTGTTTTATCTACACGAACATGAAGCAAATCATTTTTATCAGTTTCAAACTTTAACCATGCTCCTCGGTTAGGAATAACACTTGCATTGTAAGTTCTTCTACCATTTTTATCCTGCTCATCTTTGAAATAAACTCCTGGACTGCGAACTATTTGATTGACTATTACTCTCTCAGCACCATTAATTATAAAAGTTCCACGCTCAGTCATCAGAGGTAGTTCACCTATAAAAACCTCTTGTTCTTTAATCTCTCCAGTTTCTTTATTAACTAAGCGACAAGTGACATACATTTGAGAAGCAAATGTTGCATCTCTTCTTTTTGCTTCTTCTACATCATGCCTTGGACGCTTAAGTTTATATCCTGCTCCAATAAAATGTAATTCAAGCTTACCGGTATAATCAGTAATGGGAGAAAAATTGTCTAATTCTTCAATCAAGCCTTTATCCAAAAACCATTTAAAACTTGATCTTTGCACCTCAACTAGATCAGGCAGATATGTAGCTGCTTTGGCTACCTGAATCGCGCTTCTGCTCATTCGAGAACCTGCGTTTATTATGTAGAGGACGGGTTAATGTCTTGTCCTTTAAGTCAAAAAATGAACTTTACTAAGAAAAAAACAAAAAACAATCTCCTAAAAGATTGAGATTTGAAATTGAATTTACTTAATCAACGAACAAACTGACTAAAAGGTAGAACCTTCAAGGTTTAAGCGCGAATACCACGCCTTGGCAAGACAATAAATAACTCTACACTCAAATCAGAGAATTAACTAGAGGAAATAATAATATTTAAGGCAACGCAAACAATTCCCTTGCGTTTTGAGTAGTTTTCTGAGCAATTTTAGAAAAACTTTCACCTCTAATTTCAGAAATTTTCTCTACCACATGCTTTACAAAGGAAGGTTCATTCCTTTTCCCTCGATGAGGGACAGGTGACAGAAAAGGACTATCGGTTTCCACTAGAAATCTACTTTGAGGAACTTCTTTTGCGCATTCATGGATATCAATAGCATTTTTAAAAGTTACGTTTCCACTGAAGCTTATATAAAACCCAAGATCAAGAAACTCTCTCATCTCTTTGACATTGCCGCTCCAGCAATGCATAACACCTTTTGGACAGCAACCATCTTCATAGAGCCTAGAAAAGACTTCTAACATTTCTTTTGCAGCATCTCTGCAATGAACAATGACTGGCAAATTCAATTCAGAAGCCAAGTTTAATTGCGGCATTAAAATTGAAAGCTGCTCACTCAAATTCTCTGCCTTAAAAAGATCAAGTCCTAATTCTCCTATTGCGACAACTCGACTGTCGTCAAGGGCTGCTTGTTTTAAAACACTTATAGTTTCAGGTTTCCAATGATGTACATCCAATGGATGGACCCCTACTGAATATCTCATCTCCTGAAATTGATCAGCCATTAATTTAATAGCAGGGATTTCAGAGGGTTCTACGCAGGCATGTAATAAAGCTTTAACACCCTGGGATCTCCACCTTTCTGCAACTTTTTCTCTATCTTCATTAAAGTTAGAGAATACGATATGACAGTGACTATCAATTATTGAACTTTTGGAATCGCTCAAGATGCAAAATAGAATGTTCTTTTAATACTAAATCCTAGAATATTTATTCTCAAACAACTTCTTTCAAAGCTTTCTTGAGTGCAGAGCTAAGTCTTGATTTCTGATTAGCTCCTGTGTTTTTATGCAAAACACCTTTTTTAACTGCTTTATCAATTTTGCTAAAGGCTAAATTAAATGTTTTTTGAAGATCTACTTTAGATTCATCGCCAGGCTCTTTCTCAAATATTCCACAAGCAACAAAGCATCGCTTCATTAAAGTGCGAACAGTAGATTTGTAATTTTTGTTTTCAAGGCGGTTACGTTCCGCAATTTGAATTCGCTTTTTAGCTGAGTTGGTATTTGCCACGGAGGCTTAGTGTTTTAGTCTTATGTTAATCCACACTACCTCAAGACCATGAAGAAGATCTACATAAATCAAAATTAAGGCATAAGATAACCAAATTGAACCAATAGCCAAAAGTTCATGACGCAAATAATTAATAAGAATGAGGTTCAGGAAACTCCCTCAAAAAGATTAGCCATAAGAACGGCAAATAATATTGAACAGGCTCAGCTTGAGCTCAAGACAATTACCGACAGAACCTCTGGAGCCACTCAAGATAAAGCCATAAAGGTAGTTGACGATATTCTTAAAAACGTTGATGAAAGAGGTGATGAGGCGCTTAAAGAATACACTTCTCGCTTTGATGGATTTCAAATAGAACAATTTCAAGTTCCATCAGATTTAATACTGAAAGCGTGGGAAGAGACTCCTAGAGAGTTACAAGATTCACTTTTATTAGCCAAAACAAGAATTGAAAAATTTCATAGTCTACAGGTACCAAAAAATATCACTTATTCTGGCCCCCATGGTGAATCACTAGGACGTAGATGGAGCCCTGTTGAAAAAGCGGGAATATATGTTCCTGGCGGAAGAGCAGCCTATCCGAGCACCGTTTTAATGAATGCTATTCCTGCTTATGTGGCAGGAGTGAATCAAACCATAATGGTTTCTCCAGCCAACTCAAAAGGAGAATTAAACCAAACAGTACTAGCTGCAGCACATATTTCAGGTATCAACAAAGTTTTTCGTATTGGAGGCGCGCAAGCTATCGGAGCGCTTGCTAGTGGCACTGAATCAATCCCAAAAGTAGATGTCATTACTGGACCAGGAAACATCTATGTAACTTTGGCAAAGAAAAAAGTTTATGGGAAAGTAGGCATTGATTCTTTGGCTGGTCCCAGTGAAATCCTAATAATCGCTGATCAATCAGCAAAATTGGAACATGTTGCATCAGATATGTTAGCTCAATCGGAACATGACCCTTTAGCTTCGGCAATACTAATCACTACTAATAAAAAATTAGCTGAGAAAATACCAGCAGAAATTGAACGTCAATTAATTAATCATCCAAGATTAGAAATATGTCAAGAATCAATTAAAAACTGGGGTTTAATAGTCCTTTGTGATGACTTAGAAACTTGCGCAAAATTAAGTGATACTTTTGCCCCTGAACATCTTGAATTACTTGTGGAGGACCCAAAAGGATTATCGAAAAACATCAAGAATGCTGGAGCAATATTTATGGGGCCATGGAGCCCAGAGGCTATTGGGGATTATCTTGGGGGCCCTAATCACACTCTTCCAACATCAGGGACTGCTAGATTTACTGGCGCTCTTGGGGTTGAAACTTTTATGAAAAATACCTCACTTATAGATTTTTCAGAAGAAGCCTTTAATCAAAATAAAAAAGCGGTCGTGCATTTAGCAAATAGCGAAGGGTTACACAGCCACGCAGAATCAATACGAATTAGAGACTCTAAATCTTGTTAAGAGATTCAACATGCACAACTTCATTTTCTACTTTTCCCACTAACACCTCATCTGTCAGGTTTACAAAAAGTCCATTTTCAAGAACGCCTGGAATGTTGTTGATTTGACTCTCCAAAAGTTCAGGTTGGTCAATACCATTCCTAAAAGTCAAATCAAGAATCAAGTTTCCCTGATCAGTAACTATAGGCCCAGCCTTTTTCTGGGCCATTCTTAGATTTCCTTCTCCTTCAAGATCTTTTAAAGTTTTTTGTACTTGTTTCCAAGCAGAAGGAAGAACTTCTACCGGTAATTTGAAATCAAGATTCAATTTTTCAACAAGTTTTGTTGAGTCAACAACAACTATAAATTTTTTAGCCAAAGCGGCAACAAGTTTTTCCTGTACATGACAAGCTCCTCCTCCTTTAATAAGTTGAAATTTGGGATCAACTTCATCTGCGCCATCAATTGCAAGATCAATTTCTGAAACTGATGAAAGAGATTTCAATGGTATTCCTAATTGAGAAGCAAGGACTTCACCCTGAAAAGAGGTAGTAACTCCAACAACATCTTTAATTTCTCCTGATTTTATTTTCACCGCAAGAGCTTCAATCATCAAAGCTGCTGTAGATCCAGAGCCAAGACCAAGAATCATCCCGTTTTGAATTTGATCTACAGCAGCTTGAGCAACTGCTTGTTTCATCTGATTTTGAAGATCCATTAAGTCGTACCTTTTCGAAAGACAGTAGCAAGATTTTCAACTAATTCCTGGTAAAGCAGCGGGCTTAATAGAAAGATTAATCTCTTTATTGTTTCGAACCACTTCTAATTCAAATGGTTTTCCTATTTGAGCATTCTCAACTTGCATCAGTAAAGATCTAGGATCATTAATTACATTCCCCCCTGCATTAATCACAAGATCACCCCTTCGTAATCCACCCTCTTCTGCTGGACTTTGAGGAATAACAGATTGAACAAGTGCTCCTGATCGTTCAGGCAAAAAAATCAATGCATTTGGATCTTGATTATGCTCTTTAGCTATTCGTTCATTCAACAAAACCAACTGAGCTCCTAGGTAAGGATGAATAACTTCACCATTGGCAAGCAATTGATTAGTAACTTTTGAAGCAAGATTGATTGGGATTGCAAATCCTAGTCCAGCCCCAGGACCAGATCTAACCAAAGTATTTATTCCAATAACTTCTCCATTTGCATTGATCAAAGGTCCCCCAGAATTTCCAGGATTTATTGCTGCGTCAGTTTGTATTAAATCCAGTCTTTTATCAGAAAAGCCAAGACTATTGATATCTCTATGAAGGCTGCTGACTATACCAAGTGTGACAGTACTTTCAAGGCCATAAGGAGTTCCAAGAGCAATTGCCCAATCCCCAACTTGGATATCTTCTGAATCACCTAATTTTGCACTTTCTAAACCAGGATATTCTTTAATCTTCACCAAAGCCAAGTCAGTAACTTGATCTGTTCCAAGAACTGTTCCATCAACTTGATTTCCATTTTGAAGAGTGATTATCACACGATCAACTCTTTCAACTACATGAGCATTGGTGAGAACTAATCCTGAACTATCAATTATCACCCCAGAACCCTGACCCCTTTCTTTTTTTGGGATAGTACCTAAATCACCTAAAAGATCTCTTAACAAAGGATCTAATAAATCGGATTCAAATTCATCTGTTTGAAGATCTCTTTCAATATCAATCCGGACTACCGATGGTGAAACCCTACTTGCGACATTAGCAACAAAACTATGTGATTCATTTTCTAGAAAGTCTTGTGAAGCCAACAAAGATGACGGCCCTAAGAAAAAGAAAAGAAGAATTGTCGAAAGGAAAAATATATGCCTATATATCCTCATGATTTCTAACTTTTTAAGGCTCAGCATAATTAGTTTAAACTTCAAAAAACAATAAAGTAGATCAATGCAAAATAAGAAGAACCTGATTTTAGAGGTAACCGAAACCTCTATCTAGTAATATTTATTTGCCTGACGGTACCTCTTTAAATAGAGGCGGGTCAAAACTTAAACCGCTCGGGCTTCCTGCCCGACTTCGACACTGCCTTTTGTCTAATCAAACCGTTACAGAATTGAAAGTTCTTACAACAAAGTCAGCCACTAATCATGGCTTTGATGTAACAGATTTTCAGATGTTCACGCATCTAAATCCCTTATCAATTCAAGTAAACATTCGACACAAAAATTCTGAGAAAAAAGTCACTCTTGATGACTGTTCTATTCTTAGCCAATATATTGACAAAGCTATTCAAAGTTCCTCCATTCTTGATCAGCCATTTACTTTAGAAATAAGCAGTGAGGGAGTTAGTGATCTCTTAACTGAAGAAAAAGATTTTGAAATTTTCAAAGGTTTTCCAATTGAAGTTACTTATCAGGATTTAAAAAAAATTGAGCAACAAATAAATGGTTTGCTTCTAAAAAGGACTGATAATGATCTACAAATAAATCAAAAGGGTAAAACTCAGCGAATCCCAGTCGAAGACGTTATTCAAGTCCGACTCACAACACCTTCTGGTTAAAATCTAGATATCAATTATCTAACCCAGTCCTTCTCATCTTTTATATCCCATCATCGATGGCTCTTGTTCTACTCCCAGGCTTAAATAACTTAATTGAAGACATTAGTGAGGAAAAAAAACTTCCTTCACAAGTTGTCGAAGCTGCTTTAAGAGAAGCACTTCTCAAAGGTTATGAGCGATATCGAAAAACTCTTTATCTGGGTATTAGCGACGATCCATTTGAAGAGGATTATTTTAGTAACTTTGATGTTGGTTTAGATCTAGAAGATGAAGGGTATAGAGTTTTGGCCAGCAAAATAATAGTTGAAGAGGTTGAGAGTGACGATCATCAAATAGCAATAGCTGAGGTCATGCAAGTTGCTGATGATGCTCAAGTTGGAGATACCGTTGTCCTAGATGTGACTCCAGAGAAAGAAGATTTTGGAAGAATGGCGGCAGCTACAACCAAGCAAGTTTTAGCCCAAAAATTGAGAGATCAGCAAAGAAGAATGATCCAAGAGGAATTTGCTGACTTAGAAGATCCAGTTCTAACTGCCAGAGTCATAAGATTTGAAAGGCAGTCCGTAATTATGGCAGTCAGTTCTGGTTTAGGTAGACCAGAAGTAGAAGCAGAGCTTCCAAGACGAGATCAATTACCTAATGATAATTATCGAGCAAATGCAACATTTAAAGTATTCCTTAAAGAAGTTAGTGAAATCCCTAGAAGAGGACCTCAACTTTTTGTGAGCAGGTCGAATGCTGGGCTTGTTGTCTATTTATTCGAAAATGAAGTTCCTGAAATTCAAGAAGGTTCCGTTCGAATTGTTGCTGTTGCTCGCGAAGCAAATCCACCCTCAAGAGCAGTAGGCCCGAGAACAAAAGTAGCTGTTGACAGTATTGAAAGAGAGGTAGACCCTGTTGGAGCATGTATTGGTGCTAGAGGATCACGTATTCAACAAGTGGTTAATGAACTTCGTGGTGAAAAAATAGATGTAATTCGTTGGTCTTCTGACCCTGTTCAATACATTTGCAACTCACTAAGTCCTGCAAGAGTTGAAGTAGTAAGGCTTGTGGATCCAGAAGGTCAGCATGCGCATGTCCTGGTTCCTCCAGATCAACTTAGCCTTGCCATTGGTAGAGAAGGGCAAAATGTAAGACTTGCAGCAAGACTTACGGGATGGAAAATAGATATAAAAAATTCACAAGAATATGATCAAGCCACTGAAGATTCCGAGGTTGCAGAATTAATTTCTCAAAGGGAAGAAGAAGAATCTTTACAGAGAGAAGCTGAGCAGAGATTAGAGGCAGAGCAAGCAGCTAGAGCGGAAGAAGATGCACGATTAAGAGAGCTTTACCCCCTCCCAGAAGACGAAGAAGACTTCCAAGATGAGCAATTATCAGATATGAATCTTGAAGACTCTGAATCCTCTGAGACTGATTCAGAGATCGATGCTGAAAACACAGAAACTGATGATATTGAAGAAACAATCGAAGAGGCTGGTACGGGCGAAGATAAAGTAACTACAAAAGAGGAAGGAACCCGGTGAGTCAAAGCCCCATTCTGCGTAGATGTGTAGCTTGCAAAAAAGTTCTTGATCGCAAGTTTCTTTTAAAAGTTACTAAAGACTTTCAGAATGGAGTGGTTCTCTCAGGCGGGATGGGAAGATCAGCCTATCTCTGTCCAACTGAGTCATGTTTTGAAGAAGCTTTGAAGCGTAAACGATTACAAAAAGCCTTGAGATGTGATATTCACTCAAGCGTTTTCAATATGCTCCAAAAACAACTTAATACCTGCATTGATTCAGATAGTGAGGCATGATGTTAATGAAGAGAACTCAGTCAACTCAAAAACCAAATCTAAAGTTCAAGCACAACATTAATGACCAGCAGCGGTAAAATCAGAATTTATGAATTGTCAAAGGACTTAAGTCTTGACAATAAAGATGTGCTAGACGCAGCTCGGAAACTTTCCATAGCAGCTAAAAGTCATAGCAGTTCCATAAGCAGTCTTGAAGCAAATCAAATCAAAGATTTTCTAAAAAAAAGTAATGTAAAAACTTCTAGGAAACCTATTAAGAAATTAGATAAAGAAATTCTTTCCGTTAAGAAAGGTCCTATCAAAACTCGAAAGGATCAGGAACCCGAACTGAAGCAAAATAATCCTGATCAAAAAGAGCTTTCAAAAGCAAAGTTAAATGTCCCTTCACAGCCTAAGCAAACCTTAGTTAAAACCCAAATATCATCTCAAAAAAATCAACAAAAAACTTTAAAAAACAAATTCCCTACACAACAACCTATAAACGCACCCTCTAAGCCAAACCAACCACTGCCTCCAAAGCCAAGACAAGCCTTAAACCAAACTATTACTAAACCTATAAGTCAAACTGTAAAAAACATTCCTATTGAAGAAATAAAAACGAATAACAAATTAATAAATCAACCTAAAAGTTCTAATTCAGCCCAAAAGCCATTAACTCAACCACAACAAAATTATAGTCAGCAACCTAAGAGACCATTAGCGCCGCCAAGCAGACCAAAAACAAATATTCAAGATAAAAAACCATTACAGCCCAATGACCAAAAACCAAAAACAAGGATTCAGCAAGATGACAAATCTTTTCAGAAAATAGGGCCAGGCAATTTTCAAAAAATCAAAAATCAAAACAAACAAAATTCGCCTTCAAGAATCCCTCAGCCCCCTACAAAAGGAAATACTCTTGAACTTGTCGGTGCTCCCATACGTAGAGAAAAGCCTATAAGTAAACCCCAGACCAACGAAGCAAGAAACAAACCTTTGATGCCAGCGAGACCTGGAGCACCAAAACCTCCAGTATCTGCAAATCGTCAAGGGTTATCAAATCGATCTGGCTCTAACAACAGGTTAGTAGGAGCAAGTCGTCCTGGGTCGCCAAATCGACAAGGTCCTAACCGAGGCGGAGGAGCCAATCGCTCCCTACAAAATCGTCCAGGAGCTAATAATAGAGCTGAAGCTCCAGTTCGTTCTGGGTCTCCTAATCGAGGAGGAATGCAAAATAGGCCCGCAGTTTCTACTAAGGGAGTTGGTGGACCTAACCCTTACCGCTCTAATAATCGTCCAGGTGTTCCATCTGGCATGAGGAAACCAGTTGCGCCTAGTGAATTGATGCAACTGCAAAAGCCACAAGCTAGGCCAAGTGCTCCTCAAAGGAAATCTGATTCTCAAACTGGTCCCAGACCTAAAAGAGAAAATTCCACAGGCGCAAAGCCTCCAGTAAACAGGCCAACTCCAGCTGCTCCCAAAAAGCCAGCTCATAGGCCAGGTGGTACCGCTACTGCACCAAGAAGAACTGGAAAACCTGATTGGGATGACAGCGCAAAACTTGATGCTTTAAGAAACAAATCGCCTCAAAAACAACGTCAAAAAGTCCACATTATTGGAGAAAATGATGATGCTCTTACTGCAGAGACAAGTGGATTTGCTGGGGAACAACAAGCAGTTGTTCTCTCAGCCAGCTTAGCTCGACCATCAAAGCCTAAATCTGGCAAGAGAAACAATGGGAAGCCTTTAACTGCCCTTAAAAAGCGTAAGAAAGAAACTACCCGACAAAGGCAACGAAGACGTGCGATGGAATTAAGAGCCGCTAGAGAAGCAAAACTTGTAAGGCCTGAAATGATTGTTGTACCAGAAGACAATCTCACAGTTCAAGAGCTTGCTGACATGTTGAGTGTTGAAAGTTCAGAAATCATTAAATCATTATTTTTCAAAGGAATTACTGCCACTGTCACTCAATCGCTAGATCTAGCCACAATCGAGACAGTCGCTGAGGAATTTGGTGTACCTGTTCTTCAAGATGATGTTGAAGAGGCTGCGAAGAAGACAGTTGAGATGATTGAGGAGGGAGATTTAAAGCACTTAATTAGAAGACCGCCCGTAGTTACCGTGATGGGGCACGTGGACCATGGAAAAACATCTTTACTTGACGCCATAAGAAAAGCAAGGGTTGCAGCAGGTGAAGCTGGAGGCATTACTCAACACATTGGTGCTTATCAAATTGAAACTCAACATGATGGATCAACTAAGAAACTAACTTTTCTTGACACTCCTGGGCATGAAGCATTCACAGCGATGAGAGCTAGAGGAACCAGAGTTACAGATGTTGCGATTTTAGTTGTAGCGGCAGATGACGGAGTTAGGCCTCAAACCCTTGAAGCTATTAGCCATGCAAGAGCAGCAAAAGTTCCCATTGTTGTAGCAATCAATAAAATAGATAAAGAAGGGTCTTCTCCCGACCGCGTAAAACAAGAATTATCAGAACAGGATTTATTGTCAGAAGAGTGGGGTGGAGATGTAGTAATGGTTCCCGTAAGCGCCATTAAAGGCGAAAACATAGATAAACTTTTAGAAATGGTTTTACTCGTAACTGAAGTAGAAGATTTACAAGCGAACCCAGATAGATTGGCAAAAGGAACAGTTATAGAGGCACATCTTGATAAAGCGAAAGGCCCAGTCGCAACATTACTTGTCCAAAACGGTACCCTTAGGTCGGGAGATGTAGTCGCAGCTGGACCAGTACTTGGAAAAGTCAGGGCGATGGTAGATGAAAATGGATCCAGAATCAAAGAGGCGGGTCCATCATGTCCAGTAGAAGCTCTTGGATTCAGTGAAGTGCCAACAGCTGGTGATGAGTTTGAGGTCTACCCAGATGAAAAAGCTGCAAGAGCAGTTGTTGGAGAACGTGCCACAGATGCCAGGGCAGCAAGACTTGCTCAGCAAATGGCTTCCAGACGAGTATCACTTTCTTCGATGTCTGGCCAAGCAAGTGAGGGTGAACTTAAAGAATTAAATATTATCCTCAAAGCTGATGTGCAAGGAAGCTTAGAAGCAATACTTGGTTCTTTAGAACAACTTCCTAAAGACGAAGTCCAAGTAAGAGTTTTGCTATCAGCTCCAGGTGAAGTCACTGAAACTGATGTGGATTTAGCAGCTGCATCTGGTGCAGTCATCGTTGGATTTAATACTTCAATGGCATCGGGTGCTAAACGCGCAGCCGATGCGAATGGAGTTGATGTAAGAGAATATGAGGTTATTTATAAGCTTCTAGAAGATATTCAACTAGCTATGGAAGGTCTTTTAGAACCAGAAATGATAGAAGAAGCCTTAGGGGTCGCTGAGGTTAGAGCAATATTCTCAATTGGCAAAAGTGCAGTTGCTGGTTGCTATGTTACAAATGGAAAAATACAACGGAATTGCCGGGCCAGAGTCAAACGAGGAAAGCAAATTGTTTTTGAAGGAGATCTAGATTCACTAAAAAGAAATAAAGATGACGTCAAAGACGTATCAACAGGTTTCGAATGCGGAATAGGTTGTGATCGCTTTGCGAACTGGGAAGAAGGGGATCAAATAGAAGCATTCAAGCTTGTAACCCAAAGAAGAAAATTGACCAATTAAATTGAGTTTTTATTCCAACCTTATATCTGAATAAATAAAAATAAATTCAAGTCGAAAAATTAATCTTCAACTTGTTTATTTCTATCTTTATATAATAAAAAACTTAGAATTAATAATGCTGAGCTTTGGATTGCAAGATCATTAAAAGATACAGTATCACCTGCGATGATATTAGTAATCATAATAAAGAACCCTAGAGCAGCTGAGCCGAAAAGCGCTATCCAAACAGCTCTTCTTAATCCCCGATATGGATTTTTTGACTCCTTTAAAAGTCGAGCTCTTAAATTGGGATCCAAATTGGATCCGGGCTTATTTGGATTGTTCAAAAAATAAATCAAAAGATGATAATTTGATTCTAATGCCGGTGTAGCTCAGGGGTAGAGCAACTGATTCGTAACCAGTAGGTCGGTGGTTCAATTCCACTCATCGGCATAAAGTTATCCAATGACATTTGACAGAATTTTCCTGAAATAAAGTTACCTGTATAAAGCCCTTATTCATATATATCTTCTTGCTGGGCAACAGTGATAACAGTTCAAAAAATAAATACCTTTAACTTAGAAAATAACTGTGAATAATGATTCTAAGAAAAGAGTCTAGGTATTCTGCTCATAACGAAAGTGATCTCGATATGTTAGGGTCTTAGCGCTCTAAATGTATGTCATCGGTTTTTACCCTTACAAACAAAGGTTATGACTTCTACTGCTCCTAATGAGAATGTTAAGGATAATTTAAAAGAACAAATTTCTTGCAAATTGGTCTCAGAAATAATTCGTGAACGTATAGAAGCAAATGGAGCAAGATTCCATGCAAATGATAATATTTCCGATTTTATTCAGCCAGGAGAACTAGAGACTCTTGAGAGAGAAGTTGCCACAAGAGTTAGAGATTTGCTCAAAACTTTATTGATTGATGTCGATAATGACCACAACACTCAAGAAACTGCAGAACGCGTTTCCAGAATGTATTTAAATGAAGTATTTAAAGGCAGATATCATCCTCAACCTAAGGTTACTAATTTCCCCAACGATAGGAATCTAGATGAGATCTATACACTAGGACCAATAACTGTTAGATCTGCTTGTTCTCATCACTTGGTTCCAATTCTTGGAGATTGCTGGATAGGAATAAAACCTGGTGAAAAAGTTATTGGAATTTCGAAGTTTGCAAGAGTAGCTGATTGGGTATTTTCTAGGCCACATATTCAAGAAGAAGCTGTAATGATTCTTGCTGATGAAATTGAACGTTTGTGCGAACCAAAAGGTCTAGCAATCCTTGTTAAAGCTCAACATTATTGTATGAAATGGCGAGGAGTAAAAGAACCCGAAACCAGCATGATCAACTCAATCGTTAGAGGTGATTTCCGTCATGATGCAAGCTTGAAGCAGGAGTTCTTCGAACTTGTTAAACAACAATCAAACTTCGGTAAAAATTACTAAATCAACTAAAAGGATTTGATAGTTTACTTAAGACTATTAATAAAGTTCTCCTAGAGAAAAGAGGGATCTAAAAGTGATGGTCGATAAGAAAGTAAAAATGGCCTTTGGTCGCTCTTAACTGCAACAATCACATCTTCTCCAGTGTGCCAAATCCATTGTTGTTGAGATGATGAACCACTCTCAATATCAACGTTTGTTCCAACTGGAGGACCAAAACGGTAACGTAATCCTGCTAAGACCTCAGTCATGTTTTCGTTGCCAATTTCATAAGCAAGTTGTTTTAATCCAGACTCCTTTTCAATTCGTACTCTAAGAGCCTCTACAGGTAAACCACTTATTTGAATATCTTTCACTTCGAACAGATTCTGATTTGTTTTGTTAGCAAGAGGGATCAAAGAGACACCAAGATGAGTTTCTACGTTCGAAAGATCCATTCCCCATTTCAAACCTTCAACACATGCATTAACTGGTTGAGAAAAAACTTGAAAAAGAAAAACAAAAATCATAATGAAAATATATTTAGAAACCTTGGTCATAGCTGAATTGAACACTTTTTAAGTTTGATAATAGATCTCTAGATAAAATAGTTATTGTTTCCACTTATTAGAAATCAAATCTCTAGGATTGAGATGATGAGTTTAATATCGACTACACAATTAGCTTAACTAAAAATACAAAACATTTACATCAGAACTTGAAAGTAGTTTTCACTAAAGCTCCATTAACGTCCTCTTTACCATCTTGTTCAATAACAAAAATAGCTGGAGTAACTGTGACGCTATCGTTCACCGTAAAATCATAAAAAGCTTCCCAAGCCAAAGGATCATCATAGCCACTATCATCTCTATGAGTTTCGGCTGTTCCAATACCAAACCCAAACTTATTCCCCTCGATAAACGCATCATGCCATAGGAAGCCAACAGACCATGTATTGCCATCCTCCACCTTATTCATTGCAGTATCAGGATTATCCTCGTTCTCAGGATTCTTCCAACCAATACCAGCACTCAGGCTGTAGTCGTTTCCGAATTGATAACTACCACTAATTCCATAAGAAGAGTAATCATTCACATCAGGAGAATCATCGGTATTCCCATTATCTGCTTGAGTATAGGCCGCTGCAAGAGTAAATTTCTCATCAACCCATGCCAACTGAGTTGTTATATGATCTTTACCGTCATCAGTTAAGAAACCAATCGAAGAGTTTGATGCGTCTTCTGAAACGAAGAGTGCAGAAGCAACTAATTTGTCATGGGACCAAGTAATACCAGCACCCGCTCCCATTTTTTTGGAATAAGTATCATTGGCTCCTGCCTGGTTTAGTACAAACAAGACTCCATCGCCTGGGTAAGCACTTGGCCACACACCAAGCAAATCATCTTGACGAAGCTTGGGGCCAAAAGTTACTTGAATATCGTCTCCAACAGGGAATTGGTAATAAGCCTTGTGAAGTTCTAACGAATCACTACTACTGAAAGCAGTATCTAATCTTGCCTCACCCATCATCCCGAAGGGCTCCATCATCCCAAAATTACCTATGCGAACAGCAGTCTTAAGCATGTCTTGGCCAGTAAAACTGGTCATAAACATGAGCTTGGTATCGTAATGAAAAACTGTACCATCCTTGTCCCCAGAAGCAGACATTCCACCCATTCCACCCATTCCACCCATTCCAGAATCGCTTACGCCATCTACTCCACCCAAAACAAAAGTCGTTTTACCCATAAACATAGTCGAAGGGTATGAATCCCCCATCTTCATGTGACTATCATTGTGATCATGATGACCTCTATGATCGCCACCTCCTGCTTCAACAGCCATCGGAGCCATTAAGCCTAACGAAGCAGGAATAAAGAGTAATCGTGAAAAAAGCTTCATAGACCTCACAAATACTAGTTATACTAGTAAAACTATATATAGGCCCGAATTTAATCTGATTAACTTGCGATAGCGATAATAAATGTGCTTTTCGCTACAAAGAATTTGTGTGTTTTGCTACAAATATTCAAGGTCTTTTGCTGACAGCGTTCATTATTTAATTAACCTAAAACTAGACGAGCTAGATAAACCTAGAAAGATGAACAATCTCAAGCCTATTTTCACCGCCATCATTATTTCTATGTCGTTTTCACTGATGGGATGCTCAGGTAATTCCCAAACAAATGGAACTCCTGCACTTTTTGAAACGAAAGTAGAAGCTGAAAAAGCAGCCAAAAATTTCAATTGCACTGGAGCTCATAAGATGGGAGATAAATGGATGCCTTGCAAAAGTCATACAGATCATGAATCTCATGATGGGCATCACCATCATCACTAATATTGTTAGATAATGACAAATTCCACTAGTACCGATCAGAACAATTCCGAAAGTCCTTCTCATTGCGGAAGTAAACCAAAAAAAATTGCATTTGGGATAGCACCACTCGGATTTATATCCATGGGAATTGTTACCATTGGGATTGTTCCCATGGGTGTCGTTTCTATAGGCGTAGTAGCTATGGGAGTCGTTAATGCCTCAATAGTAGGAATGGGTATATTTTCTGCAGGAATAACAACTATGGGCCTAAAGGTGTGGAGTCCGGAAAATAATGCTATTCACGAGTCAATCAATCGTTCACATTCTCCTTCTTCAAAAAATATATATGCATATCCAACTAAAGCTCAGGCAGAGATCGAAGCCAAAAAGATCGGATGCAATGGTGTCCATAAGATGGGTAAATTATGGATGCCTTGTGCAATCCATATCAATCCTAACTAATCTTGAATTAATTAAGAATTTAAAGTTGTGTTATAAAATTCTTGGCAATGTATCTACGATCGACTCAATCAGCCATCTGTTTTGTAACAAATTAGGATTTAATTAACTTTCGAAAAGTGATTTTAATTGGTCTAAGAATATATATCTTCAACTAACATTGAACCCTTTTCGCAAATTTGCTGCTGTGAAGGGAATTTTTTATTGGAGCAACAACATTCTCCTCTATCTGAATTGTTGATCCAATTAATGATCCCTGTGCGGATTGGTTGAGGACATACTTGTCCTTCTTTAAGGTGATTGATTTCTTCGCTTGTTAAAGGATCAGCATGTTCAATAAAAAGGGACTCTTTAAGCCTAAAAGAACATGTCTCATTCCATTGCTCAAAACAATTTATATGATTTATAAAATCATTCCATGCTTCTTTCATTGATCTATATCCCTTCCTTTTTAACTCTTTGCTGAAAACAGCTTTAATGAATTCATTAAAATTCTGCAATTCATGAGGTGTAAAAGATGGTTTTACATGGCTTTCATAATTAGGAAAGTCAAGTTTCTTCTCTATTGATTGCAGTCTTTGTTCAATCCTGTTGAATCGAGAATCTATCGATTCAACAGGCAGGCTCTCTATTTGATTAACAAAACAATCAGAGACATAACTAACCAATGATTTTCCTGAAATCCTCGCACTCTCTTTAATCTTTTCTAAAAGTTTTGGGTCAATACTTACATTGAGTTGCGTTCTCTTCATGAGTTAATCAATGAAAGAAGGAAAATATCCAATTAATTAATATTTTATTGAATTCAAAACCATTTCGTTACCATTTTCAGATTTCTTGATCTTTAAGAAGCTATCTCTTTTCATCCATCCAAAAAGTGCATCTATTAGCAATAAGAGTAAAAATAAATCTATCTATTCTTTGGTAGCAAAATCAATGAAATCACACAAAGAACACTTATGAAAGGTCCAGGAGGCAAATTCAAAATCATAGCCAGCGAAAAACCTATAAGCGATAAAATTAATCCAAATATGGAGGATCTAACCATCGCAATCCATAAAGATTTTGCTTTCTGTAATCCCAACAAAGTTGGGGTTGAAAGTAACGCAATCACAAGAATGACTCCCACTGCAGACATGGAACTCACAATGACAAGTGCCGTAGTAAAACCAAGAGACAAATTAAAAAAAGATACATTAACTCCACTTGAAGCAGCTCCTTCTGGATCAAGACCAATATGAACAAGCTTGTCGTAACCAAAAAGCATCAAGCAAATAAATACCGAGAAAGCAATCAAAGTTCTTAGAAGATCACTCATATTTGCAGTTAATAAATCTCCAAATAAAACAGCCTCCAAATCAATCCTGATTCCCAGTAGAGGTATAAGCAAAACACCGAATCCCATCGAGCCAGCAAGAATTGTATTCATAACCGCTTCATAATTTTGATTTTTTTTATTTGTCAAGCTTTCTGCTGCAATAGCTCCTACCAAGCCGCTGATGACTCCACCAATAGAAGGATCCAAACCAAGCGCCATAGCCAAAGCAAGACCT
Organism: Prochlorococcus marinus str. MIT 0912; assembly: GCF_027359595.1. Taxonomy (NCBI): domain Bacteria; kingdom Bacillati; phylum Cyanobacteriota; class Cyanophyceae; order Synechococcales; family Prochlorococcaceae; genus Prochlorococcus; species Prochlorococcus marinus. Next base: position 1,004,185 of record NZ_CP114783.1, read on the forward strand.
GGCAGCACACAATGCGAAATTAAATTAACTTGAAGAAGCCTTTTATGAGTGATCAAAACAGTTCCCATCGCAGGGCAAAGTATTCCTGAAAAGGACGTTATCAAAAGAGGGATTATCCACCAATTTGTATTGAAAAAAGACATTAAGCCAATGATTCAGTATGGTCAGTAAGAGACATCAAGGTAAGATCTTGCTTATGATTACAAGCAAGCCTGAAATCACTAAACGACAACAGCAATTGCTCAATGAACTCAAGAAATGTAATGATGAATTGAGTGGGCAAGAACTGCATAGACAACTTCATAATGGTGAAAACACAATGGGACTGACGACGGTCTATCGAAACCTGCAAGCACTAGTAAAGCAAGGTTTGATTCGTTCCAGACATCTTCCCAACGGTGAGGTTCTTTATGCACCAGTTGAAAGAGATATTCATCATTTAACTTGCGTCAGCTGTGGAGAAACAAAACGATTGAAGGGATGTCCGATCAAAATGATGGATCTGTCTCAAAACAATTCGAAAAACTTTGAGCTGTTGTTTCATACTCTTGAGTACTTTGGTCTCTGCCAAACTTGTTCTAGGCAATTGAATGCTGGATAAGATTTTTTGAATATGAATCAAACCTATAACTTCCACCTCAAATAATTAATTGAACTAAGTTTTTCCTGAACCTCCTCAGGGTTGCCAGAAGCCAAAATAATCTTATCTAGAACAACAACCTTGTCATAAGCATTTAAGGACGTCCCCCAATCGTGACTACTAACGAACACCGTTAGCCCCGAATCAGCTAACTGACGGATGATTAATAGAAAATCTTCTTTTGCAGGGGGGTCAAAGGCGGAACACGGTTCATCAAGTAGAAATATTTTGGCTGGATTCATTAATGTTTTTGCAAGTAATGCTCTTTGTTGCTGTCCACCAGACAAAGCATCAAGTCTTCTTTTTGCTAAATGAGATATTCCAACACGTTGAAGGGCAGCTTCTAATTCACAACAAGTAGATTTGGAATGATTTACTCGACCTAAAGAGACTAATCCTTCAACAGTAATTGGGAAATTCCAATTCAGCTTTCCCCTCTGAGGCATTAAAGCAACTTGAGATCGATGATGACTCAATGGTTTTCCGTCAACAGTAATTTCTCCTTGATCCGGAGTGCTACTCCCTTGCAGCAAGCTTAATAATGTTGACTTACCAGCGCCATTTGGACCAACAAGAGCAGTCAAAGTACCTGGTTCAAGCTTAAGAGAAACCTTACTTAAAACAGGTTTGATATTACTGGAATAGGAATATGTCACATTTTCAGCAATCAAACTAGACATCAATTAGAGGATTTGCTGACAAGAAACATAATATACTTGCCAATACTAAATGAAAATGATTATCGTTTTAGATACGCTTTATATTTTTAATGTCGAATTTTTCAAATCAGTCAAAAAAGGCTAAATCCATAATAAATCAAACAGTCCTTAAGAGCTCTTTTCTTGCTGGAGCATTTTTATTCTCGGGAATTAATCAGAGTGCACAGGCAGATTCAAAACCAATTGTTGCCGTAGAGCCATTGGTCTGCGATGTCGTTTCTGCTATTGCACCACCTTCAAGGCCTGTAACCTGCTTAATTGACAGAAAACAAGATGTTCATGATGTCAAAATCACTCCAAGACAGGCCCAAACACTGAAAAGTGCAAACCAAGTATTTACTCTTGGTTCAGAGATGACCCCTGCAATCAAGAAATGGTTAGATAATCCTTTAACTGTTGTTGTCGGCGTAAGTGCAATAGAAATAGACGATCATCATGACGATCATGATGATCATGATGATCATTCAGCTGCTAAGGATGATGACCACGATGATCATTCAACTGCTAAACATGACGATCATGATGACCACGATGATCATGGCGATAGCCATGGAGAAGGAGCTTTTGAATGGGCTGGTGTTTTTGATCTTTCAGCAGGAACATACAAATGGTCTTTTGCCAAAGTCGATGGAGACTATGCTGATCCTGCAATGAAAATGGTTATTCTCAACTCTGGTGATATTGAAGCATCAGAAGAGCTTGCTAAAGAATTATTAGGATCTAAGAATTCAGAAACCAAACGCAATAATGACAAACTTATTGCGCAGAAAAAAGCATATTTTCTTTCATTTAATGAGAAGAAAGACACCACAACATTTACTGTAGAAATCAAAAAATCTGGCAAATATGCATTCTTTACTGAGCATATGCCTTTTGAATTTGAAGCCGACGAACATTTCTTTAAGGATGTTTCAGGCGACGATGTTGAACCAATTGCTCAAGTCCCAGATGAAGGCGATCATCATCATCACCATGACCATGGTGGGCTAGATCCTCATATCTGGCATGACCCTCATAACATCATCAAGATGGGAAATGTCATTTCTAAAAATATCAATAAGAAAATTTCCTTTTTTGACAGAGAAACAAAAAAAGTTTTAAAAGAAAGAACTAAAGCCGTTAATTCTATTTTGGAAGATCTCGACTTATGGACTCAAAAACAAGTTGCCACAATTCCTACTGATCAAAGGACAATCGTTTCTAAGCACAAAGCGATGGAATATTACGGAGATGCATTTGGCTTGAAAACTTTGAGTCTATTAGATTTCCTTGGTGATTCTTCCAGCCTTAGACCAGAGACTATTTCAACGGTAATAGCTGAGCTCAAAGAAGAAAATGTGAACGTATTATTCGCTGAGCAAAAGCCTCCTTCCAAGCTATTGAAAAACTTGAGCAGACAAACTTCCACCCCTATCGCAAGAAATCAAATCTTTGTTGATGGTCTAATGCTAGAAGGGAATACTGTTTCAGTAGCAGTACACAATACATGTACAATTGTTGATTCGCTTGGTGGAGAATGTGATGAAAAAGAGGGTGAGAAACTCGAGAATGAATGGAATTCTTTAACCAACCCTTAATATTTAAAGCTTTAATAATGTCTACCTTAATACAAGGTAGACATTATTAAAGCCAAATGTTTCCAACCAAAGGATATAAAGCTTACAAACAACATTGGGAAGACCAGGCGGGTTTCATGGATAAACCACCATGGGACCAAAATAAGATCCTAAAACTTACTATATCAACAGATTTCGATTCCAATCTAAAAGAACTTCAATTTTCAAATCATTCGCTTAAAAAAGAGAATGCAACAAATATATTAAGAGTAAAAGTTCCTTACAATTATTTCGAACTGGATGACTTTGAATCAAAATCACTTGAATTATTGGGTATCAAAGAGACTTGGCTAACTGATATTTCTCTTGATAACTCACATTGTTCAAATCGTAATTAAAGAAAATGGGCACCAAGCAAAAAGTACCAGTGACAATACTGACTGGTTTCCTAGGGTCTGGAAAAACGACTCTACTTAATCGAATTCTAAGCGAAGAACACGGTAAAAAAATAGCTGTTATTGAAAATGAATATGGTGAAGTTGGTATTGATCAAGGATTAGTAATCAATGCTGATGAAGAGGTCTTCGAGATGTCGAATGGTTGCATCTGCTGCACCGTTCGTGGTGATCTTATTCGTGTACTTGGAAACCTCATGAAGAGGCGAGACAAATTTGACTATGTTTTAGTTGAAACTACTGGCCTTGCTGATCCTGGTCCTGTCGCTCAGACATTCTTTATGGACGATGAAATCCGTGAAGAGTTTTCACTTGATGGCATAGTCACACTTGTTGATGCGGCCCACATAGATCAACAACTTGGTCGAAGTGATGAGAGTTCGGAGCAAGTTGCCTTTGCTGACGTCCTTGTGCTAAACAAAACCGATCTAGTTTCAGATGAATCACTCGACAACTTAGAATCACGGCTACGTGATATGAATCGTATGGCTCGTGTCATACGCAGTAAACAAGCAGACGTCTCAATTGATACTGTGCTAAATCTAAGTGCTTTTGATCTAGATCAAGTACTTCAGCGTCGTCCAACTTTTCTTGAACCAGAATACCCATTTGAGTGGACAGGTGTTTTTTCACTTGAAAAAGGTCGCTATGAACTTACGCTCGAAGAAGGTCCAGACCCCACAATGTCTCTCGTCCTGTTATTAGACCAAGGTAAAGACGAGACAGCTCTTAACACAGGTGCTGAATCATGCGTGAGACTCTACGCAGAACAAGAACAACTTATGAATCCAGGGGATATAGTTCCAGTCGACAAGCATGTGAGCCTTCAACTTCAATCCGAAGGGACTAAGTCCTTCTTCATAGATGTTGATAAGGCAAGGGATATAGGTCTATTCACTCAACATACAGCCGAAGAATTTAATATGAAATTAACGAAAGTAAATACTCCTTCTACAGACGAGATAGATAATGATCAGAACATTTCTGCGATATCCCCAACAGCTGAACGAGTTTGGGTAGCAGAACATGAACATGATGACGAAGTAGGTTCCATTGCTATCGAACGAGTAGGGGATGTAGATCCAGAGAAACTAAATAGGTGGTTAAGCAGGCTCCTATCAGAAAAAGGGGTGGATATATTCCGCACGAAAGGATTCATTAGCTATGAGGGAGAGTCACGGCGAATAGTTTTTCAAGGAGTACACATGCTCTTCACAGCTCAACCGGATAAAGAGTGGGGCAATGAACCTCGCCGTAACCAACTCGTCTTTATCGGTCGAAATCTTGATGAAGCAGAAATGAGTAGGGAGTTTGACAAATGTCTGGTATAGAAGCATTCAGTCCCAAGGGAATGCTTCATGAAGGTTGGTCTACTCAAGTTGACGACTATGCGATTGTCTGCGGCTGGGCACTAGAAGGTAAAACTTTTTTAGTAGGTGATGTCGCTGGTGGGCTTTACGCATTTGAGGGGCAATCTGGAAAGCTCATTTGGCAAGTAAAAGACATTCATAAAGGTGGCTTACTAGCAATGTCTATTCATCCAGATGGAAATACTTTTGCGACTGCTGGCCAGGATGGACATGTGTGCATATGGGAAAGTCAAAAGGGTAAATCAACTAAAAACTTGGAACTTGGGAAAGGATGGGTTGAGCACATCAAGTGGTCCCAAGATGGAAAATTTTTAGCAGTAGTTTTTACTAAATACGTCTATATTTTTGATAAAAAAGGTCAAGAGCACTGGAGATCAGAAGAACATCCCAGTACTGTTAGCGCGATTGCTTGGTCTAATTCAAATGAATTAGCAACAGCATGCTATGGCCAGGTCACTTTTTTTGATGTAGTTAACGACAAGGTCAATCAAAGACTGGAATGGCGAGGTTCACTGGTATCTATGGTGCTTAGTCCAGATGGAGACATAGTGGCATGCGGCAGTCAGGATAATTCTGTTCATTTCTGGCGTCGTTCAACAGATGAAGATTCAGAGATGACAGGATATCCAGGAAAACCAAGCCACCTAGCTTTTGATCAAACTGGCACAGTACTTGCTACCGGGGGTAGCGATCGAGTGACAGTTTGGAGTTTTCAAGGCAATGGTCCTGAGGGCACTGTGCCAGGAGAGTTAATGCTTCATACTGAACCCATTTCTTGCCTTGCTTTCTCACATAGCGGGATGCTTCTAGCTTCAGGAGCAAGAGATGGTTCGGTTTTTTCTTGGTTTCTCCAAACAGATGGTCAGGGTGATCCAGTTGGTGGTGCATTTGCAGGTGACCTTGTAAGCCAAATCGCTTGGCATCCTGATGACACTGCCTTGGCTGCAATAAATGCAAACGGAGGAATTACGGTTTGGGAGTTTAAGGTTCGGACGATAACGTCACCCAAAGGATTCGAATAGGGTCAAAATTTCTTATTTCCAATAGATTCTGAAGAGCTGCTCGATTGCTATTGGCTAGAAAATTAAAAATTCAAAAAGAGGAGTTTTTACTGATGTATAAAGATTCAAAATAACCTATATATGGTCATATCCCACAAGAGGATTCAATGAATAAAACAATTCTTTGGCTTCAAGAATTACTCATTTCAATGGGCAATGCTCTATTTCATCCTTATAAAGACAACTCACCTCCAAGTTTTGAGGCACAGCCTTTCAGAGATGACCCCTACAAAAACCGAGGAATTGCGTAAGTTAAGATCAAAATGGAATTAAATTTCAAAGAGAGGTCCAAGTGGGCCTCTTTTTATTAGCTATTTACGAGAAGGAAAAGTAACGACCGAACCATAAATAATTAGAGAATGTGCTTTAATAGTCCTATGAATACACAGATTAATAAGAAGTTAAGCACTAGCAATCCTGGCGTTAACTTAAAAAAAACCGACAACAAAAAACCTACTTGGCATTTTGAAGTTGAAGGGAGCGGTCAAAGAAAGAGATATTTAAGATCTCTAAGAGATAAGGCTGTAGCTTAATTCATATCCTTTTAATTAAAACAACTTCATCTAAATAAAACTTACTACTAGCCAACCACGAGAGGGCAAAGGCTTCATAAATTATTTTCATTGAATGGTACTTTCAAGCGATTTAAAATATCGAGAGATAAAAGAACCTTAGAAAAATTCTATGAATTTAATAGCTAGTTATAGAAACAAAGGTTTTGAATCTGTTGCAGATGGTGTGATGTCATTTTTCGATCGTCGCACAGACTTGCATCGCAATGGAATCGCCTTCAGTAATGTGGCAAAAAATGATTCAGACCCTGCAAAAATTTCTACTGATATCAGCCTTGTAGCAATAGATCGAGCTGATCCAGAATCATTTGCTTTGTCTGAAGTAATAGTCAGAGGAGTCAATGCTGGACTTCAAAAATACCTTCAAGAACGCCCACTTTTTAGCGAATGCGCTCCTGAACAATCCCTCTTTGTTAATCCAATTTTTAATCTACAACGTTATGCTCCTGGGGAGGGATTTAAAAAATGGCACTGTGACTGGACTGTTAGCGAAGAAGCGACCGAACCAGTTCACAGAGTCCTAGCTTGGATTTTGTATTGCAATGATGTCGATTCAGGAGGAACAGAATTTCACTGGCAGGAATATCATGAGACCGCGGAAAGAGGAAAATTAGTTATTTTTCCCGCTGGACTTACACATATTCATAGAGGTCGAGTTAGTAAGACTCATCCAAAAACAATTGCAACAGGATGGATCAATGCCGGTTCAAGAGATTCATACATTTCTAGACTAGCTCGATAGTTAATTACTTATTTATTCATTTAATCAGATCTCTCATTAGGAATATTCAACCTGGTTCTCTCTAAATTATTTAATAAATCGAGAGTTCAGATATAGATTGATAATAATTTTTGAAGAAACATCAACAGATTGAGAATGTATTGTGTATTATCTACTAACGTTCAGCTCAATTTGAGTCGCAGTTAGATTCAAGCCATGGAACGGGGACTTGAACACTGAAATCATTCCAATGGCTGAGCTAACTTACAGAGGACTTAAGTACACTCAAACTAAATCCGCTAAAGGGTCACAAGAAGTGCACTTGCAATATTGTGGTCATGAAATAATGAGTAAGAGAATCCATGAAGCCATGAAAGCCGAAATGGGTTAATAAACAATAAAGAACCTATCCTCGATAAAAGTATCATTTTAAATTATACCTTTTAGATTTGTTATTTTTATAAATAATAAATCAGATAAATTTGATTATTTGGAATCAATAAATACAGATTTAATTTATTGATTCCTTTATTTATATATTTCTTTCAGCTTAAACATGCAATATGAGCCAGGGACAATAGATTGTCATGTCTTTTTAGAATGCAAAGAGCAAATAGAAAAAATGCTACTTAGATTACACAAAGTAGAAAATACTGAGCATATTTGCGACCAACTTCAATCTATCTATCAACAAATAGAAGGTATGCACGAATTAAAAAAAGTGAAACGAAAAAAAATTCTATCCAATCAAAAATTGATTACATAGAATTCATAAATATACAAATTCTTGATAAGTTTTTAATTTTGTATCAATTAAGTCTTAACTTATTCAACCAGATTGCCTATAACTGTTCTATCAGAAAACCCGTTCCAAAGTTTTCTGTAGGGAGGTCATCACTACTGGGAAGGGTATTGACCTCCCTCCCCAATCTTGAATAAAAGAATATTTAAACTATTTAATTTTCTAATTAAATCCTAGTTTTAAAGTGCCCCAAAGATCAAATGCACCAAATAAAAAAGCTATAAAGACCAAGTCCCATGCCTTCTGCTTAATAGCCCAGGGAGCAAAAAAGATCTCACCTATCCCATGGAGAGCTGCTCCGACACCTAAATGATCTAAAACCAAAAGACCATGGGATAATAAAAATAATCCACTAGCAAAGTATCTCAAAAATGTATCGTAGGTGATGAGTTTAATTTTTCTTGATGTTCGAAAAAGTTATCGCTGATGCAGGGATAGATTTAAAAGCTTTAATCATTTCATCAACCAAAAGTTTTTTATTTTTAATGCTTGATTTAGACATGGTTCAGTAATATTTTATATGATCAACTTATTAATAATTTTTATAATCTTATGTATCATTAATTGCTTTGTTAGCTAAATAAAACAAAATATATTACTGCTTTTCAGTATATTTAAATACTTTATTCTTTTACAAACAGCGAATGATTCTCTAAAAATGAATTAATTACTACAGTTAGGAATATATATTCTAGTAATGTTTGGAACGAATAAAATGTTTAATGGAACTAAATTTCATACCGATTAATATTTTTCGAGAGACTCCTGAAGTAACTTTTTTAGATGCCAGTATTGAAGCTTCAAATGGTAGTGATGTTGTTATTCATAGAGGAGGAGCAACTTCACCTCCTGATTTAAATGGCTTTGAGCAATATTATGTACACCAACATCAAACAGATAATAATCTTGTACTTGAGGGTGATAGAACTTTTACACTATTGAATCCTCTTTGGGATGAACCTCACCACATAATTTATCTTCATAGATTTATGGGTGCACTTCAAATACCTATCGGTACATTTCATAGATCAATATCTGGAAAGAATGGAAGTATTGTTATAAATCAGGCAATTAGAGATAAACAATTTGAAGCGAGTGCAGAATTTAATCCTATAAGTATTGAAAACAGAATTGATCTACAACAATCAAAATCTACTGATCCTATTATCTGGTTATGGAAAGATGGAGCAATAAAGAGAATAAAAGATTCTCTATTTTTAAAAGTCGCCTAACTGAAGTAGATTTTAATAAATCAATTTAATTTCATATAAATAGTATCTAAGAAAAATTTATCTTAGTTATTATTTCCAGGAATAAAACAAATAGGATACCTGACATTGCAATTCTGCCATGGATTATCTCAGTTTGACTCAGTCTTTCGAAAGACATATAGGAAAATATATTGACCAATTAATAACAAACCATACGAATAGGTAAGGTATCAAATAATGCTTTTTAATGATAATTAAATGAACTAATTCTATTCATTAATTATTAAAGACTACGATCCCTAAGATCTTGTATCTATTAAGACAGACTAAAGATTGTATGATTTATAGTTACATAGAATAGCCTTAGTAATAAATGAGTCCACTCTTTAAATGCCTTGGCTGTGGACAAAATATCGAAAGATCAACAAAGACTTTTTGGAAAAAGAAAGGTCATATTCTTTGCTCTACTTGCCAAGACAAAATAGAGCGAGAAACTACTCTTACTCAAACAAAAAAGACTTAAACACTAAGGAATTTCTCTACTACAGGTTTACTTAGTTCACTTGTTGGGCCATTAGCCACTATTCCTCCACGTTGCATTGCATAGTAACGATCTGCTTGCCTCACAAAATGTAGGTGTTGCTCTACCAATAAAACCCCAACACCAGTCTCACTGATGATCCTTTTAACTGCTGACTCAATGTCTTGAACGATATTCGGTTGTATTCCTTCGGTTGGTTCATCAAGTAAAAGCAACTTTGGTTTTCCAAGTAATGCTCGCGCAATTGCAAGTTGTTGCTGTTGTCCTCCGCTTAAGTCACCTCCTTTACGAGCTAAAAATTGTTTTAAAACAGGAAAAAGTTCATATACAAGTTCATCAATCCTTTTATGTTTTGCCAACCCTCCAGGCAAAGCTTCCAATCCAAGTTGAAGATTTTCCTCAACAGTTAAATAAGGTATTATTTCTCGTCCTTGAGGAACATATGCAATTCCGGAACGAGCCCTTTGATGAGGCGGCTTTCTATTTACTAAATCTCCATTAAAAATAATCTCTCCACACCGTGGAGTCAATAAACCTATTAAAGACTTAAGCAAAGTTGTTTTACCTACTCCATTTCGACCAATAAGACAAATCATCTCACCTTGATTGATATTCATATCAACATCTCGAAGGATATGACTCTCGCCATAGTAGGTATTTAAACCTTTTATCTGAAGCATAGTCATTCTTCTTCCTCCTCAGATTTTCCTAGATAAACCTCTATTACCAAAGGATCTTTTTGTATTTCGCTCATAGAGCCCTCTTTCAATACATGCCCTTGATGTAAAACACTAACAGGACAATCAAGTCTACGAATAAATTCCATATCATGATCAATGACTAAGACAGTATGATCGCCAGCTAAAGATTTAAGAAGGTCAGCAGTTAAATCTGTTTCTTCATCAGTCAAGCCAGCCACAGGTTCATCAACAAGTAAAAGATCAGGGTCTTGTCCAACTAGCATCGCTATCTCAAGCCATTGTTTTTGACCATGAGAAAGCGCACCAGCTCTGATATTGGCTTTTGATTGAAGGTTGACAATACTCATCAAATGTTGAATTTGGTCTAAATGCTTAACCTTTAAACTATTAATTAATAGTGAAAAAGGGGTTTTAGGTCTGCTAACTGATAGAGCTAAATTTTCTTGTACAGATAAATTCTCAAATATTCTAGGACTTTGAAATTTCCTTCCTATCCCTTTACGCGCAATACGAAACTCTTTTTGACCAAGCAACGATTTTTCTTTAAAAATCACATCCCCCTTTGTCGGTAATACTTTCCCAGTAATTACATCTAGAAATGTTGTTTTACCTGCACCATTGGGACCAATAACTGCTCTAAGATCGCCTTGATTCAAAACCAGGTCAAGATCTCTGAGGGCAAGGAATCCTTCAAAACTAACTGAAATTTGTTTTAGCTCTAGCAATGGAGAATTCATGATTTCACCTCACCTTGTTCATTGACTTCAAGACTTGGATATGTCTCTAGTTTTTTATTAATTCCTATTAAAAAAAGTAATTTCTTTGGACCGCCTTTTCTTATCCATCCTAGTACCCCTTCTGGAAGAGCTGTTACTACAAGAATAAATAAACCACCTTGAATAAACATCCAGCTTGCTGGTAATGCTTCACTCACCAAACTTTTTGCATAATTAATTAAAACAGCTCCAAGGATTGCGCCCAATAATGTTCCTCTACCACCCACGGCAACCCAAATAACCATTTCTATAGAGAAAGGGACAGTCATAAATTGAGGAGACACTATTCCAGATTGAACTGTATACAAAGCCCCTGAAACCCCAGCTAATCCTCCTGCTATTGAAAAAATTATTGTTTTAAAAATGACTGGATTATATCCAGTGAAACGAACTCTAGCTTCATCATCTCTAATTCCAATAAGGATATTTCCAAATCTATCTCGAACAATCCACCGTGCAAAAAACCATGCAAGTATTACTAAAATAGCAGATATCCAAAAAAACCATCTTTGCATTATTTCTGAACCAACCATCTGTCCAAAAAGTTGAGTCACGTCTGTTTTCAAACCATTTGTTCCATTAATCAATTTCTGTTGCCCGTTAAAGAAATTGAAGAAAACTAAAAGAGCCGCTTGTGTAAGAATTGAAAAATAAACACCTTTAATTCTATTCCTAAAAACTAAATACCCAAGAAAACCAGCAATGATTGCCGGTAACAACCAAATGGAAATAAGAGTAAAAACTGAACTTTTAAATGGTTCCCAGAAGAATGGAAGTTCTTCGACTCCATATAAACCAAAAAACTCAGGAATACCATTTGGGAATTCTCCGGCACTATTCAGTTGAAGGAACATCGCAGCACAATATCCACCAAGAGCAAAGAAAATTCCTTGACCTAAACTCAACATCCCTGTGAATCCCCAAATCAAATCCACCCCAAGAGCCACGATTGCAAGAGATAAATATCTTCCTAAGAGATTTAATCTAAAAACAGGAAGTACTGACGGTGCAGCAATAATTAAGGCAATGATTAACGCCCAAACAGCTAAGTTAATCCAACTTTTTTTTGTAGAAAAAATACTCATAAATCAAGACTCCACCATTCTTCCTTTTTGAGGAAACATCCCAGTTGGTCTAAATTGTAGGAATATGACTATTAGAGCAAATATCATTACTCTAGCCATGCTTGTTGTTGCAAAAAAATCTATTGTTGAATAAAGAGGGGATGGCATCTCTGGCCAAATGGTAAGTAGTCTTCCTGCTCCTATCAAATCGGTCATTATTCCAATAGAGAAAGAAGCAAGAATTGTTCCTAATAGATTGCCCACACCACCAAGAACGACAACCATAAAACATCCCACGATATAATTCCCACCAACATTTGGTCCCACTGAGCCAAGAAGTGAAACCGCAACTCCTGCCACACCAGCCAAACCTGATCCAATTCCAAAAGTAATAATATCTACTGTTTCTGTTGATATACCTAAACAATCACTCATAGGTCTATTTTGAGTGACTGCTCTAATTCTTATTCCCCAAGCTGTTTTATCAAGAAAGAAAATTACTACTAAAACAGATATCAGGGTAATCAGGATGATTAAAAGACGAGTTTTAGGAAAGGTAATTCCAATAAAATCAATTCCGCCTCTCATCCAAGAAGGAGCTGTAACATCAACATTCCTTGCACTAGCGCGACTAAGTTTGCTTACTAAAGAAGATAAAATACCTCCTGTTGCGACACCTAGTAAGGCAGAGAATCCCCAAGTACATGCCCTTATTAATTTACCTTTTGCACCATTAAGTAAGTCATCCGAAATAAATAATGGTGAAAACAGTCCAAAGAAAAGTGCTATTACCAAACCACTTGCATAGGCCAGTGGAACGCTTCTAACAAATTGTTGAAGGATTAGGCTAACTCCCCATGTAGCTAGAAGTGTTTCTAGAGGACTTCCATAGAGACGTCTAATAACCGTTCGTTCTAAAAGAATCCCAACTGTTCCGCTAACTAAAAAAGCAATCCCAATTGCAACTATGACATACGAATCATAAAAAGGTTTTAAAAAAGAAACTTGTTTGAAAATTAATTGGGTTATGTATGTCGAATAAGCACCAAGCATCATCAATTCGCCATGAGCGAGATTGATGACACCCATTAAACCGAAGACAATTGCTAGTCCCAGTGCTGCGACAAGCAAAACTGAGCCAATAGCAACGCCATTAAAGAGGCTTTCAAGAAAAAGTTGCACTAGCTTGGTTGTTTTTTTAAAGAAATAAGGAGCCCGAAGGCTCCTTATTAGAATCTATTTATAAGTCAAGAATTGAATCACATCCTATATTTTTCACCTTTCTTAGGATCAGTCCAATCACAAGCGTACCCTTTGGAACTTGGATGTTTTTGGTTCCATGCTTGTGGTTCCACTACTCCAGTTTCTTCAAGGATCGTAAATCCACCCTCTGCGTTGATTTCACCGATTCTCACTGTTTGAGATAAGTGATGATTTGCCATAACTTCTACTGGCCCTTGAGGAGCATCGAATGTCTGTCCAACCAATGCTTCTCTAACTGCATTGTCATCAAATGTTCCGGCATCTTCAACTGCCTGCTTCCAAAGATAAACCATGTTATAAGCAGATTCTTGAGGATCAGCCACTACACGATCACTACCCCATCTCTTCTTAAAGCTCTTAGCAAATTTCTTAGAAGCTGGAGTATCAATAGACATCATGTAGTTCCAAGCACCATAGTGGCCTTCAAGGAACTCAGGTCCAATCGTGCTTATCTCTTCTTCTGCAATGGAGTAGTTCATTACGTAATAACCATTGGAAGGAGTGATTCCTGCGTCCTGGATTTGTTTAAAGAAAGCAACGTTTTGATCACCATTCAGGGTGTTAACGATGATTCCGCCATCAGGAAGAGCAACTTTTATCTTAGAGATGATAGGTGCTACTTCTGTATTACCCAAAGGAAGGTAATCTTCACCAACAACTTTACCGCCAAGTTGTTTTACCTGAGCTTTAGTAATTGTATTAGAAGTTCTTGGGAAAACATAATCAGAACCAACTAAGAAGAAATCTCCTCCAGCAGCTGGTGAACGCTTGTACATGAAATCTGTGGCAGGCTCAGATTGCTGATTAGGAGTCGCCCCGGTATAGAAAATATTATTTGAGCACTCTTGGGCTTCATATTGAATTGGGTAATAAAGGAATGCATCTTTAGATTCATAGACTGGAAGCATTGCCTTACGACTTGCAGATGTCCAGCCACCAAAGACAACTGGTACTCCATCCTGGTCGATTAACTTTTTAGATTTTTCAGCAAAGGTAGGCCAATCTGAAGCACCATCTTCAACGATGTACTCAATTTTATAGCTCTTACCGTCGACTGTTACACCACCAGCTGCATTGATCTCCTCAATAGCCATTTTCTCTGTATCAACTAGGGTTGATTCTGAGATTGCCATTGTCCCTGATAAAGAATGGAGAATTCCAACAGTTACGGTGTCATCAAAGTTGCCTGAGGAATCTGATCCACCACAAGCAGTAACAGTTACGGCCAATGAGGCAGTAGCTAAACCTGCAAAAATGCGCTTTGAAAGCTTCATGAATTACTAACTAAATTAGTTGTGTGCCCACCTTGGGGGTTTAGGGAAAGTATCCAACTGAACACCCACTTTTTGTAGCAAATGACACCAATTCCGCTATTTCAGTAAACGAAGATAAGTTTTTGTATCGGTTGTGACTTTCTAGCTTGTTAATGGTATCTGATTACACAAAAACTCTTCGATTATTTCTACCCCCTCCCCTGATTTAGTGTTAGTAAAACACCATGGAAGATTTTTCCTCATTAATAAAGTATCTCTCTCCATTATTTTCAAGCTTGCTCCAACCATTTCAGCAAGATCAATCTTATTGATCACTAATAAATCTGAACGTGTGATTCCTGGGCCGCCTTTCCTGGGGATCTTATCTCCAGCTGCGACATCAATTATGTATATACAAATGTCTACCAACTCAGGGCTAAAACTGGCAGCAAGATTATCACCACCACTTTCAACAAAGACTAAATCTAGAGCTTTAAATTTATGTTCTAACTCTTCAACAGCAATTCGATTAATAGAACAATCTTCTCTTATCGCTGTATGTGGGCATCCTCCGGTTTCAACTCCTTTGATACGTTCAGGTGCTAAAGCCTTTGAATTAGTTAGAAATTTTGCATCCTCTTGCGTATAAATATCATTAGTTACCACTGCGATTTCTAATTGATCTTTTAGATTCTCGCATAGTCTCTGAATAATAGCCGTTTTACCAGATCCTACTGGACCGGCTATTCCTACTCTTAATTTACTTTCCATTAGCTTCTAAATAATCTTGAATAAAGTTCTGCATGCGATTGTTGTGCCATGATAGCTCCGACATCACTAACCCAAATTTCTTTGGGATTTTGTTCCAATAAGTAACTTGCTTGAGACTTGATAAGTATTAGAGATTTCTTTTGAAGCTGTTGAGCTTTTGTAGGTCCTAATGACAACAATCTTAATGCTGCACTTAATTGGTTGGCTACCCAACTATATAAAAAACCTTCCACTAAATCAATTGGAGATATATCCCAGCAAACTCCAGCCCAAGCCCATGCTATAGGCCATATAAATTTCTTTTTGTTATCAGGAAGAGGATGATCCAGATCAATGAGAAGCTGTAAGAGAGATTCACCCATTTGTGTTTGTTGAGATCTAACCTCTGGAGAATCTCTTAGTGAACTAAGCCAAGAATTCCACTCTTGAATAATCAACTTGTTTTGAATATCTTTATTATCTCTCCAATGAACCAAGTCTCTCATTATGTAAGGAATTGAGCTTGCCTCAATGGTTATCTGGCCTCTAGATAGTTCACTTTCAATCCAATTGAAGAGTGTTTTCTCATCATATACTTTTTTATTTTGAACAAGCCACTCCAATCCTTCTGAGTAACTAAAAGCGCCAACTGGCAGTGATGGACTTATTAATTGTAAAAACTCAAGTTTCATAAACTAAGTCAATCAAACCTTCTACTCATAAGCACCAATCTCTGGATAGAAAGGTCTTTTGAAACTCTCTATTAAAAATCCTTGTTTTTCTAACATCTTTTGCATCACTACATCATTTAGTAAATATAACTCTTCAGCATGCAACTCAATCTCAACATGTCTATTACCTAAATGATAAGCAGCTTTTAACAATTTCAATCTATTTTCTGAGGTGATTCTTATTAAATCTTCGTGAGCAGCCTCAATGATAACAAAGACTTGTGAATCATCACTTTTCAATACCTCTCCAGGCATCAATCGACCTCCTCCTCTAGGCAAATTTAAAATGACATCAATTCCATCTAATGTTGATCTCTTTCCACGAAGCTGAGTCCTCTCTTTTGCAGACATGGGAAGTAAAAGGCAATGACCTATAACTTCAGCATTTATTCTCTTGGTGAGATAGATTAATTCTTGAGACAAACTTCAGTTCTTTATAAATCTCAAGTTTATAGGTTATGTCTAACAGATCTGATTTTTTTTATTTTCTCAATACTAAATGAGCCAAATCGATACAACTATGAAATGACATCTCAATGGCATGGGACTTGTGATCTTAGGCTTTTTAAAAAGTCAAGTCCTGAGGAGATGAATAGTCTCAAAACAATTCATCAAGCAAAATGCACTGCTCCATTAAAATTAATGAGAGTTTTCAACGATAAAAAAGATGGGAGATGTGAAATACCAATTCTTCATAGTGCAGGAGGGATTGTTGGAGGGGACCAACTTACAATAAATGTAAATGCTGAAGAAGATAGCAGTGCCATATGTTCTTCTGTAGCAGCTCAAAAAGTTTATGGAAGCAGAGGCAGGTCAAAAATAAATCCGCAAGGGAGATGGGCGAATCAAAAATGTTTTTTTAATATTGAAAAAAATTCTGACTTTGAGTGGATCCCTCAAGAATTAATTATTTATCAAGGGGGTCTTTTCGAACAAAATATGACTGTTAAGCTTGATCCTTCATCAAGCTTTTTATGTGTTGATTTAGTTCGCTTAGGACGAACTGCAGCGGGAGAAGGACTGGGCAGCGGCGTATGGAGATCATCATTGGAAATCTTTAGGGAAAATCCTCAAGGGAAAAATTACGAATTTAGTGATCGCTTAGAATTATCTGGAGAGGCTCTAAAATCAATCCATGGTCTAGAAGAACAACCAGTGTTTGGATCTTTAATTTGGATAACACCTAAAGGATTAAACCCAAAAGATTTATCTGATTTATTATTAAAATGCCGACAAAAAAGAAATGGACTTGAAGGGTTTATGACTTGTAGTCTTCTTGAAAATGGAATATCAGCAAGGTATACAGGCTCATCAACTCAATCAGCTCGGTTTTGGTTTTATAGAATTTGGAGTCTTACAAGAGTTTTCAGAAAATTAAGCATGCCTGAATACATGAGGATTTGGCCAATGCAAGAGGATCCAACAACAGATACAAAATGTCCATCATGAACTTTTAAGCATTTTATTGCGAGTAAAATGTATTTATAACTATTAAAAAATGTACTTAAGTCCTCAAGAAAAAGACAAATTACTTGTATTTACTGCTGCTCTTTTGGCAGAGCGAAGATTAAAAAGAGGTTTAAGATTAAATCATCCTGAAGCTGTTGCTTGGCTTAGCTTTCAAGTGCTAGAGGGTGCTAGAGATGGCAAAAGTGTCTCAACCTTAATGAATGAGGGGACCACATGGTTAACAAAAGAACAGGTTATGGAAGGTGTGCCCGAACTCATCAATGAAGTTCAAATAGAAGCTGTTTTCCCAGATGGAACAAAGCTCGTAACACTTCACAATCCAATCAGCTAACGAAAGTCATGTCTTATTTAATTCCTGGAGAACTTATTCCCGAAGATGGTTTTATTGAACTCAACAAAGGAAGAGAAATCACAACTATAAGAGTCGCTAACACTTCTGATCGACCAATACAAATTGGCTCTCATTATCATTTCTTTGAGTCCAATAAAGGTCTAGAATTTGATCGTCAAAAATCGCTCGGCAAAAGGTTAGATATCCCAGCTGGTACTGCTATCAGATTTGAACCAGGTGACCAAAGAGAAGTAAATCTTGTTCCTTATGCAGGAGAGCGTAAAATTTTTGGTTTCAACGGACTTATAAACGACTCACTTCAAAAATAAAATGCCTTTCAAAATTTCTCGCCAAGCCTATGCAGAGACTTATGGTCCGACAAAAGGGGATCGGATTAGACTTGCAGACACAGACTTAATACTCGAAGTTGAACAAGATCATACTCATTATGGAGACGAAGTTAAATTTGGTGGAGGTAAAGTTATTCGTGATGGGATGGGACAATCACAACAAAGTAGAGACAATGGAGTAGTAGATACAGTCATAACAAATGCACTAATTTTGGATTGGTGGGGAATTGTTAAAGCTGATATTGGTATCAAAGACGGAAAAATCTCAGGTATCGGAAAAGCAGGCAATCCTGATACTCAAGAAGGTATCAACATTATTGTAGGAGCCAGTACAGAAGCAATCGCAGGAGAAGGAAGCATTATTACTGCTGGAGCTATTGATAGTCATATTCATTTTATCTGTCCACAACAAATAGAAACTGCTTTAGCTAGTGGGGTTACCACAATGCTTGGAGGAGGAACAGGTCCAGCAACAGGTACTAATGCAACAACATGTACACCAGGAGCATTTCACATCTCAAGAATGCTTCAATCAGCAGAAGGGTTTCCTGTTAATCTAGGGTTCTTTGGCAAAGGCAATGCAACTAACAAAGCAGCATTAGAGGAACAAGTAAGAGCAGGTGCTTGTGGATTAAAACTTCATGAAGATTGGGGAACGACACCGGCCTGTATTGATTCGTGCCTAAGTGTTGCAGATCAACTAGACGTACAAGTTTGTATTCATACTGATACCCTCAACGAAGCTGGCTTTGTTGAAGATACGATTCGGGCAATAAATGGAAGAACTATTCACACCTTCCATACAGAAGGAGCTGGAGGTGGTCACGCTCCCGACATCATAAAAATTTGTGGAGAATCAAATGTGATTCCCAGCAGTACAAATCCTACTAGGCCTTTCACCCTAAATACTCTTGAAGAGCATTTAGACATGTTGATGGTTTGTCATCATTTGGATCCCAAAATCCCAGAAGATGTTGCATTTGCTGAGTCAAGGATACGTCGTGAAACCATTGCGGCAGAAGACATACTACACGATTTAGGAGCCTTTTCTATTATCGCTAGTGACTCTCAGGCTATGGGTAGAGTTGGAGAAATTATTAGTCGAACTTTTCAAACTGCTCACAAAATGAAAGTTCAAAGAGGAGCCTTACCAGAAGACAGTAAAAGGAATGATAATCATCGTCTAAAAAGATATATTTCAAAAGTAACTATTAATCCAGCGATAGCTCATGGAATCAGTGGTTACGTTGGATCCATAGAAGTTGGGAAAATAGCAGACATAGTACTTTGGAATCCTGGTTTTTTTGGAATCAAGCCTGACTTAGTAATCAAAGGAGGATCTATCGCATGGGCTCAAATGGGAGATGCAAATGCATCCATTCCTACTCCTCAACCAGTACATGGTCGCCCAATGTTTTCTTCCTTTGGAAAGGCGATGAATTCTACAAGCCTTACTTTCTTAAGTGAGATCGCAATAGAAGCTGGCATACCAGCACAACTTAAATTGGAACGTTCTTATGCTGCAGTTAAAGATACAAGAAACATATCCAAACAATCAATGAAACTCAACAACTTACTGCCTAAAATTGAGGTGGACCCTCAAACATATGAGGTTTTCGCCAACGGAGAACTTCTAACTTGTGAACCAGCTGAATCACTACCACTTGCACAAAGATATCTACTTCTTTGAGATAATGAAATAATTAAAGAGACTAAGCTGCAACTGAATCTTCTGCGATAAAAGGAGCAGTTACTCTTAGACGTTCCTCTAAATTTGGTCCATAAGACTCTATCCCCCAAATTTCTAACTGAGACCCTTCTGGTGCCATTGATGAAAAAACTTCTTGAGGGAAAATAGCTCTTTCTAAAAAAAATCTATTTGGTCCAATACATTTTAATACAACCATACTTGAGGTGATATTTTTGTAAGAGAAATCGACCATAACGCACAAATATTTGTAGAAATTAAACCAAATAAACACAGAAAAGTTTGTAATTTTTTATACAATAAAAAAATAAAATAATCATAAAAAAGTTCACCATGAACGACCCATCGAAGCTCAATTAGTTAAAAAAATAAAAAAAATTCATGATCTCTACTACAACAAGAATTCGAATTCAAAACATACTGCAGCGAATAGAAAATAATCAATCAGTTACTCTAGAAGAGAGAATTTTTTTAAATAAATTATCCAGAATTTCTCCAGTGATATCAAAATGGATAGACTCTTCTTTGGGACCTGAAGCTAGCACAATAGATAATGATTAACTAGTAAAAAAAACGGCCCAATTTTAGTATATAATTTAAATAATATAGATAAAAGCTCGGTTACGATCAATCCCTAAATTTATTTTCAATTCAAAAAATAAAAAAATTAATCAAGAGTGTATTCTCAGATACTAGATATTTTCCAATAATGTAATTCTAAATACATCTTTTTTAGTTGTTGATTACCAAAATAAAGTGATCATATTTTGTGTGAGGACACAATGAAGCTTTTTCAGCGTTTGCTGGTAGCTCCTGCTGCATTGGGCCTAATGGCTCCAGTTGCCGTTAATGCAGATACTGCATTTTCATCAACTACAACTCTTTCTGGTGGTGCTTATTTCACTGTTGGTTCTGTTGCCGACGGCGGAACAGATGACAAGTCAGAAGAGCTTTATATGCAATATGCATATGGCCTTGATGTAACCTCCAGCTTCACTGGTGAAGACATGCTTTATATGGGCATGGAAACTGGAAACGCTAGTGGTCCATTAGCAAGCATGGATAGTGCAACTACTGGTACTGGTGCTATCACATTACACTCTCTTTACTACGCATTCCCTGTAGGCGATCTTTCAGTAACAGCTGGTCCTTTGGTTGACCAAGATGATGTTGTTGCAGCAACAACTTCTGCTTACTCAGATGCTTTCAGACTAGGCAGCATGCCTTACTCTTTGGCTGGTAGCGAAACTGGTCCTGGAATTGGTGTTGCTTACTCTAATGACAGCGGCGTAGTTGCTTCTGCTAGCTTCGTTTCTGTTGGTGGTGCTGATTCAACAGTAGGAATCGGTGGTGACAATGGTGATGACGTAACAACTGTAACCCTTGGCTACAACGGTGACGGATTTGGTGGTGGTCTTGTAATCGCTTCCAACGACGGTGAAGCTGGAACAACTGGTTACGACACATTTGGTGGCGGTATCTATTACAGCCCTGAGTCCATCCCAGCAACTATCAGCGTTGCTTACGACACAAAGGATCCAGAAGGAACAGCTAAAGACGAAACTGACTTTTTCGTTGGTGTCGACTATGAAGTAGGTCCTGGAACATTAAGTGCTGCTTACAATTCAACTGATGTTGATGGAAGCGATACTTTTGATAGAACAGGATTTGAAGTTTCTTACACCTATGCAGTGAACGACAGCGTTACAATCACTCCTGGTTTCTTCACAGTAGAAGATACAGGTGCTGGTGATGACGACTCTGGTGTTGTTGTTGAAACAGTGTTTAGCTTCTAAAAGCTAAATCCAAATAAAAAAGCCTCCTTGTAGTTAGGAGGCTTTTTTATTGATAATAGAAAAATTAATTTCTATACTTCAGTTAAAAGTGATAAAAAAAATTATTCAATAGGTTTATCATTTTGTTTTAGAAAATTACTTGATTTAATTTGCGCTTCATAAGGGTCAAGTTTCTGTAATCTCAGTAAATCCTCATACGGTTCAGGATTATTTTTTTTAGTTTTCCTCATATCATTTGCATAGATAAACAATAATTCTCATTGTCTTGATCATGCTGCGATATCAGATCTTAATCCCCTGTCGCGGCTATCTTTAAACCACCTCATTTGATGAGTCGTACGATGAGCATTAGGATATAAGTACTTAATATCTCTAGTTGAAATAACCTTTTCATTTCTATTAACTATTTCTTGATGATTATCAATGCTACTTTGATTTGATTCCATAATAGATAAACTAGATATACTATTTAAAATATCTGTTCTATGAGATGGTGTCCATCATGAACAAAATGATGATTCCCAGACGAAATGTTCCAAAAAACTAAATAGATAATTCTTTTCAAATTATCTATTTAGTTTAAAATCTATGAATCTAAATTTATTTTTATACACAAAAAGGCAGCTCAATGAGCTGCCTTTTTTAAACTAAGTTCTAAATTATTTAAGCTTAAAAATATTTAAAAGGGAAGAAAATTTTATCAGGGCCTGCAAGCATAACTGAGGCAGCAATAAGAGCAGTTACAACTTGAACACCAATAAATTGTTTTTGAAGGTATCTATAAGAACCAGTTTCAGAAAGCTCAACTGATGGTTCATTCTCAGGTAATCCATAATAATAAATTTGAGAAATTTGAAAAAAGATCACTAACCCTGCAATTGCGGCCAAAGGATTAAATCCACCAAAAGTGATTGTTGAAAAAGGGATTGTTGAGTAAACCATTAAGAAGGGATCTCTCTGAACTTCATATCATTAGAGCATTAATCTGAGAAAATGCTTTATTCGCTAATAGACTGAAATCTAAAAATAATTAAAATTTCAAAAAGATAATCTATCTAGTTCCAAACTGCGTTATGTGAAGAAGTAGTGGAAGTTTGGTTGTGTAGAAATTAATTATTTTTAGGTCTAGCTTTTGTAACCCTGATCGCTCTACCCATCCATTCAACATCTTGAAGGTCATCGATTGCTTTTTGTTCTTGAGTGTCATCGCCCATGTCAACAAAAGCGAAACCTCTTTTTCTTCCAGTTTCCCTTTCCAAGGGCAGCTTACAATTAGTTACTTCACCATAAGTGCTAAAAACACCAACAATATCTTCGACCTCGGCATCAAATGAAAGATTCCCGATGTAAATAGTCATTAGATAACGGACCTAAGAAGTAATAATGAATGGTCCGAAAAGGGGAAAACCTCAATAATTTGGCAAATATGCAAAACTTGAAGAAAGCTATTTGGAGAATTCGAAATTTATTCTAGATCTTTTTATGCCAAAAAGGTCAAAACCTAAATTTGCTTTATCGTCCTGTAAAATTATCGAATAACATTTTTTTATTTTTTTGACTCAAGTAACTGTTGGAGAAAACGAAGGCATTGAATCTGCACTTCGCCGATTTAAACGTCAAGTTTCCAAAGCGGGCATCTTTGGAGAATTGAAGCGCCTACGTCATCATGAAACTCCCGTTGAGAAATATAAGCGTAAATTGCAACAAAGACGCAGAAGCAGAAGAAGATAAACAAAATCAAAAAATGTAATCAAATTCAAATTTCAAGACTCTTGTTAACTTGATTAAATGGAAAGAGAAAACTGTTGGGTTTGGTTTAAAGGGTCCCTCAAAGAAGGAGGATCTTGGAAGGGTGGCTTCACTTACAAAAAAGATGAGAATCCAGGTGTAATTATCCAAAACCCAGGATACGTTAAGTGTCGTGTCCCAGATTGGCGTATAAGCACTACTGAGCCCTTAGATAAATATAAAGGGCCAAATATCCCAACAAATCCAGTTTGGAAAATTTTATAAATTATAAATACAGCTTTTAAATAATTATTTACTTTATTTCTAATTCGCATTAACAATAGGCGCCAAATATTTAACTACAGCAGGAGTGATTAATAAAACCGCAATTAATCTAAATGCATGAATAGCTGCTACAGCGGCCCCAACCCCAAGCTCTGCTCCAACAAGGCTCATCCCTAGCGTTCCTCCAGGAGCAGAGCCTAGCAAAGCTATTAAAGGATCAACTCCAAATAAACGAACTACTATAAATCCAACGACAAGACCCGTAAAAATTAGTGTAATGGTAATTAAAATAGCTGGCTTCCAAAGCGTCTGCAACTCTGTAAGAGTCTCCTTATTAATTCCTGTACCAATAACAGTCCCCACACCAATTCCAAGTAAAGTTTTTGTACCCAAAGGCCATTGAGCAGGTTCGAATTGACCACTTATGCTTAGAAATCCTGCCGCCAAAATTGATCCAAGAAGTGGAGCTGCCGGGATGCCGCTTAAAAGCATCAAACTTCCTAAACCAGCTCCACTGAGAATGTATATGATCAAAGTCATTTGAGGATTCATAATCCAAGCATTAAATCTCTATCCTTAGTCTTATCTATTTTTTGTTTTTAAACCAATTGATGAACATCAATTTTAAAAGCATCAAAAACTTTACCTTGCAATTAAATAGTTATTTATATGCTTGTAAAAAATTATGAAAACGGTCTCTGTAACTAAGTTTTGAGTGTGTTTAGGATGAAATTGAATTCCCTGTCTTTTAACTATTAATCTAATTTTCAATCAAAAAGGTCAACAAATTGTTAGTGTTTATCTCTGAATGATTACTTTTGCTATCAATAGATTTCCTGATGGATGCAAATTTGACTTCTGAATTAAATCTTCATGGACCTAAATCAGAGGTTAAGGTCTTGTATGTCAGGCTGCCTTGTAATCCTATTTTCCCAATTGGACCAATTTATTTAGCTGATCACGTTCATAAATGCTTTCCAAAAATCAAACAATCAATTGTAGATTTAGCTTCCTTGCCGATTTTAGATGTCGAAAGAATATTGATAAATAGTATCGAAAATTTCAAACCCACATTACTAGTATTTTCATGGAGAGATATACAAATTTACGCTCCTGTAGATGGAAGAGGTGGAAATCCATTACAAAATTCATTTGAAGTTTTTTATGCTCGAAATCCTCTCAAAAAGATTAGAGGTGCTTTAGGTGGTTTTCAACTATTGAAAAGTCATTATGGCGAAATATGGAGGAACCAAAGATTAATTAAAAAAGGATTAAAGTATGCAAAAAGATACAAGAAAAATGTAGACCTAATAATTGGAGGAGGTGCAGTTAGTGTTTTTTACAATCAATTAAAAAAATCATTACCTAAAGGGACTATCATCTCACTTGGAGAAGGAGAACTATTAATAGAAAAGCTAATAAGAAATGAATCAATTTCAGATGAGAGGTGTTTTGTAGTTGGTGAGTCTCCCAGAGAAAAGCTAATTCATGAGAAACCAAATAATGTAATTAAAACTGCATGTAATTATGACTATATTCAATCTATTTGGCCTCAATTTAAATGGTATTTAGATGGTGGTGACTTTTACATTGGAGTTCAAACTAAAAGAGGTTGTCCTCACAACTGCTGTTATTGTATTTATACTGTTATTGAAGGAAAGAAAGTAAGAATTAATCCAGTAAGCGAGGTTATCAAAGAAATTAAGCAACTTTATAATCTTGGTGTTCGTGGATTCTGGTTTACAGATGCCCAATTCATTCCCTCTAGAGGACACATTCAAAATGCCAAAGATATTCTCCAAGCTATTTATGATGAAGGGTTGCATGATATTCATTGGGCCGCATATATACGGGCCGACAATTTAGATGAAGAATTAGCTGAATTAATGGTTAGAACAGGTATGAGCTATTTCGAAATTGGAATAACATCTGGATCCCAAGAACTTGTAAGAAAAATGAGAATGGGATATAACTTAAAAACCGTTTTAAAAAATTGCGAACTTCTAGCAAAAGCAGGCTTTAAAGCTCAGGTTTCAGTAAATTACTCATTCAATGTTATTGACGAGCGTCCAGAAACAATAAGACAAACAGTTGCCTATCATAGAGAATTAGAGAAGATTTTTGGGGCTGATATTGTTGAGCCTTCAATATTTTTCATAGGACTTCAACCTCATACTTTATTAGAAGAGTATGGACTAAAAAAAGGTTTATTAAAAAAGGGTTATAACCCTATGAGTTTGATGCCCTGGACAGCCCGAAAGCTACTTTGGAATCCAGAGCCTATGGGCAAAGAATTTGGAAGGGTTTGTTTAGAAGCCTTTGATACAAATCCCAATGATTTCGGGAGAACAGTTATGAAGTTATTAGAAAGAGATTATGGAGTTTCATCTTTAAACGAAGCATTAACTGTGGATGCTAAAAACCGTCCCGTTCTTGCAAAAAGTCTTCGTTGAAAAAATATCGTAATTAATAAAATTGTTATACCAAAAATACTCCCAATTGGATTTACCATTTCTTTACTTGGTCCTAATAAAAAATAAGGAGTATCAATTGAAAAAACAAGCATTCCCGAGTCAATAAGATACCAAATCCCAACCAATCCACCGTGTAAACCAATACAACCCCATAACGAACCTCTATCAATAGTTCTTCTTAAAGTTAAAACTAATCCAAAAAGAAATAGACCAGTAAAAAAGGGAATTAAAGCTAATAAACCGATATCAGATCTGTAATGGGCAAGACTAAAAATTATAGATTGAATAATAATCCCTCTTCTCAAACCGAACAAAAGCACCATTTCCTCCATTAACCAGCCTCGAAAAACTATCTCTTCAGCAACAACAATGCCCACTATCAATAATATTGCATTTAATAATTCAGTAAATTTGATATTGTCAAATCTATCAACCCAGCCGCATAAGAAAAAAACCAGAACCAGAATAGATAAAAGAAGAAATGAAAATATGAATCCACTAAAAAATATATTTAATGCTTGAAATTTATTTTTAAAATCTAATCCAATTGATACCCATAGATTATTAGTTTTCCATCTAATATGTCCCCAACTAGGTAGGATGCATAAAAACAATATGTATGTTATTATTGTACCTATAATACTTAAACTGCTTGAACTAATATCTCGATTAAATAAGTAAACAAAATGACTAATAATCCATCCAAAAGGATATAAAAACAAAAAAAGAGTAATAGTTGGCACCCATTGCACTTTTTGGTGCAACCATCTATTCCAAAAGTTGTTGATAAATGATTTCAGCTTTCTAATTCTATTGTACTTGTTAGGCCTTTAGCCTTTAAAGATTCAGAGTAAAATTCGGCAGGTTCTAAGTCACAAGTTATAACAAGTCCAACACCATTATTATGTGTTTCTAACATAATATTTAAAGCATCCTGTTCACTTAATTGTGGAACTACCTGCCTTAGAGTATCAACTACATAATCCATAGTATTAACGGGATCATTATGAAGTAAAACCTTATATTTGGGAGATAATTTTCTAACTCGCTGAACTTCCCTATCAATAACAGCCGTTTCTCCATCAGTTTGATTTACAGAGTCAACCATAATTAAGCTGGCAGGGTGAATAGCACTCTTCAAGAAGGAACTTACCATGAGATTACGCCTTAAAGTTTTAATATCCTTTGCATAGCTGTTTCAACATTTTTTCTACTATTGAAGGCAGATAATCTAAAATAGCCCTCTCCGGCAGCACCAAAGCCACTTCCTGGAGTGCCAACAACATTAACGTTTTCAAGCAAGAAATCAAAGAAATCCCATGAGCTTAGGTTGTTCGGTGTTTTTATCCATGCATAAGGGGCATTGGTCGCGCCAAAAACATCAAATCCTGCATCAGTCAAACTTGATTTAATGATTTGAGCATTATCCATATAGAAACTTACCAATTTTTTGATTTGTTTCTGCCCTTCTTCAGAGTAAACAGCTTCCGCTCCCCTCTGGACCACATAACTTACACCATTAAATTTAGTACTTTGTCGACGATTCCATAAGGACCACAAATCAACTTCTTCAGCGCCTGCTTTGCCTTTTAAAGACTTGGGAATAACTGTGAAAGCACATCTTGTTCCAGTGAAACCTGCATTTTTTGAAAAAGAGCGGAACTCAATAGCACAATCTTTTGATCCCTCAATTTCAAAAATCGAATGTGGAATAGAATCATCTTTAATGAAAGCCTCATAAGCGGCATCAAAAAGAATCAAAGAATTATTTTCTTTTGCATATTTAACCCAAGAAACTAATTGCTCTCTAGTTGCTACTGCACCAGTTGGATTATTAGGAAAACAAAGATAAATTAAATCAAATCTTTCTTTTGGTATTGCTGCTTCAAATCCATTCTCTGAATTAATTGGGATATAACCTAAACCTTTATATTCTCCAGCTGAGTTAATGTCTCCTGTTCTGCCTGTCATCACATTGGTATCAACGTATACAGGATAAACAGGGTCAGTTACAGCTATTTTATTAGCCTTTCCAAGAATATCTAAAATATTACTGCTATCGCATTTCGATCCATCTGAAACAAAAATTTCTTCTGGAGAAATCTCGCAACCACGAGATAAATAATCATTTTTAGCAATGCTCTCACGAAGCCATTGATATCCTTGTTCAGGGCCATAGCCCTTAAAGCCATTCTCTGTCCCCATTTCATCAATAGCCGCCTTCATAGCAGAACGACAAGCCAAAGGAAGAGGTTCAGTAACATCACCGATTCCTAGGCGGATCAAATTAGCATTTGGGTTCTTATAACTAAAGTCTTTAATTCTTCTAGAGATCTCTGGAAAAAGATAACCTGCTTTTAATTTCAGGTAATCAGCATTAACTTGTACCACTTGAAAATCGCCAAGATTTATTTCAAGGATAATCCCTTAAACACCTTCAATTATTCAAAATTTGATGATTACGTAATTAAGAATTAATTTTTTAATGGTAACTCAACCTGAAAGTAATGATCTTAAAATGATCCTGTGTTAATATAATGGAAGAACTAAGAAAAGGGTTTAAGCACCTAATGTTCTTAATTAACGTCAGTTTTTCTTAAAGGGACACCTAGATTAAACGTTGGCAAATCCAACGATTCAACCGGACTATATTTAATTCCAATTCCGAACAGTATTCAAAAATCTCTTTAAGTTTGTTTGGCGTTAAAAATTTCCAAAAGTTCTATTTGCAGTTTTTCTGCTAATCAATTTTTAATAGCTTAAAAAGCTCAACATTGTATATGCCCCAGCGAATTGTTATTGCTGAGCATTTGCGAATTGCCGCTCTGCTCACTGATGAGAGAATAGATGAATTAATAGTGGCTCAAGGTAGCTACCAAATCGGAGATATTTTCTTAGGAACAGTTGAAAATGTTCTTCCAGGAATAGATGCTGCTTTTGTGAATATTGGAGAAAGTGAAAAAAATGGCTTTATTCATGTCAATGATTTAGGTCCACTTAGATTAAAAAAAGGAACTGCAGGAATAACAGAGTTACTTGAACCAAAGCAAAAGGTTTTAGTTCAAGTAATGAAAGAGCCTACGGGTTCAAAGGGACCTAGATTAACTGGAAACATTGCTCTTCCTGGTAGATATCTCGTACTCCAGCCTTATGGACAAGGTGTAAATATTTCTAGAAGAATAGGAACAGAGAGTGAGAGGAATCGACTTAGAGCTTTAGGGGTATTAGTTAAGCCTACAAGCACAGGGCTATTAATAAGGACAGAAGCAGAAGATATTGCTGAAGAATTTTTAATTGATGATCTTGAAAATCTTCTTAAACAATGGGAACTTATTTTACAAGCATCTGAAACTTGTACTCCGCCAATTCTTTTAAATAGAGATGAAGACTTTATCCATAGAATTCTTAGAGATCATATCGGTCAAAATGTTACTCAGATTGTTGTAGATAATACTGAAGCAATTGGCCGAGTCAAAAGTTTCCTTGGCAAGAATAGCAAGGAATTAGCAATAGAATTACATAGTGATTCGCAAAACATATTAGAAAAATATAGAGTAATTACTGCAATTAATGATGCGTTAAAACCAAGGGTAGATCTACCTTCTGGTGGTTATATAATAATTGAGCCAACAGAGGCATTGACAGTAATTGATGTCAACTCAGGTTCTTTTACACGATCTTCAAATTCTAGAGAAACAGTTTTATGGACTAATTGTGAAGCCGCTATTGAAATAGCAAGACAATTAAAATTAAGGAATATTGGCGGGGTAATTATTATTGATTTCATAGATATGGATACAAAAAGAGACCAACTTCAATTATTAGAACATTTCACATCTGGTATTAATGGAGACTCAGCGCGACCACAAATTGCTTCACTTACAGAACTTGGTCTTGTTGAGCTAACTAGAAAAAGACAAGGTCAAAATATATATGAATTATTTGGGAAAAATTCTCCTAATTCCCAAAGTCAAAGTAATCTTCAAAATATTACTATTCAAGATATAAATCCAACAAACTCATCTGAAGTTGGAGTAATTAATTCAACTTTAATCTTAGGGGAGGAAATACAATCATTCCAAGAGAATAATAAAAAAAATAAGCGTATAAATAAAATAAAAGATATAGAAGCAAACATAATTAATGATGAGTATAAATCATCTATAGATAATTCTAAATCTATATCCACAGAAACAAATGGAGAAGATATTCCTAAAGAGAATAATCATAAAAAGCAAGAGAATATAGTAATAGATATAAGTATGAGTGAGAACGAAGAGATGGTTTATAGCTCAATGGGATTAGATCCTATTCTACTTTTAGAGGAACCTCCACTTTCTGAAAACTACACCGTGAACATAATTAGGCCTGGAGCCGAAGCAAGTGAGGAAAATAAGAATGCAATAATTGAGGAAGCTCAACAAAATTTACTAATTAATTCCAATACCAAAAACAAAAAGAATCATATAGATATAATTCGTCTTAAAAATGACACTCCTATTGAGCAAAAGCCAACCAATCCTGAAGAAGCCGAGAATGTCGAGAAAGAAAATACCAATGTAGATCTAGATGCAGATACAAATGAATTAATAAGTATTGAAAACAATCCAATTAATGAAAAGAATGAATTAAGTTCTAATGAATCTCAAGAAGTTAATGATGATCCAAGACGAAAAAGAAGGAGATCGTCCGCTTCTTCTTAAACATGGAAGCTAAAAAACAATTGATTGCAGGAATTGATGAAGTAGGAAAAGGTTGTTTATTTGGCCCAGTTTTAGCTGGAGCTGTAATTTTAAGCGAAGAGAACGAAAGAAATCTATTAAGTCATGGTTTAAAAGACAGTAAAAAATTAAGCCACCGTCAAAGACATAACTTAGTTCCTTTGATAAAAAAAAACTCAACCTCTTGGGCGCTAGGCCAGGCCTCAGCAAGAGAAATTGACAGTATTGGTATCCGAGCGGCTACTGAAAAAGCAATGCTAAGGGCATTACAAAAATTTCCATCTCCACCAGACTTAATTCTTGTTGATGGCATATTACCCATTCGCTTGTGGCCAGGGAAACAAAAGACACAAGTTCGAGGTGAAAGTCATTTCGCCTCAATTGCTGCTGCAAGTGTTCTCGCAAAAGAAACAAGAGATGAACTAATGAAACGACTATCTCTTACATTCAGTCTTTATGGACTAGATAAAAACAAGGGATATGGAACTGATGTTCATAGAACAAACTTAATCAAAGCAGGTCCAACAAAACTCCATCGAAAAAGTTTTCTCTCCAAATTGAAAGTCGATTAATGATTAATATTTATTGTGTAACTAATTTTCTTTGCACCAATTATTGAAATCAACAATTAGCTGCTTCTCAACCCTTGACTTAATTCCTAACAAAATTCCATTTAATATTGATTGCCCAGTTGACTCGAGCATTTTGGGAGGAATTAATCTCAACAATTGAGGCTGACTGACTGTTACACCCAAAAGCGCTTCACCTTCAAGACCTGAGGGTTTTGCCTCCAAAAGCGCATCTAAGGTTAAATCAAAATCTTCAACGAATCCCAATCCATCCAAGTGACTTTCCGTAACATACATTCTGATTTTTCTTTCAGTATTTTCCACACCTATTGATACAACTGGATTTATTTGAAGCTGAAAAACCTTAAAACTAGTGACTTCGTACTTAAAGCTTCCTGGCCCCAAAGGAGTCAATTTTTTAGGATCAAGCATTGCTCCTACAACTCTTTCCTGTTGTAGGAGATAATCAGGTAGTTGCTCCTGATTATCTTGAACAACTAGATCAATTCTTTGTCGTGCTGTAAAGGCAAGAGACATTTTCCAAAACTTGCTCAGTTTGATCTTATCGGCATTTACCCCTTTTTTTTTATCTAATGTCAACTCGAGTGGCCTATCTAGGGCCTAAAGGAACATACGCTGAAAAGGCTGCAAAAGCTCTAGCAGCCTTGGAAAAGCTTGACTCACCAGAGTTCTCTCCATGCAAAGGTTTAATGTCTGTGGTAGATAATCTTGCAAAAAATCTTTGTGAAGCAGCCGTTGTACCCATTGAAAATTCAGTAGAAGGCGGTGTTACAACAACATTAGATTCACTATGGAGACATAAAAATTTATTTATTCATAGAGCCCTAGTACTCCCTATAAAACACTCATTAATGAGCAGCGGATCAATATCAACGATTTCAGAGGTCCTTTCCCATCCGCAGGCTATAGCTCAATGCAGCCAGTGGTTAAACGATAATATTCCCAATGCAGTTCATTTACCAACTAATTCAACAGCAGAAGCGATAAGAATGGTAGAAGGGAGCACATTTAGAGCAGCGATAGGTTCTAAAGATGCCAATGAAAAACTGAATATTCTGGCTTATCCAATTAATGATATTGAGGGGAATTGCACTAGATTCGTTCTTTTAAGTAAGAACAATAATAAAGTAGATGGAAACAAAGCAAGTATGGCCTTTTCACTTAAGTCTAATAGTCCTGGTTCATTACTAAAAGCATTGAATTGCATCGCGAACCTTGGCCTAAATATGAGCAGAATTGAATCTCGTCCTTCTAAAAGAGAACTGGGTGAATATGTCTTTTTTATAGATCTAGATTTAACTAATAATAATAATAAAGATTTTGAAAATATTACTGAAAAGTTATCTCCCCTTTGCAATCAAATAATTAATTTTGGATGCTATTTTGGGTCGGAAGTAGAATAAATTATCCTCTTGATTTGAACACCCCAAATTTCATCAAACCTCTTGAGAAAGACCATCTCATCATCAAAATGGTGGGGATTTCTCTAAATGCCTTAAGTAGAGATCTGAGGCCTAATTTCAATATTGATGAAGGTCTTCTAAACCCTTCATATATAGATTCATTCCAAGATTGAATTGTATATTTAGTCCAATTGGAAGACTCTACAGAACTTCCACAATAAGGACTTTTTAATAAGTTGTTTTTAAATCCTTCAATACTTGAAAATTCAGGATGGGTCCACTGAACTAGTAATTGATTCATAATGAACTTTTCCAATAAATTCAAGGGATGCTTTATTGGATCTCTTTGATTCCAATCTGCAACTGCCAAAACCCCACCGGGTCTAAGGACCCTGAGCATCTCATCAGCATACGTTTGTTTATCAAAAATATGAGGCCCAGCCTCAACGCTCCATACTCCATCAAAGCAACCTTTTTCAAACTTTAAGTCAAGGGCATTCATTACCTCAAACCGACATATATCTTTATTAGCCGTTAGTTCATTTGCTCTTTTGATTTGTTCTTGACTTATGGAAATACCAATCACCTCAAATCCATAGTAATCGGATAATATTCTTGCGCTTCCGCCTATTCCACATCCAACGTCTAAAACCCTTGAGCCTTTTGGTAATTTATTTAAGCCGCTCCAACGAACTAATTCATGAACAAAATCTACCTTGGCTTGCCTAAAGTCTTTTTTTATTCTTGGTTTTTCATAAAAACCAAGATGAATATGATCTCCCCAGAGATTCTCTAATAAACGATCATTAGTCCATGAATCATATGAAGATGCAACGCTATTAACAGACTCATATTTACGACTTTTTCTGAGCCACTGAGTAGTTAAAGTGAGCAGAAAGAAAGTACTAAATATATAAATCAATATCCATTGCATAATTAATTGTTAGCTTGATCAGCGTTTGAGAAAGTATCTTTTAAAGCAGTTCTGGCAGCTAGTTGTCTTCTTGTGTGATCAAGAAGTTCATATTCTCTCTCTAAACGATGGAAAGTATTAGTTAATTCTAATAATTTTTGCTGTTCACTTGCTACCGGACCTCCTAGATGTGCAGCTATCCAAAAAGATAATTCTCTGGGGATATCAGGCAAAGAATCAGGGAGCTCTTTCTCTGATTCAGTCAGTTTTGAAGTAAGTGAAACTACATCCTTCAGAGCAATAGCTACGGAATCCTTTAGTTCCATTAGTTTGATTTGATCTGAAATTTGTTCATCATCAACCCAACTTACTAGCGCGTTAATAAAAGGAGTTTCACTAATAATTTCTAGAATTCGAAATCTTTGCTGTCCAATAGTGACAATGTTACTTCTACCATCTTCTGAAGTTTGATGCTTAATGATCTCAGCACAACAACCAACATCTGCCATTTTTTTTGCAATTGGATCCCATCTAACAACACCAAAACGGCTATCCGATTTCAAAACAGATTGAAGCATCACCCTGTAACGAGTTTCGAAAATATGAAGCGGCAAGTATTCCTGAGGAAAAAGCACAACCTCAGGCAATGGGAAAAGTGGTAGCTCCCTAACTGAAAGTTCGCTCAAAGGGGTATTCCTAATTAAACATATCCTAGATAATCAATCTCTGGTTTGAGAGAAAAAGGTTTAGAGCTTAACTTCTATATCAACTCCGCTAGGAAGGTCCAACTTCATTAGAGCATCTATAGTCTTCGCAGAAGGACTGTAAATATCAATAATTCTTCTATGTGTTCTTGTTTCAAAATGCTCTCTTGAATCTTTATCAACATGAGGTGAACGAAGAACACAATAAATTTTTCTTTTTGTGGGGAGAGGTATCGGACCTATTGCGGAAGCAGCTGTTGTATCTGCAGTCTCAATTATTTTATCGCAAGATAAATCAAGCATTCTTCTATCAAAAGCCTTTAGACGAATGCGTATTTTTTGCTGTGCAATTGCAGTTGACATAATGGGATTACCAAAAGTTAATTAAGTTTTCGAGGTTCTTTTAAGGATGAACTGATTAGTTCATTTGTTTATTAATTTAGAGGATGACCTGAATAAATTACAAGTCATCCTCAGAGACAATTACTCAATAATTTTTGAAACTACTCCTGCTCCAATGGTACGACCACCTTCACGAATTGCGAATCTCATTCCTTGCTCAATAGCTACAGGGGCTATTAATTCTCCGGTCATTTTTATTCTGTCACCGGGCATGACCATTTCAACATTACTCCCATCATCAGATGTAAAAGCTGTAATTTGACCTGTTACATCAGTAGTACGAATATAAAACTGTGGGCGATATCCAGCGAAGAAAGGGGTATGACGACCACCCTCTTCTTTTTTCAATACATAAACTTCACCTTCAAATTTAGTGTGGGGAGTAATTGATCCTTTTTTAACAAGCACCATCCCTCTTTCAATATCTTCTTTTTGAATACCTCTCAAAAGAAGTCCAACATTATCTCCAGCCATACCTTCATCGAGAAGTTTTCTAAACATCTCTACTCCAGTGACGGTAGTAACTCTCGTATCTCTAATACCTACAATTTCGACCTCCTCTCCAACTGTTACTTTTCCTCTTTCAATTCGGCCAGTAGCAACAGTTCCGCGACCAGTAATTGAGAAAACGTCTTCCACAGCCATTAAGAAAGGCTTATCTATTTCACGTTCTGGTTCTGGAATTGAATCGTCAACAGCAGTCATCAATTCATCTATTTTTGTCTCCCAATCTGCTTCTCCTTCAATAGCTTTTAATCCTGAGACTTGAACAACAGGAATATCATCGCCAGGGAAGTCATAACTTGTGAGAAGTTCACGTATCTCCATTTCAACAAGTTCTATCATTTCTTCATCATCAACCATGTCACATTTATTTAGTGCAACAACCAATGCAGGTACGCCAACCTGCTTGGCCAAAAGAATATGTTCTTTTGTTTGTGCCATTGCTCCATCAGTAGCAGCTACAACAAGGATTGCACCGTCCATCTGAGCAGCACCTGTGATCATATTTTTTACATAATCAGCGTGACCTGGGCAGTCAACATGAGCGTAGTGCCTACCATCAGTTTCATATTCAACGTGGGCAGTGTTGATTGTGATACCGCGTTCGCGCTCTTCTGGAGCTCCATCAATTTCAGCGTAATCTTGCGCTTCGGCTTGACCTTTTTTGGCTAAAACCTTTGTGATTGCAGCAGTAAGTGTTGTTTTGCCATGGTCAACGTGGCCAATAGTACCTATGTTGACGTGAGGTTTGTTCCTCTCAAACTTCTCGCGAGCCATTTTTTTTAAAGAATCGGGGGTTGGTTAGTAAATTTTAGAGATCAGGAATTGCCCTGATTCTTGGAGATAATTGCTTCAGCAACATTACGAGGAACTTCCTCGTAGGTGCTGAACTCCATTGAGAAAATACCCCGACCTTGAGTCATTGATCGGAGTTGAGTGGCATAGCCAAACATTTCAGCTAATGGCACTTTTGCCTGGACTTTGGATTGTCCATCTTCGATGGATTGACCTTCAACCTGACCTCGTCTAGAGGACAGATCTCCAATTATAGAGCCTAGGAAGTCCTCAGGCACTTCTACCTCAACTTTCATCATAGGTTCTAGAAGGACAGGATTGCACTTCTTGATTCCATCTTTGAAAGCCATTGAGCCAGCAATTTTGAAAGCCATCTCTGATGAGTCAACATCATGATAAGAGCCATCAACCAATGTAACTTTTACATCAATTAAAGGATAGCCAGCAATGACACCAGACTCACATGTTTCTTTCATTCCTGATTCAGCGGGTTTTATATATTCTTTTGGGACAGACCCACCCACAATTTTATTGACAAACTCAAACCCAGTTCCTGGTTCACCTGGCTCAACTTCAATAACAACATGACCATACTGACCTTTACCACCTGTTTGTCTCGCAAACTTTCCTTCACCTGAAGAGCTGGCTCTGATCGTTTCTCTATAAGAAACTTGAGGTGCTCCAATATTTGCCTCTACCTTAAATTCTCTTAACATACGATCAACCAAAATCTCTAGGTGAAGTTCACCCATACCTGCAATAACTGTTTGATTTGTCTCTTGATCAGTACTTACTCTGAATGTTGGATCTTCCTCAGAAAGAGATGTCAGTGCTTTCCCTAACTTTTCCATATCACTCTTAGTCTTTGGTTCTACCGCAACTGAAATAACTGGCTCGGGAATATATAGCGTTTCAAGAACAATTGCCTCTTCTGAGGAGCATAAAGTATCTCCCGTTGTTGTATTTTTCAGGCCAAGCACCGCTCCAAGATCACCTGCTCTTAATTCGTCAACTTCCTCACGGTCATCAGCTTTCAAAATTATCAACCTAGATATTCTCTCTTTTGCATCCTTAGTTGAGTTAAGAACATAACTTCCTTTTTCAAGGACACCGGAATACATACGAACAAAAGTCAATTTGCCATATGGATCAGCCATTACCTTGAATGCAAGTGCACTAAATGGAGCGCTATCATCAGAAGGCCTAACAGCTTCTTTTCCATTCGGAAGCAAACCCTGAATAGGAGGAACATCAACAGGAGCAGGAAGATAATTGACTACTGCATCTAGCAATAATTGAACGCCTTTATTTTTAAAAGCTGAACCACATAACATTGGTACCAAACCATGTTTAAGAACTCCTTCCCTGATACCAGTTTTGAGTTGTTCAATTGTTAACTCACCATTTTCTAAAAACGCCTCAAGCAATTCTTCCTCAGTTTCTGCTATTGACTCCATTAACTTTGAACGCCAATCAGATACTAAATCAACCATGTCTGAGGGAACATCAGTCTGCTCAATATCTTTTCCAAGATCATCTTTATAAATATATGCTTTGTTTTCTACGAGATCAATAATGCCCTTCAAGTCATTTTCGGCTCCAATAGGTAACTGAATTGGAACAGCATTAGCTTTTAATCTATCTTTGATTTGACCATGGACTTTAAGGAAATCTGCTCCAGTTCTATCCATTTTATTGACAAATACCATCCTAGGTACTGAATACCTATCGGCTTGCCGCCAAACTGTTTCAGATTGAGGCTGTACTCCACCAACCGCACAAAAGACAGCAATTACTCCATCAAGAACTCTCATGGAGCGTTCAACTTCAATTGTGAAGTCAACGTGTCCAGGTGTATCGATGATGTTTATACGGTGATCGTCCCATGTAGTTGAAATCGCCGCAGCTGTAATTGTGATTCCTCTCTCTCTCTCTTGGGCCATCCAGTCAGTGACAGCTGCACCATCATGAACTTCTCCCATCTTGTGAACGACACCTGAATAGAAAAGAATTCTTTCAGTACAAGTGGTTTTACCAGCATCAATATGTGCAGCAATCCCGATATTTCTTATTCGTTCCAAAGGAAAGGCGCGTGCCACAGAAAATACTCCGACTAAAGGGCTTTAAAATGCGCATGGACTCTACAACTAAGCATGCTAAAAAAGAAATATTTTGAGGATTTAAATAGAAAAATTTGACCTAAATCAATAGCGATAATGAGCAAAAGCTTTATTTGCCTCAGCCATCTTATGGGTCTCTTCCCTCTTCCTCACTGCATTTCCAGCTTCATTAGCTGCATCCATAAGTTCTCCAGCAAGTTTTTGAGCCATGCTTCTACCATTTCTTGATCTTGAGAAATTTACCAGCCATCTGAGTGCCATTGCAGTCCCTCTTTCTTGACGGACCTCCATTGGAACCTGATATGTAGCCCCACCAACTCTTCTCGCTCTCACTTCAACAAGAGGTGTGACGTTTTTCACTGCTGTTTCAAATAATTCAATAGGGTCTGAACCGGTTCGCTCGTTAATCAAACCAAAGGCATCAGAAAGAATTTTTTGAGCTGTAGATTTCTTACCATGCTTCATCAAGCGATGGACCATCATACTTGCCAAACGATTATTGAACTGAGGATCAGGGAGAACGGGTCTTTTTTCTGCTGCGTTTCTTCTTGACATGAAATTAAATTTGTATAGGGGGAAAATTCAATGAATCAAAATAAGTTTTATTCCTTTGGAGATTTAGCTCCATATTTTGATCTTGATTGTCTACGGTCTTTAACCCCAGCGGTATCAAGAGTTCCTCTGACTATGTGATATCTAACTCCTGGTAGATCCTTGACTCTTCCGCCTCTCAGCAAAACTACAGAGTGCTCTTGAAGATTGTGACCAATCCCGCCTATATAAGCAGTAACTTCAAATCCTGAAGTTAATCTGACACGAGCAACTTTTCTTAGAGCAGAGTTAGGTTTTTTAGGAGTAGAGGTGTAAACCCTGGTACAAACCCCTCTCCTTTCTGGGCAACCTCGCAAAGCAGGAGATTTTGTCTTTGTTTTTAGAGTCTTTCGCTCTGTTCTAATCAACTGTTGAATGGTTGGCATTAATTTTATATTTGGTCTAGGTTCGACCAGATTCAACAATTCCTCAGATTACTTGGTCAAGCACCCGAATTAGTATTTTTTTTCAATTAATAATTTATTTTTATTCAGGTTTAAGCATAAGAAGCAAATATTTTAAAGAAAGTATTGAATAAAAAACTTAATGGTCGACAAAAATGTTTAAGATGTAACTCTAGAAACTATCAAATCAATCTAATCATCTATTTCCAAGCTTACCGATAGCACTTTTGCAAGAAAAGAAAAATAGTAAGTTAAAAAACATGCATCAACGACTCTCAAGATCAAATTGGCCTTATTGCGATAGCACCTATCCAGATGCCTTCTCTGGGGAAAAAGATTCTTGTGGAGTTGGATTCATAGCTAGCGTCGAAGGGAAACAAAACCATTGGGTCTTATCTCAGGCATTGCGTGGCCTCAGCTGCATGGAGCACAGAGGTGGATGCGGAGGAGATAGCGATTCAGGTGATGGTGCTGGGATTTTATGTGAAATTCCATGGTCATATTTAAAGCAAGTCTGGGAAACAGCTAAACAATGCGAGTCCCAATTCTCTGGGATAGGTATGATTTTCATGCCGAAAGATTCAAAGAATAGAGGTATTGCTAGAAAAATATGTGAGCAGGAAGCAGAGTATTTAGGGTTAATCTCTCAAGGATGGAGAGATGTTCCTGTTGATGATGAAGTTTTAGGCAAACTTGCAAGAGAGAATGAACCTTTTATTACACAATGGTTAGTTGAAATCAAAGATAAAGAAATTAATCTTGAGGCTTTACTTTTTAGATTAAGGCAAAGAATTTCAAATCGAGCAAATATAGAATTAAAGGAAGATAAATTAGGTCTCTATATATGCTCTTTAAGTAGCAAAACAATTGTATATAAAGGGATGGTCAG
Organism: Prochlorococcus marinus str. MIT 0912; assembly: GCF_027359595.1. Classification (NCBI taxonomy): domain Bacteria; kingdom Bacillati; phylum Cyanobacteriota; class Cyanophyceae; order Synechococcales; family Prochlorococcaceae; genus Prochlorococcus; species Prochlorococcus marinus. The sequence goes on from NZ_CP114783.1 coordinate 1,044,549, forward strand.
ATCTGAAATATTGGCTCCTTTTTATACAGATTTAAAGGACGATAGATTCGAAGTTTCATACGCGGTTTACCATAGAAGGTTCAGTACAAATACTTTACCAAAATGGCCACTAGCTCAACCCATGCGACTCTTAGGACATAACGGAGAAATAAATACATTACTAGGAAATATAAATTGGGCAAAAGCAACTGAAACAGATATAAGTTCAGTATGGGAAAACAAAGCAAATGATCTAAAACCGATTGTTAATAATTTATTTAGTGATTCAGCTAATCTTGACCTCACTCTTGAACTATTAGTTCGAAGTGGTCGTCCTATAACTGATAGCTTATTAACACTTATACCAGAGGCTTTTAGAGATCAACCTGAATTAATAAATAAACCTGATATAACTGCTTTTTATGAATATGCAGCAGGAACTCAGGAACCATGGGATGGACCTGCATTAATAGTTTTTACTGATGGAAGAAATATAGGAGCAACATTAGACAGAAATGGACTTAGACCAGCTCGTTATTGCATCACTAAAAATGGCTATGTTGTGATGGGTTCTGAAACAGGTGTTGTTGAATTAGATGAGAATCAAATCCAAGAAAAGGGTCGACTGGGTCCAGGACAAATGCTAGCAGTAGATTTAGAAAAAAAGAGAATTTTACGAAACTGGGATGTCAAAGAAGAGTCAGCGAGCAGATATCCATACTTAGATTGGTTAAAAGCAAATCGAATCAACCTTAACAACCAAAATTGGGAAATAAATAATAAATTTAACAAGCAAGAGTTATTGCAGCAACAAGTCGCATTTGGATTTAGTGCAGAAGATTTTGATTACATAATTAATAGCATGGCAGCAAATGCAAAAGAACCAACTTATTGCATGGGAGATGATATCCCGCTAGCCATACTTTCTAACAAGTCACATATTCTTTATGACTATTTTAAGCAAAGATTTGCACAAGTCACTAATCCACCAATTGATCCTCTTAGAGAAAAACTTGTTACCAGCCTAGAGATGCATCTTGGTGTTAGACAAGCACCATTATCTCCAAAAGCAGACTCAGCAAGACTAATACATATTAAATCACCAATCATCAATGAAAAAGAATTAACTTCAATAAAAAAATTAGGCCTTAATTACAAGGAAATATCCACATTAATTCCTATTACTAATGATGAATTAAACTTAAACAAAGGTCTTAGAAATCTATGCCAAGAAGCAGAAGACAGTGTAATTAATGGTGAAGAAATACTAATCCTTTCAGATAGAAATATTAATCGAGAAAAATCCTACATACCTCCTCTTCTCGCTGTTGGTGCAGTTCATCATCACTTACTTAAAAAAGGACTAAGGCTAAAAACATCGATAATTATAGATACAGCTCAATGCTGGAGTACTCATCACATAGCTTGTCTGATTGGATATGGAGCAAGTGCAATTTGTCCTTGGTTGACTTGGGAAACGACTCGCCATTGGTGGCAATTACCTAAAACACAAAAACTTTTTTCCGATGGGAAGTTATCTAATTCATCTATAGAAATTGCTCAATCAAATGTTAAGAAATCAATGGAAGATGGATTAAGAAAAATACTTTCAAAAATAGGAATCTCTGTTCTAGCAAGTTATCACGGAGCACAAATCTTTGAAGCTATTGGTATCGGCGCAGATTTAATTGATTTAGCTTTCAAGGGAACAACAAGTCGGATAGCAGGACTAACTCTGAAAGAATTATCAATCGAGACAATTTCATTTCATAAAAAAGCTTTCCCAGAACTTGCACAAAAAAAACTTGATTTTAATGGATTTGTTCAATATCGAAATAGTGGAGAATTTCATTTAAATAATCCAGAAATGTCAAAAATCCTGCATGCTGCAGTGAAAGCTGGTCCTGGATATGACCACTTCAAAACTTATCAACAACTTCTAGAAACTCGTCCCGCTACTACCCTAAGAGATCTTCTTACATTTAAGACAACTACCCAGCCTTTACCTCTAGATCAAATAGAGAGTGTTGAGAGTATTTGTCAAAGATTTTGCACTGGTGGAATGAGTCTAGGTGCCCTATCGAGGGAAGCGCATGAAGTTCTTGCAATAGCAATGAATAGAATTGGAGGAAAAAGTAATAGTGGTGAAGGAGGAGAAGATCCTGATAGATTCAAGGTCCTCGAGGATGTTGATGAAAATAATCAATCAAAAACTTTACCCAATCTCAAAGGACTGGTAAATGGAGATACCGCATGTTCTGCAATTAAACAAATTGCGTCTGGCCGATTTGGGGTAACCCCTGAATATTTAACTAGCGGTAAGCAATTAGAAATTAAAGTGGCCCAAGGTGCAAAGCCTGGAGAGGGAGGTCAATTACCTGGACCGAAGGTTGATGAATACATAGCAAAGCTTCGTAATAGCAAGCCTGGAGTAGCTCTTATTTCTCCTCCTCCACATCATGATATCTACTCCATAGAAGATCTTGCCCAACTTATTCATGACTTACATCAAATAAATCCAACCGCAAAAGTCAGTGTGAAATTAGTTGCTGAAATAGGCATTGGCACAATCGCAGGCGGAGTAGCAAAAGCCAATGCTGATGTCATCCAAATTTCAGGACATGATGGAGGGACAGGTGCATCTCCTCTTAGTTCAATTAAACATGCTGGTTTGCCATGGGAACTTGGATTAACGGAAGTTCATCGATCTTTATTAGAAAATGGTCTTCGCGAAAGGGTTTTATTAAGAGCTGATGGAGGTCTCAAGACAGGATGGGATGTCCTTATTGCCGCTTTACTCGGAGCGGAAGAATATGGTTTTGGAACAGTCGCAATGATTGCTGAAGGTTGCATAATGGCGAGGATTTGCCATACAAATAAATGTCCAGTCGGTATTGCAACACAACAAGAAGGTCTAAGGAAAAGATTCCCTGGATTACCAGAACATGTAGTTAACTTTTTTATCTTCGTAGCTGAGGAAGTAAGACAATTAATGAGCCAAGTTGGAGTAGCAAAAGTTGAGGATCTTATTGGAAGAACAGATCTATTAATCCCAAGAAAGCTAGACTTAACAAAAACAAAAGAAGTTGACCTATCTAGCCTTCTCAAACCTTTAGATAACTCAACAGATCGTTCATGGTTGAGACACGAAATACAAGCTCATAGCAATGGAGAAGTTATTGAAAATGCCCTACTCAAAGATGTAGAGATTTCTAATGCAATTCAAACGCAGGGAAGGATTACGAAAGAAATTCCCATTATTAATACAGATAGAAGTGTTTGTGCACGAATCTCTGGAGAAATAGCTAAAAAATATGGAAATAAAGGTTTTAATGGGAATTTAAATTTGATATTTAAAGGTTCAGCTGGGCAAAGTTTTGGAGCATTTATTTTAAAAGGAATGAATATTTCTTTAATAGGAGAAGCTAATGATTATGTTGGGAAAGGCATGAATGGAGGTTCCATTACGATTATTCCAGAAATTGTTAATGACACATCTAGCACTCAGGTAATACTTGGCAATACATGTCTATATGGAGCAACTGGTGGAAAATTATTCGCCCTTGGAATAGCAGGAGAACGATTTGGTGTTCGAAATAGTGGAGCTCATGCTGTTATCGAAGGAGCGGGGGACCATTGTTGCGAATATATGACTGGAGGTGTAGTTGTTGTGCTTGGAAAAACTGGAAGAAACCTAGGAGCGGGAATGACAGGAGGCATAGCTTTTATTATTGACAAAAAAAATCAACTTGACTTAAGAATGAATAAAGAAATTGTTGAGGTCCATGATCTAACTTCTACTAATCAAGAACAATTCTTAAACGACTTAATTATTGAGTATCATCAGAAAACTAAAAGTCCTTTAGCTCAAAAGATTCTCTCAGACTGGTCTTCATGGAAAAAGTTATTTAAGATAATTGTTCCTCCAAGCGAAAAAAATAAATTAGGTATTGAGGAAGCGCTGGAGAAAGCGACAATATAGACAAACAATAATGCCTATATTCATCAAGACAGAGAAGTTTAAAGATAAAACCTTAGAATTATCTAAAATTGAAAGGAAAAAATTCTTATTTATGCATAAAGAATGGGTCAAAGATATTACCAATTCAGGCCATTACATTCGCAGTGGATATTTAATAAATGAAAAAAAGATGCCCGGCGGGGGAGGTTTATTAATTCTTGAAGCGAAGGATTATTTAGCAGCAAAAAAGATCATAGAAAATGATCCCATGATTCAACATAATTTAGTTATCTGGGATCTTCAAGAATGGATTTCAATTGATGGAAGTAAACCAGAGTTTTGAAATCATCTTGGATGAGACATCATTAATTTTTTAACTTCTCCTGCGTGATAACTACTTCTAGTTAATGGTGAACTAATGACCTGCAAAAAACCTAAATTATTTTCTCCCTCAAAACGGTAATTATCAAATTGAGAAGGAGATACAAATCTATTAACAGGTAAATGTTTTGGCCCTGGTGATAAATATTGGCCAATAGTTACTATATCAACTTTATTGATATGCAGATCATAAAGAACACTAAAAATCTCTTCATCTGTTTCCCCTAATCCAGCCATTAAGCCTGATTTTGTATACACTCTTGGCCAACCTTCACGAACTCTTTTTAATAATTCCAAAGACCTTTCATATTTTCCTTGAGGTCTGACTCGTGGATATAGCCTTGGAACTGTTTCTATATTGTGATTTAGTACGTTCGGAGCGGCATCCAAAATAACTTTCAAAGCATCCCAATTACCGCAAAGATCTGGAATTAAAACTTCAATAGAGGTGAAAGGGGATTTGCTTTGAACCGCCTTAATACATTTCAAAAATTGACTAGCGCCACCATCTTCTAAATCATCACGATTGACGGAAGTTATAACGACATGAGTTAAGCCCATCCTAGAAACAGCTTCACCTAAACGATCAGGTTCTGATGGATCTAAAAGCCTTTTCGAATTATCAAATGAGATATCGCAATAAGGGCATTTTCTTGTGCAGGCAGGGCCCATTATTAAAAAAGTAGCAGTACCTCCTGCAAAACATTCTCCAATATTTGGGCAACTTGCTTCCTGACAAACTGTATTGAGTTTTAAATCAACTAATAGATCAGCAACATTACCAATCCTCTCTTGCTGTGGTGCCTTAACACGTAACCAGTCTGGTTTAAGCAAAGCTCTTTTAATAACAAACTAACTTTAGAAAGAATTTTCAAATTGACTTGATTTTTTAACTTCTTCTAAACTTGATCACTACAAATAAGCTTAAAACAAGGTATTCATTTTTTTTTCTAGTAAACAAAGAAAAAATTAATTAGAGAAATAACCTCTTGGCGTTAAAAATCTATTGTTTTTTATGACACTCTGACTATTACCAATGACCAAAATAGTCAGCATATCGACCTTATCAAATGGCAAGGTTTCGAGAGTATGTATTTCTATACTTTCACCTGGTCTCCCAAGCTCTCTAGCCATAGCAACAGGGGTGCATGGTTTGCGAACTTCAATCAATAAATCAAAAGTCTTTTTTAACTGCCAATCACGTTTTTTTGATTTTGGATTAAATATTGCGATAACAAAATCACCTATCGCTGCACTTTTTATTCTCTTCTCAATTTGATCCCACGGAGTCAAAAGATCACTTAAAGAGATAGAACAAAAATCATGCATAAAAGGGGCACCTAATTTTGCAGCAGCCATCTGAAAAGAGCTGATACCTGGATGAACTTGAAATAAAGGCCTTGAATCCATCTTTTCATTCAGCCAAAGTTCAAGGGCTAATCCTGCCATTCCATAAATTCCACTGTCGCCAGATGAAATAAGAGCAACCCTTACTCCCTCTTTTGCAAGATCAAGAGCATATTTACATCGATCTTTTTCAAAAGTTAATTCTGAATCAATACGCACCTGATCAGGACGACGAATTGAATCCAAATAATTTAAGTAAGGGGTATAACCGATCCAAGCAGAGCATCTAGATAAAGCTCGACGTGAATCAGAAGTAAGCATTTCCAAGTCTCCGGGTCCACTGCCAATTAAATGCAATTCACCTTTATGAGGTGCAAAGGGAGTTGACAACTCAACCAATGCAATTGTTACAGCCCCAGACTCATCTTCATTAGAATAATAGATTTTTTTTTCTTGTATTAACCTTCCAGATTGATCTCCTAACAAAATTGCTGCTGCTTCAGCGACTGAGGCAGTTCCCATTTCATTCAACACAACATTTGAAGGAGTTGGCACATTGACTTGTGAAAGCTCAAGGGCAGTAAAAAAATAAATTGGCCATTCATTTTTTTTTGAAAAATTCAATAATCCTATTTCATCATTTTTTTTATCGATAGTTGCTAAACCAGAGATTGAAAGAAGTGATAAGCCATTTTTGTTCAAAGACTCATTAATTGCTCTTTGAATGACCTTTTCATCTGTATTTCTCTCACAGCCAAGTCCAATTATTATTGTCGGTGGATGCCATGAACATATATTCCTATTTTCATGGCCTATATATAAGTCGATATTTTTGAAAGATATTGGATCATTTTTCTCTAAAAAAGAAAGACTGGAACAACCGTTTAATTTCTGCCACAATTTTGATCCTTTGGCTTGAAAGACAATGTTTTTTTGTTCTTTAGACTGACTAATCATTAACTTTCGCCAATCGACATTACCTCCTCCTCTTTTCCAACCCCATCCTTCACCAAAACAATCCAAAGGGATTCTTCTTTCTGTAAATGAATCTGAGGTGCATATCACTTCGGCTTCTAAAGCAGCTGCCAACTCACTAGCGAAACGATCTCCCCCTTGCCTATGACCTCCTAAAAGAGTAATAACATTTTTAGCTTTTGAATCCATTACAAGTATTGATGGATCATTTTCTTTAGATTTAACGAAAGGAGATATGAGCCTTACTACAACGCCGATTGAACCCAAAAAAATTAATTTATTATTGTTCTGCCAATGATCTTTTAAAAAATCAATTGGTGAGGACTCAAGTAAACCTTCAATTTTTTTTTCTAAAGAAAGATATGAACCATTAGATATAAAAATTTGATCTACATGTTTGCTTGCTTGTAATCTCTCAAGCAAAGGCAAAGAGCTTATAGAAAATCCAAATGCAATCCTTTTTGGAGTTTTGACTAATGTTTTTTCCAGAACGAGAGCTAAATTAAATTTTTTATTTATCTACATCAAGTTAGCCTCTTAAAGAAAGCTTTAGTTAAAATCAAAAACCGAGAAATAGTCTTTAAACAAATTGACTTAATCAATAAAAAGATCTCATCGAGAAACCAATTAGTATTTATGCCTAGCCATTAATATCTAATTAAACTTTCCGAAGCCAAGAAAGCATACATAACAATTGTTTTCGCCAATCAATGGCTAGAAGCTGCAGCACTCCTAAACCTAAATAACTTTTTTCTTGCACTCCACTACGTGCAAAGATTTACTAATTAAGAAAAACCATGGATTCAATGACCACTTAAGAATAAAAGTGTAGAACATTTGTTACATGCTTCCGTAGTAACTGACTGTCTACTTTATGCTTATGACATAACCCTTAAATAGGTTTTCAAGTAACTTCAAAGGTAGGTCTTGAATTCCTAAAATCTTTCACCAAGTAATCCCACTTCATAAGTAGAATTACTCATTAAAGATTTCACCCTAGTCTTCCAAAGATTAGGCCCCCCAAACCTCGATCACATTCCTGAAGGAATCACTCGATGACCATTAGCCCACCAGAAAGAGAACAAAAAAAAGAACCAGTTCTCGATAAACCTATCGAAACTGATGCAATCCCTGTAGATTTTTCCAAGCTTGACAAGCCTGGTTTTTGGTCAAAATCCCTTGCCAAAGGGCCAAAGACTACTACATGGATATGGAATCTTCATGCAGACGCGCATGATTTTGATACCCATGTTGGAGATCTCCAAGAAACAAGTAGAAAAGTATTTTCTGCTCATTTTGGCCATCTAGCAGTCATCTTTATTTGGATGAGTGCAGCTTTTTTCCATGGAGCTCGCTTTTCTAATTATTCTGGCTGGCTCTCTGACCCAACTCATGTCAAGCCAGGAGCACAAGTGGTTTGGCCAATAGTTGGTCAAGAAATGCTTAATGCAGATTTAGGCGGTAATTATCACGGCATTCAGATCACTTCTGGAATTTTTCAGATGTGGAGAGGCTGGGGAATTACAAATGAAACCGAGCTCATGGCTCTAGCTATTGGCGCCCTACTAATGGCAGCCATAATGTTGCACGGTGGCATATATCACTATCACAAAGCCGCTCCCAAGCTTGATTGGTTCAGGAATCTTGAGTCTATGCTCAATCACCACATAGCCGGTCTAGTTGGTTTGGGTTCGATTGCTTGGGCTGGACATTGCATTCACATAGGTGCCCCAACTGCAGCGCTTATGGATGCAATTGACGCAGGGAAACCTCTAGTTATTGATGGCATTCCAATTGCTTCAATTGCTGATATGCCTCTCCCCCACGAGCTTTGCAATCCTGCTATTGCTAGTCAAATATTTCCTGGTCTTGCTGGAAGAACAGTTGAAAATTTCTTTACGACTAATTGGTGGGCGTTTAGTGATTTCCTAACTTTTAAAGGTGGTCTAAATCCTGTTACGGGTAGTCTATGGATGACAGATATTTCACATCATCATTTAGCTTTTGGAGTTCTAGCTGTATTTGGAGGTCATCTATACAGAACAATGTTTGGCATTGGACATAGTTTAAAAGAAATATTAGATAATCATGCTGGAGATCCAATTCTTTTCCCTGCCCCAAATGGTCATAAGGGAATTTATGAGTTTTTAGCTAATAGTTGGCATGCTCAGCTTGGTTTAAACCTTGCAATGATTGGCTCATTGAGCATCATTATTTCTCATCACATGTATGCGATGCCTCCATATCCTTACTTGTCGATTGATTACCCAACCGTCTTGGGTCTTTTTACACATCACATGTGGATAGGCGGATTATTCATTGTTGGTGCAGCAGCTCATGCTGGTATTGCAATGATTAGAGACTATGACCCAGCTGTTCATATTGATAACGTTCTAGACAGAATCTTGAAAGCAAGAGATGCATTAATTAGTCATCTGAATTGGGCTTGCATGTTCTTAGGTTTCCATAGTTTTGGTCTTTATATTCATAACGATGTAATGCGTGCGTTAGGAAGACCTGCAGATATGTTCAGTGATACTGGAATTCAACTTCAACCTGTTTTTGCTCAATGGATTCAAAACATTCATCATTCAGCTGCTGGTTCTACCACTCTTGCTGGTGCGAATGTAAACCTTCAAAGTGGTTTAGTTAGCGAGGTCTTTAATGGTTCAGTAAGTCAAGTTGGTGGAAAAATTGGAATCGCTCCTATACCTTTAGGAACTGCTGATTTCATGATTCACCACATCCATGCTTTCACTATCCACGTAACCCTTCTGATTCTTCTAAAGGGAGTTTTATTCGCAAGGAGCTCCAGACTAATTCCTGACAAAGCGAATCTTGGATTTAGATTCCCATGTGATGGACCAGGACGAGGAGGTACATGCCAAGTTTCATCTTGGGATCATGTTTTCCTTGGTTTGTTCTGGATGTATAACGGCTTATCAGTAGTTATCTTCCACTTCTCATGGAAAATGCAAAGTGATGTATGGGGACTTACAGGAGGAAACTTTGCTCAAAGCTCCATAACTATTAATGGATGGCTTAGAGATTTCCTCTGGGCTCAGTCATCACAGGTCCTTACAAGTTATGGTCAACCCATAAGTATGTACGGTTTGATGTTCTTAGGAGCACATTTCGTTTGGGCATTTAGTCTTATGTTCCTATTCAGTGGCCGTGGTTACTGGCAAGAATTATTTGAGTCAATTATTTGGGCTCATAATAAACTTAAGTTAGCACCAACTATTCAACCAAGAGCTTTATCTATCACTCAAGGTCGTGCAGTAGGAGCAGCTCATTTCCTTCTAGGAGGAATTGCTACAACTTGGGCCTTCTTCCACGCTCGCTTAATCGGTCTCGGCTGACCCTCTCTGATCTTTTATAAAATGGCAACTAAATTTCCATCTTTTAGTCAGGGTCTTGCTCAAGACCCTACAACCAGAAGAATCTGGTACGGCATAGCTACCGCTCATGACTTCGAAAGTCATGACGGTATGACAGAGGAACAGTTATATCAAAAACTCTTCTCTACTCATTTTGGTCACTTAGCCATCATTGGTCTTTGGGTGGCAGGAAATCTTTTTCACGTTGCTTGGCAAGGAAACTTTCAGCAATGGGTTCTAGATCCAACTCATACTCGTCCAATTGCTCATGCAATTTGGGATCCTCATTTTGGTCAAGGTCTCACTGATGCTTTGACCCAGGCAGGAGCAACTTCTCCAGTAAATATTGCTTACTCAGGCTTATACCACTGGTGGTACACAATTGGCATGAGAACTAATGAGCAGCTTTTCCAAGGTGCAATCTTTATTAACATTCTTGTCTGCTGGTTATTGTTTGCTGGATGGCTTCATCTTCAACCTAAATACAGACCATCTTTAGCATGGTTTAAAAATGCAGAATCTCAATTAAATCATCACCTAGCTGTTCTTTTTGGATTTAGCAGTATTGCTTGGACTGGTCATTTAATTCATGTAGCTATCCCTGAGTCAAGAGGAATACATGTTGGCTGGGATAACTGGTTAACTGTTATGCCTCATCCAGAAGGTCTAACTCCATTTTTCTCTGGAAATTGGGGGGCTTATGCTCAAAACCCTGATTCACTTGATGCAGTTTTTGGAACTACTCAAGGAGCTGGTACAGCTATATTTACATTCTTAGGTGGACTTCACCCTCAAAGTGAATCCCTTTGGCTAACAGATATTGCTCACCATCATTTGGCTATAGGAGTTGTATTTATAATTGCAGGTCATATGTATAGGACTAACTTTGGTATTGGCCATAGTCTTAAAGAAATTGTTGAGGCACATAACACTAGTCACCCTAAAGATCCACATAAGGGTTATTTCGGTATAAAGCACAATGGACTTTTCGAGACAGTTAATAACTCACTCCATATTCAACTTGGACTCGCGCTTGCTTCTTTAGGTGTAGCTTGTAGTTTGGTCGCCCAGCATATGGGTGCTCTTCCTTCATATGCATTTATTGCAAGGGATTACACAACTCAGTCGGCTCTATATACCCATCATCAATACATAGCTATGTTCTTGATGGTTGGTGCGTTCTCTCACGGAGCAATTTTCTTTGTCAGAGATTATGATCCAGAACTTAATAAAGATAATGTATTAGCCAGAATCCTTAGTACAAAAGAAGCATTAATTAGCCACTTAAGTTGGGTAACAATGCTTTTAGGCTTCCATACTCTTGGAATATATGTACACAATGATGTAGTTGTAGCCTTTGGCACCCCCGAAAAGCAGATTCTTATTGAACCAGTATTTGCTCAGTTTGCTCAAGCTGCAAGCGGTAAAATGATGTATGGCTTTAATGCCTTATTGGCTAATGCATCTAGTTCTGCGTCAATAGCTGCAAGCACCATGCCAGGAAACCATTACTGGATGGATATGATTAATAGACAAGATGCTCTTACAAATTTCTTACCTATAGGACCTGCAGATTTCTTGGTTCACCATGCAATTGCATTAGGACTTCATACAACTGCTTTGATTCTTATAAAGGGTGCTCTTGATGCGAGAGGAACAAAACTAATTCCAGATAAAAAGGATTTAGGATTTGCTTTCCCTTGTGATGGACCAGGCCGTGGTGGTACTTGTGATAGTTCTTCTTGGGACGCTACTTATTTAGCAATGTTCTGGGCCTTAAATACTATTGCCTGGATTACCTTCTATTGGCATTGGAAACATCTAGCAATTTGGATGGGTAATACAGCTCAATTCAATGAATCTGGTACCTATTTAATGGGTTGGTTTAGAGATTATTTATGGCTAAATAGTTCTCAGTTAATCAATGGATACAACCCATTTGGTGTAAATGCTTTATCTCCCTGGGCTTGGATGTTCTTATTTGGTCATCTTATTTGGGCGACTGGATTTATGTTCCTGATCTCTTGGAGAGGTTATTGGCAAGAACTTATTGAAACTCTTGTTTGGGCTCATCAAAGAACTCCAATAGCTAATTTAGTTGGTTGGAGAGACAAGCCTGTTGCATTATCAATTGTCCAAGCAAGATTAGTTGGTTTAACACATTTCACAGTTGGAAACTTTGTAACCTTTGGAGCATTTGTTATCGCATCTACTTCAGGTAAATTCGGATAAATCTCTAACAATCTTCAAGTAAAAAGAACACTGTCTTTAAAAGCAGTGTTCTTTTTTTATGGAAACAAATATTTATGAGATTATCTATAGAAACTCTTGTTTGGGCTCATCAAAGGACTCCAATAGCTAATTTAGTTGGTTGGAGAGACAAGCCTGTTGCATTATCAATTATCCAAGTAATTAGTTGGTTTAAAACATTTCACAGTTGGAAACTTTATAATCTTTGGAGAATATGTTATCGCATCTACTTCAGTTAAGTTCGGATAAATCTCTAACAATTGTCCAGCAAAAACACTTTATTTATAACTAGTTTTTTGCTGGAAATAATAATTATTAGATTAATTATTCATCTTTGCAAGCAAAATAGTTCCATTTAATATCAAGAAATTAGACTTAGAACAATAGACAAAACCAAATAAATTAGTCTCAGTTGAAGCTTTTGACAAATATCAGCCAATTGAAGTGAATCATTTAGAAAATAAAAAAGCCCCTTCAGTAAGGGGCTTTTTTATTTAAAATTATTGTGGAAAAGATTTTTTAAGCTCCTAGTAAATGATATTCCTTAATCAAAGGAAGAACGGTATCTAGATGCAAAGTACCAATAAGCAACCATGCAAAAACGACACCTCCCGTGCCTCCTAGCCAAAAACCATTTGTAAAATCACTCCATCCTGCTCTAGTAAATAAATCAGAAGGAGGGTTAGATACTGTTGCATCAGGAGGCTGGACATTAGGTGCCTTACCAGCAGCATTATAAAGAATAAAAAGAGCAGTCAATATTTGAATAGCTCCCACACCGCCAAGCAAACCTGCAGTTAAAGCAAAATCCGTATTCCTAAGAGGCCCTGTCATAGAAAAAGGACCAAAAAGTAAATAACCAAAAATTGCTCCTGTTTCTAAACCCCTGAAGTTTGGAGATAGGCCCTCCCTATAGACAGGAAGATTATTTATAACCATCTTTGTAAACCAACCACTATTGACTGGGGTTTGAAGATTGCCAACAGTCGGGTCTGAGACTGTTTTCACAGCCCACTTTTGCATAAGTGTTTCTTGAGATTTAGTCATGAGCTAAAAAAATTGGTAGAAAATTTAAATCTTGAAATTACTCAGTAGCTGTTATGTACCTACCAATCAAAACAATGAAAACGGCTGGACCCATAATTCCAACTAATGGAATCAGAATAGCGGGAAGCAAACTTGAAGCTAGTTCACTAGTCATTACTTATTTCAATAAATCCACCTTTATTTTATAGAATTATGATCTAATCAAACCAAATACAACCCATTGATGACATAAAAGTTCAATCCGTATATCTTCTTTAAAGATGCACTACTAAATAAATTTTCTCATCATGAATCAAGTTTTTGCTGGTGGTTTAGCTCTAATTATTGCTTTAATCCTTTGGAGTTCAAAAAAACAATCCAATGCATCAGCTTTATTCAAATCTCAAAAGGATTCCTTTCCAAAGGCTGAGGTGACATCATCCGAATTGATAATCGATAAGATTTTAAAAAATCAAAAATCAACAAAACTGAATAGCAAAAACACTAAGCCTTTTTCACAGGCAACTTCACTTAATTCAATAGAAACTAAAAAACAACTCACTAAATTAATCTCTAGCAACCCAAGTGATCGTCTTTTAGCTATTCAAATTGCTAGTCAATGGAACGATAAAAAAGCAATACCTTTTTAAGAAGAGGATTGAAAGATTCTGACAGTAGAGTTGTTATTGCGTCTGCTGCTGGCATTTCATCTTATAAAGGAAAAATTATTGATTTCCAAAAAAAAATTCAAGCTTCTCGTCCTCCTCGAAATGTATCTCTTATGCGATAAATTGGTCTATTTTGACTTTCATGATAAGTGCGGATTTGAAGCTCTCCGAGTAATCCAAACCCAAAAAGTTGAACTCCAGTAACTGCAAGAAGTAAAGCGAAAATAAGTAAAGGTCTATTTCCTATATCTTCTCCTAAAAGTTTGATGATTAATAAGTAAAAACTTGTTATGAAACTTCCAATAATTGCAAGAATCCCACCAAAACCAAAAACATACATAGGTCTAGTTAAAAATCTATTCATAAACCAAACAGTCAACAAGTCCATTAAGACTCTAAAAGTTCTATCTATTCCATACTTACTAGATCCAAATTGACGGGCTCTATGATTTACTTTTACTTCAGTAATTCTTGCTCCTTCAATATTTGCTAAAACAGGCAAAAATCGATGCAATTCCCCATATAATCTCATATCTGTCAATACTTCTTTCCTATAAGCCTTCAAAGAACATCCATAATCATTAAGTCTAACTCCAGTAACTTTTCCAATCAATCGGTTAGCAATTTTTGATGGAAGCTTTCTGCTGATAGCGGCATCTTGTCTGCGATATCTCCATCCACTTACCAGATCAAATCCATCTCTGATTTTATTAACTAATAGAGGAATATCTGCAGGATCATTTTGCAAATCACCATCAAGTGTAACTACTATCTCACCAGAAGAAATATCAAAGCCTGCTGCCATTGCGGCAGTCTGTCCATAGTTTTTACGTAGAAGAACTCCAACTAATTCTGGTATCTCGATGCTTAGTTTTCTAATCACCTCTGCGCTGTTATCTGATGAACCATCATTAACTAAAACCAATTCAAAAGGTTCCCCCATAGGCTGTAAAACTTCTAATAACTGACTCACCAAAAAAGGAAGACTTTCTTCTTCGTTATAGATAGGAACAACTATTGATAGCGCAACATTAGAATTCATTCAAAACTCCTCATAAGGGTCAATAAATCTTCTTGAGTGTTGTTCACTCCGATAACAAGAAATTACTCTTCCAGCAGATCTAAATTTAGATCTATAAAAAGAAGCAATTTCCCCAAGGTTCGGGGGAAATAAACCGTCAATCTCTATTCCATTATGCCCATCAGTCACCCCAGAACTATGAATATAAAAACCATTCTCAATATGCAACCCCACATGTGTACATTTCTCAGAAGATCCAAAGAAAAGTAAATCACCAGGCTTTAATTCTTCTCCTAAAGCTTCAATATTCGATGCAACATTTTTACAGAATTTTTCCTGCTGATAAGCATCTCTTGGTATCCAAATACCTGAACTTGCAAAAGCAGATTGAACTAAACCAGAGCAATCAAAATTAGGGCCTATAGTTCCACCCCACAAATAAGTATCACTAATTTTTTTCGCAGCCTTCGTCCAAGACAATATCCTAGGAATTTTAGAAATAATTTTCTCTTCAGTGAAAAATTTAGATTCCCAGGATTCTATTTTTGAAGCATTATGAGTTAATTCAGAAAATTTAAACCAGCAAATATAGTCATCTTCCAAAAGACGCACTTTAACTCTATCGATTATTTCCTTATTTTTAAAATTAGATTTTAAACAACTAATCAATTGAAAACTCCTACCAATACTTGCTTGTGTAGCTAATTCATCACTATTTTCGCTCTTAAATCCATCAATATTTATTCGCAGTTTCCACAAACTTCCAGAAACAAATGAAGCTTTAGTTAGCAAAACCTCTAAGGTCATATTGAATTCTTCTCGAGCGCTATGTCGTTCTACCGACAAGACCCCGAGATGGCATATTGCCTAAAAGGTCTACTGGATAGGTTTGAAAAAGAAGGACGTCCAAACCTTCATGAAAATATTGCAATAACATGCATCCGTTATCACAAAAAAAATCCATCTTCATCTAGTGGATATGGCACGGGGTGGAACTCAAACAAAAAATTTTATCCTGCAAGCGTAGTAAAAATAGTTTATGCATTAGCAACTCAGGTATGGCTAAAACAAGACTTAATTGTTGACTCAGAAGAACTTAGGAGAGCATTACTTGAAATGATCGCAAACTCCAATAACGACGCTACAAGTTATATTTTAGATCTTTTAACTGGCACAACAAGTGGTCCATCTCTTAATAAGTCAAACTATCAAGCATGGAAAATCCAAAGACAATTAATTAACCTATGGTTAAATGATCTTAAATGGCCTGAAATAAAAAATTGGAACTGCAGTCAAAAGACTTGGAATGAGGGGCCTTTTGGAAGAGAAAAAGATTTTTATGGTAAAAAAAATGAAAATCGAAACAGCATGACAACCGATGGGAGTGCCAGAATCTTTGAATCATTAATGACTCTTGAAATTCTCCCAAAGTTAGAAAGTGAGCATTTAATAAAAATTTTTCAACGCTCTCTCGATCCAGTTGGTCGCAAGCAAAATTTAGAAAATCAAGTAGATGGTTTTTTAGGCGAAGGTCTTCCATTGGCTTCTAAACTTTGGAGTAAAGCAGGTCTAATGAGCGAAGTTCGACATGATGTCGCATGGTGGGAAGCACCTAATAAAAATCCCATGCTTGCAGTTGTTTTTACAAATGGAAAAGAATTAGCCAAAGATCAATTTTTACTTCCTGCGATTAGCAGTGAATTAAATAAATTAGCTATTTAGCAATCAGTAAAATTCCAGCGAATAAAATAGATCCCAAAAGAAATCCTACAGCCAGAAGCACTGCTATTATTGGTGTATTTAAGTAAACAGATATAGTTGCGAGTTGATTACCCTTTGCGTCAGACACCTTTAAAACTCATAAAAATCATATTAATTAAAGCATCTAACTATGCCAAAAAACAAAAAACGTTTCAGTGATAAAACAATTTTTAAAAAACCAAAGAATTGTTTATTGGTATCAAAAAAATAATTTAAATAAAATTTGATTTTGGTTTCTTATTTTGTGAAATTTTAATATCTTTATTTGTTTGATTTTCTTTAATTAAAATATCTTGTTTATCTATTTTTTTATTTATTATTTTCTCATCTACTTTGATTAAATCATCACCTAATGGACTTATCTTATCTAAGTCTTTTGTCTCTAGATTCTGTTTATTTTTTGAGTTAGTAGAACCTATATCGTTTATTACACTTATATTTAGAGATTTATTTTCCTCAACTTTTAAATTATCTGTAAGCACAGAGTTAATATATAAGTCAAAATTAAATCTACCTTTTGAAAATGATATAGATGTGAATACTAATATTGAACATATAACAATAACAATAAAAATATTAGACAATAAACTATTTATTGGAGACCAAAACAATGTCACATTAGCAGTCTCATTTGTTTGTTTGTTTGTATCTTCAGTGGGACTTAAATCTAAAAATATATCTTGATTAATCCAACCTTTATTAGCTTTTCGATAGGGAGACTCACTTTTAGTGAACTCAAAAACCTCCTGGATTCTTTCTTTAAGCACAGCTTAGGTTTATCTAAAACTATAAGAAAGAAAACATAGCAGAAAGTCAGAATAAAAAAGTCGCTTTCACATAGATATTCGTGAAATTGAATTACCCAGCAATAAATACCATCGCCGACAAAAGAATAGCTGAAGCCAAAATCCCTATGGAAGCTATTGCCACGATCTTCCCAGTGTTCAAAGAGACTGATACGGTTAATAATTCAGTCCTTGAGTCTCGTTTCTGCTGTGAATCAATTTGAAGTCGAGAATTAACTTTCGTGGGAGTTCGAGATTTTCTATCCGCTGCGGCTTTCTTCTCTGCTTGGGCTTTCTTATCTGCTGCGGCTTTCTTATCTGCTAAGGCTTTCTTCTCTGCTTGGGCTTTCTTATCTGCTTGGGCTTTCTTCTCTGCTAAGGCTTTCTTATCTGCTAAGGCTTTCTTATCTGCTAAGGCTTTCTTCTCTGCTGCGGCTTTCTTATCTGCTAAGGCTTTCTTCTCTGCTGCGGCTTTCTTATCTGCTAAGGCTTTCTTATCTGCTGCGGCTTTCTTCTCTGCTGCGGCTTTCTTCTCTGCTAAGGCTTTCTTCTCTGCTTGGGCTTTCTTATCTGCTAAGGCTTTCTTCTCTGCTGCGGCTTTCTTCTCCGCTAAGGCTTTCTTCTCTGCTAAGGCTTTCTTCTCTGCTGCGGCTTTCTTCTCTGCTGCGGCTTTCTTCTCCGCTAAGGCTTTCTTCTCTGCTAAGGCTTTCTTCTCTGCTGCGGCTTTCTTCTCTGCTGCGGCTTTCTTCTCCGCTAAGGCTTTCTTCTCTGCTAAGGCTTTCTTCTCTGCTAAGGCTTTCTTCTCTGCTGCGGCTTTCTTATCTGCTAAGGCTTTCTTCTCTGCTGCGGCTTTCTTATCTGCTAAGGCTTTCTTCTCTGCTGCGGCTTTCTTATCTGCTGCGGCTTTCTTCTCCGCTAAGGCTTTCTTCTCCGCTAAGGCTGTTTTCGCTTGCACTTTAAATCCAAAAATTTGTCTTATTCAAGCATCCAGATCACAATGATTTTAAAAATATTGGCTAGTTGCAATGAAGTAATGCAATCGATTTTTCCTGAAAATATATAAATATTTTCGAGTTCATAATAATAGATAGGGCATCATTCCAAATTTCAAGCAATAAGAACGTACTGAGCGGATTGCGAATAGCTGGCTTTCAGGACTGTCGCCGCTCCTTAAAGCCACCCTCCTTAAGAAAATGTTAATCAAAAGTAGCCATTACCTAAACTTGACCTAAGAGAAAAAGACAAATGCGAGTGGGTATTAAACACGCCTCGATGGAAACCTGAATTTATATGTGAATTATGTGGAGCAGGAAACTCAAAAAAAGGTCACAGACCTGCTTGCTTCTCTCCGACTGAAGTTGGCTATATCTACGGTTGAACTCTTTGACAAGAGTAGTATATTTGTATTAGTTTATTCCCTATCGCAAACCGCAAGGGAGCCGCCAGTGAGCAGGTGATTTTTGTCTCTTTTTATTGAATGACTCCTCCATCGGACATCAGTTACATGAATCAACCAATCAGAGAAGCATTACCAACACCATCAGGATGGTTGGTCGCACCTACTAGAGATTTTTGTCTGTTCTTTATTCGTGATCCAAAATCGGTCTTGGTTGCACCGACTGTCTTTACTCAACTTTGGTATTGCCACGAGGATGGCACTCCTACGAAATTAAAAAATACAAGAAAATTGGATTATGAATCTGCCTATGAAACTTGGAATGAACTTCTATCTAATGATTGGGAATTAGTAGAGCATCAATTCGGTGCTTGTGTTGATGCTGCTTAATCAACCAGTGATATCACCCAACACAAGATTATTTCTCACCCGACATTCCACCCAACAAAAAACTGAACTATATGCAACAGTATGAACACTCCTGAATCAATCAATTTCGTTTATCTAGTCACTGAAAGGCATTTGAATCTCTATGAAGCATCCTGAACCAAATTAAGAACGGAGAGGTAAGAGAATAGAGTTGAGTTCATATGCACCGCAGCGGAAGGGGTTGAACGGATTGCTGGTGAATTAGGGCTTTCCCCCTACATTTTCCCCTACGCTTAAAATGTTATTTAAGAGCGACTATTCTCTTCCCCTGACTAAAGATAATAAAAATACCCAGACCCCTTACCACAACACGAAGTTTGTGCTATAATATTTATATCCAAAACGGAAGATATTGCTTGAAAGGGTTAATTATTGAGTAGTAGCGGATTATTTTCACTAACTGTAAAAAAGGGTTTTTTCATTCCGATCTCTACATAGGTGAAATACCAAACGAAGCAATCACAAGGGCTTGTGATGCCCTCTTGGAACTCTTAGGTAAATCAGATCAATCAGGGATTCCGATAAATATCAAAGAGGTAGGAATGAGAGCTTTAAAACTTCTTTTATTGGAATTGTTTATCAGAGAAGCGAAGTGGGTAGGGAAGCATCCCAACTCATTAAAACATCAGAGAGTTCGAATAGATGAGTTTTCGCAAACCTTTGATTATGGATTAAAAGACATAACCAAATTGGACGACTTCAATCAAGTATTTGACTGGGAAAATAGTTTTTTTTACAAGCAAGCTCTTAGAAATCAAAGAAAAATCTGATATATTCAAATTTTAGTTTTTTTAGACTTGGAAGCGAATATAGAAACAGCTCAAACGCTCTTTAAACAAAATAAATATCAAGAAGCAATTGATGCTTGTAAGGAAATATTAGCTATTGATAGCAATTCAATAGAAGCTATAAAATTAATCGCAAAATCTTCTTTAGTAACAAGACAGATTGATGATGCTCGTTTATATTTCAATAAAGCTCTAAATATTCAATCTAATGATTATGAAGTAATTAAAGATTTAGGCAATACCTATCAAGCTGTTGGGGATATGAATACTGCTAAAAAATATTATCAAAAAGCAATAGACATAAATAAAAAATATACTCCAGCCTTAACTAATCTTGGGAGTATTGAACTCAATACAGGCAACAAACAAGAAGGATTATCTTTATTAATCAAAGCGACTGAATCAGATCCACAATCAGCTCCTGCTTGGGTGAATCTTGCTAATGGTTATTATCAATTAGGGAAGGCGAAAGAGGCTGAAATTGCCTGCCACAAATCAATAGAACTTAACCCTAACCTCTTTAACTCTCATTTCCTTCTTAGCTCCATCCTTCTTGGGCAAAAGAAACTTCAAGAAGCCGAACAATCTCTTCGCCAAACAATTGAACTCAAACCTGATTTCTTTCAAGCTCATTTAAATCTTGGGGCAGTTTTACAAGAGCTAGGAAAATCACAAGAAGCTGAAATATCCATACGCAAATCAATAGAACTTAACCCTAACCTGTTTAACTCTCATTTCCTTCTTAGCTCCATCCTTCTTGGGCAAAAGAAACTTCAAGAAGCCGAACAATCTCTTCGCCAAACAATTGAACTCAAACCTGATTTCTTTCAAGCTCATTTAAATCTTGGGGCAGTTTTACAAGAGCTAGGAAAATCACAAGAAGCTGAAATATCCATACGCAAATCAATAGAACTTAACCCTAACCTGTTTAACTCTCATTTCCTTCTTAGCTCCATCCTTCTTGGGCAAAAGAAACTTCAAGAAGCCGAACAATCTCTTCGCCAAACAATTGAACTCAAACCTGATTTCTTTCAAGCTCACTCAGCTTTAGGTGGCTTAATGGGAAAACTTGGTAAATTACAAGAAGCAGAAATCTCTACTCGCAAAGCAATTGAAATTAATCCTGATAACGCTGCGGCGCATAACAATCTAGGAAACATATTTCGAGATATTTCCAACTTACAAGAAGCAGTATTGTCATACGGCAAAGCAATAAAAATTAATCCTGATTTCGCAGAAGCGCATTTCAATCTGGGAAACATATTGAGAGATCTTGGCAAATTACAAGAAGCAGAATTATCGATTCGCAAAGCAATTGAAATTAAACCTGATTACGCAGAAGCATATTTCAATCTGGGAAACATATTGAGAGATCTTGGCAAATTACAAGAAGCAGAATTATCGATTCGCAAAGTAATTGAAATTAAACCTGATTACGCAGAGGCACATTCAAAACTGGGAAGTATATTGATAGATCTAAGCAAATTAAAAGAAGCAGAATTATCACTCCGCAAAGCAATTAAAATTAAACCTAATTGGCTAGCATATATTTTATATGCTGGATGTATTTTTACAAGGAAAGCTTTCGAAGTAGCAACAAGTAACCTATTAGAAGCAAAGTCACTAGAACTAAAGAACCATCAAAAGGCTTATATAAATGCCGCACTGAAAGCAACAGATTTAGCAAAGAATAATTCAATCTATTCAAAAAACTTAAACATTGCAAAAGGGTCAACATTATTAATTAATAAAAGTAAAAATAAATTAGTTTTAAATCTAAAAAGAGAAGATGAGTTATTAACCTATTTATATAGTGTCAAGAATCGAGAGTTAAATAACACAATAGATGCTCGCTATGGAAAAGGTTTTTGTTCTCAAAACCTTTATTTCTTTGATGATCAATCTCCACTCATATCCAACCTTTCAGATAATTTAAAGAAGATTTGCAAGGAAGAGTTAGGATTAAAGGAAATAATGATTTGCGAGTCATTTTTTAATATTTTCAAATCAGGATCTAAGGCTGGTGCTAAGCCTCATAAACATTTGGGTAAGAGCGACTCTTTCTTTGGATTAGAATTTTATAAATTTAGCTTAATATATTATATAGATATAGGAGATCAAAATGGTGAAGATCCAGGAATACTAAAATTATATGATCCTGATGAAGAAATACTACCAACTAACAATATGTTGGTAATCATTGGCGCAGAAAGATATCATTCAGTTTCCTATCTTGGTAGAAAAGACAGAGTAGTTTTAAGTGCCAATTTCTATGGCTTTTACTAATCATCAATTCTAAATATTTTAAGGATAATTATATTTCTCAGAAGATAAGAAACAAATAATCTTAAAAACAAAGAAAACATTTGAAGAGAAACATCCCACGACCTTCAAATGTATGTATCGTTTCTGGGTTTCTAAAGGCGAATAAATAATAAATAATTATTCTAGAAATAAGAAAATTAAATGAGAACACAAGGCATTTACTTAAATGTTTTACGCAGAAATGATTGAGAAGTATTCAGAAAAGTTCAACCCATCCAAAGCGGACACAATTGCTGAGATTCTTAGAGCGTATCCAAAACTTATTGCTTACAAGCAGAAGGTAATAGAGGGAGAAAGCAGATCATTTGTGAGGATGTTTTCAAATGCCGTATGAAAAGAATAAAACCACCTACCAAGATGAGGAGTGGTTTGAGAGAGAGCAAAGAGAAGAGTTAGTGAATACATTAAATAGAGAATCCTATTTCTCATTTGGAGTAGAGAGCACCCACCCACCGTTACGGGTGCTCTTTTTTTATGCCTTCTTGTAAGGCGAGGCAGGAGAAAAAAACCCCCACATCCTCAAAAAAGTTTCGCCCACGCAGCATCCGAAATAGATTGACATACCTGAGATCTCGCATCCCTTCAGCGATTTCCTTTCCCCCTACTTTTCCCCCTACACAGAGCACGGTTTCTATGGCACACTTACGGAACCCTACGAACTCTGCATCCTTCTAATCCTTTGCTGCAGAAGCGTTTTGACTCTTCTCTGAACTTATATAAACTCGCCCGAACTTAAAAAACACGGAGAGGGAGGGATTCGAACCCTCGACAGAAGTTACCTCCTGTAACTCCTTAGCAGGGAGCCGCTTTCAACCACTCAGCCACCTCTCCATATTTAATACCTTATCAAGTCACAGATCAAAATTTTTGGATTGTGCTCCTCTACAAATTTTAAGTGACAACTCGAGGAAGACGATTTCTAAAACTACAAAGAACTTCCCATGGAATTGATCCAGACAAATCACACCAATTTTGGGGTGGAATACAAACTTCTCCATCAGTTCCAAGAAGGGTTAAAACTTGACCTGTTTTAATATCTGGTTTATCTGTTATGTCGAAAACCATTTGATCCATGGCAATCGCGCCCACTTGGGGCACCAAAACACCATCTATTGAGGCTGAAATTTTCCCAGAAAGATTTCTACTGACCCCATCTGCATAGCCAATGGCAACTACAGCAAGCTTGCTTTTCCTTTGCGTTTTGAAAAAATGTCCATATCCTACTCCTGTCCCTTTCTCTACTTCCCGAACCAAAGTCACTCGAGCCTTAACTTTCAAGGCTGGGTTAAGGTTCAAATTAGACTCAAAATGATTTACAGGAAAATAACCATACAAGCTAAGTCCAACTCTAACCATATCGAAATGAAGACGCCTATCAGAAAGTGTTCCAGCAGAATTTGCTAGATGTCTACATAGAATCTTACTTCTTGAGCCCAAATCCTCTAAAACCTTCTCAAATCTAGTCAACTGAATCTGTGTGAAATTAGGTTGATTAGTGTTTCCTAAATCTTTATCAGCAATTGCCAAATGACTATATATCCCCTTTAAGGATATATTTTCTAAAGAATCAATTTTAACAATTAATTCTTTTACTTCATTGCAATCACAACCAAGTCTCGTCATACCCGTATCAACTTTTAAATGAATATCAAATTTCTTATGATTATTTTCAGCGATGTTATTGCAGATTATTGCCTCACGAATTCCACTAATCGTAGGAATAAGATCCCAGCAAAAAGAGGAATAAAGTTCTTCTGCATTAATTAGATTTCCAAGAATTAATATCTGACACTTCAAGCCAGCATTTCTTAATTGAATACCCTCTTCTAAAGTTGCCACTCCAAGACTATCAGCGCCTCCAATCAAAGCAGAATTAGCAACAGTCTCTGCCCCATGTCCGTATCCATCGGCTTTTACAACTGCCATTAGTAAACAATCTTTGCCAATAAATTTTTTCAAGACTCTGGAATTATTTTCAATAACTTTCGAATCGACCTCAACCCATGCACGACTTCGAGGATCTGGGCTAATTACATTTTCAGTTGCCCCACGAAAAGTGAAAGATCTCTCACTTCTATTGACCTTTGACGTACTTTGCATGCAATCAATGTAATAAGGGAAACTGCAACAAGGCTGTAATACCACTAGCATGCCGCTTAAATAGCTTGCTTGCATGGGTCAAGTTCTTGTTTTGAATGCGTCCTATGAGCCATTGAACATCACTTCATGGCGTCGCGCGACTGTTTTAATGCTTAAAGGCAAGGCTGAAAGTCTTGAAGAAGATGCTTCACACAATATTAGGCAAGATATCAAAGCACCTACGGTAATAAGATTGAGGCAATTTATTAGAGTTCCATATCGTGATATTCCTCTTTCTAGAAAAAATATATTTCAAAGAGATAATAACTGTTGTCAATATTGTGGGCAGAAAAATAAAAAACTTTCAATAGATCATGTTTTGCCCCGCAGTAGAGGAGGAACTGACAATTGGGAAAATGTGATTACTGCATGTCTTCAATGTAACGTAATGAAGGGCAATAGAACTCCGGAAGAAGCAAAAATGCCTTTAAAAACAAAACCTTATAAACCTTTAAATAATATGAGTTTTGAAACAACAAAACAAATTCATTCTGGTCGTCATAAAGAATGGAGTAAATATGTAATTGGATGGGTAGCTTAGTTTTTTTAATCTTCTGATTGATTGCTCAGTTCTTCCATTTGCCTTTTTTGTTCTTCAGCAATACATGCTCCAATTACATCTTCTAGTTGACCAGCTAAAACTTGTTCAAGCGGAAAGTTAGTTCCTAATCTGTGATCAGTTGTTCGATTATCTTTATAATTATAGGTTCGTATTTTTTCACTTCTATCACCAGTTCCGACCTGAGATAAACGAGCAGATCTCTCTTGAGCATTTGCCTCTGCAATCTCTAATTCTAATAATTTAGCTCTTAAAATCTCCATTGCTCTCTCCCTATTTTGTAATTGGGAACGTTCCTGTGTACAAAAAACTCTTATACCTGAGGGTTTATGAAATAGATCTATTGCTGTTTCAACTTTATTAACATTTTGCCCACCAGCGCCACCAGACCTGGCTGTACTAATTTCCAAGTCAGTAGATTCTATCTTTACCTCAACTGGATCAGCCTCAGGCATTACAGCGACAGTCGCGGTAGAAGTATGTACTCTTCCTTGAGATTCAGTTGAAGGAACTCTTTGGACTCTATGAACCCCTGCTTCAAACTTTAATTGACTATAAACAGAATCCCCTTTAACAGAGATAATCATTTCACGAAAACCACCCATATCAGCTTCTGTTGAACTGATGGGCTTTACATTCCAACCTAATTTTTGTCCATATCTCTCATACATTCTTGCTAAATCACCAGCCCATAAACAAGCTTCATTCCCTCCTGCTCCTGCTCTTATTTCAAGCATCACACTTTTTTCATCTCTTGGATCTTTGGGCAAAAGAGCCAAAGTCAATTTTTGAATTAATTCATTTTTTGAAAGTTCAAGATTTTCAAGTTCTTCTCTAGCCAAAAGTTCCATCTCTTTATCGTCTCTACTCTCTTTCACTAAAGCTTTAGCTTCTAAAAACTCTCTTTCTATAAGTTGGAGTTTGGCAAAATCATTAACCAAAGGCTCTAGACGAGATCTCTCTCTAGAAATTTTCTCTAATTGTTTAGGGTCTGATGCAACATCAGGATCAGCAAGTTGCATCTCTAAGTTTTCAAAACTACTTTTAGCTGTTTCTAATCGTTTTATTAGGGTTGAAGAATCCATTTCTTTGTATTCCCTAAATCTTCAGATAATAGCTATCAACTTTCTTTTTTTTCTTTTTGAGATTTATCTTTTTCTTCACTTGAATCAGAAGAAGCCATCCCATATTTCCTCATAAATCTATCCACTCTTCCTTCCGTATCTAAAATCTTCTGGGTTCCTGTAAAGAAAGGATGGTTTCCACTCCAAACATCAACCTGAATTTCAGGCTGGGTAGAACCCGTTGTCATAACAACTTCTCCATTACAAATAACTTTTGCATCTGGATACCAAGTTGGATGTATGTCTGATTTAGGCATGATAAGGAAAGTGTAAGATTTAACGTGAAAAGTAAAATTATCTCTTTGAGAATTGTGGAGCTTTACGAGCTTTTTTGAGACCATATTTACGCCTCTCTTTTGCTCTAGGATCGCGACTAAGATGGCCCTCTACTTTAAGAGGCTTCCGGTTATCAAGTGACAATTCACATAAAGCCCTTGCTGCTCCTTGCTTTATG
The DNA here is from genome assembly GCF_027359595.1 of Prochlorococcus marinus str. MIT 0912. Taxonomy (NCBI): domain Bacteria; kingdom Bacillati; phylum Cyanobacteriota; class Cyanophyceae; order Synechococcales; family Prochlorococcaceae; genus Prochlorococcus; species Prochlorococcus marinus. The sequence goes on from NZ_CP114783.1 coordinate 1,071,297, forward strand.
GCGTCAGACTGACCGGTCAAACCTCCTCCATATACGTTTACAAAAACATCATATGATTCACTAAGGCCTAAAGTTTTCAGAGGGGCTTTAACAGCAGATATATATGCTGGATTAAAATTCAAATAATGATCACCAGGACGACCGTTGATGATTATTTCACCTTTTCCAGGGATTAACCGTACTCTAGCTACCGATGTCTTACGTCTACCAGTGCCCCAGTAAACTACTTTGTTTGTCGAACTAGTCATTTCGAAATAGATCCAGAATTTAGAGTGAGAATTTTAGGTTCTTGAGCTGAATGAGGATGATCAGAGCCCTTGTAGACTTTGAGTTTAGTAAATAATTGCCTTCCTAATCTTGTATGTGGCAACATTCCCTTGATTGCCTTTTCAACGATTCTCTCTGGAATTCTAGATTGAAGAGCCTTAAAGGTTTCAACTTTCATTCCTCCAGGACGTCCAGAGTGTCTGCGATAAAGCTTTTGATCAGATTTTTTGCCGGTCACTTTGATCTTTTCTGCATTCACAACAATGACAAAATCACCAGTATCAAGGTGAGGAGTGAAATTTGGCTTTGTTTTACCCCTTAGAACACTAGCAACCTCAGTTGCTAGTCTACCTAGAGTCTGATTCTCAGCATCAACCAGAAACCACTGGCGATCTATTGAATCCGGCGATGGAACGGAAGTCTTGTTCATTTTTCCTGAACACCATTAACACTGAATAAGCATTGTCGTTTTGATAATGCTGTTTATGGAAGCTATCAAGTCAAAAAATTGATCTGATTCTTCAGAAAAATGATTCTACACTTTCATGGCTAAAAAATTGACCTTTATGTTCGCATTAAATTTAAATTACTCATTTAACAAAATTCCCAACTTTTAAGTTATTAATTTTTTGTGTTGGTTGTATATTTTGAAGACTCAAATATTGGAAGAGAAAAGCTAGGAAAAGTGTCAAAACTTTTCTCTTTTGAAAAAATTTTTCCTTCATAACCAACTCTTATTAAACAAAGGCCATGCGGTGGAGCAGCCTCCTTCACCTCAGAACGCAAACCCTTTCTCCATCTGTGTCTAAATTCTTCAAGAGAAAGTCGTTTTTCTCCAACAGCAACTAATTGGCCCATCAAAAGTCTTACCATCCCATACAGAAAGCCACTAGCCTGAATTTCAACTGTGACTATGTCCCCATCACGAAAAATAGAAACATCTTGCACTGTTGTTAATGAATTACTCCTATTACTTCCTGCTTTTTGAAACGCTGCAAAATCATGTAAACCTAATAAATCATTCAGAGCACTCCTCATTAAATTGATATCCAATCTAAATCTATATTTGTGCCAGCTTATATTTTGTAGAAAAAGATTTGGATAAGAACCATTAAAAATAGAATATCTATACCTTCGAAATTTTGCCGAATAGCAAGCATGCCAGTCATTAGCAACTCTTGCTGCTTCAAGAACTTTAATTGACATAGGAAGTCTTCCATTCAGCGCTGATGCCCATTTATTAATAGGAATTGGGCCAGAACAATCAAAATGAACAACTTGTCCTGAAGCATGTACTCCAGAATCAGTTCTACCTGCAGCTATTACCTTGACTGGTCTGATTGGATCAAGTTCTCCAATTTTTTCTTCTAAAGTTCCTTGAACAGTTATTGAATCTTTTTGATTTTGCCAGCCTCTAAAGCCTGATCCATCGTATTGAATAACAAGGGCAATTCTATTTGTCAAATTCAACTAAAACAAAAATATTGTTTACGTTTTTGAAAAATTAATACCTTATACAAGCTCAACAATGGCCATCTCTGAATTATCACCACGCCTTGGAGTAGTTCGAACGATCCTCGTATAGCCACCTTGGCGATCACCATATCGCTCTTGAGCCTTTTCAAAAAGCGCATGAACCAACTGTTTATCATACACGTATCCAATTGCTCTTCTTCTTGAAGAAAGACTTCCATCCTTAGCTAATGTAATCATTCTTTCAGTCTCATCTCTCACAGCTTTAGCCCTTGCTTTTGTAGTTGTGACTCTACCTTCACGTATTAGTTGAGTGGTTAATCCTCTTAAAAGTGCCTTCCTTTGATCAGCTGGGCGACTCAATTGTGGAATTCGACGTTGATGACGCATTGGATTAGCCTTGAAATGTAATAGTAATAGAACTGAAAGTCATGCAGAAGTTCTACTTTGAGGAATAGAAATTCCAATTCTTTCTAGAGCTTCAATAACTTCATCAGCAGATTTAGAGCCGAAGTTCTTAATTTCCAACAAATCCTCATAACTGAAACCCATCAAATCTGAAACAGAGTTCACTTGGGCTCGTTTTAGACAGTTGTAAGCTCTTACAGATAAGTTTAACTCTTCAAGGGGAATTTGAGCCTCTGCTGCAGGCTCAGGCTCTTCAGGGATCTCTTCTACCATTGAGACAGTAGCAAGAGGTTGAAAAAGCTCAATTAATTGATTAGCAGCTTCCGCTAATGCATCATCTGGGGAGGTAGATCCATCAGTGACTAGCTCCATTTTCAATCTTTCTCTGGTAGATCCTCCCTCAGCTACTGCAGTCTCATCAATAGTGAAATTAACTCTATTTATGGGCATAAATACAGCATCTATTTGGAGCAAATCAATTGCGCTTGTCTCTTCATTTCTTCTATCAACAGGTCGATAACCGACACCTCTTTCTACATGTAGCTCTAGTTCTAGGTTATGGCCTTCATGAACTGTTGCTATGGGACGCTCACCATCAACAACTTCAACTTGAGATGAGAACTGTATATCCTTTGCTTTTACTTCCGCTGGACCAGTAACAACAATTCTTCCTATCTCAAGATCCTGACTACGACAATCAACAGAAATTTGTTTGCAATTAAGCAGGATGTCTAAAACATCCTCTCTTACGCCAGGAATTGTTGCATATTCATGATTAACACCTGCGATCCTGACAGCAGTAACTGCACTGCCTTCAAGGCCGCCCATCAATACTCTGCGTAAAGAATTACCCAAAGTTGTTGCTTGACCTCTTTCAAGAGGTCCTATTAGGAAAACGCCTGTTTGGGAACGATCACTAGAAACTTGATGGTCGATCCTGTCTATCTGGTATTGCAACACGGTCTAATGCGATGTGGAAAAAAAGAAAATTTCACTTAAGTGAATAGATTTTAAACGCGTCTGCGCTTAGGCCTCCTGCAACCGTTATGAGGGAGAGGAGTTACATCTCTGATCAAAGTAATTTCAAGACCAGCTACTTGCAACGCCCTTATTGCGGTTTCACGACCTGACCCTGGTCCTCTGACAAGAACTTCTATTTGACGCATTCCTTGTTCTAGAGCCCTTCGGGCAGCAACTTCAGCAGCGGTTTGAGCAGCAAAAGGAGTTCCTTTTCGAGCTCCTTTAAACCCACTAGCTCCTGCTGATGACCAGGAAATGACTTCACCAGAGGTGTCAGTAATTGAGACAATGGTGTTATTGAAGGTACTTTGAATATGCACAACTCCATTTGGGACGTTGCGCTTTGACTTCTTAGAACCGGATTTCTTTGAGGTTGTAGCCATTAGGCTGTGCCTTATTAAAAAAAAAGATTTAGTAAATTACCAGATGGTAGCAGGAGTTTTAAGAAATTATTTCTTTCTTCCTGCAACGGTTTTTCTAGCTCCTCTCCTTGTACGAGCGTTAGTTCTTGTTCGTTGTCCACGAACAGGAAGACTCATTCTATGCCTTCTTCCACGAACACATCCTATATCTTGAAGACGTTTGAGTGCCATTCCTTCTTGGCGCCTCAAATCTCCTTCAAGAGTAAATTCTTCAGTAGCAGCTCTGAGCTTCTGAACATCACTGTCGTCTAAATCCTTTACACGAGTATCAGGATTAACCCCTGATTGTTCGAGGATAGTCTGAGCTCTTGTCAAGCCAATACCATAGATGTAAGTAAGGGCAACTTCTACTCGCTTTTCGCGAGGTATATCGATGCCTGAGATTCGTGCCACTTAGGGATAAATCGAAGAGGACAATAAAAATCATCATAATTTAATGATGACCTTGATGTAAGAAGCAAACTAAAAGAAAATTAATCGTTCTAGATTTTCTTCTTAAAAAAGTCAGGAATCAGCCCTGACGCTGTTTGTTTCGAGGCCTTTTCTTGTTGATCACATAGATCCGGCCTCTGCGCCTCACGATCTGATCGTCAGGACTAATTTTTTTGACTGAGGATCTAACCTTCATTTGGTGAGACGCTCCTATTTCCAAACTACAACTTTACTACATCATCCGCCTAAAGCTTTCTCAATAGAGGAAAACACAACATCTATGTCAGCATTACCTTCTATCTCCTCAAGAATTCCTTGTTTGGTATACAAATCGATAAGAGGAGAAGTTTTATCTCTGTAAATTTTTAGTCTATTTATTATGACTTGTTCATTATCATCCTGTCTCCCTCTTTCTAAAAGCCTTTTAATTAAATAATCGTCAGAAATTTTTATTAATACTACTCCTTCTAAAGGTTGATTAATTTTTTCTAAAAGACTTTTTAGAGAATTAGCTTGATTAACGTTTCTGGGAAAACCATCAAGCAACCAACCTTTATTGATATTTTCTAATCTTCCCTCAACAATTGAGAGAACTAACTCATCATTTACTAATTCTCCTTTATTCATAATCTCTGCAGCTTTTTTACCTAGTGCAGAACCAGAGGAGACCTCATCTCTGAGTAAATCGCCAGTGGACAGATGATCTAGTCCATACTTTTTGCAAAAAAGATTTGCTTGTGTCCCTTTACCTGCCCCAGGAGGACCAAGGAATAGTAATTTATTTTTCATTTAAAAATCATAGTAATAGTTTTATTGACGAACTAAACCTTCATACCTTTGAGAAATCACATAAGTCTGAACTTGTTTGGAGGTATCTATTGCAACTCCAACTAAAATCAATAATGAAGTTGCACCAAGCCCTTGAAAAGTTTGAACATTGGTTGCTCTCTCTACTGCAGCAGGAACGATTGCTACAGAACCAAGAAATAAACCACCAAGTAAGGTTAGGCGGTTTTGTACACCTGAAAGATAATTAGAAGTTGAACTACCAGGTCTTACTCCTGGTATCGCAACACCACCTTTTTTTAAATTAGATGCAATATCTATTGGATTTATTGTTAAAGAAGCATAAAAATAAGCAAAACCTAAAATCAATGCGAAAAAGGTAATTGCATATGGCCATGGGTTGGAGGAACCTGGATTAAGTGAACTAGCAGCTTTAATTAATAACGGATTTTGAGTAAAGTTTGCAATTGTTATTGGTAAAAAGATCAATGCAGAAGCAAAAATTATCGGCATAACACCTCCAGCATTTAACTTAAGAGGTAGATAACTTTGTCTGCTTGGTAAAAGAGCTGTACCACCCATTTGACTTTTTGCACTTACTATTGGAATTCTCCTAGCACCTTCTTGAACAAAAATAATACCAATAATAGTAATTAAAAAAACCATCAAAAGAATTATTATTCCTAAGACATCAGCTCGATCTCCAGTTTGAGCTTTTTCAATAGTCGAACTTAGGGCCTTAGGCAAAGTTGCAACAATATTCAAAAAAATAACCAATGAAGCTCCTTGGCCTATGCCTTTTTCGGTAATAATTTCACTCAACCACATAACTATCATTGATCCAGTAACTAAAGCTAGGGATGTTTGAATAACAAATTCAGTTTCGCCAAGACCTTCGACTGAATATTGTCTGAGAATTAAAGCAAAAACTGTGCTTTGAACTAATCCCCAACCCAAAGCAACATATCGAGTTATCTGAGCTATTTTCCGTCTTCCTGCCTCCCCCTCATTTTTCTGCAAATCTTCCAATTGCGGCAAAGAAGCAGTGAGCAACTGGATAATTATTGACGCATTAATAAATGGAAGAATACCTAATGCAAAAATACCCAAAGTTGAGATACCACCGCCAGTGAAAATATCAAGAAATCCTATCAATTGTCCTCCCTGCTCAATAAAAGATTTAAAAGCTTCTCTATCTATTCCAGGCATAGGAATATAAATTCCTAGTCGTACAATTAATAATAGGCCAAGAGTTGTAATCACTCTTCCTCTTAGCTCTTCATTACTGAAAAGCTGGGTAATTACCTCACCTGCACTTGGATTACGACCACGACTTATTAACATTTAATGATGATAATTTATTTGAGACTAATATATAAAAATTATATATTCAAGGATAAAAACTTAAGTATATACTTCACATGTTCCTCCAACTTCTTCAATTTTCTTTTTAGCTGAGGCTGTGAAAGCTGCAGCCTGGACAGTAACTTTAACTTCTAATTTGCCGTTCCCAAGGATTTTGAGTGGATCTTTAGGCTTAGTCAAGATACCTTCCTTAACCAATAAATCAAGATTAACTACAGTCCCATCTTTCAATTTATTCAAACTAGATACATTGAGGACAGTAAAATTTTTCTGATTAACTATCGGGAAATGTTTTAATTTTGGAACTCGTCTATATAAAGGCATCTGACCCCCCTCAAAACCTGGGCGAGTAGGTCTTCCTGATCTAGATTTTTGCCCTCTCATCCCAAAACCACAACTTGCGCCTTGGCCAGCAGCTATACCTCGACCTTTACGCATTTTTTTACGTCTAGATCCTTTATTTGATTGAAGAGATTCTAATTTAATAGTCATGATTTTTAAGAATAAATCTGCTCAAGTGAAATACCACGCTCTTTTGCAGTGGCTTTATGAGTCCTTAACTCACTTAAAGCAACCATTGCAGCACGAGCATTATTAAGAGGGGTCTTACTACCTAATCGCTTTGCAAGTACATTTTTAATTCCAGCCAACTCTAAAACAGTACGAATTGAGCCGCCGGCAATTACACCAGTTCCAGGAGCTGCAGGACGAATTAATACACTCGCTGCTCCATCTCTACCATTAGAAAGAGTTGGTATGGAGCTATTTCGAGTTAAAGGAACACGAACTAGATGTTTTTTTCCATCAGCAACTCCTTTACGAACGGCACCAATAACATCTCCTGCTTTTCCTACACCAACGCCAACTTGTCCTTTCTCATTACCTACTACAACTATTGCCCGAAAGCTCATTTTCTTTCCACCTTTGACTGTTTTAGAAACCCTTCTAATTTGGACAACTCGTTCTTGCCATTCAGAGTCTCTTTCTTGACCTCTTCTATCTCTTCTCCCTCCGCGTTTTTCACCGCGGCTGCGACGATTTTCCTGCCTACCATCAGCAGCAGGGGGAGTGTCTGAGGATCCAGAAGTTCTTTTATTTGAGGACTGGTTTTTAGAATCTGTCATTATTAAAGCGATGATTAAAAGTTCAAGCCTGCAACCCTGGCAGCTTCGGCTAGAGCTTTAACCCTGCCATGATAGATGTTCCCACCTCTATCAAAGATAACTTGTTTGATGCCTTTTGATAAAGCTTTTTTTGCAACAAGCTCTCCTACTGCTGTCGAAGCATCGCAACTTCCGGCATTAACTTTCAAAGAGGCTTTCAAGTCTTTATCAAGAGTTGATGCTGCACAAATAGTGTTTTGAGCATCATCATCTATTATTTGAGCATAGATGTGGTTATTAGAACGAAAAACAGCAAGTCTTGGTCGAGTTTCTGTTCCGCTTAAGTTTCTCCTTAAGCGCTTATGTCGTTTTTGGGTCTGTTGTTTTCTAGAAAGTTTTGACATGGCTAAAAAATTTTAAAAGACAAATAAGCAAGATTAAGTTTTGCCAGACTTACCAGCTTTTCTAATTATTTGTTCACCTTCATATTTGATTCCTTTCCCCTTATAAGGTTCTGGTGGCCTGATTGCTCTTATTTTGGCAGCTTCATTGCCAACTAATTCTTTATCAGGTCCAGTTACAATTACATTTGTATTATTTTCTACTTTAAAAGTTATACCGTCTGGAGGAACTACTTCAACTGGATGACTATAACCGGCACTAACAACAAGAGTTTTTCCCTTTACTTGGGCTCTAGATCCAACACCAACAATCTCAAGTTTTTTTGTAAAGCCATTACTAACTCCCTCAACCATATTGGCAACAAGCGATCTACATAGCCCATGCATTTCCCTGCACTGTCTCTTTTCATTTATTGGTTTAACCAAAATAGTGTTCTCATTTTTGGTTAGGCTTACTCCCTCAGGAAGAGTGCGTTGAAGTTCCCCTTTAGGACCTTTAACAGTGATTGAAAGTCCTTCGAGTTTTACATCTACCTTTTCAGGAAGGGAGATTGGTTTTTTTCCAGTACGAGACATAATAGATACCTAATCAATCAACAGACGTAGCAGAGGACTTCTCCTCCAACACCTTGCTTACGAGCATCACGATCACTCATGACTCCCTTAGAGGTAGAGATTATTGCAACTCCAAGGCCTCCTAAAACTTTTGGTAATCCTCGAGTATTTTTATAAATCCTCAATCCTGGTTTACTCACTCGCTGCATTGAACGAATAATGGGTGAGCGATGCTTACCAGTATATTTCAATCCAAGAATGAGCTGCTTTCGAAAGCCTTCTCCTTCTTCATTGATTTCAGCAATAAATCCCTCACGCTGAAGAACCTTAGCGATACTAAGAGACATTCTTGAAGCAGGGACTTTAGTTTTTTCATGACGTTTTTCACTTGCATTTCGGATGCGAGTGAGCATGTCTGAGATTGGATCGTGGTTGGCCATAGTATTTAGCTAATCAAACTCATTTTTTACGGAAGGGCATTCCCATTTCACTAAGAAGAGCCTTACCTTGTTCATCAGAGGAAGCACTGGTCACAATTGTGATATCCATGCCTCTAATGGTGTCGACTTTGTCAAAAGTAATTTCTGGGAAGATAAGTTGCTCTTTGACTCCAATGGTGTAATTTCCTCGGCCATCAAAGCTTTTTGGACTGACACCACGAAAATCTCTGATTCTTGGAAGTGCCAAATTAATGAACCTTTCCAAGAATGCATACATACGATCACCTCTAAGTGTGACTGCGCAACCTATAGGCATTCCTTGTCTGATTTTAAAGGTCGCAATTGCTTTCTTGGCTCTTGTCACTAGAGCTTTTTGCCCAGAAATTGTTGCCATTTCAGCTAGAGAAGCTTCTAAAGCTTTTGAATTCGATGCAGCTTCTCCAAGTCCTCTGTTCAAAGTGACTTTCTGCACCTTAGGAACTTGATGAACATTTTTCAGACCAAGATCTTTTAAAAGTTTTGGTCTAATTGTCTCTCGATAACGGGTTTTTAGTGACATAGCTGGAAAAAAATTTGATTCTGGTCTTGGTCAGAATTCAATTAGGAAAGAAAGTCTGCTTTAATTAATTCAGACATAAGGAAAAGTGAATTAATTAATCAATTAATTCTCCTGTCTTCTTTAATCGTCGTTTCTTTGATCCATCTTTATCTACAAAAATCTCAACCTTACTAGCAACTTTTTCCTTAGTTGAATAGAGCATTACATTTGAGGCATGTAAAGAAGTTTCTTTGGTTTCTATTCGACCAGTTTCTCCTTCCTGTGATGGTTTTACATGCTTTGTTCTTTGATTAATTCCTTGGACTAAAACTCTATTTTCATAGGGAAGTGTTTGAAGGACTTCTCCGGTTTTACCCTTATCCTTTCCAGAAATAATTTGAACTGTATCTCCTTTACGGATCTTCATTTTGATCCGGTCAGCAGGAGCTTTGGTTTTGTTAATTGCTGGCATGACTAAATAACCTCCGGAGCCAAAGAGACAATTTTAGTGAAATTACGCTCTCTTAATTCTCGTGCGACGGGACCAAACACCCTAGTCCCTCTTGGGTTTTGATCATCATTGATAAGAACAGCAGCGTTGTCATCAAAGCGAATTGAATTTCCAGTCTCTCTACGCATTGTTGCTCTAGTACGAACAACAACCGCTTTAACGACATCTGATTTTTTGACTCCCATATTTGGCATTGCATCTTTAACAGCGGCAACGATCACATCACCTACGTGGGCATAACGACGATTAGAGCCCAAGACCCTAATACATTGCAAACGCTTGGCCCCACTGTTATCTGCAACGGTTAAGAATGTTTCTTGCTGAATCATTTTGCAGCCTCCTTAGATTTCATACCCTGAACGAGAACATCTGTGACCGTCCATCTTTTGTGAGCACTCATTGGAGGAGACTCTTTAATCCGAACTCTGTCTCCCACTTTGCAATGATTTTCTGCATCATGGGCTTTATATCTAGTCGTACGACTAATAATTTTTTGGTAGATAGGATGTGGAAATCTATTTTCCACAGCCACAACTACTGTTTTTTGCATTTTGTCACTGACAACAGTGCCGACCATTTCCTTAAGTGCCATAACTAAATAATCAAGATGATGATGTGTTGGAGCGGCTTCGCTCGTTAGAAACCGTTAAAAGTTGAGCCAATTCAGTTCGTGCCTCTTTAAAACGGTGAGTTTTCGCTAGCTGTCTAGTGGCTTGCTTAAAACGAAGATCAAAAAGTTCTTTACGAAGAGTTTCAATCTTTTCTGATATCTCGGAATCAGAGAGATTCCTTACATCTTTCGTAGTTGTTTTGCTCATGATGATGACTCCGAATCATCTGCTGTAACTGGCGTTTTAGCAGGTTTATAATTTCCCTTATTGAGATCTTCCTCTAGGGAAATAAATTTTGTTTTTACTGGCAGCTTGTATTGAGCAAGACGCATTGCCTCTTTTGCAATTTCCTCTGTAATTTCATCGCCACCCATTTCAAACAAGATTCGACCAGGCTTGACGACTGCAACCCAAAATTCTGGGTTACCTTTACCAGATCCCATTCTTGTCTCTGCAGGCCTCATCGTTACAGGCTTATCAGGGAAAATACGAATCCAAATTTGTCCTCCCCGCTTGACATAACGAGTCATAGCTCGTCTACTTGCCTCGATTTGTCTTGAGGTAACCCAACCACAATCTTGAGCTTGCAATGCAAACTGACCAAAAGCGATTTTGTTGCCTCTGGTAGCAACGCCGCGCATACGGCCTCTCTGTTGTTTGCGAAATTTGGTTCTTTTGGGACTAAGCATGATTAAAACTCCTTATTTAGCTTCATTGGAACGATCCTCAAATTGTTGAGGTCTTCGATTTCCTCTATTGCGTCGAGGAGAAGAACCAACAGGTAAAGCCTGTTCTTCTTTAGGAAGAACTTCGCCTTTGAATACCCATACTTTGATTCCTAAAACGCCATAGGTTGTACTAGCTACTTTGGTTGCATAATCGATTTCTGCTCTCAAAGTGTGGAGAGGAACTCTCCCTTCGCGTGTCCATTCGGAACGTGCTATTTCAGCCCCATTCAACCTTCCACCAACTTGTATTTTCAGACCTAATACACCAGCTCTTTGAGCTCTTTGAACAGCCATTCGAATTGTTCGTCTAAATGCGACACGCTTTTCAAGTTGCTGAGCAATATATTCCGCAAGAAGATAAGCATCAGCATCAACTTTTTCTACTTCGACTACATTTATGCGTACTTGTCTATTTCTATCACCGATTGTTTTTTGAATACCAGATCTGAGTTCTTCAATTCCACTCCCTTGCCTACCAACAATCACTCCTGGCCTAGCAGTTTTTAATTCGACCTCAAGCTGATCTGCTTTACGAGCAATCAACACATCGCTTATACCAGCTGCTCCATACTTCTTCTTTATGAAAGTGCGTATACGATCATCTTCTTGAAGTAATAAAGGATAAGTTTTAGTTGGAGCGTACCATTTAGAGCGATGCTCTTGGGTGATACCAAGCCTAATCCCAGTGGGGTGAATTTTATGTCCCATCAGTCTGAGTCCTCAGAATTTGGTGATTGATTAGCCGAAACAGCGATGCTGATGTGGCATGTCTGCTTTTTAATAGCAAATGCTCTGCCTTGGGCCCTAGGCCTATAGCGTTTCATTGGTGGGCCCATATCAGCCGTAGCCGTGGTAATCACCAAAGAAGAAGGATCAAGACCAAGGTTGTTTTCAGCATTAGCAACTGCTGATCGCAATACCTTAGTTATTGGCTCAGTTGATCGGTAAGGCATAAACTCAAGCATGATTAATGCATCTCTGTAAGTTCTTCCTCTTATTTGATCGAGAACACGTCTTACTTTTGAAGCAGATCCGCGTATATAGCGCCCATGAGCTTGGGCTGAAGTTTTAGTTGATGAAGTAGTCATGAGATTAGCGCGCTCCTTTTTTATCTCTGATGTGACCTTTGTAGGTTCGAGTTGGTGCAAACTCACCTAACTTATGTCCAACCATTTGCTCAGTTATGAAAACAGGTATATGGCTCTTTCCATTGTGAACAGCAATTGTATGGCCAATCATCATTGGCAAAATTGTTGAGGCTCTAGACCATGTTTTGATAACAGTTTTATCGTCACTAGAGTTTTGCTTCTCGATTTTACGAAGCAAACTGTCTGAGATAAATGGCCCTTTTTTTAATGAACGTCCCATAACGGTTTAAAAGAATTGGTAAAGAAAGATAGAAATCATGAATCGCGACCTCCTCTACTACGTTTAGATACCTTGCGTCGTTTTCGAAGAACGTACTTATTACTGGGCTTATTCTTCTTCCTGGTTTTCAAACCAAGAGCAGCTTTACCCCAAGGGGTCACAGGGCCAGCACGTCCAACAGGTGCCTTTCCCTCTCCTCCTCCATGAGGGTGATCACATGGATTCATGACACTTCCTCTTACTTGAGGCCGCCTACCAAGCCATCTTCTTCTTCCAGCTTTTCCAAGGCTTGTATTTCTAATTTCAGAATTACCAACCTCTCCAAGTGTGGCGTAGCATTCTTTTCTAACTAAACGAACCTCAGTTGAAGGTAATTTCAATGCAACATAATCACCCTCTTTAGCCATGACTTGAGCACTAGCTCCAGCTGTTCGAACCATCTGTCCGCCTCGACCTGGATACAGTTCAACGCAATGAACGCTCGAACCTAAGGGCATTGAAGAAAGTGGTAAAGCATTTCCAGTTTCAATTGGCGCATCTGGACCTGAAATAACCTCTTGACCAACTGTTATATCCGCAGGTGCAAGTATGTATCTCTTTTCACCATCAGAGTAAAAGAGTAGAGCAAGTCTTGCATTCCGATGTGGGTCATAATGAATTGCAGCAACTTTGGCCGAAACACCATGCTTATTTCGACGAAAATCAACAATCCTATATAGCCTTTTGTGCCCTCCTCCTCTATGACGACAAGTAATTACCCCTCTGTTATTACGCCCTTTCTTGCGATGTTTGGAAACGACAAGTGAGCGTTCAGGTTTATTGGATGTAACTTCACTAAAATCAGTTACTACTCTTGAACGAGTACCGGGTGTGTATGGTTTGAAACTTCTTATAGCCATTGTTTTAAGCCTCCTCTGATTCTGGGAACAACTGTATTGAGTTGCCTTCTGCCAGGCGAACCACAGCCTTCTTCACTTGAGGTCTCTTTCCAGAAAACCTTCCAACTCTTCTGCTTTTTCTTGGAGGATTCATAGTACTAATACCAAGAACCTTGACATCAAACATCTTTTCCACAGCAGCTTTTATGTCAGGCTTTGCTGCTCTTGGATCGACTTCAAAAGTGTACTGATTTAGGTCCAACGCTTTTGTAGCCTTCTCGGTTATCAAAGGACGCTTAATCACATCAGTAAGTCGTTTATCAAAAAATTTAGTCATTACCATAGACCTCCTTAATGGTTGACAATGCGTCTTCGCCTATTACCAAAGAATTGGCATTGAGAAGGTCAAACACATTTAATTGATCAGCAGAGATAAGCTTGATCTTTTCTAAGTTTCTAATTGAGCGCTTTATAATTTCTGATGGCTTATTGAGAATAATAAGAATTTTCCCATCAGCATCGATTCCTACTCGCTTGAGTAGTGCAAGAATTTCGCTTGTTTTAGGAACTTCTAGCTTTAAACCGAAGTCTTTAATTATTTTTGCGTCTGAAATCCTACTCATTAGAGCAGTCCGAAGAGCTAGCCTTCGTTCCTTCCTATTCATTTCCAAGTTATATTTGCGAGGCTTAGGACCAAATATAATTCCACCGCCTGGTCGAAGAGGAGTCCTAATTGAACCTTGCCTGGCTCTACCAGTACCCTTTTGCTTGTAAGGTTTTCGTCCGCCTCCTCGAACCTCAGACCTAGTCAAAGTGCTTGCAGTCCCTTGGCGACTGTGAGCCTGTTGACGCAAAACAGCACGGTGTAATAAATCTGCTGCCGAAGATTCCTTGGCAGTTTTCAAATCAATTGATGATTCTCCAGCCTCTTTACCTTGCCAATCAAGAACAGTACAGTTAGCCATCATTTACCTCCTTGCTGGGTAGAGACGCCAACTCTTTTGGCAGGTCTTATGTTTAAAAGAGATCCAGGTTTTCCTGGCACAGATCCTTTGACTACCAATAAATTGTGATTTGTATCTATCTTTAGAATTTCAAGGCCTCTGGTAGTGACTTTTTTGCCGCCCATACGACCAGCCATCCTTTTCCCAGGATAAACACGGCCAGGCGTTGTTCCGGCTCCTGTCGAACCAGGCAATCGATGATTCTTTGAACCGTGACTCATGGGGCCTCGGCTAAAACCATGTCGCTTTTGATAACCGGCAAATCCTCTACCCATTGTGTCGCCACTAACATCAACTTTTTGACCTTTTTCGAAATCATCCACAGTTATTGCAGCTCCAAGCTCAAATTCACCAGAATTTTCTACCCGGTACTCCCGAAGATGACGCAAGAGGTCATCTCCTGATTTAGCAAGATGACCTTTTGAAGGCTTGTTAATAAGTTTTTCACGGATTAACTGAAAACCTATCTGTACAGCGGCGTACCCATCTGTATCAGCAGATTTCAATTGAGTGATTCGACAGGGACCCGCTTCGATCAAAGTGACTGGAACGGCTCTGCCTTGATCATCGAAGAGTTGGGACATACCCAACTTCTTACCTAAGATTCCTAAAGACATGAGTTAAATAAACGCCAGCTAAAAGGTCAATCTGTAAAGAGAGAGACTTGGAATCTGAATTAAATCGCCTATCTAGCCAAAAAAGTTGAAATTAATTGAAGTTCAATTTATTTGGGAAAATGCTAGCGACAATCAGTTGGCTGAGACTTTTTCAAACTTTTTAAAAAGTTTCAAGAGTATCTCGACAAAAGAAAATAAATTCTTCTGCACTGGCCAAAAAGACTAAACGCAAACGCTTAGTCTGCTCAAGCATCTAGAGGCCCGGCTAGCGGGCGGGCATAGAAAAGCTTTAGCAACTTAAAAGATTACACTATTATCACCCATTTTGTGTGATGCTTCAGTTGAATAAGATAAAGAATTTGATTTAAGGATGCCTTTATTACTATCTGGTCAGAAATTTCGCACTGATCTTGAATCATACGGCTGCCTTGCCATCCTTAGTCCATTAGAAGGTGGAGCAGAAACTCGTTTACTTCGAAGACTTAGAGCTAGCGGATATCAAACACAGATAACTTCCGCTAGAGGATTAGGAGATCCAGTTGTCTTTCTTACACAATTACATGGCATCAGACCACCACATTTGGGACATCAAAATGTTGGGAGAAATGGGGCCTTAGGGGAAGTTCAACAAGTTATTCCTCAATTAAATGAATTATTAGTCGAAGATAAACCCTTAGTTCTATGGTTATTAGAGGGTCAAGTGCTATCCAAGTCAGAACTATTAGCAATAAATAATCTCTGCAAAAAGGAACCTCGAATCAAAATTGTTATTGAGATGGGAGGAGCTCGAAGTATTAAATGGCAACCATTAAATGAATTCATAAATAGAGATTAGTACTTCATCAAGGTGATTAATCAAAATTCGATTTGCAATGCTGAAGCTCTCAAGAAAGGTAACTGGGTAAAATTAATTTGTGGCGCAAGTAATCAAGACTTACCTGCAATAAGTGATCTTTGCTCAATTTATGGAGCTGCCGGGGTGCATTGCATTGACCTCGCTGCCGACGAAGCTGTTATCTATGCAGCTCGCAATGCTATTGATTGGGTTTTCGAAACTTATGGAAAAAAACCTTGGCTGATGATCAGCTTAAGTGATGGAATAGATGCACATTTTCGCAAAGCTTGGTTTAATCCAGACCTATGTCCTTCGAATTGCTTAAGACCCTGTCAAAGCATTTGCCCAGCTCACGCTATTGAGAACGAAGGTGGTGTAAAGGCTTGTAAATGCTATGGATGTGGCCGATGTATTGATACATGCCCATTAGGAATCATTCAAGAAAAGGATCGAAGATTAACTTTGAAAGATTTTGCTCCGTTGTTAACAACTATCAGACCAGATGCAGTAGAAATTCATACTGCTCCAGGAAGAGGCCAAGAATTTGAAACAACAATCAAGGAAATTTCGAAAGTCGATCTTGAACTGCAACGATTATCTGTCAGCTGTGGTTTACAAGGGCATGGAATAAACCATGAAAAATTAGCAGAAGAACTTTGGCAGCGGCATAAATTTCTGAGAATTCATAATCAAAAACCTCTTTGGCAAATCGATGGGCGTCGAATGAGTGGAGATCTCGGAGCAGGTGCGGCTGTGATTGCAGTAAAACTCTGGGAAAGAATACGCCCAATAGCGCCACCAGGCCCCTTACAACTTGCTGGAGGGACTAATGAATCGACGATTAAGTACCTACCAGAGACTAAAGGACCTGAAGGAGTGGCTTTTGGAGGTAAAGCAAGAAAGATAATCCAACCATGGTTAGAAGAGGCTCAACGAAAAAGGATTAGTCTTAGAGAGTGGCCTGAAGGCTGGGAGGCGGCTCTTTCAGAGGCAAAACGACTGATAAATCCTTGGCTTATAAGAAAATCTTTATAATTGGATTTCCCCTAGCTAAATCAATCATTCGAAAGCCCACGTTGAGATGTATTAATGAAGAAATCCTCAGATTAAATAAAAAAAACTGGATAAAGACATGACAGGATTGAATCAAATATGCAATTATTTAATAGAAAGAATCCAAATCTATGTCTTTCAATTGCAAACATAGATCTGGAACAATGGGCCGTCGCCAAGTGGTAAGGCATCGGGTTTTGGTCTCGACATTCCTAGGTTCGAATCCTAGCGGCCCAGTTTTCAAAAGTTAGTGATAGAAAAACCTCTACTTGTTCTTGATTTTGATGGCGTCATCGTTGACGGCATAAAGGAGTACTGGTCAAGTTCTCGTCAAACTTGTCTAAATATACTTTCTGCCAAAGAAAAAGAAATTATTTCTTTTCCTAGTGAGATTCCCAAAGCTTTTAAGGCCATGAGGCCTTGGGTTCACCATGGCTGGGAAATGGTTATTCTGGCTTCTGAATGTTCAAATAAAACTAGTCAATTAAACTTAAAAGGTTTACAACATTTCTCAAGAAATTATCAACTAGAATGCTCCTTAGCTCTTGAAAAATGGGGCTGGACACCTTTTCAATTACAAGAAGCTTTAAATGAAACTAGAAGAGAAGCAATATCAAATAATTTCAATCAGTGGTTGGATTTTCATCAGCCTTTTTCTTTAGTCACTCAACGCCTAAAGACACTTGAGAAGGAAGGCATTGAATTTGCTGTTTTAACAACAAAAAGTATTGAATTCACAAAAAAACTTTTGGATTGTTTCGATCTTCAACCAAAGCTTGTTTTCGGACACGAATCAGGAAGTAAAGTCCATGTTTTAAATCAACTCTTACAAACAAGAGTAATTCACGGTTTTATTGAAGATCGAAGAACAACCTTAGAAAAAGTCTTGGAAGATCCAAAGCTGAAATCTATACCTTGTTACTTAGCAAGCTGGGGATATTTAAAACCTCAGGATAAAAATAATCTTCCTTCCGCTATTAAATTATTAAATTCAGATACTTTACGACAACCTATTTTCAAGTGGTCTTGACTTGATAGCGTACGTCTGTACTATCGGTTTAAATGCTATTCGTTGAGGAGATGAGTATTTCATCATCAATCCCAACGTCTGTTGTTATCCCTCTGAATTAACGTTATTTGTCATGTCAAACGAAGGTAAGTCACTCCAATCAACTGAACCTAAGAAAATAGACGCAAAATCTGGCGAAAAAGAAAAAGCATTGAGCTTAGTTGTTGGGCAAATAGAACGTAATTTCGGGAAGGGTTCGATCATGCGCCTTGGGGACGCGTCAAAGATGCGAGTAGAAACAATATCTACGGGTGCTTTAACTCTTGATTTAGCTCTTGGTGGCGGCTATCCCAAAGGACGTGTAATTGAAGTTTATGGTCCCGAAAGTTCTGGGAAAACAACACTGACATTACATGCGATAGCTGAGATTCAACGTAACGGCGGAGTTGCTGCATTTGTAGATGCAGAACATGCTCTTGACCCAGTCTATGCAGCCTCTCTTGGTGTTGATGTAGAGAATCTTCTCGTATCTCAACCGGACACAGGCGAGATGGCATTGGAAATCGTTGACCAACTTATTAGATCTGCTGCAGTCGATCTAGTTGTTGTTGATTCAGTCGCGGCACTTACGCCCCGTTCAGAGATAGAAGGAGAAATGGGTGATCATTCAGTAGGTGCTCAAGCTCGTCTAATGAGTCAAGCAATGAGAAAAATTACTGGAAATATTGGCAAGTCTGGTTGCACAGTAATTTTCTTAAATCAGTTACGTCTAAAAATTGGTATTACGTATGGGAATCCAGAAACAACAACTGGTGGAAACGCTCTTAAGTTTTATGCCTCTGTAAGATTAGATATTCGTCGTATTCAAACGTTAAAGAGAGGAACTGAAGAATATGGAATTCGTGCAAAAGTGAAAGTCGCAAAAAACAAAGTTGCACCTCCATTCCGAATAGCCGAATTTGATATTCTTTTTGGGAAAGGAATTAGTACTCTTGGTTGTCTTCTTGATTTAGCAGATGAGACTAATGTCGTTACTCGTAAAGGAGCTTGGTATAGCTATGAAGGTGACAATATTGGGCAAGGGAGAGACAATACCATTACTTGGCTTGAACAAAATCCTGAATCAAAAGATATCATTGAAAAGTTAGTTAAAGAAAAATTAACTGAAGGCTCAGAAGTAAGTGCTAATTCAATGAGACCATTAGCGGCAGCTGCTCGACAGGCTTCATCACGAGCAAACCTAAGCCAAGTTTCAGCGAACGGTTAAAGATAAAAACATTGTGGCTTTATCTGATATCAGCAGGAATCCACCACCCTGCAGCAGGTCCAATAAAGCGAACAATGATCCAAAGAATAACTAAAGCAGCAATACCTACCCATCCTGCACGAATACTTAATTGTATAAATTGATCTCTTTGTGCTTGTGTAACAGGAAACCAAGAGACAATACGAGGTGACTCATTCCTAGAGTTTTTCTTGCTACGAGATTTTAAGCCTTGCTCAGATCTTCGGCGTGCTTCTCCCATTATAAGAAAATAATATTTTTTAATCTAAGAGATTGATTTTAATAAGGCAATAAACGCTCTAAAGCAACCCACGGTTCAAGAGCTTCAAATATTAGTTTTCCCCAACTTCTATAGTGCATACGGCCGTCAAGTATGGCGACTCGGACATCTTTCCCCCTAATAATTGCAAGCGATTTAAGAAGAGTAGTCAGAGTTTCTGGGAAAAGGAATTCCCGAAACCAGTCACGACCTTGATGCTTAAGCATTTCAACTTTAGCGGCAATCCAGGGTGATCCTAAAGTAGGCAATGGAATCACTGGGAAAATCAATTGATCTGGAATTGGCAAATTGTACTGATTCGTAATCCACCAATTACAGCTACAACAAATAATCCCATTAGTCTCAATATTAATAGTTTCATGAACCACTCTCAATCCAAATTCTCCAGCTAATTCACTAGTTATCTGAAGTCGTAGTTGCAAATCATCTACCAGAACAATAGTTGGATGAGTACGACCAAGAATCAATCTTTGACACTGCCTTATAATATGACGATAAAAACTAGACGTATTTGGTAAAGGTTGTCTTTTAGGCACAAATAAAGGAATAGATTCTTGATCAAATTTATTTCCTAAATTCACCTTCACATTGAAAGTAAATTTTTTTCTATTTAAATCTAAAAAGAAAGAATCGCTTTGACCTGAGTTAGTTAACATCAAAAGAGTATTTTTTGATAGCAGGCCTGAGAGAGTTTGCAAAGGAAGCAAAGGTTGAATATACCAATCCCAACTCAGTTTTCGATTATCTAGTTTCGCCCATGTGACCCATTCATTGCTAACAACATTAAAAGCTCGTTCCCAAGGCATTGCTGAAGGCAAGTCATCTTTGAGAATTTCTTTTAATGCAAAAAGTTCTCTATGATCAATTCTTATGACAGCATCAGAAGTTAATGAATGACTGAAAAGACTTCGACTTAGACGCTCATGAAATTCAATAATTGGAGCTTCACAACGTGAGTGAGAAGCAATTAAATTCTCCCAATCTTTTGGAGTGATTTTAATAGACATAGATTCTCTGAGCTCACTGGAAATAAACTCAGATTCAGGAAAAATTAATTGGCGATTTTTTAATAAATCTTTTTCATTTGCAAAAATAAGATCTTCGTATTTTAGAACCCAAATTTTATTATCTGAAGGAATTAATTCAATTCCTTCTACAAAATCAAAACCTAATCGACTAAGTCTTAACTTTGGTAATTCCACTTCAAACAAGATCCGATGTTGTCTCTCTGAAAGAATCAGCACAATTTTATTGTTATGCAAGCAAAGTGGAATCAAAAGGCCAGGCCACCAAAAATTTTTACTATCACTTGATAATTGAATAAAAGTATTATCTTTCCGACTTAAGCTTCTTGAGATCAATCTAGTTAGGGTCAAATTATGAGGCCATAGAGCAAGATTGTTTTGATAGTATTTTTTTAGATGTTTATGTGAATTCACCTCAAGCATTAGTAGGACCTTTTATCAATAAATTCTTTTAATCATGTTGCCCTATCAATAAAGATATAGAACAATAGTATTTATGGAGCTTAAAACAAAACACTCTAAAAATATTGGAATTGTGGGATTAGGTCTAATTGGAGGCTCCTTAGGCTTAGATCTTCAAAAGCTTGGATATACAGTTTATGGGATTACTCATCGAGAAAAAACTGCACTCAAAGCCAGAGAAAGAAAACTAGCCCAAATTGTTAGTACTGATCCAAGTATATTAAAAAATTGTTTTCTTATTTATATTGCTTTACCACTTGATCAGCTCCTAAACCCTTCATCCGCGTTAATCAATGCCATTCCTAGGAATGCTGTTGTTACTGATGTTGGATCTGTAAAAGTCCCTATTTTAAATACTTGGAACAAGCTACATCCGCGTTTTGTAGCCAGTCATCCAATGACAGGAACAGAAAAATCTGGTATTAACTCAGGTCAACATGATTTATTTAGAAATAAGCCATGGGTCGTTACTCCAAACAAAGAAACTGATCAAAAAGCCCTCGAAATAGTTCACCAAATTTCGTTATCACTTGGAAGTAAATGGATAAGCTCTGAAGCTCAAATACATGATGAAGCTGTTGGATTGATTTCACATTTACCAGTTCTAATTAGCGCGGCATTGGTCAATACTCTCAGTACAGATGTAAAACCTTCCTTATATTCACTTGCAAAAAGTATTGCATCTAGTGGGTTCGCTGACACCTCTAGAGTCGGAGGTGGCAACCCAGCGCTAGGAGTATCTATGGCAAAATTAAACAAGAAAAATTTAGAGAGACATTTAGCCTCTTATAGATATTCTCTAGATCTATTTGAAAAATATTTACTTGAAGAGAACTGGATTGAACTTGAAAAAATACTAGTTAATACACAGAAAGAAAGACAAAATTTCATTTAAAACCTACTAATTAAAGATAGGAATATTCAATTGTCTACCTTTAGATTCCATTAGTTGTCTGGCAACCATCATGGCTGATTGGCTTACGCCAGCCGTACCTTCGCCGGGGTAAATTGAATCCCCACAAAGCCATAAACCTCTGAGTGGCGTTCTACTTGATAAGCCAAAAGGGCCGAATTGATCTGGATGTTGACCAAGCCCTCCGACTATGCCACTAGGACGTCCTGTCCACTTTTCAAAGCTTCTTGGGGTTGAAAGTTCTTGATGATCCCAACTCGTCTCTTGCAAATCAAACTTTTTATTTAAAATAGTTCTAATCTGTTTTACTGAAATATTTTTTTTCCTGGCATAGGATTGACTATCTAGATTAGACCATTCATCAATATCAACAAATACACTTGCAATTAAAGTAGCCATTCCAGCTGGTGCACGCTGATCATCTTCCATACTTATAGAAATAAATAAAGAGCCAAAATTCTCATCGAATATTTGAATATGACCTGGGCAATCAACTGGCAAGTCAGCACGAAGGAGAGCTCCATAGAAAACAAGGGCACCGCTGGGTTTAGGTAATTTTTTTATACTTTCACGGTATGTTGTAGATAAACCTCCATCAATAGGAATTAAATCTAAAAGAGATTGAGGAGGTAAGCTAAAAACAATATCTGATGCTTTCAGCTGTATCAAATTTTTTCTTCTATCAATTACATTAACATCAAAAATATTTGGATTTTTTTTACTTACTATTTTGATCACTTTATGCCCAATCAAAAGGCTTCCACCATCTCTCATAAAACTATCTTTCAACAAATCGCTAAGAATTTGCATTGATCCATGAAGATGCCATAAGCCTCTGGGAGATTGGGCCATTTGAAGAACAGTTGCACCGTATAAAGCAGCCGTTCTACTTGCTGTCTCTTGAGAGTAAAGTTTTAATTGAAGGTCTAGAAAACTACGTAGACGTCTATCTTTATGACAACCAGTTAATACAAGCAAGTCTGCAATAGTCAACTTACTCAAAAAACCTGTTAAAAGATTTGAAGGACGTATGGCTCTAATTAATTGACTTAAATCCCAAAAATTTCTAACGGGAAGGATAGGATCCCTTTCGACAAATCCCCAGTTACTTTCATGAATTTTAGAACATAATGACCAGAAGATCTCACTACCAGGAAATTGTTCTTGTCTTTCTTGCTGCCATCTCAGCGGATCATGCCAAAGATTAATTGGCCTACTCCCATCACCTAGAACAACTGAACATCCAGGATCTAAAATTTCTGCATTAGGTAAAGGAATATCTAAATAATTAAATAAACGATGATGAATGCCTCCACTCTCAAGACCTGCAACTTGGGTAGCCCCTACATCAAAGGTATAAGAACCTCTTTTAAAAGTTCCTGCACAACCACCTAATTGACTATGTGATTCGACCAAAGTCACCTGATAACCCTCTTTAGCGAGAAGAGCAGCACCTGTTAAGCCAGCGATCCCTCCACCAATAACAATGATAGATTCTTCAGACATCAAAAATTATCAAGCGAGAATACATTGAATGGAGGAATTAATCCAACAGGCCCTTTCAAGTTCAAATAAAATAAGCAGTAACTCATTAATAGAAAAAATAACTCCGGTAGGCGGAGGTTGTATCCATAAAGCTTGGTGCATTCAATTCCAAAATGACAAGAGAGTTTTTGCCAAATCAAATCATATTGACAATATTAATATGTTTAAGTTCGAACGTGAGTGTCTCTCTATTCTAGAAAGATTTGCCAACAAATCCTATATCTGCGTTCCTAAAACACTTGATCTCATAAGTTTTCAAAATATATCTATACTTTTTTTAGAATGGATAGATTTCAAACAATCCCAACAAAATCTCCTTGGGAAAGGGTTAGCACTACTGCATAAATCTTCTAGTGAATGGAGCCCAAAAAAATTCGGATGGGAAAAAGAAGGTTTTATAGGTTCTAGCACCCAAATAAGAGGATGGGACAGTAACTGGGGAGAATTCTTTGTAAATTTTCGTCTTAGACCACAACTTATAAAAGCAAAAGCATGGGGGGTTATTGTTGATGATTATGAGGATGTTTTAAAATATTTAAGCTCATATCTAAATGATCATCACCCAAGAATCTCAATAGTTCATGGTGATCTATGGTCCGGGAATTGTGGAAGTACTAAAAATGGATTAGGAAGTCTTTATGACCCTGCCAGTTATTGGGCTGACAGAGAAGTTGATATCTCAATGACTAAACTATTTGGTGGTTTTAATAGAGAATTTTATCAAGGCTACGAAGAGATTTGGCCACTAGATAATTTTTCATCAGATAGAAGTGAAATTTATAATCTTTACCATTTGCTTAATCATGCAAATATATTTGGTGGATTTTACAAAGAGAATTCACTAACAACACTAAAAAATCTGAGATCTCGTATTTAAGGAAACCTCAGATCTGTTAATCTTTCTCTTGATAATTTATCCTAAATACTCTTTTTTAAGATTTTGAACTTTGTCAAATACAGCTGTTCTTTTTTCACTTGTTGTTAAGTTCTGCCAACTCCATTGGCCCAAAACAACAATTCCAAGAAGCTCTAGCAAACCGGGAAGAATTGGGAAAAAATTAACTGTATCAATAACAACCTTGATTAAAACTTGAGCTAAAACCACAACAGCAATGATCCCTGCCGCCTTGCCATACTTACCCATTTGAGTCCAATCAATTTTGCTCAAAGATTCATTAACTTTTCCCATTACGTCACTGTAACGTTCTGAAAAATTAAAACCTTCTGTTTTCCCTGCCTTTGATTCATCTTTAGAATCAGGATTTACATCAGACATGAACACAAGCTACTAAGCAAATATGGACTGAGCGTATCGAATTAATTTAATAAATGCCATAGGCTGAATAGAGATAAGTCCGAACCAAAATAGAGAGGATGCCGAATCAAATCATTTTTTTTCATGAAAATCCCAAAATATATTGAATTCCATAACGAAACGAATTATGTTCTCTCCAGATTTCTAAAGGCGGCAGAGCCAGAGGAAGGCTGCTGTATATTAATTGGCAAAACCAACAGCTTGGCTAAGGATCAAAAAAGAAATATCTGGGAGGTAACTCACATCTGGAATTGTCGAAATATTTGGGGAGAGAAAGAATCGAAATTACTCGATAAAAATATTAGCGGGCTTTCTATTCAAGCAGATATACAATCATCAAAAACAAATCGCTTCGAAATAGACCCTAAAGATCAAATTAGATCTCAACAATGGGCAAGAGAGAATGATCTTGAAGTTTTATGCTGTGCTCATTCTCATCCCTCAGGTGAAAACAAACCCTCAGAAATAGATTTATTCCTACAGCAATCTCCTAGTCTTATGGTTATTTCAAATAAGTATGGAGATTTAAAAGCATGGTGGATCGAAAATAAATTAAATTTTCATAGCGTGAAAATTGAGATTTTCTCTTTAATGTAAATTAATCATGAGAGGTTTGAATAATGGTGCAAAGTCAAAATGTAGTAAATTTAAATTCTGAAGAAATTGCTAGATATGCAAGACACATAAGTCTTCCTGAAATAGGTTTTAAAGGCCAAGAAAAACTGAAACAAAGCTCTGTTGCTTGCATTGGGACAGGAGGACTAGGATCTCCTCTTTTAATTTATCTTGCAGCAGCGGGAGTTGGACGAATTGGAATAGTTGATTTTGATGTAGTTGAACACTCAAACTTACAAAGGCAAATCATTCATTCGACAAGTTCCATAGGTCTTTTAAAAACAGATTCTGCCAAACAACACATACTCAAAATAAATCCTTCTTGTCGAGTTGATTTATTCAATCAAAAGTTATCAAGTAGTAATGCTTTGGAAATACTTAAAACTTATGATGTGATATGTGATTGTTCAGACAATTTCCCAACTCGCTACCTAATTAATGATGCTTGTCTAATACTTAATAAGCCTAATATATATGGTTCAATCGCAAGATTTGAAGGTCAAGTAAGTGTTTTTAATTTGAAAGAAGATAGTCCTAATTATCGAGATCTTATTCCTACCCCTCCTCCTGAAGAATTAATTCCATCATGCTCTGAAGCAGGAGTCATGGGAATTCTTCCAGGAATCATTGGCACAATTCAAGCAGCAGAAGCCATTAAGATAATAACAAATATTGGTTATCCACTAAACGGTAGGCTCCTAATTTTTAATGCATTAAAGATGCAATTTAAAGAGCTAACATTGAAATCCAATCCAGAAAATAAAAATATCAATAAACTAATAGATTATAAAAGTTTCTGTTCAGAGGTTACAGTTAAAAATGAAATAGATTATGATATAACAAGTATTTCAATTAAAGAATTAAAAGTACTCCTTAGCCAATCATCTAATGCAATACAACTCATAGATGTTCGCAACCCAAATGAGCACTATCAATGTTCAATTCCAGGATCAAGGCTGATACCCCTAAGCACTATTGAAAGCGGAGAAACAATTGATGAAATTAAAATTATTACCGCAAAAAAAAATCTTTATATATTTTGTAAAAGTGGTAAAAGATCATTGCGCGCGTTAAAGCATTTAAACAAATTTGGAATTAGAGGTATTAATATTGAAGGAGGTATTGAAGCCTGGAATAACGAAAAAGATTAATAAAAAACTAATAATCAACCCCCCTTTTTAAATCCACTCCTTTTTCTGCATAGTGCTTATGACACACCATCTCAGAGTGAACACTTGCTAAATCAAAATATATAGGTTGATTTTTACATCTTCCTGTAATAATCACCTCAGTCTCTGAAGGTTTACGAAGCAAAGTTTGAACAATAGGTTCAACTGGTAGGAGCTCCAAATCAACGGTTGGATTTAACTCATCCAAAATCACAGTCTTATAAAGACCACTTGAGATTGCTGCCCTTGCAATTTCCCAAGCTCTTTCAGCTTCTACATAATCAATGGGCTTTTGCTGGCCCCTCCAAACAATCGCATCTCTACCGGATCGAAGATGGTCGACTAAATGAGGATAACTTTCTCGAAGAGCTGCAATAGCGGCATCCTCTGTGTAACCACTACCACCCTTAAGCCATTGCAAAATTAATACACGATGACTTTTATCTTGACTAATTCCTCTACCGATAGCTTGTAAAGCTTTTCCCAAAGCACTGGTTGATTTTCCTTTACCCTCACCGGTATATATCTCAATTCCACCAACATTATCCTCAAAAAGGATTTCATCGTTATTAATCTCAGGTCGTCTGTGAGCTTTCATCTCAGAATGAAGTTCCGCAATTTTAATCAGAGAATTTGGTGCAGCTCTTCCAGTGACGATAATTTCCATACCATTTGGTCTCGCAGTAAGTGTTTTAACAACTTCTTCAATAGGCAATAACCCCAAATCCAAAACAGGATTCAATTCGTCTAGAACAACAACTGAATATAAGGCACTAGCAATTGCCCCCTTTGCTATATCCCATCCTCTTTGAGCTTCCTGATAATCAAATTTGGTGGATTGATCAACAGTAAAAAATTCGCCCCTGCCAGTCCTCACTTGATCAATCAAGTGAGGGAAGCCTTGCTGCAAAGCATCTATTGCTGCATCTTCGTCATAAGACCGACCAGGACCTTTCAAGAACCTAAGAAGTAATACTCTTGTTTGTCTTTTCTCACATATACCTAAACCTATTGTCCTCAAAACCACCCCTAAAGCGGCTTGACTCTTCCCTTTACCCTCTCCGTCATAAACATGTAATTGTCCGTGACTACGTTCCTGGCTTTCAGATGCTGTCGTAATTCCTATGCCGTTTAATACCACAATGGATAATTCTGCTTCTTATGCATGCAACTTAACTTCTTCTACATTAGACGTCATAGAATAAGCAAAATACATACAAAGATGAAAGAGTGTAGGAATCTAAATTTTATCCAATTAATTATCTTTTAAAAAAGTGTTTTTTAGTCAACTTGAATCTTTAACTGACTTAGAACTGAAGCAATTAAAATTGTTAAGGGAGTTTATTAAAGATATAAATCATGCCTGTGTTGCTTTCTCAGGAGGCGTTGATAGTTCTTTAGTAGCAACAATAGCGCAAGAACAACTAGGTACTAAAGCCTTTGCCGTTACTGGCGTCTCACCTTCCTTAGCTCCATATCTGCTTAAGCAAGCACGTCTTCAAGCGGCTTGGATTGGTATTCATCATAAAGAATGTCAAACGAATGAAATCAATGAACCAAATTACTTTAAAAATCCTGAAAATAGATGCTTTGCATGCAAAAAAGAATTGCATAAACATTTAAATCAAATTTCAAAAAGATTCCATAATGCTCAGGTCATTGATGGAGTGAATTTTGACGACCTTAACGACTTTCGACCAGGTATTAAGGCATCTAATCAGGCCGGAGTATTATCACCTCTTGCAGAACTGGAAATAAATAAAAAATCAATTCGTTCTATTTCTAAATCATTAGGTTTACCCTGGTGGGATAAACCTGCACAACCATGTTTAGCCTCGCGTATTCCTTTTGGAGAGGAAATAAGTTCAAAAAGGCTTCAGCAGATTGCTCTAGCAGAAGAATGGATTGTTAATAAAGGTTTTTCAAAAGTACGTGTAAGAAGTCAAGGCCTATCCGCCAGAATCGAGTTACCCGCAAATGAAATAAATCACTTTCTTAAAATTATTGAAAGAAAAAAATTAATTGAATATTTTTTATATTTAGGATTCCATTCTATAAGTTTAGATCTAGAGGGTTTGATTAGTGGAAAACTCACTAGAGATATAAATACTACAAACAAATCAGTCTGATATCGAAAAGATTATTTATTTTTTCAACTATTCATCGTAGTCAAGGTTCACGGTGCAAAGTCTGAATTCCTGAAGGGATATCTCTTTCGATATTTTTAAAAGAAAAGTGTTTAGCCAAAAAATCTTTAAAAAGTAACTTGCAAGCTTTTTCAGGCATTGTATGGTCACCGCAAGTAAAAACATCAATGGCTGCATAACCAATCTCAGGCCATGTATGTATTGAGATATGAGATTCAGCCAATAAAGCTAGTCCCGTGACTCCCTGAGGTTTAAAGCTATGTGTGACCAAATTTATGAGTGTTGCACCAGCAATTTTGGCCGACATTGTGATAGTTGTTCTTATAAAAGCTTCATCATTCAGCTTCGCATGATCACATTGGTAAAGTTCAAGTATGCAGTGTCTTCCTACATTTTTACTAGAATTAATTTGTATGGTTTCTATATCTTCAGACTTACAAGAGTCACCCCATCCAGGATTTGGATGCAATGCAGTGAAAAAAGGTTCCATAGTGTCCAAAAATCATTTCCACAATAACCGACCAATAGTTTCAACCAAAAGAATTTAATTGCATTAATTGTGAGTTTCGTACCCATTCGCCTTCAAAAGATTCCACATGTGTTGCACTAATTAAACATTGATGTTTTTGACCGACAGCCTCTAAAAGCAATAATTGTCGTTTTGGATCAAGCTCAGCCAAAACATCATCTAAAAGCAAAATTGGAGATTTGCCAAAAAGCGTTTCAATTAATTCTAATTCGGCCAATTTCAAAGCCAACACAATAGTCCTCTGCTGACCTGCAGAAGCAAAACGTCTAGCATCTACATCATTTATTAAAAACCGTACATCATCACGATGAGGACCAACTCTACAGATACCTGTAATCTCTTCCTCAGACCTCATTTCTAAAAGTTGACGTTCAATACTCTCCCTCCAAAGCCTCTCACTCTCTTCATCCTCTAGTTTACTACCTGGCAAATATGTAATATCCAATTTTTCTTTACTATTACTTAGATGTTGTTGCCATCCTGAAGCTATAGGAAGTAGCCGATCTAAAACACGTCTACGTCTTCGATGAATTCTTGTACTCACCAAAGCCATTTGCATATCATAAGAATCTAAAAGAACATTTCGATCCTTGCTGGATTTAACTCTCAAATTACGCCAAAGCTGACTTCTTTGTCTAAGCAATCTAGAGAACCTTCCCATCAAATCAGAATAAATAGGCTCAAGTTGCTGGACAATTCTATCCAGCCAATTTCTTCTAAGCGAAGGCTCTCCTCTAATTAATTCTAGATCAAGCGCACTAAAACCTACGCTTCTCATCGGTCCAATCAAATCAATTTGACGAGTTAAAAGTTTTTCATTTTTATAGGCTTTTCTACCACCTTTTCTATTTAATTCTAAAGAAAGTTTTTGATCATCTTCAATCATTGCAGATAAGCAAGCCTTATCTTGATCCCAAGAAATTAAATCCTGGTTCCGATTTGATCGATGAGAACGCAAACTAGACAATAGTTCTACAGATTCAAGAAAATTGGATTTACCAACTCCATTTCGACCTATAACTATCAAACGATTTTCAGTTAACTCAAACTGAAAACGACGATAATTTCGAAAATTATTAAGTTCTAACTGATGAAGTTGAATGTTTCTTTATGAATTTTGTATGTAAGCTAATTTTAATAAGGTCTCAGCATTTGGCCTTTTTTATAACACCCCTTCATTGGGCATGTAGCTCAGTTGGATAGAGCATCAGATTCCGGTTCTGAGAGTCGGGGGTTCGAGTCCCTCCATGCTCGTAAATTTAATTTTTTAAAGTCTTATTCCCATTGTTTTGATACCATTTGGATCTAGTAAAAAACCATTAGCTTTCAATGGCTTAAGTGAAATCAAAGGAGCAGCAACAGAAATGCTACAGCCTGGCAACTCCTTTCTGATTATTTCAATTGCCTTAAAAATAACAATAGATATGTATTTTTCTTGTTGATCGCCTGGCTCTGCAACTAGGTCCCACAAATTTGCATTTAAACCTTTGTCACTAGTGACGCGAACAAAGCCTACAAGATCTTCAGAAGTCTTCTGAAGGAGCGTCAAATAAAAATCACTGTTTTTTAAAGCTAATTCTAGCTTTCTTGGTTGATGAGTATCTTGATTACATCTTGATAGGAGCCTATTTATTTTACGTACAGGAATGAGTTCACTCCGCAGCAAAACTAACCCTCCAGGAATTTCAGGGCATTTATTTGCTGAATTTAATCCAAGCATGTCATCCAGTATTTCTCATCCCTGCAGCAATACCATTGATGGTCAACAATGCACCACGTAATAATTCACTACGGCTATATGTACGTGAACTTTGAGTAGAGTCAAGACTCATATCTTCACTAATTGGTGGTTGACGATTCTGATCTCTTAATCGTTTTAGAAGAGCAACTTGTAAAAAGCCTAAAGGTATAATAGTTCTATTTCTCAGATTAACAGACAATTGCAAAGCGGGATCAGCACTTAATAGTTTTGACTTGTCAGTAATTTCTAAAATTAATTTCTTAGTCAAGCTATATTCTTTTGAGATAATATCGAAAATGCCAGCGAAAGCATCCCTATTTTCATTACCACCTAAACTAATCATATAATGGTGGGCAACATCCAAATCAACTTTTGAAAGTGTCATCTCAACTTTAGATATCAACATTCTAAAGAATGGCCATCTCTGATTCAACATTCGCAACATCTCCATTTGGTCGGGGTCTGTATTTAATTCAGTAGCTAAAGCTGTACCAACCCCAAACCAACTTGGCAAGAGAAAACGACTTTGAGTCCAACCAAAGACCCATGGGATAGCACGAAGACTTGATAAGTCCTTTGCACCACTCTTTCTTCGCGCCGGACGACTAGAAATTTGCAACTTGCTAATTTCTTCTATTGGAGTAACTACTTGAAAAAATTGAACCAAATCAGGATTATCGTGTACTAAAGCTCGGTAATGCTCCCTTGAACGAGCTGCAAGTCTGGTCATTAATTCATTCCAGCTTGGCGTAGCATCTAATTTGTTAGTAACTAAGCTATTTTGGATAACAGCTGTGGTTACAGTTTCTAAATTATATAGAGCTAATTCTGGAAGACTATATTTTGAGGCAAGAACTTCCCCTTGCTCTGTAATCTTTATACGTCCTTGAAGTGTCCCACTAGGTTGAGCCAAAATAGCTTGATAAGCTGGCCCACCGCCTCTTCCTACAGACCCTCCTCTACCATGAAAAATACGCAATGCTATTCCTTGTCTACTAGCCAGGTCTTGGAGTGCTATTTGGGCCTTATGAATTTCCCAATTACTTGAAAGAAAACCAGAATCCTTATTGCTATCAGAATATCCAAGCATAAGTTCCTGAAGCGGTTGTTTTTTCTCTCCTACCCTTGGAAGTAATTCACGATAAACATCTGTCTGGAGCAGCGACTCCATTACAGAAGGAGCATGTTGTAAATCCTCAACCGTTTCAAATAATGGAACAACGAGAAAATCAGTAGCTCCTAAAGTGGGATCAATCAAACCTGACTCTTTAGCTAAAAGAAGAACTTCTAATAAATCTGATGCTGTATGACTCATTGAAATTACATACGAGCGACATATACGAGTACCAAATTCTTTTTGAAGCCTATGAAGCATATGAAAAACCGAGATGGTTTCTTGAGTACTTTTAGACCACACAAAAGCGGGAGGAATAAGTGGCCTTCGAGTTTTCAATTCCTTCATTAACCATTTGACACGTTTTTCCTCTTCCATCGCTCCATACGACTCAGGCAGGTCTAAATAGCGAGTGAGCTCATCCAACGCATCACTATGTCGTGTGCTTTCTTGCCTAATATCTAAACTAGCCAAGGAGAACCCAAAGATATGAACTTGATTTAATAAAGTATCTAGAGGTTCACACGTAAGATCCGTGCCAACCAAACTATTTCTAACAAGCTCTAATTCATTCTTTAATTCATCTACAGATCTATAGTGGAGAACCTCATCAAAACTATTATTAGTAGATATTAAAGACTTTCCTTCTGGCGAAAATTGCCATCCAGCATCTGCTAGCTGTTTATTACGTAGTTGTGTAAGTCGCAACCTCTCTAATGTATAACTAAGTTTCAAACGATAAGGTTCTAGTCGATATCTAGCTGCCCTTTCCTCATAGACTTCAGGAAAGCGAACTCTGTCCATTTCTAAAGACTCTAGCAAAGGGGCACTTACTTGACTCCATTGCATAGATATACTTAGTTGATCTCTTAACTCTTGAACTGATGCAATATATCGATCCAACATTAATTGTCTTTGATAACAAGCTGTTCTCCATGTGATTTCAGGAGTCACAGACGGATTTCCATCACGATCTGAACCTACCCAAGAACCAAATGTGCAAAAAGCCTCATTAGGAATCTCTACGTCAGGATAACTTGAAGCAAGTGCAGTAGTCAGTCGCCTTCTTAATTGAGGCATGGCATCAAACAAAACCTGCTGAAAATAATGAAGCGCATAGTCGACCTCATCAAGAACAGTAGGTTTAAATTGATGGAGCTCATCAGTTCTCCACCAAAGTCTTATCTCCTCCTCTAATTGCAACCTAAAGATTTCCTTCTCTGGTTCGGAAATTAGACTATTAGATTGAAGCTGCTGCAAAAGAGTGGCTACCCTGCGTTGCTTGTGGCGAACAGTGTGTCTAACTATTTCAGTTGGATGGGCTGTGAAAACAAGACGAATATCCATTTCCCTCATCAAAGCATCAAGCTGAGCTGGAGGGACATTCAAGCGACGTAATCGCTCAAATAATTGTGTAAAAGTTGCTGGAGCAGTCTGAGTGGCTAAAGCCGGAGCGAATGGGTCTATTTTATTATTAATTTTGTCTAACTTCCCTTTTTCTATACTTTCCAAATAACTATCTTCTTCTATACGTTGCTCAAGAATGTTTACCAACTGAAAATAAAGAGAAAAAGCCCTAGCCGCAGATATCGCTTCAGCTAAATCCATTTCTGTAATCAATTGGACTATTGCCTGTGAGGAATTATCTTGATTTGACTCACTAGGGTCACTTAATTGTTTTAAACGCAATAATCTCTCTGTCTGATCAGGAGGACATTCACTTTTGAGAACTGTTTTCCAAAGATCCTCAACCAGTTCAAGTCTCTGTTGCAATAAATATCCAGGATCTTGCTCCTCAACGAATCCTGTCGAGTCATTAGAGATGTTTTCGTTAGAAGGATTTTTCAACATAAACGTATTATGAGGCAGTTCTACCGACTTAGTCACTAATAGGTTGAATTCATTTGAATGAAATTAGTCTCCTCTCGTTCCATTTCACTAATACCATGCTGAAGCAAAGACTGAATTGATTCTCCCTTGGAATAAGAATTAAGCCATTTCATTGATTGATTTCCGTTTGTCAAAACAGATTGAATGGGTTGAAGTAACTCAAACATATCAAGCTCCTTAGCTAAAGGAGTTACATCTAGAAGAAGTTCTTTTATCCAATCACGACAGTTGATTTTTTTTCCATTTTTCCAATGAGATAAATTTGCATCAAGGCTAGATTTAGCTGAAATCAAATCATTTTGATCTGCCAATAAAGCCAGCTCTTCTTTTGTTTTAGAGCTTGCTTCAATTGGATCAAATTTTTTCATATTGTTTTTTAGATTAATAATTCTAAGCTCAAGTAACGCAGTAATAGCTAAAAGCAAATCAACATCAGCTACCAAATCACATATCCTCAGCTCCAATCGATTTAGGACATGAGGCCTTTCGGGACCATTTGGTCTTACTGATGTCCACAAATGTCTTTCATTTTGCATTTTGCCTCGAGCTAGCTGATCTTCAACCCATGTCACATATTCTGCATGATCCACGAACATTGGAACATTGGAGGGCGTTTTGGGGAATTGAACCCATCTTTGAGAATGTGCACCTGTTGCATGTCCGTCTAAGAAAGGAGAACTAGCACTTAATGCAAGAAATAATGATGCCTCACATCTAACCAAGCGAAGGGCCGAAAAAAGTAAGGACAAATTTTCAATACCTAAATTGATGTGAATGCTTGCTGTTACAACATTAGTTCCATAGTTTTTTTCTATAAATGAGTGATAAGAATTTTCTGAATCTGACCTTTCAAAGACTTTTGTATTACCAAGACTAAGTGTGCTTCCAGGAAGAATTGTAAGTTTTTGGCAATCAAGCCACTTCCTAAGTTTTTGTCTTGGTAGTAAAAGTGCATGTTTTAAAACTGCATATCTTTGGTCTGGAACAGTTATGTACTCAAGGTTTCTTTGATCAGGTTCTTTAACAAAATCTGATAAATCTTCAGTAATAGCGGATGCAACACCTACATTTTCACCAGAGTATGTGCCAGTAAAAAGCTCCACTTCAAACCCCTTTAACAGCATAAAGTTGCTCATAAGTCGTGGGGAACTAAGCAAGCTAAAGCAGTAAACATCCCTTTCGCTTTATTTAAAGTTTCTTGATACTCATTAGAAGGAATCGAATCTGCAACAACCCCTGCACCAGCTTGTACTTGAACAGTAAAATCATTTTTCTTGGTCTTACGAACAATCATTGTTCTTATGGTAATAGCTGTATTCAATGCTCCATTTAAATCTATAGACCCATAAACACCTGAATAAGGCCCTCTTCGTTGTTTTTCTAATTTATTGATTAGCTGCATTGCTCTTATCTTTGGGGCTCCACTAACTGTCCCAGCGGGAAAAGATGCAATCAATAAATCCCAAACATCCTTGTCTTTTTTCAAAATGCCTTCAACCTCACTAACTATGTGCATTACATGCGAATACTTTTCAATAACCATTAATTCTTTTACAAAAACACTCCCCGGAGTACAAACTCGACCTAAATCATTTCGACCTAGATCCACTAACATCACATGCTCAGCTCTTTCTTTGGGATCTTTTAAAAGATCTTTCTCTAGAGCTTCATCCTCCAAATCATTTTCTCCTCTAGGACGTGTACCTGCAATTGGTCTCAAACTTGATTGAATGCCCTTTTCTGTTTGTTGGGCCTTCACCATTACCTCTGGACTTGAACCAATAAGTTGCCAGTCTCCAAAGTCAAAAAATGCCATAAATGGAGAGGGGTTCACCATCCTCAGGCTTCGATACAATTCAAAGGGGTTTTGCATAACGGTCGACTCAAGTTTTTGACTAAGAACTAACTGAAAAACATCACCTTGTTTAATAAATTCTTTTGCAGCTTCGACACTTTGTTCAAATTCACTTTTTGACGTCTGAATGTTTATATCAATGGACCTATTAGCTTTTTCATCCCACTTTAAAGACTTTATTGGCTTTAAAGGAGCAGCCATTAAATCTTCAAGTTCATTAATTTGTTCACAGGCAATTTCATAAGCTTTATGAGAAGAAACTCCATCACTTAAATTTCCATATGCAATAGCTGTTATTAAACGTTTAACTTGATCAAAAATAAGAATTTTATCCATAAACATCCAAATACCATCAGGTAAGTCTTGATCCGATAATTCATAGGTAGGTACTGAAGTCTCAATCCATTGAATTAGTTCATATCCCCACATGCCAAAAAGTTGTCCCAGTTGTGGCAACCCAGTCAAAGAAACAGATTTGTAAGGCTGAAGCATTTTCCTGATTATTTCAATTGGATTTCCAAAAAACTTTTCTTGTTTTCCATTTCTCCAACATCTAGTCAATTCATTGCCCCTTACAACCACCTTCCAGAGAGGATCTGATGCCACTACACTCCACCTACCTATAGTTTCTCCACCTTCTACTGATTCAAGCAAGACTCCAGGAGGTCCATCATTACCAACTTTTAGCCAGGTTGTAAGAGGAGTTTCTAAATCTGCAGGCCAACTTTTTGCCAAAGGGATATAGTTGGCCCCTTTGGACGCTGATAAAAGAAATTCTTCCTTATCTAAACTAAGCATGACTGCATAATGGCAGCCCAATATATAGATTTAAAGGGGGCAAAAGTCTAAATTTAATGTCTTATGCATCGTAAGTTTTTTTCCCGCTAAATTTCAAACTTGCTGGATTGGGATTTTCTCCAATGCGTCTATTATTGTAACCCTCTTTCAAACGACCTTCATTGGGCTTCTCAGAGAAAACACCATCTTTTGGGAAAAGTAATTCTCTATCCCCACCAGGATAGATTCTATATATTTTACTTGTTTCAATTCTTGGTTTAAATCCCCTTAATTGAGTATTCAAAGCAAAACACTGTTCTTTTCTAGCAAAATACATAAGATTATCACCCTCATGCATGACAGCAGCTCCTCCAGTTGGAAGTTCAAAAACCTCAGACGTTTTGCTTGTCCATGTAATTGCATATTTTTCTTCGGTTTCAGCAGAGTTTAATAATCCACCAGTGCTCCCAATGTGCTTTGGCAGTGTTCCAGGTAATACTTCGGTCATGTTTAAACTAAATCGACTTATTCTTTATATTTTTTAAATTAGCACTTTATTTTGTGTCTTTTGACTCATTTCACGTCAACTTCACACGCGTCAACATTAATCTTGAAGTTCAAATTCTTTGAATTCAGAAATAGGAAAGAATATCGTAATTCCTCTATCACGCCTATTTGTAAGACGGCCACCAAGACTTTTCAAAAGCCTTTGAGTCGCAGCCTGACTCAACTGCAGATTACCCGTAGCTGGATTCCAGCTAAGTACTGGTCCAATTTCTTCATTGGAAACACTTTCTGAAACTTGAGAATGAGTAGTTGCTGAAAGCTGAGTTAAGATTTGAAGCTTTAGTCTCTGCCCTGCTGGCCTTAATTTCAATGTTAATTCACCACCTGATTGCAATCCACGACTATTCCTGTCAATAAGACCTGTCAACATTAATTCAAGCCCTTCTGAATCACTCAAAACTTTTGGTAAATCCGGGGTGATATCAAGAATCAATTTCAAACCTTTTCGGTCTAACTGATTGCTCCACACTGGAGAAAGAATTGTGAGCATTTTACCTAAATCAGTTAAAGCTAAATTAGTTTGTTCAGGCTTACTTCTCTCTAGTTCGACTGCATTAAAAATTAAACCAAAACGATCAATTTGTTCTGTACATTCAATATCTATTTGCTTCAAACGCATTTCAACAACTTTAGATATATCTTTCTTTCTTAGAAGAGATCTAATTAAGGTTCTTATTGTCGCCAATGGAGTTCTTATTTCATGTGTTAGAGCCTCTAGCAAGGAGATTTCACTATTTTTCGCATTTAATTTGTCATCGTTAATTAAATTATCTGGCAAAGGTTGAATATTTAAACTTGGTGCAATGCATGCGAGTCGTTGAGATAGTAAAGGCCAAAATACTTTGGATAGATCATCATTGGTTTTCAGCTGTCCCATCTCCCCAAGTGCGTTTCGGAGATTATTTGCTTGTTCAACATTTTCTGTAGTCAATCTGTTATCAAGTAATGTCAAAAGATCACTCAAAGTCTCAGGATCACTACGCATTAGTAATTTCCTCTCCTGACATTCACCTTCCAAAGCCAAAGCAATTTGGATTTCTGGAGTGATAACAATTAGCAATGGGTCATTGCCATCTTCCTCCAAAAGCGTCAAGCGCTCATAGCCAGAAGAATCATTGTGGAAATCCATCGATAATGATTGACTGGGAGGCAACATTCCCATAGAGGGATTTGTAAGGTTTAACAAATCCTTAGGGGCCCAAACCCAACCTTGAAATTTCTTTAGTAATTTAGGTTCATACAAAGCCGGCAAAGGAGAAGACAACCATAAACCCCTTGTAAGGTTCATTGGTAGCAAGATGTCTGACTGAAGTGTATCTAGAGCTGCCCACCACATTCTCCTAGCTGCGGATTCACTACATTTGGCATGAGGGACCCCTTGGGCCATTCTTTTTTGTAAAGCTTGAATAGTTACTAGAGGCGTGTTCACGAAAACCTCCAAACCTCATACAAACCTTTAAATACATTTGATAGATAAAATTTTAAAGGTTGAAAAAGCATAGAAATCAGAGTTGCTACTCTCAAGGGTCTTTAGCCAACTATTTCAAATAGAGAGATTGAGAAATTCCTAATCTCTGTATTTGAAGGCTAATAAAGTCTCTCAGGACAAATTAAGATCATTTGAGCTGATTCGTCTTTGAGTCTGGATTAGCAAGGAGTAATGACACCTTGAATCCAACGAATACTAAGAATAACTAACTCAATTAAACTAATGATTAATCCTAAAGTGAGGATTCCTTCCTTTACAAAGATGCAAAAACTTAACCTCAAGATGGTATTTAAGTTGTAATCATACCTACATTCAAATATCTATTTTGACTTAATTAATCCTTTAACAAATAATCAATATTGTTTAATCAAAGATTATTTCGTATTGGCTGGCCTCTTCGTGAAACAGATAAACAAAAGCCCAGACTTATAAAATTAACAAATAACGCAGTTCTTCCATAGCTCATAAAAGGCAATGGGATTCCAGTCACAGGACCAAGTCCAATAGTCATAAATATATTCACCATAATTTGAAAGATAAACATTGAAACTATTCCAATAACAATTAAAGATTCAAAATCAGTACGAGCATCAACAGCTATCTTTATTAATCGAACAATTAAAATAAAAAATAAAAATGCTACTAGCAAAGTTCCTAAAAAACCTGTCTCTTCTCCAAGAGCACTAAATATGAAATCAGTATGTTGCTCTGGGATGAATTTTAATTTAGTTAATTGACCTTGCATCAGACCTGATCCAAGCAATCCTCCTGAGCCAATGCCTATTTTACTTTGAAGCATATGATATCCACCACCTAAAGGGTCTTTGCTAGGATTAAGAAAAAGAATTAGTCGATCTCTTTGATAATCTCTTAAAACATTTTCCCAAAACCAAGGAGAAA
Source organism: Prochlorococcus marinus str. MIT 0912 (assembly GCF_027359595.1). Taxonomy (NCBI): domain Bacteria; kingdom Bacillati; phylum Cyanobacteriota; class Cyanophyceae; order Synechococcales; family Prochlorococcaceae; genus Prochlorococcus; species Prochlorococcus marinus. The sequence continues at coordinate 1,110,739 of NZ_CP114783.1, forward strand.
TTTTTGCTATTAATGAATGAAAGAAAATAACAATCAATGTTAGAAATTTTTTTTGATTTGGCAGAGACTTATAAGACATAAAACCAATTATTGGAATCCATATAAAAAGTCCAAATTGATATAAGTATGATAATAATCCAGTAACCAAAGTAGCCAAAATTATAAATGCCCACTCATATGGCATCCCCGACCAATACAACATCCCAAGCAATATGGCTCCAAAGACTAAAGATGTACCAAGATCAGGTTGTATAAAAACCAGAATCCAAGGTAAAAAAGAAACTACTATGGGTTTAATTAAATGAGATAAATTAGAAAACCTTTTTCGATCTAAAATAGAAGCCAAAACAAATATTAAAGTTAATTTTGCGAACTCCGATGGTTGAATATTTAATCCTGCAATACTCAACCATCTCTGCGCTCCAAGGGCGGAAGTACCACTAAAATTTACATAAAGAAGTACTAGAATAGTAAAAAAATATATTGGCAAGAGAAATCTTCTTAAATCTTGCAAAGGTAATTGAGCTAAAAAATAAACAATTAAAGACCCTATATACGCAATAATTGCATGTTGATACCAATGTGTAATTCCAAGATTCCTTTGAGTACTTGCAATTAATACACAAGATAAATGTACTAAAATAAAAGGTACAATCCAAATAATAAGATCTGGATCTTTCCAAAATTTCTTGTTTCTAACTATTTTTGAAGTAGATATTTTATTGCGACCAAGCCCAAGCATTGCTTTAAATCAATGTTTAACATATAAAGAATTACATAAAGTTCCAGCAAGTTCTAAAAATACTTTTGCTGTTATTGACTCTGGAGATGTATGAACGACTGGCAGATCCTTCCCTGTTCCAGAATAAGTATCTGACTCTATTGGTATCTGAGAAAGTAAAGGGACATCATTTTCCTTGGCTAATTGCTTACCTCCTCCTGAACCAAAAATCTCATATGATTTTTGTGGCTGGTCGGGAGGAATAAAATAGGTCATATTTTCAATCACTCCGAGTATGGGAATATTCATTTGTTTAAACATTGCCAACCCCCTTCTTGAATCTTGAAGCGATACATTTTGTGGAGTTGTTACTATTACTACACCTGCCATGGGAACTGCCTGAGCCAATGAAAGTTGAGCATCTCCTGTCCCAGGAGGAAGATCTACTATTAAAAAATCACGTTCACCCCAAGAAGATTGATATAAAAATTGTCGAATAATTCCATTAAGCATTGGGCCGCGCCAAATCACTGGCTGATTTTGATCAATTAATAATCCCATTGAAACCATTCCAATTCCGCATGTTTTAATGGGAATAATCTTTTGCTCTGCACCCGAACCACTAACTTCAGGGGTTATGTCGCTCACTCCAAGCATATAAGGCGTATTTGGTCCATAGATATCAGCATCTAGCAAGCCAACCTTGAAACCCTTTTGACTAAGTGCACAAGCCAGATTTACAGCAACAGTACTTTTACCGACACCACCTTTACCGCTACTTATGGCGATAACATTTTTCACTTTTGGTATTGGAGTTAACCCCTGAGGTTGGCCACCATGGCCTGCTTGACCAATAGGAGACCCCTCAGATGGGGCTGATTCCCCTATCTCAATTTGAACTTCTTCAATATCTTCCAGTGCCTTAATGCTTTCCCTAATATCATTTGCTATTTGACCTCTTTGAGATATAGCAAAATTAGGGAGAGTAAGTCTTACAACAATTTTCGGTGGCTTTACTGAAACTATTTCCAGCCATCCAAGTTCCACAATAGATCGTTCACTTCCGACATCTTTGACTGAACTAAACGCTTTTAAAACCTTCTCGTTGGTTTTCATTCTTAATTTCTATTACATCCGATGATAGTCAAAAAATCGATACATATTCCACCTCATTATCCAAAGATATTGCCTTTTATAATAAGTAAAAAATATTCGCAATACAAACTTTTCCAATATTGGTGTGAAATTTGCATCATTTGAAAGTATTTTTTTAAAGAAAGCAAAATGCAATTAATTTGTCCTCCTCACAAGATCAAGCCAATTTACCGGCAAAAAACTCAAGAGATCGAGCCAAAACACTTGTTTTAGGGCTTCAAGATGAAATTTGTGCTGGCTTGGAGACTATTGATGGAGAAGGAAAATTCCTAGAAGAATCTTGGGAGAGACCAGAGGGTGGTGGGGGACGCTCAAGAGTCATGAAGAATGGAAAAATCTTTGAACAAGGAGGTGTGAATTTTTCTGAAGTACATGGCAATGAACTTCCACCCTCAATCATCAACCAGAGGCCGGAAGCTAAAGGGCACTCTTGGTTTGCGACTGGAACCTCAATGGTTCTTCACCCAAAGAATCCATACATACCAACTGTTCATCTTAATTACAGGTATTTCGAGGCAGGACCTGTTTGGTGGTTTGGAGGAGGCGCAGATTTAACCCCCTTCTATCCATATTTATCTGACACGCGTCACTTTCATTCATGTCATAAAGCTGCATGTGACACAATTAACGAAGATCTTCATAAAGTTTTCAAACCTTGGTGTGACGAATATTTCTTTCTAAAACATCGAAATGAGACAAGAGGAGTTGGAGGTATTTTTTATGACTATCAAGATGGATCCGGCTTACTCTATAAAGGACAAAATGCAAATGGGAAGGCCTCTAACATTTCAAAAGAGCTAGGGAACTATTCTTTAAATTGGGAAAATCTTTTTTCACTTGCCAAAGCATGCGGGCAGGCATTTCTGCCCTCCTATGAACCAATAATAAAAAAGCGAAAAAATCAAAACTTTGCAGCAAAAGAAAGAGAGTTTCAACTTTACAGGCGAGGTAGATATGCTGAGTTCAATTTGGTATGGGATAGAGGCACCATTTTTGGATTACAAACAAATGGAAGAACGGAGTCAATTTTGATGTCATTACCCCCTTTAGCAAGATGGGAGTATGGATATAAGCCTGAAGAAAATTCACGTGAGGCACTATTAACAGATGTATTTACTAAGCCACAAGATTGGTTTACAGATAAATCTTTGGAAGAGAGGTGTTTAACTTATCAAGCCTTGGATTAGATAGTGCACTTCTAAATTATTCCATTTAAAAAAGCCTGAACTATTTTATTTGCAAGGAGCTTTATTGTTTTTTGCCTTGTTTTTAAATTTCTGAGATTTTTTTCTAGCAAACCCTCTAATTTCCCAATCTCTAGAATCCTTATTTGCCTTCTTGGAGCACCCAAACCGCCTCTAAATAGAATAGGAAAACGTCCAAAGGTTCTAGCAATTGACTCGTCAATTGTATTGGGTCTCTCAGAAAAAGGAGGGATCAAGCCTGAACCAACTCCATACTTACCATATGCATCAAAATGGATCTCAAGCGCATAACCACCGCGTTTGGCGAATCTCTTCCCTACTGACCAATTCGTTCTTGGATCATTAGCATCATCTATATTTCTTATTCCTGGATCATAGGATCTGATATTTAACCCTTTCTTTTTACCAAGTTTAACAATTGATTCTTGTAATTTTAAATTCCAAAAAAGCTCATCACTAATGTCAGGATGCATTGGATTCAAACCAAACTTATCAACAGCTTCGCCTGGTGTGCCAGCACCAGCCAATCCCTGAGAGTCTGCATGGCCAGCAAGTATTAAAATAGGTACATTTTTATCTACATCTATACTGCCAACCCAAGTTGCAGGAAGATTAGAACTTTCACCAATAATCAGATCGAGTTCTTCAGTAATATTTAAATTCCTAGTGAAATAAAGTTTAAAGAAAGAAAAAAAGGTAATTAAAAATATTATTAGTTTTAAACTATTTAATACTTTCTTTCTCACCACAAATACTAATTATATAGGTGAAGAGAGTAGAGAATTTTCACTACTAAGCTCAAGACTTTCAGATAATTCCAACTGAATTGCTATCAGCTCATCACGATGAGCTTTGATTCTTAAAATACTGATATCAGATAGATCTGAACTTAATAACTTAACTTCTAATGATTCCTCACGTTTGGATTTAACACGATAAATAATTCCAGCTAGGGGTGCGCCTATTACAGACAGTAGTAAAGGCCACCAACTCAAAGAGGGATAAAGCTGAATCAGAACAAGACCCAAACAGGCTGAGCCCAATCCTCCGAGGCAAGATAAAAAGATCACTAAAAAAGTACTAGAAGCGACATTGCCATTAAAGATCAACAATTTCTCTTCAGCATTGCCTCCATTCTTTTTCCAACCACGTTCTTCCAACCAAAAGCTCATGCCTTTCAAAACTTCAAGAGGAGGCAAAGGAGACTGAACATCTACAACTGTTGTGCGGTCCTTACTTGCAGCTCGCAGAAAAAAACCTAAACCTATCGCCAGTAGGATAGTGAGAAATAAAGTTGAGGAGAATGCAGATTGCATCTCAAAAATACGATCCGTTTTATTTTAATTGTTATGGAAAACATAGCTACAAAAATGAGCTAAAAAAGTTAAAAGATATTAGAAAAGATAAAATCAATGAATTTACTAAATAATTTCATGATTTAAGGTATTAGAATTAGATCGTAAAGAAATAATTGATGAATTAAATTCCCATTGAATTTGTTATGCCAAAAAAACTTGATGAACCATCGACTTTCAAGATCTTTGATAAAGACATAGATAATGAAACTAAAATCGCGTTAAGCTCATCTTCGGCTTTAGCAGTTGATACCGAAGCCATGGGATTAATTCATGGTAGAGACAGGCTATGTTTAATACAAATATGTGATGAATTGGATAATGTTATTTGTATTCGTATAGAACGAAATCAACATTCAGCACCACACTTAAAATCTATTCTTGAGACAAAAACAATTGAAAAAGTCTTTCATTTTGCAAGGTTTGATGCTGCTGCATTAGCCAGTAATCTAAACATTGAGGTTAATCCAATTTTTTGCACAAAAATCGCAAGTAAAATCGGTAGAACTTATAGCCCAAGGCATGGGTTAAAGGAAGTAGTTATGGAAACTGTTGGAGTGGAGTTAGATAAACAAGCTCAAAGCAGTGACTGGGGAAAAGTTGGTGATTTAACTCAAAAACAACTAATTTATGCAGCCAATGACGTTAGATATTTATTAGGAGCCAAACAAAAACTTGAAGAGATGTTAAAAAGAGAAGAAAGATGGGAATTAGCCAAAAAATGTTTCCAATGCGTTCCCATTTTTTCCGAGCTTGATAGAAAAAGGTTTACAAATATTTTTGACCATTGATTTTTTCAACCTAAAATCTATTAATCCTCAAGCATAAAATTCTCCTCCTCTTTTAGAGCCTTTAATAATTGATCAAATGATGCAGAGGCCGATACACTTTGTTTTTTATCTTCATTTAAAGTTTGCTCAAGGAATTTGCTAGCAATTTCTTTTCTTGATTGCAAATCTTTTTTTCCTTCTTTAGCTGCCGCAACCTCTACTTTTCGTCGAGCAGCTGAAATACTAACACTTAAAGAAGTTGCTAACTGAGCACAAATTTTAAGATAATGATGATCTTCAATTAGTGGCATATGCAGAAGCTTGAATAAAAATCTTCAAAACAATCTTCCCCTAGATTACACCGCACTATAAACATTGGTTCAAGTGATTCAAAATACTAAGGGCTATAGCCTGACTTCCTCCCTTGGGGCCCATTCTTTTAGACCCTCTTGATCCAATACGCTCTCTATCAAAAGCAGAATTTAATAAAAAACCAACTTGTTTTGCAAATATTTCATAATCATTAGAAATAGCTACCGCGCCTCCCAATAAACGACTTTGACGCTTAGCAAAATTAAAATTAAATTGAGGCCCATTGCCTGGGAAGGAAACGCATGGGATACCTAAACCTACTAATTGTTCTGTAGCTGTACCCGCATTTGCTACGCCTACTTCTCCCCAGTTAGCCCAAGAAGAAAATTGATTAAATCCAATCAATATTAGTAATGAATTTTTTTTCCATATTTCCGAAATCCCTATTTCATCAATTGATTGATAAGAAGGTTTAAAACCTAAGTCGATCAATATCATTTCTATTTTTTTACTCATTGAAGAAGAACTTAAAGGCACAAATACTGCCATCGGAGATGAAATTTGAATAAATTGAACTCCTAACAACAATTTTTCAAAATTCTGATACGCCTCAGGCAAGCGACTTCCACATAACAAAATCAATCGTCTATGTTTTTCAAAAGCATGGGGACATTCCGTCTTTTCTATTCCATCCATCATTGGATTTCCTGGCGATAGTGCCTTTACACCATGCTGTCTCAAACCTCTAGCAGTGATTTTGTCTCTTACTACAACCATTTTGCAACGTCTAGATCGCATCAATAAATATTCCCATGGATCCCACTCAGTTCCTTTCAACCTATGGTAAAAATCACTTAGAGAGGATCTAGGCCCACTCGCCCATGTGTAATCACTTTTAGGAGTGCCAATAAAAAAATAATTTGCCCCACTAGCCCAAGCCAAAAGAAGAGGTAATAAATCTCCAACTGCAACTATAATTCTTCCTTCTCTGGCTGATCTATTAATCAAAGTCCATTGACTCCAAAGGCTTCCTAATAATCCAGCTTTTAAATCTGCAACCAAGCCACTAAAACTCTGATTACTGAATCCCCCACTTGGTAAAAATGTTGAGGGGCCAATCTTAACGAGCCAGCCATCTTTTACATGTTTTGAAAATGCTTTCCCGTCTCCAACCATAGGTAGAACTTCATGGGAAATGTCTTGATTAATTTCATGGAGAGCCTCTATAACTCTGCAAGCAATCGTGTCTTCTCCATGTCCATTGCAAAGAAACAAAAGATTTTGTTCAGTTTGACTGATACGATTTGAAATGGAAATGTAAATTTCATTTTCGGCGGCATGGCCAAGTGGTAAGGCAGAGGATTGCAAATCCTTTATCCCCAGTTCGAATCTGGGTGCCGCCTTTATAGATTTACGCTTAATTTTCCTGAGAATCCTTCCCATAGCTATGCTCCAAGTGTAGCGAGTAGAGAGTTTCAAGAAATTTCAGAAATTGATAAATTGATTTTGGTACAAGATCTAGATATTGATCATATGTCCATTCTTACAGTTACCCTCTAAACGAGGCACTATTGAAAAGCTTGTAGGTAATCAGGATGACCAATTTTTACATCTTATTTTCACTACTTGATTGACTATTTCATAGCCATGTATTGAAGGTTTTTTTTCATTACAATTAAATAGAATGCTTCACATAGAAACATTATTCATGAATTAATATTAACCATATTAACCAATAAGAAACAGTGACTGATCAAGTTGAATTCAGTTCTTTTTATAGATTATTAAATTCAATCAAGGAAGGTGAATCTGAAAAAATATCTTTACTAGGTGAAAAAATTAATGAATTCAAAAATGGTGATAACTCGAAGAATTTTCTTGATGAATTAGGATCTCTTTATCTTTCTATAGGTATAATAGAATTATATAATTTCACAAATAAAAAAGATCTCTATGAGATAGGTCTTATCGACAAAGAAGGATGGGATACTTTATCTTCTACAAATCAACAGGAATTACCTGTATACCTAGCAAATAAAATGATTGAATATGTTAAAGAGAATAAAAAAGTAAAGGAACTTTCAAGTAAATGGAATATTAAAGAAGGCGAAATTAGAAAACATATAACTAAAATGGCAAGATATATAACGGAAGGAATTATAGATGTAATTGAATAATTAACCAAAAGACAAATCTTTTTATCGAAAATTTAGTTTCATGTACAAATACACAAATTAATAATCATTATCAGCCACGCAAAACCCTTGACATCTTATGCCATTACTCGCTGTTCTTCCACAATGGTTACATAGAACTTTTTCAGGTTTATCTTTACTGTTATTGTCTTTTTCATCCTCAACATTGTAATGTGTTTTTTTTAAAGAAGAATCGTTAAAACTATTTAATTTATTCATGTAAGATAATGATATTAGTTTTCTTTATTTGCAAATATCAACAATAAAGTCATGTCTAAGAAAAAAATTGGAATTGGCTTTGGAACTTGGGCGTGGGGAAATAAGCTTGTTTGGGGCTACAAATCAGAAACAGATGATATTTTACTAAAAAAAACTTTTTTTGATGCAATAGATGGTGGATTAGATCTTGTGGACAGTGCCGATTCATACGGCACTGGAAGTTTATTTGGGCAAAGCGAAAAGCTAATTGGAGATTTCTTGGAAGAATTCCCCAAGAGAAAGCTCAAAAAAATTACTATCGCAACAAAGCTAGCACCCTTTCCATGGAGAATCGGTCGCAATGGTCTAAACAAAGCTTTTCAAGAAAGCAATAGGCGACTCAAAGGTAATATGACAAGAGTACAACTTCATTGGAGTACTTTTCGTTATGCACCTTGGCAAGAAGAGCAGTTACTAAATGGCCTTGGAGATTTATACGAAAAAGGTTTAATTAAAGAAATCGGACTCTCTAATACTGGACCCAAAAGACTACATTTTTTATATCAAAAAATGAAAGAGAGAGGAATTAAAATTAATAGTATACAAATGCAACTTTCATTATTAACAAAACCATCTTTAGAAGATGAAAATATCAAAAATATATGTGCTGAGAATAAAATTGAATATTTAGCTTATAGTCCATTAGGCCTTGGAATTTTAACAATTCCACCTAATAAGTCTCCCAAGAATACAACATTCTTAAGACAAAAATTATTCCAAAGAATACTGCCAAAAACCATAGAATTGAGAAAGTTAATGAATAATATTGCCAAAAAGTATTCAGCCTCACAAGCACAAGTCGCCTTAAATTGGGTAAGGTCACACGGAGCTAAACCAATAGTCGGGATTCGTAATCCATCACAAGCTAAAGATGCAATTTCAGCACTGAATTGGTCTTTGACTAAAAGTGAAAAAGAAAAATTGGATTTCTTCCGGAGTAAATGTCTAGCAAATATGCCTCAAAACCCTTTCACGAGTCCATAATAAAAATTCAATTATCAGGACTTAAAATAACCTTCATTGAATCTGAAGAGGTAGGAAGACTAATAACTTTTGCAGGTGGAATGGGTTGTGCATTGGAGCTTTTATCTACTAATTCTTTCTCTGGCTCTTCTCCATCTTTGGCACAAGCTTCTAATGCTTCTCTCAATAATGAGTCAAAGGTTGCACCTGGCAATCTATGCCTAGCGACCTCAAGGAATGTGAGTGGTAAAGATTCTGATGCCGCATCTTTTAATGCAGGATTATTTTTTCTATGCTCTTGTTCGTCTTGAATGGCTCGAATAAATCTTAGAGTGACTTCATGCTTAGTCGAAGCTTTAATCAAAGTATCGTTATCTCTTTGGCCATTAGTCGCTTCTTGTTCTAGATCATTAATTCTACTCTCCAAACTAGTAAGCACCTCATCAGCTTCTTTCCCAATGTGAGAAAGTTGTCCATCAGACAAGTTAGGTAAATCAGCTACATAAACTTTTCCATGATCTCTAAGGGTTAAAAAAGTTGGTCTTGGACCACCATTTTGTCTCATACCTGAATCTGCTTGACCTCCTAAAGGCTTTCTAGGAGGTGTTGGACCTGCAGAACTTCTCCTACGCGTCAGACGCTGTTGATTTTCAAAAGGCATAGAGCTAATTAAGATCTAACTTCGCATTACCCGAACTAATATCCGGCTTGCGTTTTTTTATATATTACTATTTTTTTACCAATATAGAAAATCTTTTTCAACCTTCATCTAATTTTTTCAAACACTGTACTGCAGAATTTTATAAAACTAAGCGATAAAGTCACCAAAGTCACTTAGGTATTCCTAAAATATCGATATGCTTTGAATTATTCTCACTTTCAACAACTTGACCAATATTGTAAGCTTCAAAATCATTTTTAATACATATTTCTAAAGCAGAATTTACTTCATTTTTAGGAACAATTAAACAAAATCCTATCCCCATATTAAACGTATTCCAAAGATCAATTTCAGGAATATCTCCAGCTTTTTGTAACCAATTAAAGATCTCAGGTATTTCCCAAGTAGTAATATCTAGATGTGGCAACAATCCAGAAGGGAAAATTCTAGGTAGATTCTCTGGCAAACCTCCACCAGTGATGTGAGTCATTCCATGAATTTTTAAATTTTCTCTCAATAATTTCTCAACAAGTTGAACATAAATTTCGGTTGGTTCTAGCAAAGATTTAATCAAGTTTCTTTCTTCTTTTCCATAAAGAGTATTTTCATCCACATTCGACATAGAAAGAACTTTACGAACAAGACTAAAACCATTGCTATGAACACCGTTGCTTTTAATGCCAATAATCTGGTCTTCAGACTTAATTTTCGTACCGTCTATTAAACGATGATTTTCAACAATCCCAACACAAAAACCAGCTAGATCATATCTTCCACTGGGATAAAAACCTGGCATTTCAGCAGTTTCGCCACCTAAGAGAGAACATTCCGATTGCACACAGCCTTCTGAAATCCCCTCTATCACCTCAGCCAAAGCATTAGGAGTCAAAGTTCCGCTTGCTATGTAATCAAGAAAAAATAAAGGTCGAGCTCCATTAGTTATCACATCATTTACGCACATTGCAACAAGGTCTATTCCAACTCCAAAATGACATCCATATTTCTGAGCTAATTCTAATTTTGTACCAACTCCATCCGTCCCAGAAACCAAGACTGGACTTTCATAGCCTTTTGGAATTCTTATACATCCTCCAAAACCTCCCAACCCTCCTATGACCTCACTTGTATGAGTTTTTTCAACGCATGATTTAATTCTCTCCACAAAGGCTCTTCCAGCAGTAACATCAACTCCCGCAGTTTTGTAATCCATCAGTAAAAAGCTTTCTTATTCAAAAGATATGAATCCTAATATGAAATTCATATGCAATCAGTATGCAATCAACTTATTTCATTTCAATCATAAGTTGATGAAATTAATTTATTTACCAACATAGTGGTACAAAAAATCTTCAAAACTAATGCTGAATTAAAAGATTGGCTTAGTAAACAAAATTCAGCAATAATTTTCATCCCTACAATGGGAGGACTTCATCCTGGCCATCAATATTTAATTAAAAAAGCAAAAGAAAGGAAAACAAAAAAGAACCAAATTATACTTGTAAGTATTTTTGTAAATCCATTACAATTTGGAAAGGATGAAGACTTTAAAAAATATCCCAGAAATATAAGCAAAGATGCGAAATTAGCTTTTATTGCCGGAGCAGATGCAATTTGGGCTCCGGATTATGTTGAAGTTTTTCCCGGTGGAGAACATTCACATTTTAAAATTCAAGTTCCTAAAACATTACAAAATCAATTATGTGGTAAAAAGAGACCAGGGCATTTTGATGGAGTTGCAACAGTTATTATTCGTCTCATCAAAATTATTAAGCCAGAGAAACTAATCCTAGGAGAAAAAGATTGGCAACAATTGATTATTATTAGAAGGTTATTTCAAGAATTATCCCTACCTATAAAAATTGAATCCTATTCCACAAAAAGAGATCAAAGTGGATTTGCTTATAGTTCAAGGAATTCTTACTTGAGCGATTCTGAAAGATTAAATGCTCAATCATTACCTAATGCAATCAAAGAAGCAAAAACAGAGTTTGATAAAAAGAAAGTAATAAATCTCATCAAAATAGCTTCTATACTTAAAAAAAATAATTTAAAAACTGAATATCTCAAAATCGTAGATCCATTTTCATTAAAAGAAACAAAAAATTTAAATGGACTATGCCTTTTGGCAGCAGCAGTAAAATGTGGGTCTACGAGGCTAATTGATCACACTTTTCTCATGCAACGAAAACCAATTATTGCGATTGATGGTCCAGCTGGTGCAGGAAAGAGCACAGTGACTAAAGCATTTGCCAAAAGACTTGGTTTTATTTATTTAGATACTGGCGCAATGTATCGAGCGGTGACTTGGTTAATACTAAGTAATTCGATTGATCCCAGTGATCAATCGAAAATCAAAAATAGATTGAAAGATTTAAAATTAGAATTTAAAAACTCAAATTTTATTGAGCAAACAATATTCATAAATGATATTGACGTAACAGAGAAGATACGATCACCAAAAGTAACTTCAATGGTTTCTGAAATTTCTAAACAACAATTTGTAAGAGAATTACTTACTCAAAAACAACAAGTCATTGGAAATAATGGAGGATTGGTTGCAGAAGGAAGAGACATTGGTACAGCTGTATTTCCTGATGCAGATGTAAAAATTTTTCTTACTGCCTCTCCAACAGAAAGAGCAAAAAGAAGAGCTCTTGACTTAAACAAAAGAGGTTATGAATTCTCCAGCATTGAAGATCTTGAACAAGAAATTAAAGAAAGAGATAAAAAAGATAGTGAACGAAAAATCGCACCTTTAAAGAAAGCTCAAGATGCAGTAGAGCTAGTAACAGATGGGATGAATATTGAAGATGTTTTAGAAGAACTGATTTATATTTTCAGGTCAAAGATTCCAGAAGAAGTCTGGCCCACTCCTAATCCATAAGACTATCTATTAATCCATCCATAGCATCATCAAGTAAATCTAAAACCTTATCAAAGCCATTTTGACCTCCATAATAAGGATCAGGTACTTCATCTAATTGAGAGTTTTTTGAGTAACTTAGCATAAGTTTTATTTTAGAATTTACATGATTATTATGATCTTTAGTTAATGATTTAACAGCCACAAGGTTATCTTTATCCATAACAAGTATCTGATCAAATTCATATAAATCATTTTCTTCAATTTGTCTCGATCTACTGGTCAGTTCTATCCCTCTTGATAATGCAGTTTGACGCATACGTGGATCTGCAAGATTTCCAACATGCCAACCACCTGTTCCTGCAGAATCAACCACAAAAAGTTTTTCTAAATCTCTTTCTTTAAGTTTTTGCTTAAAGACGCCTTCGGCTGCAGGAGAACGGCAAATGTTTCCTAAACAAACAAAGAGAATTTTTTTTACCATAGTATTCAAATCTAAATTTTATTGTAAGTCAAAAAGAATATTATTGATATACTGTTCAGTCCATTCATTCCCAAAGAAGCCTCTTAACATGCCTCGAGCAGGATCTTTTTCAGCTCGATATCGCATATATTTTTTCTGACCATTTAGAACCTTTGAAGATCTTTCTAGTGACATCCTTTTTGCATTAACAATTAAATCGAAGAAAAAATTCAAATAATCGTCAAAAGCTGGTTTAATTATCTCACTAATTAATTGATCACCTTCTGATCCTAGGGGTATTCTAGACCAAAGAAAAGCTGGAGAAAAATATTTCCTAGCCTCCAATGGGATATCCCCTCCTAAAGGAAGTTTAGATTGCCAATTAGCGTGTATAGATTTTAACTTTCCTAAAAAATATTGCGTGTGAACTATATCATCTTTTAATGCAGGTTGAAGATCTAAAGCAATAAGATGTCCCTTTGGAAGTGTTACAAAATCCGCTCCAAAAAAAGGTAAATCATAATTATTAAAAGGTGATATTACTAAATTCATGACAGAAGTCATTTCATCAGCTTGCAGACAAGCACATCTAGCCTGACGTATTTTTTCTGTCTTTAGACCCCATGTTTCCAAAATAACTTTTTTAGGATTAGAACTTGAGCCAAAGAATGATTCTCTAAAAAGAAAATCATTCTTTATCGGATAAGGGCTCGGTTCAAAAGTAGAGAACTTCTTAATAGTTTCATCTAAGAAATAAGCCCAACGCCAATTACTTATTGAAACAGGCTCAAGACTATTATTTCGATTACTTTGCATTTAAAAACTAAAATGAAGAATTAATCTTATAGGCTTAAAGGAAATAAAAACTCAGTCATATATTTCTCTGACCATTCTTTACCAAAAAAGCCAGAAAATAAACCATGAGCAGGATCTTTTTCAGCGCTATATTTATTATAATCTATATGCAATAATCTTACCTCTTTAGACTGGATATAATTTTCATTAACTTTTGATAAATCAAGATTTATCCAATAACATTTAAGAAAAGAGCTAAAAACTTTTGGTAAAATTTTTTCCGCTTCAAAATTACCACCTTTACAAAATAGAGCCCATGGAGAGAAGTACTTACTTGGATCATATATATTACTTTTAATATCAGAATTAAACTCATTAAAACATTTTTTTAGGCTTTTTAAGCCATCAAAGTATCTATCAAAATATTCTTTATCTTGAACAAGAGGCTGGAAATCTAGAATAGCAACTAGCTTTTCTTTTTTCTCAAACCACAAAAGATCTATACCCATGATTGGCATGTCATTTTGATCATGAGGGTAAGCAACTGAATTTAGTACTTGCAGACGATCTCCTGCGTCCAATCTGGTCACTCTCCATCTTCGAAATCCAGGGACATCCCATAACCAGCTATTCAACTTAAAATTTCCTCTTGCAGAAACCCGTTCACAAAATTCATCAGGAACAATCAACTTCTTACCGCCATGTTCAAGAATATTTTCAGTCAAATCACTTAAAAGATCGTCAAACATTTACATTCATCTCCTCAGAGGATTTAATAATTTCATCTTCAATAAAGTGATTGAATCAGTAAAACGAATAAATACAAACCTTTTTTTTATTCTATTAGACATCTTAATAGATACTGAATATAAATAAAGGAATAGTCTTGAGAAAATATTAATTTCATTACTCGGTACTACCTTTTCGCTTTTTATTTGCAAAAAATCTAAATAAAACTTTTCCTATAGCAGCAATTAAATTTCCCTCCAATTCATTGAAAATATCCATATTGTATTTAAAAGATCTATTAGCTTCTTCAATAATTGAATCTGCTATCTGTTGATCAATCGGAAGATTATCTAAAGTATTTCGATACTTAATTTTAAATTCTTTTTCATCTCTAATTTCCTCAAAAATATAAAAGCTAAGTCCCTCATCTCCAGTTAGATTCATTGCTTTTTTAGTGATTGTTTTCAAAAGCTGTCCACCAGACAAGTCACCTATATATCTGCTGTAATGATGCCCAATTAAAAGTTCAGGATTATCTTTAGCAATTTCTCTAATTCTTGCTTCATATTCCATAGCTGGCTTAGAGGGTTTTACCAATTCAGACCACTTACTTCCAAAGTAGAAAGAAAGATCTTCTTCCAATTTTTCCTTACGAAAAAGCTCTTTAAATCCAATTGGAGAAATTATCGGATGAGAATTTTCACAAAGTTTTTCTATCTCTTCCTCCATCGCAGAGTAAACAAAATATAAATCAACTAATAAATTTCTGTATGAGGACTTTTCAACTACTCCCTTGAGAAAGCAACTTATAAAACCTGTATTTTCAGCCATCGTATGAGACTTTTTAGTCCCTTCACGAAGTTGCCTAGCCAAGGCTACTGCCATGAGTTCAAAATCATTTAATCAAAACTTACCACTTAGACATAAGCTCAACATTAGATCTATAAATCGCTGAATAAAAATCATGGCAAATTTTGAAAAGCTCAATGCTCCATCAGAAGGTCAAAAAATTACTTTTGTTGATGGAAACCCAGTAGTCCCAGACCATCCAATTATTCCGTTTATCAGAGGAGATGGAACAGGAATAGATATTTGGCCTGCTACACAATTAGTAATCGATAAAGCTATTGAAAAAGCTTATGGAAAAACTAGATCCATAGAATGGTTCAAAATCTATGCAGGTGATGAAGCTTGCGACTTATATGGAACTTATCAATACTTACCAAACGACACTCTTGAGGCGATACGAACTTACGGTATTGCAATCAAAGGACCTTTAACAACACCCGTAGGAGGAGGGATTAGATCTTTAAACGTATCACTAAGACAAATTTTTGATTTGTATTCATGCGTTAGACCTTGCAAGTATTACGAAGGGACTCCCAGCCCTCATAAAAAGCCGCAAGATTTAGATGTAATTGTTTACCGAGAAAATACTGAAGATATTTATATGGGCATTGAATGGGAATCTGATGATCCCGAATGCATCAAATTGATTGATCAACTCAATAATGAAATAATTCCAGCGAGCAAGAAACTAAAAAATAGGGAAATCCCTAAAGGAGCAGGAATCGGAATTAAACCCGTTAGCAAAATTGGTAGTCAAAGACATATTAGGCGGGCGATTAAACATGCACTCACCCTCGAGGGGAGCAAAAGACATGTGACCTTAGTTCATAAAGGAAATATCATGAAATTTACGGAAGGAGCTTTCAGAGATTGGGGATACGAATTAGCAACCACAGAATTTAGAAGTGAATGCGTAACCGAGAGAGAAAGTTGGATTTTAGATAACTTAGAAAAAAAACCTTCCATCTCCTACGAGGAGAATGCAGAGTTAATTGATCCAGGTTATTCATCTTTAACAGAAGAGAAAAAGAAAGCTATTTGTGATGAAGTTTCCTTAGTTCTTAAAAGCATTGGTAATAGTCATGGCAATGGAAAATGGAAGGAAATGGTAATGGTTGATGACCGAATAGCAGATAGTATTTTTCAACAAATTCAAACCCGTCCTCAAGAGTATTCCATACTTGCAACTCTCAATCTAAATGGTGATTACATATCAGATGCGGCCGCAGCAATTGTTGGTGGACTGGGGATGGCACCGGGAGCAAACATTGGAGATACGGCTGCTATTTTCGAAGCCACCCATGGAACAGCTCCAAAACATGCAGGCTTGGACAGAATCAATCCAGGTTCCGTAATACTCAGTGGAGTAATGATGCTGGAATATTTAGGTTGGAATGAGGCAGCAAAATTAATTACCAATGGATTGAGCAAATCTATTTCAGATAAACAAGTTACTTACGATTTGGCACGATTAATGGAACCACGAGTAGAGCCTCTTAGTTGTAGTGATTTTGCTAAATCAATTGTTGAAAGATTTTAATTTAATATTATTTAGAGTCTTGAAACAATTAAGGATTTGACTCCATCAATCTAAATGATTCTAGAAGTGTTTTATCATTACCTAAATTACCTGGAAAAGTAACTACTGGCAGATCATATTGATCAGAATTACTTTTTACTATTGACAATCCTGGTAATATTTGACCTTTTAAATCTACTTGATTAAAATTCAATCCCTTTTGGAGCAACAGTTGTGTTGTAATACCTCCTTTACTAATAATATAACCAAACTTATTATTTATTTTTCCAACTAAAATTGCCATAAACTCTGCGAGTTCCAGTCCAAACTTCATTCTTTTAGTGTAAGAAGAAAACATCATTTCTTCTCGAGTAGTATATAAAACAGGTACTTTTTTTATATCCAAAATATAATTTATTCTGGATAATAAAATTTTCTCAAGCTCTAATATTTTATCTTGATAATCTTCTAAAGCAAAAATATTAGCTAATTTACTGACTGGTATTTCCAAACCTTCACAGGACTTATCATTCAATAAAACCTCTAATTGATCTGTCGCTAATTTCACATGGGAGCCAATCATTATCAAACCTGGCTTATATTCAAACTTATTATTTTTTGATTTTAAAGATACTAAATCTTCAGTATTATTGGGGTTAGGTGGTAATTCAGAGAAAGAGTTGATAAAGCTTGCTGCTGTTCTGAAAAGAAATCTTTTTTCTTTGGAAACTACTTTAATCGCCCTCACTAGTGTTTCTAAATGATTAGGTAATTTAGCATCTACAACTACTGAGATATTATTTTCTAATTTAGACAAAAAGCTTAAAAGAGATTTAAAGCCATCTTCATTATTTATAGCCATATCTAGTTGTTTAATTCCAATGTGTAAGATATTTTCAGCTTGTATCTTTCCAAAACTTTTTTCTTCAATCCATTTAGCTAAATCACTAGTAGAAAATCCAAAAATATTATCACGACCAAAATCCGTCTCATGAACTGGTATTCCATTTAAATAATGAATACCGTTTTCTGTTGTTCTTCCACCCTCCAAAAAAGCTGGAATATGAAATGTTGCATGAAATGGTCCTAATTCCTCCGCAAGAATTGCAGGTTCCAAAACACCATGCCCACGCAATGTTGAATCACCTCTACTGATATAAAAATAATCATCTTTGGAATATCCTTTTGTTAAAAAAAAGTTCTTAATAGATGAGCATATTTCTCTGGTTTTCTTAACAGCCAAAATAGAAGATAAAGATCTTGTGTTCGCAAGTATAAATATTAAAGGCGAAGATTTTTTAAATGCTTTCTCTAGAGTTTGTTCATCCCAATTTAATAATAATGGGCATCCATAAACAGTTTGAGATCCAGTTGGATCATCATCAAAAATAATTATTTTCATAGAGAATTAATCTATTGTTTAATCAACGATTTATTCGAATCTCTCCCAACTTTCAGGAACTTGAACATAACTTTTATTTAAATCGGCAACAGACCCACAGCCCAATAACTTCATAGTTCTCACTATGTCTGTTTGAAGGATTTCGATAGCTCTTGCAACGCCTTTCCCTCCTGCAGCAGCAAGTCCATATGCATATGCTCTACCTATCAAAACTCCTTTCGCGCCAAGACATAATGCTTTAACGACATCACTACCCCTGCGAATACCTCCATCTAACAACACATCTATTTTCCCATCAACTGCAGCTAAAATTTCTGGCAAAACACGGATAGTCGGAGCAACGCTATCAAGTTGTCTAGCTCCATGATTAGAAATAACGATCGCATCAGCACCTAGTTCTGCCGCTTTTTTTGCGTCATCACCAATATGTATACCCTTAACAATAATTTTTCCGCCCCATGCTTCGCGTATCCATTGAAGATCCTCCCAAGTAACAACGGATTGTTCTAAAGCTGGACCAATTGCCGTGTATCCCATAGGACCATCATCAAGTTGAACATTTGGAAAACTCATTAAGCCTCCATCACTTAACCATTGAGTCATCCAGCATGGTTTAACTAATATTTGAGGAATATAAGGAAGCATCTCAAAAGGATTCATTGATAAAAGCTGCTGGGTTCCTGATCGCATATCTCTTTCTCTTAAACCAGATACGGGTGTATCAAAAGTTACAACTATTGCTGAGAATCCTGCTGCTTTAGCTCTATGAATTGTTTTTAACGCAACTTCCTTACCTCCTAGTAAATAAAGCTGATACCAAGCTGGTCCATTTGTAGCAGCTTTAACATCTTCTAATAAACAACCTGAGAGAGTCGACAAAGTATATCCTGTTCCAGCTTTTCCTGCCTCTCTAGCTGCAACAACTTCTCCCTGGGGATAGAACATTCTGCTACTCCCTACTGGTCCCAACAAGAAAGGAAGTTGAAATTTCTGATTTAAAACAGATATTCCAAGATCACACGATGGGACAGAGACTGCACATCTAGGTCTAAATAAAATTTCATTATATGCGTTGCAATTTTGAGAAAGTGTTTGTTCTCTATCTGCACCACTATCTATATAGTTAAAAACCATTGCTGGTAAACGATCTTTAGCTCTAGACCTGAGGTCATCAATATTAAGTACGCCTGGAGAGGAAACATCTGCTCCTAACATTATTCATCACAAATTCATGAATGATGAATCTATAATATATTGATCATAGATGCAAAAATGAACAAAATATTGAAATATTTGTCATACAAAAAATTACAAATTAAATTCAATTAATGAAAAATTATACTCCTCAAAAACTTAAACAATTAAAAAGAATTGTGCTTAAAAGTAGTAAATAATTCTATATATTCTTCTGGTTTAATTTCAAGCTTTCTATCTCCAGTAACCAGTGCATTCCTTGGGCTAGTCCAAGGCTCTAGACAAACCATTTGTCTGGGAGGATCAGTCCATACAACAGTTGTATCCATTGGCTCTTGATGGATTAATTCAATTACATTCCTAGATGAAAAATCAAAAAGTTTAGCCGAACAAGAAGGATAAGAAAGAAAGTCGACCCCTTTATCTAACATTCTTATTTGTTCACAAGCTATAGCAACTTTCATGTTGGTTTGATCAATGCATTGCTCAGGCAGACCATCTATCTTTATATTTTTTGTATTTAAAACTTTAAAATATGGATGCAGGCCAAAACTGAAAGGCATAGATTCTTGACTCTGATTGTAAATTTTAACGGATATTTGAAGACTTTTTTCATTTAAGAAAACATCCATCAAGATAGTAAATATGAAAGGGAAATAAGAACGAGAATCTTTTGAATCACTTAATTTCAACCTTATTCCCAAGCTATCTTTTAAAAAACTAATTGACCAAGGTAAATCTCTTGCAAAACCATGCTGTTTTAAAAAATACTTCTTACCACCAAGTAAATAGCCTTCAGATAAGTCACCGCATATGGGAAAAAGGATAGGTATCCCTCCTCTGATACTTTTATCTTTATCTAAAAATCGCTCTAAATCAAAGTACAAAAGTTCTTTTCCCTCGCTTTGCCATTCAGTAATCAAACCTCCTCTTTCAGGGACGATTCTTATTAATGAATCAATTTCAGGATTTGAAAATTCCCAATGAACATAGGGATTAGTCTTTTTTTTTAAACTAACTGTCATCGATTAAAGCTGATTAATCCATTCTAAAAGAGCGGAATTAACCTGATCAGGAACTTCATCATGTGGACAATGCCCAGCATCTAAAACAACTTCTTTTGTATTTTCAGGAGTGTGCTTTTCATAAGTAGCCCTTTTCCCAGGTGCATTCATCCAAGGATCTCTATTACCCCAGAGCAATAACAATGGTGCCTGCAACTGAGCAAACAACTCATCAAGTGGTCTTCCCTGCGGTCCTGCGGGATCAAAAACACTTTTGAAGACGTTAAAAGCACCAGAATCCAAGGATGGTTTTCGTATCGCCTCTACTAGTTCATCATCAACGTTTGATTTATCAATATAAACCTGATTTAAAGTACGTTTAATTGTTGAAGGCTGTCTCAGGTTTTCAAAAATAATTCTTTGCAATAGAGCATTTTTGAGAAAGATACCAGCAACAGTTTTTCTAGCTGTAGCCCAAAATCCTGTAGTTGTTTTCTTGTCCTCACTAAAATAACCAGCGGCATTTAATAAAACCACTCCAGCAGCTTCAGAACCTAGAGCGGCACCACTGGCGAGCGCGGCATATCCCCCTAGAGAATTACCGACAAGTATTGTTGGTCTACCAATATTTTCCCTGACGTAGGAAACTATTTGATCTTTCCAAAGTGGACCTCCATAAGCAAGACCTCCTGGTTTGGAGCTTTTACCAAAGCCAAGAAGATCTAAAGCGTGAACTTCATACTGCTTTCCAAGAACTGGTAAATTGTGCCTCCAATGGGTGGTAGAGGCACCAAAACCATGAATCAAAAGAATTGCTGGACCTTTTTCTTCATCTTTCTTACTTTTATGAGCTTCAGGAATGATGCTCAAACTGTGAACAGAATGACCTAAGAATTTCCAATCAGAAAGATTTGTTTCTACAACTGAGGAAACCATTTAAGAATAAACTGACACTTATTGATATTAGTAAATCATTGAGAGAAAAAGATTGGTGATTATATTTCTTTTTTTCTAAATTTCCTCACCTTTTTAAAAAAGAGTTTTCGAAAATTTCTAAACTAATCCAACTGGATCAGCTGCGATCTCATCAGGAATAGAATTACCTCCTGACGGGGGCTTATCTTTCAAAACAACTCTTAGCAAAACAGGAGCTAAAAATGTTGTTCCAATAACCATTAACAATATTGCAGCTTCGAGGGACGGGGTAAGCAAACCAGCACTTGTTCCCAATCCTAGGAAAATCAAACCGACCTCTCCTCGAGGCATCATTCCCAAGCCAACTACTAATCTGTTTGTTGGTTTATCAATTACAAAACACCAGCCAGCAGCTATTTTCCCAATAATTGCAACAAGAAATAAGAAACCAGCCACAATTAGAGCAGAGCGACTCTGTGGATCAAGAGGGTTGATAACAGAAAGATCCATACCTGCTCCAACAAGCACGAAAAATATAGTTGCAAATAGCGATACCAATGGCAACACAGATTGTTGAATTGCATGATTATTTTTTGAACTACTTAGTATCAATCCAGCGGCAAACGCACCCAACGCAGCTTCTAAACCAATAGCAGTAGCAACAAAACAGCTTAGGACTAAAATCACGAAAGAAGCTACAACAACAGCTCCAGGGGCCTTAAGTCTTTCAAGCAACCAATCAAAGGCTGGCGCAGCTGTTCGACTCAAAGCAATGGCAGCAAAAACAAAAACCGTTGCAGCTAGTACTAATTTGACAATGGGAGTAATTTGCAATGATCCTCCCGTCGCAAGAGCAACTACAACTGCAAGAATAACAATTCCAAGTATGTCATCTAATACTGCTGCGCCAATAACTATTTGACCCTCTCGAGTTTTTAAATAACCAAGTTCACCAAAAACACTTGCAGTAATACCTATACTTGTCGCCGTCATAGATGCACCGGCAAATATCGCAGGAATAATATCTACTTGGAAAATAAACATTAATCCAAAAGTTCCAAAAGCAAAAGGCAAAATCACACCTGCCATTGCAACTGTGAACGCTTGAGCTCCAACTGCTACAAGTTCCTCTAATTCACTTTCCAGACCAGTTAGAAATAACAACGCATATAGTCCTAAAGTTGCTACAGCTTGTAATGAGGGAAAAGTTTCAAAATAAATATCCGGGACTGCCTCTTTGGGTACTGAAGCCAGTGTGCTAATGACAGAAACGAAACCTTGATTTAATTCAGCATGAGCGCTTGGGGGCAATAGAAGATGTAATCCTGAGGCACCAATTAAAACGCCGGCAAGAAGTTCACCGACGATTGTTGGCAAACTTAGTCGAACCAAGATTTCAGCTAAAGTCCTTGCCGCAACAAAGATCATTAAAAAGTTAATGACCCCTATAAGTGTTTCCGCGACCTCAACATCGTGCGTATTTAGGGCTGAGACTAAAGGAGTTAATACCATCAGGTTTTCTAAAAAAGCCTTTTCTTTAAGACATAAATTACCTAATCACAGGGCACATTTGGCATAAGTATCAAAGGTGACTTAATTAATAAGGTGTGGATCTGAAGTTACTAACTGATTACTAAGGCTTTATTGGCTAGCGTCCAGAAACATTTGATGCCTTTATGAGCAGCTCCCAGTCACTAGACGTGCGTCTGCCTACCCCCGGATGTTATGCAGATCCTGTAAGGGCTGGCATGGATGCTGATGCAGTCTTCGATGGAATGACTGAGCATCTCTTTTTTACTCTTGGCAAACTAGCTACTTCAGCAAGTCTTAGAGATCTCTATATGGCTTTGAGCTTTGCCGTTAGAGACAGATTGATGAGTAGATACTTAACAAGTCAAGAGACAATAAGAGCAAGACCTCAAAAAACAGTTGCATATCTTTCAGCTGAATTCCTAATAGGACCTCAACTCAACAATAATTTATTAAATTTAGGGATCAAAAAAGAAGCAGAAGAAGCTCTTAAAAGGTTTGGGATTGAATCTTTAAATGAGATATTGGAAGTAGAAGAAGAACCTGGGCTTGGGAATGGAGGATTAGGGAGACTTGCAGCTTGCTATATGGAATCACTAGCAAGTCTTCAGGTCCCTGCAGTGGGATACGGAATCAGGTACGAGTTTGGTATTTTCAACCAATTAATAAGAGATGGTTGGCAAGTAGAAGTGACTGATAAATGGCTCAAAGGTGGTTGGCCTTGGGAATTACCCCAACCAGATGAAGCTTGCCTTGTCGGTTTTGGAGGTCAAACTGAGAGCTATACAGATGACAACGGCAATTATCGCTCTCGATGGATTCCCAGTGAACATGCGATAGGAGTACCACATGATGTTCCTGTTCTTGGTTATAGAGTAAACAGCTGTGATCGATTAAGGTTATGGAGGGCTGATGCAACCGAAAGTTTTGATTTCTATGCTTTCAATATTGGCGACTACTACGGTGCTGTTGAAGAAAAAGTAGCATCAGAAACTCTTTCAAAAGTTCTATACCCAAATGATGGAACTGATGAGGGAAGAAGATTACGTTTAAAGCAACAACACTTTTTCGTAAGTTGTTCCTTGCAGGATATGCTCAGGAGCTTAGAAAAGCGATCAATAAATGTTGAGGAGTTCCCAAATCACTGGACAGTACAACTTAATGACACTCATCCAGCTATTGCAGTTGCTGAGTTAATGAGACTTTTAATCGATCAACATAGATTGGATTGGGATAAAGCCTGGGAAATTACAAATAGATCCGTCGCATATACAAACCACACTTTGTTGCCTGAAGCTCTTGAGAAATGGGACCTTAGCTTGTTTAAAAACTTATTACCTAGACATTTAGAACTTATATATGAAATAAATAGACGATTTTTGCAACAAGTAAGACTGAAGTATCCAGGTAACGACTCCATTTTGAGGAAGCTTTCAATTATTGATGAAGAAGGTGGAAAAGCTATTCGTATGGCTCATTTAGCGACAATTGGAGCACATCACGTAAATGGAGTGGCTGCGCTTCATTCAGATTTAATCAAGAGACAATTATTACCTGAATTTGCAGAACTTTGGCCTGAAAAATTCACTAACGTCACCAATGGAGTTACTCCACGCAGATGGGTAGCTTTAGCAAATCCTGAGCTTTCTAAACTTCTTGATAAAGAGATTGGTCCTAACTGGATTACCAATATGGACCTATTATTAGAGTTAGAAAAAAAAGAAAATGATTCTAATTTTTTAGATCTGTTTGCATCAGCTAAGCTTTCTGGCAAAAGAAAACTAGCTGGTTACATACACAGACAAACTGGAGTCCTGGTAGACCCATCAAGTTTATTTGATGTTCAAGTAAAAAGAATTCACCAATATAAAAGACAACATCTAAATGCTTTGCAGGTCATAGCTCAATATCTAAGAATTAAGAATGGCATAACCAAAAATATTGCACCTCGCACCATTATTTTTGGTGGCAAAGCCGCGCCAGGATATTTCATGGCGAAGTTAATGATTAGATTTATCAATGGAATAGCAGATGTAGTGAATGCAGATCCTGATATGGATGGATTACTAAGGGTGGTTTTTCTTCCTGACTATAATGTGAAACTAGGAGAACAAGTATATCCAGCAACTGATCTATCTGAGCAAATTTCAACTGCTGGAAAAGAAGCCTCAGGAACTGGAAATATGAAATTCGCTATGAATGGTGCATTAACAATTGGAACTCTTGATGGAGCTAATGTAGAAATAAGAGAAAGAGTTGGTGAAGATAATTTCTTTTTGTTTGGCAAGACTGAATCAGAAATAATGGAATTAAGACATCAAGGTTACAGTCCAAATAGCTTTATTGCAGAATCAAATGAATTACAAGAAACTCTTAAATTAATAGAAGTTGGGCACTTTAGTAATGGTGATAGTGAGCTCTTTAGACCAATAATAAATATTTTGACTGGAAACGATCCTTTCTTTGTTATGGCGGATTTTGATGATTACTTACTTGCACAAGATGAGGTTAGTAAAGCTTGGAAAAAAAATAAGAAGTGGAACCGCATGGCATTATTAAATACCGCAAGATCAGGTTTTTTCTCATCAGACAGATCAATAAGAGAATATTGTCAATCAATATGGAAAGTCAAACCATTGCCTGTAGAGATTAGTTGTGAAAAATAAATAGCTACTTATCTGGCAAGTCTGGAGTTTGATGTAATAATCTGTTCAACTTTAATCGATCAATATTTAATGGATCTGGAGCAAGTTCACCGGCCACTTCTCGAAATCTATCTTCAACTTCATCAGGAACTTTAACATCGAAAATCCTCTCCATTAAAGCTTCAATAGAGTAAAGATGAGCATTGATATTTTCTAGATCAGAGATTACTTGTGTAATAGATTTTTCTTTTTTCTCAACAATTCCAGATTGACATTCCTCTTCAGATTGATTATGTAAATTTAAATTCAATTTCTTTTGCAAATCTTCTAAAACTTTTCCACATAAAGTCCTAAAAGATTGAAGCGCAGCCCAATTAATCTCTTGTTGTTGTCGCAAAGTGGGAAATTCTCTAATTAAACGATCATGTTCCCTATAAAATCTGCGGCAATCTGGGCATTGGCATGGTTCTTCAGGCACCTTCATCGAGGCAGCTTAGAAACCATCATTGCACTTCTTAGGCCGTCATAGGGGGCTCACCGTTATATAAGTCTCCTTCTCCGTCGTTATTATCTATATCGGAGCTTTCAGGCAAAGGTATTTCAATGCTACTAACCACTTGAATAACATCACGTAATCTCATCGAGTCGGCAAACCAACCCATAGCTTGTTCTGTATCACCTCTTCTTTCCGCATCATTAGATTGATCTTCATGTGCCTCGGCTAGAAGAGTTAACCAACATAAGCATCGAGCTTGAACAATTGATAAATCTAGATCACTAGGTTGAGATTTAGATATGTGCTCACTCTCTTGTTGAACAAGCAATCGTAAGCGAAGATCGTGAAGCTGGGCCATGTTGACTGATTCACTACAACAACGCTAGCGAGAGAGTAATGATTTTGCACATCCACCACATATAGGACTACAAATTTTTAGTTTTAATTCGTTTTTCGAACGGGGCTGGCGGGACTCGAACCCACGACCTACGGTTTAGGAAACCGTCGCTCTATCCAACTGAGCTACAGCCCCATGAAATTAATTATGCCTTGAGGCATGATGGAGTGGAAAGCAGGGGAGGTGATCGCAATTGAACTTCAGCAAAAGCTGAAGAATTCTATTGAGGAAAGTCCGGGCTCCTATATGGCCAGGCTTGCTGGGTAATTCCCAGTGCGGGTGACCGTGAGGATAGTGCCACAGAAACACACCGCCTAATGCTTAATGGGGAAATCCCAACAAGCATGGCAAGGGTGCAAAGGTGCGGTAAGAGCGCACCAGCAGCATCGAGAGGTGCTGGCTAGGTAAACCCCGGCTAGGAGCAAGGCGAGGGGCGCTGGAGGCTATAGACCTAGCCCCTACAGAGAGCCGCTTGAGGCTATCGGTAACGTTAGTCCCAGATAGATGATCGCCCATTCTCTTTCTAAAGAAAGAAAAATGAACAGAACCCGGCTTATGACCTGCTTTCACTTTATTAATTGTATACGAAATTAGAATCAAATTCCTATTTTTTATCACTTCAATTATATGATTTAAATCATTATGGAAATCTCAAATAAAAGAGTAGAGGAAATAATTAATTTTATTAAAGGTCTAAATTTAGATCTAAAATATCAAAAAGAATTTACTAAAAGAAAAAATATTTTATATATTAATGAATCTCTTACTCATAGCTCAGCAAATAGTGAAATTAATTATGAAAACCTAGAATTTCTTGGAGATGCAGTTTTAAGACTAATCGCATCAGATTTCATAAAAAATAAATATCCATATATGCAAGTTGGAGAAAGATCTGAACTGCGTTCACACCTCGTAAGTGATCAATGGCTAGAAGATGTTGGTAAAAAGATAGAAATTGAAAAAGTCTTAATAATTGGGAAAAAAGCATTGAGAGATAAATCAGCAAAGGCAACTATTCAAGCAGAGGCAACTGAAGCATTAATAGGCGCTTTGTATGAAAGTCTAACTACTTTAGAGCCTATAAAAGATTGGCTTGTTCCATTCTGGGATGAAAAAAGTAAAGAAGTACTCGCTGATCCACATAGGAAAAATTACAAATCAGCACTTCAGGAATTCACTCAAAGTAAAGGCTTATCAATTCCAACATATAAAACAATTGAAATTGACAAAAAGCATGACAATCCAAAAAGATTTTTTTGTACTGTATTTATCAAAAATCAATCAATAGCTGAAGGCTCGGGAAAGTCAATGAAACAAGCAGAAAAAAATGCCGCAAGTAAAGCGCTTAAGTATTTCGAGAATAATTTAATTGATCAGTAATTTAGTTACTTTAGATAAATAATTAATCAGCTTTTCACTAAATCCTTCAAAGGTAATGTTAATAATTTATCCCAATTACCTCCTTCAAAAAGAACTGCAGCTTTATCACCACTTATTCTTTGAACAAAACCTTCATATCCACTGTAAATTGAGTCTTGGTTATTAACAATTACTGTTGTTCCAGGTAGAATAGGATCTTTTGAATCAGTCATAATTAAACATATTCAAATAAACTGTTAAAAAAGTCTACTCATAAAAATGTTCGAAAAAGATAAATGGATGACAATAGGTGAAATTGTTGCTCCGCAAGGTTTGAGAGGAGATATTCGAATTAAACCTAGCAGCGACTTTCCTGAAAGATTTACAAAACCAGGGAAACGATGGATTCAAAAAGCTAATGAATTGCCTACTGAAATCAAATTAAAAAAAGGAACGCTTATTCCGGGCAAATCAATCTACGTGCTTTCTATAGAGGGAGTATCTAATAGGACATCTGCAGAGGAAATTATTGGTTGGAAAATAGTAATGCCAATAAATAGCAGACCAATGTTGAGAAAAGGGGAATACCATTATTTTGATTTAATTGGTTTAGAAGCAAGAAGAGGACCAAAAAAAACTGTAATTGGTTATGTAACTGACTTAATCAAGGGTGGGAACGACCTTCTAGAGATAGAGTTAGTGGGAGGTAAAAAAGTTTTAGTACCTTTTGTTAAAGAAATTGTCCCAGAGATAGAAATCAAAGAACAATGGCTGCTAATCAATCCACCCCCTGGATTATTGGAACTCTAAAAATCATTCAGGTTTTTAATCAGGAGTTTAAACATGGATTACCAATTTCTTTATGCAAATAACTGATAACTCGATAATTCCTGTAATTCTTAGTGGTGGATCAGGAACAAGACTTTGGCCGCTTTCCAGAGAAAGTTATCCTAAACAATTTCTAGCATTAGATTCTCGAACAAAAAAAACTCTTTTACAGAAAACCTATGAAAGGCTTCTAGGTTTAGAGGGACTTGAAAAACCAATATTAATATGTAATGAGGATCATAGATTTATAGTTGCAGAGCAATTTAGAGAGATAAATACTGATCCTCAAGCGATTATTCTAGAACCTGTAGGACGTAATACTGCTCCAGCAGTTGCAGTTGCTGCTCTTCAAGCAATTTCTTTAGGTAAAGATCCTTTGCTATTAATCTTGGCAGCTGATCACTTGATAGAAAATATCGTTGAGTTTCAAAGAGTGATTGAATCAGCAAAAACATATGCGAACCTGGGAAGACTAGTGACTTTTGGTATTGTTCCAACAAGCGCAGAAACTGGTTACGGTTATATTGAAGCGAAAGAATTGCCTAGTAAAGAAGATCAAATAACTGGTTTAGAAATAAAAAAATTCATAGAAAAACCTAATAAAAATTTAGCTGAGAAATTAATCAAAGATTCTCGCTATACCTGGAATAGTGGTATGTTTCTTTTTAAAGCGAGTTCTATAATAAATGAATTAGAAAAACTATCTCCAGAAATTATAAAGTATTGCAAAATTGCTATTGAGAAAGATATAGAAGATCTTGATTTTCTACGATTAGAAGCAGAATCATTCAAGAAATGTCCAAAAATATCTTTAGATATTGCAGTGATGGAAAAAACAACATTAGGAACTGTTCTCCCTTTAAATGCAGGATGGAGTGACATAGGAAGTTGGAAATCTTTGTGGGATATAAGTCAAAAAAATAATGATGGAAACTATATAAATGGGAGAGTAATAGCTGAAGAAAGTAAAAACTGTTATTTAAAAAGTGAACAACGTCTAATTGTAGGAATAGGTATAGAAAATCTTATAGTTGTAGATACTAATGATGCTATATTAGTGGCCAATGCAGATCAATCACAAAATATTGGAAATATAGTAAAGAGCCTCTGCTCAAATGACTTCCCAGAGGGTAAAATGCACAGAAAAATTTATAGACCTTGGGGTAATTACACTACAATAGTTGAAGGAAATAGTTGGCTTGTCAAACTCATAGAAGTAAAGCCTAATGCCTCTCTTTCTTTACAAATGCATCATCATAGAGCTGAGCATTGGGTTGTAGTTAACGGAACAGCATTGATAGAAAAAAATGGAGAAAAACAACTTCTAAGTGAGAATGAAAGTACATTTATTCCTTTAGGTTGTAAGCATAGATTAAGCAATCCAGGAAGAATGAAACTTAAGCTTATTGAAGTTCAAAGTGGAACATATTTAGATGAAGAAGACATTATTCGTTTTGAAGATTCTTATGGCAGAATAAAAAATCTTAATTAATAAAAAACTACAGAATATTAGTTTAAAATTAAAACATTTTATTCGACGGTTACACTTTTTGCTAAATTCCGAGGCTGGTCGACGTCTAAACCTTTATGTGCTGCTATGTGATAACTAAATAACTGTAAAGGTACAACGGTTAATAGAGGACTAACCCATTCACTTACTTTTGGGATTGTAAATAATTCATCAAAGATTTCAGATTCTGGTCCATATGTAGATACCCCAATTAAACGGGCATCCCTAGCTTTAGCCTCTTGCGAATTACTGAGAACCTTTTCATAAACGACTCCAGGAATAGCTATGGACACCACTGGAACATGTTGATCTAAGAGTGCTATTGGTCCGTGCTTTAGCTCTCCAGCTGGATAACCTTGAGCATGGATGTAGCTTATTTCCTTTAATTTAAGAGCTCCTTCAAGTGCAATTGGATAATTAATTCCTCTACCTAAAAAAATGACATCCTTTGTTTCAACAAACAAATGTGCTATTCCCTGAGAAAGAGAATCATGTTTTTTTATAAGATCTGTTAGCTGTTTAGGAATTAATCTCAAATTATTAGAGAGATCTAAAATTTCTTGAGGAGTTCTTTTTTGTCTTTGAGAAGCAAATAAAAGTGTCAAACCATAAAA
Source organism: Prochlorococcus marinus str. MIT 0912 (assembly GCF_027359595.1). Lineage (NCBI taxonomy): Bacteria > Bacillati > Cyanobacteriota > Cyanophyceae > Synechococcales > Prochlorococcaceae > Prochlorococcus > Prochlorococcus marinus. The sequence continues at coordinate 1,141,446 of NZ_CP114783.1, forward strand.
AGATAACATTTGACCAAGAAAACTTTTAGTTGCTGCAACACCTATTTCGATACCTGATCCGATATCAATAACATTATCAAGTTCGCGACCTAATGAACTATCAACTCTATTAGTAATACCCAAGTGATGAAAAGAAAAATTAGCGTCCCCAGTCGAATCTCGTCTCTCCTTTTCCATCCTTAATGCAGCTAAAGTATCTGCTGTTTCACCCGATTGACTTACTCCAATAGTCAACGTATGTGGAGAAAGTGGAGGTGGAGCATATCGAAATTCACTTGCGAAATATACCTTTGTAGGAACTCCTGCAAACTGTTCCAACAAATAAGCACCAACCATGCCTGCATGTCTGCTAGTACCACAGGCAAGTATTTGTATTTGTTCTATCTTCACAAGGAGAGATTTAGATATAGGAAAAGCCACTGAATTTCCTGAGAGCAAATCCATAGGCAAAAATTTATCTACCCATAGTTGTGCTGTTTCTGGCTGCTCATATATTTCTTTAAGCATGAAATGACGGAAGTTTCTTTTATCCGCAAAAAGTTCCGTGCCCTTTAGTAGCGATGGTGCTCTGTGCTGCCTATTTCCATCGTCATCATAAAGTTCAATCCCTAATGGAGTTAACAGTGCAATTTCGTGATCCCTTAAAGGTAGAAATGTACGGGTAAATCCTACCAATGCTGGCGTATCACTAGCACAAAAAAACTCCCCTTCACCAAAGCCAAGAACTAATGGCGCTTGTCCCCTAGCGACTACTAGAGCGTTGGGTGCCTTAGACCAAATCACTGCTATGGAATAAGTTCCCTCTAATAAAGTCAAAACTTTTTGAACAGCTTTTAATAATGTTTGTTCATTTTTGGGAAGTCCATTTAACAGGGACTTTTCTATCTCCAGCCCTATCAAATGTGGAATGATCTCAGTGTCAGTTTCCGAGGTCAATTTAATTCCTCTAAGTTTCAGACTTTTAGATAAATCTCTGTAATTCTCGATAATCCCATTTTGGACAACTGCAATTTGGCCTGAAGCATCAAGATGAGGATGAGCATTCCTTTCGTTAGGTTTACCATGAGTAGCCCATCTGGTATGTGCTATGCCTACATGACCTTTTGGAGGCTTTTTTTTAATTAAATTTGAGAGATTGATTAGCTTTCCTTTTGATTTTTTTACATTTAGTTGTCCAATTTGATCATTATTCAAATTATTAATTGTTGCTATCCCTGCTGAGTCATAGCCGCGATATTCGAGTTTTCTTAATCCATCAATAAGTAATGAAGAAACTTCTCTTGAACCAATAACAGCAAAGATTCCACACATATATTTAAATTAACACCAAAAATTATTTATATAAAATAAACCTTCTTTAAGAAAAATACTAACTTTTTAGTAAGCCAAACCCATACTTCTAGTTGTTTCATCACCCAGATAGACCCTAATACTGAGAAAATCTGTTGGGCAAGCAGTTTCACACCGCTTACATCCAACACAATCTTCAGTTCTTGGAGATGATGCTATCTGAGAAGCTTTGCAGCCATCCCATGGAACCATTTCAAGAACATCCAGTGGACAAGCCCTTACGCATTGGGTGCAGCCAATACAGGTGTCATAGATTTTGACGGCGTGTGACAAATTACCAACCCATATTTCCTTGATGTATAAAACTATACCTACGTTTCGCTACATAAAAAAAAATAGTTGCAATGCCGTCACTTTTGTTAACTCGACACTCTAACCCGTAGTATTGGAAGTCAGGTCTAAGAAGGTTATGTCCCAGGAAGCAATCCTTGAAAAAGTTCGCTCTATTGTTGCGGAACAATTGAGCGTTGAAGCCGGTGAAGTAAAACCGGATTCAAATTTCCAAAACGACCTCGGAGCTGACTCTCTCGACACTGTCGAATTAGTAATGGCTCTTGAAGAGGAATTTGACATAGAAATCCCCGACGAGGCTGCGGAAGGCATTGCCACTGTCGGGGATGCAGTCAAATACATCGAAGAAAAACAGTCTTGAGGTTCAAATGATGGAGAAACTCCATCGAGTTGTTATTACAGGTCTTGGTGCCATTACTCCAATTGGTAATGACCTCGAAAGTTACCTCCAAGGACTTAAATCCGGGAGGAACGGGGTGGATAAAACAACACTCTTTGACGCCTCATCCCATGCTTGCAGATTTTCAGCAGAGGTTAAAAGTTTTGACCCTACCGGCAAGTTAGAGCCAAAAGAATCCAAGAGGTGGGATCGTTTCTCAAAATTTGGAGTCATTGCAGCAAAAGAAGCTCTGAATCATTCAGGGCTAGTAATTAACAGCTCCAATGCTGGAAGAATTGGAGTAATTATTGGCTCTGGAGTTGGCGGATTGCTGACTATGGAAACCCAAGCTCATGTTTTAGACAACAAAGGAGCTAGTCGCGTTAGTCCATTCACTGTTCCCATGATGATTCCCAACATGGCTACTGGACTAGCGGCAATTGCACTGGGCGCTAAAGGTCCAAGTTCAGCTGTTTCAACTGCTTGTGCAGCGGGTTCAAATGCCATTGGTGATGCATTCAGGCTGCTACAACTAGGAAAAGCAGATGCAATGGTTTGTGGTGGAGCGGAAGCAAGTATCACTCCTTTAGGGGTCGCAGGCTTTGCTAGTGCCAAGGCACTATCTTTCAGAAATGATGATCCAAGTACAGCTAGTAGACCCTTTGATTCTCAAAGAGATGGATTCGTAATTGGAGAAGGCGCAGGAGTGTTAATTTTAGAAACTCTTGACCATGCATTAAAAAGAGACGCAACAATTCATGCAGAAATTATTGGTTATGGGACCACATGTGATGCCCATCACATTACTTCTCCTACTCCAGGAGGAGTAGGAGGTGCAGAAGCTATGAAACTTGCATTAATTGATGGACAAATCAATCCAGAAGAAGTCGATTACATTAATGCTCATGGGACTAGCACTCCAGCCAATGACAGTAATGAAACATCTGCGATAAAAAGCGCTTTAGGAAATCATGCGTATCAAGTGCCTATAAGCTCAACGAAATCAATGACAGGCCACCTATTAGGAGGTTCTGGAGGAATAGAAGCTGTTGCTTGTGCTCTGGCAATAAAACATGAAATAATTCCGCCAACAATTAATTACTCCAATCCAGACCCAAATTGTGATCTTGATTATGTGCCCAACAAAGCAAGAGAGAAGAAATTAAACGTCGTACTATCCAACTCATTCGGATTTGGCGGTCATAATGTCTGTCTAGCTTTTCGACAAATGATCTAATCAATTTCATTTTCACTTTCCACTTAAATTTCTTTTCCACCACTCACTAATTCAAAATGGTTGCCTTGACTACTTCCTTAGACACACTTTGCATAAATAGCATCAGGATGCTCGCTGTTGATGCAATTAATAAATCCAAAAGTGGTCACCCTGGACTCCCTATGGGTTGTGCACCAATGGGTTATGCATTGTGGGACAAGCACTTGCGTCATAATCCAAAAAACCCAAAATGGTTTAATCGCGACAGATTTGTTCTTTCAGCAGGACATGGATGCATGCTTTTGTATGCTCTTCTCCATTTAACTGGTTATGAGTCTGTCTCCATTGAAGATATAAAAGAATTTAGACAATGGGGGGCTAAAACTCCAGGTCATCCAGAAACCTTCGAAACTCCTGGTGTTGAAGTAACTGCGGGACCTTTGGGAGCAGGAATTTCAAATGCAGTTGGACTAGCTATTGCGGAAGCACATTTGTCTGCAAAATTCAATAAGCCTGATTCAACAGTTGTAGACCATTACACCTATGTGATCATGGGAGATGGATGCAATCAAGAGGGAATATCTTCCGAAGCCTGTTCTCTTGCTGGTCATTTAAAACTTGGAAAATTAATAGCTTTATATGATGACAATCACATCACTATTGATGGAAGAACTGACGTCTCATTTACTGAGGATGTATTAAAAAGATATGAAGCATATGGATGGCATGTACAAGAAATTCCTGAGGGAAATACAGACGTAGAAGGGATATCTAAAGCTATTGAAAATGCCAAGGCTGTCACAGATAAGCCATCCATAATCAAAGTAACTACAACGATTGGGTACGGTTCACCCAATAAAAGTGATACCGCAGGTATTCATGGCGCCCCTTTAGGTGAAGAAGAAGCGGAACTAACAAGAAAACAACTGGGCTGGCCTTACAAACCTTTCGAGGTTCCCCAAGATGCATACGATCAATATCGACAAGCCATTCAAAAAGGAGCACAACTTGAAGAGGAGTGGAATCAAACCCTTACTAAATATAAAGAAAAATATCCTAATGAAGCATCTCAATTTGAGCGTATGTTGAGAGGCGAACTACCTGAGGGTTGGGATAAAGATTTACCAACTTATTCAGCAGATGATCAAGGAGTTGCCACTAGAAAACATTCTCAAATATGTCTAGGTGCCCTTGGTCCTAACATTCCTGAACTAATAGGAGGTTCTGCTGATTTAACACACTCAAATTACACAGATATAAAAGGTGAAACTGGATCTTTCCAATATGACAGTCCTGAAAAACGTTATTTACATTTTGGTGTAAGAGAACATGCCATGGCAGCCATATTGAATGGTATTGCTTATCACGATAGTGGTTTAATTCCCTACGGTGGAACATTCTTAGTATTCGCAGACTATATGAGAGGATCAATGCGTCTTTCAGCTCTTAGTGAGCTTGGGGTTATTTATGTTTTAACCCATGATTCTATAGGTGTTGGTGAAGATGGCCCAACACATCAACCCATAGAAACCATTCCATCATTAAGAGCAATGCCAAATATGATGGTTTTCCGTCCAGGAGATGGCAATGAAACCAGCGGCGCTTATAAAGTTGCAATTAAAAATCGTAAGAGACCAAGTTCTTTGTGCCTAAGTAGGCAAGGTATGGCCAATCAACAAAATTCATCAGTAGATAAAGTTGCTTTAGGTGGATACATACTTGAAGAGTGCAATGGTACGCCTGAACTAATACTTATTGGGACAGGAACTGAGCTCGATTTATGCGTACAAGCAGCGAAAAAGCTAACCACAGAAGGGAAAAAAGTGCGTGTAGTTTCTATGCCATGCGTTGAACTTTTTGAAGAACAAAGCGAAAGTTATAAAGAAGAAGTTTTACCTACTAACATCAGAAAACGCATAGTAGTTGAAGCTGCAGAGAGCTTCGGATGGCACAAATATATTGGCCTGGATGGTGACACCGTAACAATGAATAGCTTCGGAGCATCTGCTCCAGGTGGATTATGTATGGAAAAATTTGGATTTACAGTAGACAACGTTCTAGAAAAATGCAGAAATCTCCTTAACAAATAAGATCAATCTTTTAATTAAAATTAGTTAATCTAATCAAACAAAAAAAGTTAAACAAAGAACTAATTTTCTTTGTTTAACTTTACTGGAGATAGTTCAGCTGCCCCTTTTGACTGTATTTGATCTTTTAATTTATCAAGATCTTCATCTGTTATTTTTGTATTCATTGGACAATGATTAGGTCCACACATTGAACAAAACTCTGCTTTTTTGAAAATTTCTTCAGGTAAGGTTTCGTCATGATATTGCTTAGCCCTCTCTGGATCCAAGGACAATTCAAACTGTTTGTTCCAGTCAAATTCCTTCCTGGCTTTACTTAATTCATCATCACGATCACGAGCTCCTGATCTATGTCTTGCAACATCTGCAGCATGAGCTGCAATTTTATAAGCAATCAAACCTTCTCTAACATCCTCAGGATTTGGCAACCCAAGATGTTCCTTAGGTGTTACGTAACACAGCATCGCGGTACCATACCAACCTGCCATTGCGGCCCCAATAGCACTTGAAATGTGATCATAACCAGGAGATATATCTGTTACCAAAGGACCTAGAACATAGAATGGCGCCTCTGAACACTCCTCCATTTGCTTCCTAACATTAAATTCAATTTGATCCATAGGTACATGACCAGGTCCCTCGACCATAACTTGAACATCATGTTTCCAAGCTCGTCTAGTCAATTCACCAAGAGTTTTCAACTCAGCGAGTTGAGCTTCATCTGATGCATCATGCAGGCATCCAGGCCTTAAAGAATCACCCAAAGAAAAAGTGCAGTCATAGCGTTTAAATATTTCGCAAATATCATCGAAACGAGTAAACAAAGGATTTTGCTTGTAGTGATAAAGCATCCATTGAGCAAGAATCCCTCCGCCACGACTTACTATTCCAGTGATACGACCTTTAACCTTGGGTAAATGCTCAATCAATAAGCCTGCATGAATAGTTTGATAATCAACTCCTTGCTGACAATGCTTTTCTATGATGTGTAAAAAATCATCTTCAGTCAGCCTTGAAATAGAACCATGAACACTTTCTAAAGCTTGATAAACAGGAACTGTCCCAATCGGGATAGGGGAAGCGTTAATAATTGCAGTCCTTACCTCATCTAAATTAACCCCTCCAGTAGAGAGATCCATAAGAGTATCCGCTCCATATTTTACTGCAAGTTCAAGTTTCTTTAATTCTTCACTAATATCGCTTGCATTAGGCGAAGCTCCAATATTTGCATTGACTTTGCACGATGAAGCAATACCTATTGCCATCGGTTCTAAATTCGTATGGTTAATATTTGCAGGAATAATCATTCGACCTCGCGCAACCTCTTCCATAACTAGAGTCTCAGGAAGATTTTCACGCTTAGCTACGTAACTCATTTCTTCAGTAATTTCGCCTTTGCGAGCAAAATGCATCTGAGAAACATTTGTTTTACCTTTTCTAGAAGCCACCCATAAATTCCGCATGAACTAAAAAGCTATTGAATAAAAAAGGAGCAATATAATTAAAGATCACAAGATTTCACTTTCCTTACACTGGTTTAAACCAGATCAAGTTCAGAGGGTGTGATCTCAGCCATATAGCAAAGCGATATGGCACCCCTAGTGATAAATACAAATTAGCTCGAAATCCACAACTAAATCCTAAAGTTTTTATAGATAAAAATTTTAGGATTAAAGATTTTGATCATTCATATCTTTTTTTATCTCTAGAAACAACATTCTTCGACGCCTAAATCTTCTAACCGCTCCAGTCAAAACCAATCCACCTCCAACAACTAAAGCAGGTAAGGCTTGGATTCTATCTTTGCCCTCTCTATGAAAAAAGCCTGTAATTGCCAATAGAATTAGCAGAGGTGCTGATATTGAGATTAATGGGTTACCCAATCTGTTCATAAAATTTAGCGAATAGATCTATTAGAGAGTTGTCGATGCAATAACTAATGTTTGAGACAAAATGTTTATTCCTAATTGGAGGCTTCTTTCATCTAAAGAGAAATGTCCACTGTGCAATGGAGCACAACCTTGATCTCCAGCGACTCCTAATCTAAACATTGTCCCCGGAACATCTTGCAAGAAGAAAGCAAAATCTTCAGCACCTAATGACGGGTTGTCTAAATAAACAATATTTTTTTCATCCATAAAATTCTTCGCACAGTTAGATAACAAACTAGTCAACTTTGGATCGTTATAAACGGGAGGCGCTATCGACTTGAAATTTATTTTAGCTTGACCTCCGTAATTAGATGCTATGTTTTGTACAATTTTCTCAATCCATTGAGGCAATGTTTCATACAGATTTTTATCAAGACACCTTACTGTGCCGAGAAGCTTAACCTTCTCAGCAATAACATTAAAAGCATTTCCTCCTGAAATTTTCCCAAAGCTAATAACCACTGGTTTAAGAGCATCTAAACGCCTACTAATAGCCTCTTGAAGTCCACTAATAACTTTTGCAGAAATCCAAATTGAATCAATACCTTCATGTGGTCTAGCTCCATGCCCTCCATTACCAACAATATCTATTTCTAATTCAGCCGCGGCAGCTGTAAAAGTACCACTTCTGATTCCAATCTTACCAACTGACAAATCTGGATAAACATGCACACCAAAAAGAGCTTGAACTCCCTCAAGAACCTTTTCAGCTCTCATCCAATTTGCACCTTTAGCAATTTCTTCAGCAGGCTGAAAAATGATTCGTATTCGAGAGTTTGTAAATTTGTTTTTTGCTAAGACTTTAGCCACTCCCAAACCGATACAAGTATGTAGATCATGTCCACATGCGTGCATCAAACCTTGAATTGAGGAAGAATAATGTAATCCTGTTCTCTCCTCGATTGGCAAAGCATCCATATCAACTCGTAAGCCAAAAACAGGTCCGCTTTTATTCCCCATTTCAGCTACCACTCCCGTTTTACCTACTGCTTCTTTTACTTCCCAACCTGATTTTCTAAGCTCCCCGGCGACAAGAGCAGCAGTTTGATATTCCTGACCGCTTAGTTCTGGATGGGCATGAAGATGACGACGTAATTGAATCAAATCAGGCAGTATATCCTTAGTTAAAGCCTCGATTTTTTTTCCTAAATCTTTCATCTATCCTCCAATGCAAGAAATGCAATCAAATCATTTGTAGGTTTTGGAGGCCATCGGCGAACATTCAATAACCAGTCCTTATCACGGTACCGAATATCTAGTCCAGCAGCGGCAGCCCAATTACTTTCGGCTTCACCTAAGAAGCCCTTAGACCATAGAAGCGCACTTAATGCTGCTCTCGCATCTGCAAATAAAGGATATTTACGAATTAATATTCTGATTTTCTTTTCAGCGAGTTCAATATCACCCAATTGATAAATGGCAAGCGCCTCACTCGATCTAGCCATAGCTATAGCATTATTTGACGAGGCAGCTTGAGAAAAGAATTTCTTCGCTTCAATCCAATTATCCATGGAGCCCATGACATTACCTAAGTTATATAAAGCTGAAACATCTTTAGGATTCTTATTTAAAACGTATTTATAATCTTTACTGGCGTCATCCCAACGCTGTAAAGCTTCTTCAGCAATGCCTCTATTCAAATAAGGATCTAAATCTTCAGGTGAAATTTCAATGGCCATAGTTTGATCTCTTATAGCCCCCTGAGGATCACCAAGAGCAAGACGAATATTGCCTCTATTACTTAATGCAGCGGCATCATTTGGATTCTCCTTCAAGTAAAAGCTCCAATCTTTTTCAGCTTGAATAAAATCACCATCATTACTTTCTTGAAGAGCTTTCTCGAATAAAAATTTAGGAAGATTCTTGGCTTCGGACTGAAATGGCACAAAAATAAGTGAAAGTAGAAGTAAAGCTTGAAAAATTTTTATGTTTATCATTTATCTTTTCTTGTTGATGAAGTTAGAAGATAGTGTTTTTCAGCTGCTGGAGTAACAACCCTTCCTCTGGCAGTTCTTTGTAAAAAACCAATTTGCATTAAATAAGGCTCAACTACAGTTTCTAGAGTGGTTGAATCTTCTCCAAGCGCAGCAGCCAAAGTTTCAAGTCCTACTGGACCACCTTGATATTGATTAACTAACAAGCCTAAATAATTTCTATCTGTTGCATCTAAACCTCTTTCATCTACACGATGTAGATCAAGAGCATCATTAACAATTTGAACATCAATCATTTTTGAGGAAGAATGAACTTCTGCAAAATCTCTAACTCTTCGTATGAGCCTATTTGCAATTCGAGGAGTACCTCGACTTCTTTTTGCTAATTGATGAGATGCATCTTCTGAAATCGATAAATTAATAAGATTCGCAGATCTTTTAATTATGTTTTCAAGTTCCAAATAATTATAAAAGTCTAGTCGCTGAGTTATTCCAAAGCGATCTCGCATAGGGGAGCTCAACGCTGCTGGCTTTGTTGTAGCACCAACCAAGGTAAAGGGAGGGATTTCGATTGATCGCATTCTCGAGGAAGTGCCTTTCCCTACAGTTAAATCCAGCCTTCTATCTTCCATCGCTGGATACAAAAGTTCCTGTGATATTCGATTAAGCCTGTGAATCTCATCAACAAAAATTAATTCACGTGGCTGCATATTGATCAATAATCCAACAATATCCCTTGGACGTTCAAGTGCAGGCGCACTTGTAACTCTAGATTTAACACCTAACTCCTCAGCAATAACCAAAGCCATAGTTGTTTTTCCCAATCCAGGCGGCCCATAAAGCATTAAATGGTCAAGTGCTTCTCCTCTTGTCAATGATGCTTTAACTGAAATTTCAAGAACTTTCTTTAACTCAGATTGACCTACGAATTCATCAAAAGATTTAGGCCTAAGTGAATCTTGCTTAGATGACTTCAGTTCCTCCTTTAAAAGAGTGGAGCCAACCAATCTTTCCTCTCCTTTATCATTAGGAAGAGGCGAATGATTAGTAATTGAAGACAAAATTGCCATTACCGAAGGGTAGTGGCATCTCAACAAAAATGGAGGTAAATAGAAGAATGAGCAAAAAAGGAAAGAAAAAGTCCAAAAAAAATTCCTCAGTTGATGGAAATCGTCGCTTAGCTGACAATCGACAAGCGAGGTATGAATATGAAATCCTAGAAACACTTGAAACTGGCTTGGAGCTTCTTGGAACCGAAGTTAAATCTATAAGAGCAGGAAAAGTTAACTTAAAAGATGGGTTTTGTTTAATTAAACAAAATCAAATTCAACTTCATAATGTTCATATTTCACCTCATAATCATGCCGGTAAATTTTTCAATCATGAACCTCTAAGAATTAAAAAGCTTCTTGCACACCGAAAAGAAATCGAGAAGTTAAAAATAAGTATAGATAGAAAAGGTTTAACATTAATACCTCTAAGTCTCTATCTGAAAGGCTCATGGATTAAATTAAAAATTGGAGTTGGGAAAGGCAGAAAATTACATGACAAAAGGGATAGAGAGAAAGTTAATGACTCAAAAAGAGACGTTGCTAATGCTCTAAAGCGTTTTTAAAATAAAAAATATTAAAATACTTTTTACTAATTTTTTTCAGAAAATTAATAATTTAATGATTAATTATTAATTTACATCCAAGCTAACATTTTCAGGTGGAGGTGTTGGGTCAGGATCAGCGATAAGCATATGTTGCAAAACAATTTCAGGACGCTCGCTATCTCTCCATCTAATACGATAAGCAGGCATTTTTGTACCCCTGCTTGTCGTTTGCTCAACAGGTTCCATGACCCAACCGCGTCTTGAACGCCCTTGGGGATTCCGTTTCACAACAGCATCTGCATGCTTGAAACGAAAACCAACTCTCTCGCCACTCATCTGTACAAAATCCTTACTCGCCTATTATCCACTGTGATGGGTCACTTTCCAGTTTGTTTTATATTTGATTCGGGCCTTAAAAGTGGAAAAGCTATGACATCTCTTATTGAAGGACTATCAGTTAATAGCATTACAAACCTATCTATTCCTATTCCCAGCCCTCCTGTTGGAGGCATTCCTACTTCAAGAGCATTAATAAAATCTTCGTCCAAGCTTTGAGCTTCAAGGTCACCTGCTTCTTTTTTAGCCTGCTGTAAAAGTAAACGTTCTTTTTGATCTATAGGATCAATTAATTCACTGAAAGCATTAGCTGTCTCTCTGCCAACAATAAAAAGTTCAAACCTTTCAACTAAACCTTTCTTCGTCCTATGTTTTCGAGCTAATGGAGAAATCTCGATGGGGTAATCCATAACAAATGTAGGTTGAACCAGCTTAGGCTCCACTACTTGCTCAAAAGCTTCATTAAGAAGTTTCCCAATACTGTCAGCCTTGTCGGGCACTTGAAGCCCCTCTCGAAGCATTGCTGCTTTGACATCCTCAACATTAACTCCAAGCGATTCAAAATCAATTCCAGTGAATTCGTGGACTAATTGATGCATCGTTGCTCTTCTCCAAGGAGGCTTCAGATCTATTTCTTTTTCTTGATAAGTAATCTTGGTGGATCCACAAATCTTTTCGCAAACTGAAGAAAGTAATTTTTCTGTCAATTCCATCATGTCGAAATAATCTGCAAAGGCCTCATAAATTTCAACAGAAGTAAATTCAGGATTATGCTTAGTGCTAATTCCTTCATTTCTAAAAATCCTTCCAAGTTCATAAACCCTTTGAAATCCACCTACCACAAGTCTTTTAAGATGCAATTCCGTTGCAATCCTCAAATACAAAGGCAAATCCAGTGTGTTGTGATGTGTTATGAATGGCCTTGCATCCGCTCCACCGGCTTCTGATTGTAAAACTGGCGTCTCAATTTCAAGAAAATCTTTTTCATCCAACCATCGTCGAATTGAACTGACTAATAAAGCCCTTGTTCGAAAAGTTTTTCTTGACTGAGGATTCACAATTAAATCTAAATATCTTTGTCGATAGCGCTTCTCTACATCGGCGAGTCCATGCCATTTATCCGGTAAAGGCTGCAAAGATTTTGAAAGCATTGACCATTCGAAAACCTTTATAGAAAGTTCACCTCTATCAGTTCTCCTTAATATTCCACTGACCCCTATCCAATCACCAGAGTCAACAAGAGAGGTAATATTTTCAAAATTATTCTTTGAATTTTCACTATTTTCATTCTGATTTAAAGTCGCTTTTTCCAAAAAAAGTTGAACTGTTCCTGTTTCATCAGCAAGAGTAAAAAAAGCAAGTTTGCCCATCACTCTTCTAGAAGTCACACGCCCTGCGATTGATACTTCGTCTTTTTTTTCTTCGCCATTTGGCAAATCTGCATATTTTTTCTGCAAAACATCTGCAGAGTCAGTAGGTCGATAATTCAAACCATAAGGACCTTGCCCAAGGCTTTTTAGTGTTTTGGCCTTCTCGAGGCGGGTATCTCTTAATTCAGACAAGGCAATTCATACAAACGGCAGGAATAAACAAGATAAAAGTGAAAAAACCTATCAATTTTGAGCTAATAATCTTTAACTGGCAATAGCAGTAGGAAATTCTCCCATTCTTTGAGAAGCGTAGCCAATTCCCCTAACAGTTAAAATTAACTCTGGGTTTCTTGGATCAGGTTCAAGCTTTCCTCTTAAACGAGCTACGTAGACATCCACAACTCTCAAATCAGCCGCTCTTCTTGGAGGGTAGCCCCAAAGCTGTTCCAAAATTTCTGCTCGAGGCACAACACGGCCAGGATCACGAAATAATAATTCCAGCAAGCTAAATTCTGTATATGTGAGACCTATTCTGTCTCCTCCTCTACTAACTTGTCTTCTATTAGTATCTACAACAAGATCACCAAGCTTCATTACTCCTTGACCTGATGGAACCTCTCTTGGCTCATCAACTGTTGGGGCAGGTCCTACTCTTCTCAAAATCGTCGCAATTCTGGCCTCTAACTCTTTTGGGCTAAATGGTTTAGCAAGATAATCATCAGCACCTAAATCTAAACCTGCAACTCTTTCTGAAATGGCTTCAAGAGCAGTCAAAAATATTATTGGAACACAAGACTCTGCTCTTATTCTTCTACAAACTGCAAAGCCATCCATCTTAGGGAGCATGACATCCAAAACCACTAAATCTGGTGCTTCTTTGTGAAAAACCTCAAGTGCTTGCTCTCCGTCCTGTGCAGATATAACTTGATAACCAGCAAGATTAAGCCTTGTGACCAAGACTTTCAATACTGCTGGTTCATCATCTACAACCAAAATGCAGGTCATGAGATTAGCTGTTGCCTTAGTGACAGGACCATCGAAATTTTATGTCGAAATGGCTTATTGTTACTTGACGATATCATCTTCAAGTCAGGTATTCAAAGCCATTTGACTAATCTAAAAGACAGAGTCCCCACTAATAAATAAGTATTTATTCTATTTTTAAAGGTTAAAAAATTTTTGCATTAGTTTTTTTTATAAGCAAGAAGAAGCCACGAAGAGAGAAATGGGGCAACTAATCCAGTAATTATGACCTCAGAAAGTAATACATAAATCGACCAAGAATGAAACCAATTATTTCGTAAGATTCTATATAAAATGATTTTTTGGACCCAAATCGAAAGACCTACAAAGGCAGTTCCAAAGATAGCCATCAAACCAATATTTAGAAATAATTCGATTTTTTTATTATGCAATCCATATGTACTCCAAACCACAGATAAAAGAAGCAAAGATGGAATATAAGAAACATCGCTAATTGTAAAAGAATCCATAAAAATCCCCAACGAAACTCCGGATACGGCTGCCCTAAAAGGAGGATTATTTAATGAAAATGGCAATAAAAAAATGACTGGCCAACAGGGTGTTATACCATTTATTTTAAGACAATCTGGAGATATAATGACAAAAGCTGGTAAACAAAATAAATTTAAAAATATTAATAATTTCGTATTATTTTTAGTCATTATTTTTCAAAATCTGAACCCAATCTATCGCCTCAGGTGATGCAGTTAATTGCACTATTGCATAAGGGGAAGGTAAAGCTTTCTCGTTAACAAACTGAACAACTCCAATTGTTAAATTTGGGGGTAATAAGGTACTTGCTGGAGATGTAGTTACAGCGTCTCCAATTTCAACAAAACTATTTTTATTTAAGAAAATTAATTTTGGTCTGTTTGTACCCATCCCAGTCAAAATTCCATGACGCTTAGTTCGATCGATCCAAGCTCCTATCTGATGTCCAGGATCGGTCAACAATCGGACTCTTGCAGTGAATGAAGTTGTGCTATCAACGAGACCAACCAAGCCTCCTGGACCAATTACTGTTTGCCCTTTCAAAACCCCATCTTTTACGCCCTTATTAATTTCTAGCTGTTTCCACCAATTTCTAGAAGATCGAGATATGACAGCTGCTGAAATTCTTCTATCAGTATTAAACTCCTGCAAAGAAAGAGCTTTTCTTAAACGATTATTATCCTCCTCAAGTAGTTTTAATCGAATATTTCTTTCAAGATTTTCTCCTTCCTTAATCCATTCTCTTTGAGCCGTACCAGGTAGTATCGGTTTCAACAAAGTAGTGTATAAATCTAAATATCCTGCTCCTTTTGTCCAACGAATACCAAATAATAAAGCACCTAAAAAAAATATTACCCAAAACCTACTTTTCAAAAGCAAATGAAACCCTATTTTCCGTCGGGCTGTAATCATTGTTCAATCTCTAATTACATTTCTAGCAAAATCAGGCGTATCTAAAACTCTTCGCATTGATTTAAAGTCATCTAAAACAAGCCCACATCCATTGACAACACATAACAATGGGTCCTCAGCCACGTGAGTAAAAATTCCTGTTTCATGACTTAACAGATCACTAATTCCTCTCACTAATGCTCCACCTCCTGCCAACATTATTCCCCTATCAACAATATCTGCAGCCAGTTCCGGTGGAGTTCTCTCGAGTGTTCTTTTTACAGCATCAACAATCTTATTCAAAGGCTCTGACATGGCTTCACGTAAATCTCCTGCTTTCAAATTGATTGAACGAGGTAAACCTGAAAGCAAATGTAACCCCCTTACATCTATTGATTGCAAATCAAATTCATTGGATGGAAAAGCTGATCCGATTTTAATTTTTATCTCTTCAGCTGTTCTTTCGCCAACTACTAAATTATGTACTTTTTTCAAATAAGTTGCGATGGAATCATTAATTTCATCGCCTGCAACCCTTACAGATTCACTTAAAACTGTTCCTCCAAGGCTTAAAACAGCTACTTCAGTAGTACCCCCGCCAATATCAACGATCATTGTTCCTATTGGCTCTGTTACCGGCAAAGCAGCTCCTATTGCAGCCGCAACAGGTTCATCAATCAAATGAACCTCTCTCGCTCCCGCAAGACCAGCTTCACGAACTGCTCGTCTCTCCACACCAGTCACACCACTAGGAATACCAACAACTAGTCGAGGTGCAATAATTCCACGGCCCTCATTGCATTTTTGAATAAATGTCTTAAGCATTTGCTCAGCTGCATCAAAATCCGCTATGACGCCATCCCTAAGAGGCCTAACGGCCCGAATATTTCCTGGTGTTCGCCCTAACATTAACTTTGCATCATCGCCTACGGCGAGAGGAACTCCCTCTTCTAGATCCATTGCTACAACAGAAGGTTCTTGCAATACGATTCCCTTACCAGAAACATAAATCAAGGTATTTGCTGTACCTAAATCAATCCCAATATCTCGGGAGAATTTAAAACGGTTAAAAAACACGAATTTCAATCATTTGAGCCATCATAAAGAGAGTTGAACTAAGATAAATATATTATTTAGCAACCAGTAAACAGAGGAGGTAATGATGGGAATAAATTCAGTCACTCTTGTGGGCAGAGCAGGAAGAGACCCTGAAGTTAAATATTTTGAATCTGGAACTGTAGTAGCGAATCTAACAATGGCTGTAAATAGACGAAATCGAAACGATGAGCCAGATTGGTTCAACTTAGAAATTTGGGGCAAACAAGCACAAGTCGCAGCCGATTATGTTAAAAAAGGCTCTTTAATAGGTATAACTGGTAGCTTCAAATTAGATAGCTGGAAAGATCGTAATACTGGAGAGGATAGAAACAAGCCAGTTGTTAGAGTAGATCGTCTTGAATTATTAGGATCCAAAAGAGATTCAGAAAATAGTAATTTCCAAAATAATAATTCATTTAATCAGCAGCCAAGTAATGACGAAATTCCATTTTAAAAATATCTTTTTTAATTTTTAATTAGTTTACGGAGAGTTTTATAAATTAAAGTTATACAAGCGCCAAAGATAATTAAAACTATTATTGCCTTAAAGATACTTGAGAAAGGACTAATCCAATTTGCGATATTTGCATAATTATCGCCCAAATAAAATCCTGTAATTGTTAGAAACAAGGTCCAAATCAAGCTTCCTGCAGTTGTCCAAATCAGAAATGGGGTCATGGGCATCAACTCAACCCCAGCGGGTACTGAAATCAAAGTACGAATTCCAGGAACTAATCTTCCCCAAAACACTAAAGAAACTCCATACCTGTTGAACCATTTACGACTCCTAGCAAGTTCCTGAGGATTAATTCCAAGCCAACGCCCATGTTTCTCAAGCCATTTCTCAAGTCTTTCTTCATTCACTAATCTACCAATTCCATACCAAGGCAAAGCTCCAATAACAGTTCCAATTAAACCTGATAAAACAACTGGTAAAAAATCTAATTGACCTTGAGAAACATAATAACCACCAAGAGGCATAATCAACTCTGAAGGAATTGGTGGAATTAAATTTTCCAAAAACATTGCTAACAGGATCGCCCCATAACCGATCCATTGATTAGTCTCAACTGCATTTCCTATGAATACTGGTAAAGAAGATATAAATTCAGATATTTCCATTTATTTTGAATTTTTTAAATGAACTTAATAACGATATTGATCAGTCTTGTAAGGTCCTTCAATTGGAACATTAATATATTCGGCTTGCTCTTGAGTTAACTTAGTTAATTTTGCTCCTATCTTATCTAAATGAAGAATAGCTACCATTTCATCTAAATGTTTTGGTAAAACATAAACTTTATTCAAATATTTAACTCCATATTTGAATAATTCGATTTGAGCTAATACTTGATTAGTAAACGAATTACTCATAACAAAACTAGGATGCCCAGTAGCACATCCAAGATTAACTAATCTTCCTTCTGCTAAAAGAATTATTTTATTACCACTTGGCAAAGTGATGTGATCAACTTGAGGTTTAATATTTTCCCACTCATAAGACTTTAAAGAGGAAACCTCAATTTCATTATCAAAATGGCCGATATTACAAACTATCGATTCATTCTTCATTCTTATCAAATGCTCATGACGAATAACTTGAAAATTCCCAGTAGCAGTAACAAAAATATCTACATCTTCTACCACTTCATCTAGCCTCACAACTCTAAATCCCTCCATTGCAGCTTGAAGAGCACATATGGGATCTATTTCAGAAATCATAACTGTCGCCCCTAAACCTCTTAAAGACTGAGCAGAACCTTTTCCCACATCTCCATACCCCATAACAAGAGCAACCTTGCCAGCCACCATCACATCTGTAGCTCTTTTAATGCCATCCACCAAGGATTCTCGGCAGCCATAAAGATTATCAAACTTACTTTTAGTCACAGAGTCATTTACGTTAATTGCGGGGAAAACAAGTTCTCCATTTTTTTCCATCTGGTAAAGACGAGCTACACCAGTTGTAGTTTCCTCAGTAACACCCTTTATAAAGGATTTAGCCTTTGAATAAAAATTAGGATCTTGAGAAAGTTTTTTCTTTATAGAGGCAAATAATGCAATTTCCTCTTCATTTGAAGGGTTCTCAAGAACTGAAATATCCTCTTCCGCTTTGCTACCCAAAATAATCAACCCAGTCGCATCACCACCATCGTCAAGAATCATATTTGCAGCTTCACCATCTCTCCATTCAAAAATTTTGTGTGTATATTCCCAGTACTCATCTAAAGTTTCTCCCTTCTTAGCAAATACTGGTACTCCTGAATTTGCTATAGCTGCAGCAGCATGATCTTGAGTAGAGAAAATATTACACGAAGCCCATCTAACTTTTGCACCAAGCTCAACAAGAGTCTCAATCAGGACTCCTGTTTGAATAGTCATGTGAAGACTACCTGCTATGTAGGCCCCTTGTAATGGTTTTTGGGATCCATATTTTTTTCTAAGTGCCATTAAACCTGGCATTTCGGTTTCAGCAATCAATAGTTCTTTTCGCCCAAACTCTGCTTCGGTTATATCGTTAACTATGTAATCAGTATTATTTCCAATACTGTTGAGATTTGACTTAGTTGCTGCGAACATAAAATTGAACTCTCTATGGGAGATTGTGGAAAAAGATACTGAAAAAAAATTCGAGGTTTTTAATTCATTTGCTCAGCAAACTAATAATTTCTGCTGGACTCTAGACAAACCTGAATCAACGATGTCATTAGGTTCAACATTAACAAAAAAATTTCCAGATCTAAGCATTCTCCTTTTAAAAGGTCCTCTTGGAGCAGGAAAAACCACATTAGTTAAAGGAATTGCAAAAAGCTTAAGAATTCAAGAACCCATAACATCTCCCACTTTCCCTTTATCACAACATTATCCCCTTGGATCACCTCCTTTGATACATCTTGATCTCTATAGAATCGAAGAAACAAATGCGGCTAACGAATTTTTTTTACAAGAAGAAGAAGAATCCAAAGCCATAGGTGCATTGATGGTCGTTGAATGGCCAGAGAGATTATCTTTGCCTTTGCCTGATGCTTGGAGGGGAAAATTAGAATATTCCTTAGGCAATAAATCCCGATCTTTTCAGCTGATTCCTCCTTTTAATTAAGATAATAAATTATCAATATCATCAAGGAAAGGTTGTGCATCAATCGCTCCTAATCCTTTGCAAACATGAGAACCGCATGCAATTCCAAATTGAATAATTTCTTCAGCAAATTGTTGACTTATTTGATCTAAATCAACAGATATTAGTTTATAAATCAATCCTGCTGTGAATGCATCACCAGCGCCAGTCGTATCAACCACAGATGAAGGGGTTATCGCAAAAGATTTACCAATGTGATTATTAAGTCGCCATGAAATGGGATTTGATCCATCAGTAACAACAACAGATGGTCTATGAGCAAAAGATGAAGAAATTTGAGTTGGATCAGTGGTATTAAAGAACCATTGGGCCTCCTCTTTTGCGAGTTTTATTAATGAAACGTTTTTTAAAATTGAAAATATTTGATTTTTTTCTTTTTTAGAGGGCTCTAAGAATGTTGAAACTTTGTTTCGCCAAAAAGTTGGGCGCCAATTCAGATCCAATGCAATTTTTATTCCTGCATGCAAAGCATTTTCAATACACCATAAAAAGGCTTTAGATGATATTTCTGAAGCCAGAGGAATTGTTCCCGCAACTAACCATTGCGCATTCTCTGTAACCAATGGCCAATCTCGAATAATTTTTTCCCGCGATATAGCTTGATCAGCAAATCCCATGCCTTTATCTCCCTCAAATCCTTCAAAAGATCTTTCTCCATAAGAATCTCTGCGAACTAGTACAACTCTTGTAGGACGAAGCATATCTTGCTGTAATCCAGAGATATTAATTTCTCTCTGAATCAATAGATTTTTAAAATTTTTCCCAAAAGAATCATTTCCTAAACAGCTAATAAAAGAAACATTCACCCCTAGACGCCCTAAGGCACAAGCAACATTTGCTGGAGCACCTCCAAAACAATCTGTTACTGGCAAATCACAAGAGGGATCTCCCCCTAGAGGACCAAGTCGATCTATCAAAGCTTCTCCAATCGCAATTACACTGCCAGCATTCATGTCTAATCATTTATCAATGAAGTTATTATTAGTGATTTAAAGATTTTTGTTTCCAATACAAAGATGTTTATGTAATTCAGAAATAATTTTTTTGTTCGCAGCAGGGAAAGGAAAATCCAAAAGTTTGCTTGGAGATACCCAAAGTAATTTTTGACTAGCTAGAGGTTTGGGATCACCTGATATCCATTCACAAAAATGAACAATAAAATAAAGCCTCTTATGGGTATATGCATGTTCAAAAGATAAAAGCTTTTCCCCAACTTTGACAACAATCCCAAGTTCCTCTTTTAATTCCCGCTTGATAGTTTTTTCAATAGATTCCTCGGAGTTTTTTTTTCCTCCTGGGAATTCCCACATTCCACCCATACTTGAACTTTCCAATCGCTGATCTATGAGCAATTCGCCGTTTTTATTAAAAACAAGCCCAATACCAATTTCTTGAAGGGGTTTTATTTTGGTCATTGCTTTTATGGGAAAATTATCAGGATCGTACTTTGTATATGCAATACAAAATTTTTGTATTGGACAAATAGAACAACTTGGTTTTTTAGGAGTACAAATATTTGCTCCCAAGTCCATCAAAGCCTGATTAAAGTTTCTTGGACTATTAGTAGAAATCAAAACAGAGCTCAATTTCCATAATTCTTTGTCATTTTTATTGATTTTTCCCTCAATAGCTAGCAATCTAGAAAAAATTCTTTTTACATTTCCATCCAATATTGGTGTAGGAAGGTCAAAAGCAGATGAGATGATACTACCCGCAGTAGTTCTACCAATACCAGGGAGAGACATCCACTGCTCTATTTCATTAGGCCAAGAATGTGGATCTTGATCTTTATTTTTTCCAACGAAATCAATTAAAATTTTAGAAGATTGATGTATTCGATTAGCACGTGAATAATAGCCAAGACCTTGCCATAGCATAAGAACAGTATCTAAATCAGCCTCTGTTAAAGATGTCAAAGAGGGAAAAACCTTCATCCATTTTTCCCAGTAAGGAATAACGACCTTCAACTGAGTCTGCTGAAGCATGACCTCTGCAACCCAAATTCCATAAGGAGATAGACTTTCACCTAAATGAGGAATGGAACCATCTTTTTTCAATTTCCAGGGTATCCAGTATCTACCATTTGTTCTAAACCATGCAAGAAGTAAATTTTGGATATTTCGAGGAGAATGAATAATGCTCATCAAAATAAATCGAAATTCACAAAGATATTTCTAAATAATAACATTATTATGATAATTTTATCTAATCAAATTAATACTTTTTCAATAGCTAATACATCGAATAATATTAACAAAAAAGTTATTTACTTTACTTCAGATCTAACTTTAAGTAAAAATAAATCATATCCTTATCTAAAGTGATGAAGCAATTCTGGAATTGGAAAAATTATCAAATTGCATGGCAAGTAGAAGAAACAGATAACAACTCTCCAATCGCAATAGTGTTAATTCATGGCTTTGGAGCATGCAAAGATCATTGGAGATTCAATCAAAGAAATATCAGCTCAATTGCACCATGCTATGCATTAGATTTAATAGGGTTTGGAGAAAGTAGTCAGCCAAATTCACAGATTCCATTTGAAAAGAAAAACTCTGAAAATTTCAATTATTGTTTTGATAATTGGAGTCAGCAAGTTTATGATTTCTGTCAAGAGATAGTTAAAAAACCTGTCTTATTAATAGGAAATTCTATTGGGGGGGTTATTGCATTAAATACATCAAAACAATTATCTCAGAAATGCGTAGGTCTAATACTAATTGATTGTGCACAAAGGACAATGGATGACAAGCGTCTAGTAGAGCAATCAATATTAATGAGATTTCTGAGACCAGTGATTAAAACTTTAGTAAGACAACGAATTTTAAGTTCCAACATTTTTAAAAATGCAGCGAATCCAACGTTTATTGAAAAAGTTTTAAAAGTAGCTTATCCAAGTGGAAATAATGTTGATGAAGAGTTAATAAATACGCTTTTCAAACCAACCCAAGGCAAAGGAGCTCCTGAAGCTTTTAGAGGATTTATCAATCTATTTGATGATCATCTTGCTCCAAATTTACTAGAACAAATAAATAAGCCAGTACATTTAATATGGGGTGAAAAAGATCCTTGGGAGCCTGTACAAGAAGCTCAAAAATGGTTTGCAACTTTTGATTGTATAAAATCTCTAGACATTATTCCAGAAGCAGGGCATTGTCCCCATGATGAAATTCCCGAGAAAGTTAATCCTATTATAAAAAAGATAATTCAAGAAGCCATATAAGCTTGTACAGAATCCCCTGTTTTTCTTAAACCGCGCAAACCATCTCTTTCTAAATTTCTTACTCTATCTCTACTAATCCCCAAAACTCTTCCAATGCCAGTAAGGCTCATTGGATCATCACCATCCATACCATATCTCATTCTTAAAACACGATTTTGTAATTCAGGTAGTTGTTCAAGTAACGTCTCTAAATCTCCTTTCATGCAATCACTTTCTATTTGTTCAGAGGGCATATCAATTTCATTAGACAATAAGTCCAATAAAATAGTATCTTCACCATCACCTATTTTTGTTTCTAAGCTAACAGGCTGCCCAGCTTTACTCATTAAATCTTTTACATCACTTTCAGGCAGCTCAACATATTCAGAAAGTTCTTTAATTGTTGGGGTCCTAGAAAGTTCTTGACTTAATTCTCTTTGACCCTTTTTGAGTTTATTTAGCATTTCTGTTATGTGAATTGGTAGTCTTATTGATCTACTTTTTTCAGCTATTGCACGTGTGATACCTTGTCGAATCCACCAATAAGCGTAAGTAGAAAATTTATAACCACGAGTTGGATCAAATTTTTCAACACCACGTACTAAACCAATCGTTCCTTCTTGAATTAAATCCAATAACTCCATATTTCTCTTTGTATATTTCTTTGCAACACTTACAACTAAACGAAGATTTGCTGAAACCATTCTCTCCTTAGCTCTTCTGCCGCTTTTCAGCTTCTTTTTTAACTGAAAAGAAGAGATCCCAGCCCTTTCAGCAAATGCATTAATATCGGGTTTTTCTCCTAAATCACTTTCAAGTTCTGACTCAATATTTTCTAAAACCATAAGATCTTGAACTTGTCTTCCTAGAGTTATTTCTTGCTCATGTGATAACAAAGGGACTCTTCCAATATCCCTCAAATAAGAACGTACCAAATCGATGTCTGATACAGTCTTTGCAGCAGAAGATAGGTTTTTAGTTTGAAGAGCTTCTGCTGCCTGTACCATGTCTTTGTTTAGTTTTGTGAAGCTTACTACTAAGAATTGTAAAGATCAACTAAACAGAGCGCGGCTTACCGCACATTAAGTATAAACACTCATTCAAGTCTAAGTTAGCCTTCCTAGAAGCCAAGAAGCTGTTTTCAGGTAGATCAAAACCCCTGCCACATCTGTAGCTGTAGTAATAAATGGAGCAGACATTAAAGCTGGGTCTAAACCCATTCGATCAAAAAGCAAAGGTAATGACGCTCCTGCAGTAGCAGCAAGAGTTGTAATAGCAATCAAGCTTATTCCTACAGCTGTTGCCACCAAGGGCCCCTGTCCTTGCCACCAAGCGAAAGGTACAACGAATACAGCCATTAAAATTCCCAGCAAAGCTCCTGCAAACGCTTCTTTTGCGATAGCCCTAAAGAGACCAAGTCGTTGAATTCGTTGCGTACTCAAACCTCGAATCACAACTGTTGAGCTTTGAGCTCCAACATTACCTCCTGCTCCAATTAATAAAGGAATAAAAGCAGTCAATAAAACTACTTGCTTTAAAACCTCGTCATTCATAGCAATAACTTGAGTTGTTAATCCATTTGCCAAAACCAAAACGGCAAGCCAGACAATCCGCCGTCTGGCCACAACAAACAAATTACTCTGAAAGTAATCATCTTCATCCCCAGCTTGAACCGCTCCTGCCGCATAAATATCCCTAGTAGCCTCTTGTTCAATCACATCAATAACATCATCCACAGTAACAATGCCAACTAGTCTTTTCTCAAGATCTACAACCGGTAAAGCTAAAAAATCATATCTTTGAATTGCTCTTGCAACCTCCTCTTGATCAGTATCTGTTCTGACATTGACTACCTCTCGTGTCATCACCTCCCCAATAAGTGATTCAGGGTCAGCCACTACTAAATCTCTTAAAGATAAAATTCCGGTTAAATGCCTCTCTTTATCAGTTACATAAAGGCTATAGATTGTTTCCGAAAAAGTAGCTCTTTGTCTGACTAGTTTTAAAGCTTGTGAGACACTAAGAAATTCTTTAAGATCTACAAATTCCGTAGTCATTAATCTGCCAGCAGTTTCAGACTGATATCCCAAAAGCTGAGCAGTGACTCGTCTTTCTTCAGGGCTAAGTTCTGCAAGTAAACGCCTTACAACTTTCGCAGGCAACTCATCAAATAGTCGAACACGATCATCGGGTGACATTTCCTCAACCAGATCGAGTACTTCGTTTGACCTCAACCGATCTAAAAGATTTTGTTGTACGGAAGGGTCTAAATATTCGTAAACCTCTATTGCTTCGTTTTTGTTTAAAAGCCTGAAAGCCAAGGCTTGCAAGATCATCGGCAATGTTCCAATAGCCTGAGCTATATCAACAGGCTGTACTGGACTAAGAAGTAATTTGACCCCATCGTAATTACCAGCAGAAAGCATTGCCTCTAATTGCTGAGCAACTGCCTCAGCAACCAAACTGCCATTAACTAAAGATTGACTCTCAAGAGATGCCCCTGTTGGTTCGTTCATGTTTGGAGCAGCAAGCCTTTATTATTTTATGGGTTACCCCAGTTTTTTATTACTTCGATATCCATGTCCGTAAATATCAGCAAAGTTGAGGTTTTTTCTTTTGATAATCAAAAAATAACTTTTGATCATTACAAAGGAAATGTTTTATTGATTGTCAATGTCGCAAGCAAGTGCGGATTTACTAAACAATATGAGGCTCTTCAAAAACTTCAAGATAAGTATGAGTCAAAAGGCTTCAAAGTTTTAGGCTTTCCTTGTAATGACTTTGGTAACCAAGAACCTGGGGAATTGGAAGAAATCAAAAAGTTCTGTTCAACAACTTTTGGAGTAAATTTCCAACTTTTCCAAAAAGTTCATGCCAAAGGCAACACAACAGAACCATTCACGAGCTTGAATAAAGTAAGCCCAGCTGGAGATGTTGAGTGGAACTTTGAGAAATTTCTAATTAATGGTACGGGAGATGCCATCGCAAGATTTAAAAGCTCAATCGAGCCTGACAGCATTGAAATTACCCAAGCAATAGAAAAATTACTCGATTAAAGATTTAGTTTTTTACCAAACATGTGTCCTAAATAAATAGCAAAAACTCCTATTAATATCATTGATATTGAGGTGAATAAAAATAATCTATATAGACCTTGACTCAGTAACTTATATGAGTAAAAAGACCAGCCACTGAAGGTAGTTATAGATCCAGAGAGTCCTACACCAAGAATTAATTTATATCTCTTTGAAATATCTAATGAATTAATAAATCCTAGTACAAAGCAACCTATTAGATTTACTATAAATATCTCATCAATTTGCCATCTAAGTAAAGCTCCTGGGATTGCTCCTAAAGATATTAAAATAAATTTATTTTTTCTAATATCTATGGCCATCTATTGATTAACTAATAAAAATCCAAATGCAAAAGAAATAATTCCTAAAGATACAGAACTAATAGATACCTTTAATGCTTTTAAAAATTTCAATTGTATGCATAAATCAAACAATTCATAAACAAATGACGAAAATGTACTAAGACTTCCCAAAAAACCAATTGAAAAAAATAATACCAATTGGTGAGAATAATTAAAAGAACTAAACTTCTCTATAATTGAAAGAAATAAACCCAATAAAAATGAAGCAAAAGTATTGATTACTATAATCACAAAACCCTTTCCTAAATGACATTTTTCTAATTTATTGTGAAATTCAAATCTAGTATTTGCTCCTAAAATTGAACCAAGTGAAACAAAAAAAATCTCAACCATTAATCATGTTTCTCTAATATTCACCCATCCTCTTCTATAAAACAACTGAAAGAAATTCTGACATAAAACATTAACTAATAGCCATGTCCCAGTATCATTACTATCCCAAACTTTCATAATATTCACGGGAGTACCTGGATTAATCTTTGTCAAAATAGAAGAATTATTAGAGGCTGAAGAAAGTAAATTAAATTCTTTCAAAGCTATTACTGGTGATCCAATATTATTTCTTCTATGCTGAATTATTGATTCTTGAGCACCTCCAGCAGGCAAGGTGGTAGGAGCTACCAAACCAATACATAAAAGCCATGACCAAACTATAAAAGTACTAATTAAATTCATCAAATATCTAAAGTAGCAAGATCCAGTTCAACACTATGAGTTTCAATAAACTCTCTTCTTGGTGCAACTTTATCACCCATTAAAATTGTAAATATCCGATCAGCTTCAAGAGCATCTTCTATCTCAACTCTTTTCATCATTCTCGTTGTAGGATCCATTGTTGTTTCCCATAATTGTTTTGGCATCATTTCGCCTAATCCTTTAAATCTTTGAATCGTATAATTAGCCTTTTCTCCAAAACTTGCAAGAGTTTTTTGCAAATCTGATTCGTTGTAACAATAAGTGTGATTCTTGCCTCGCTCTACCTTGTATAAAGGTGGACAAGCAATATAAATATATCCACCTTCTACAAGAGCCTTTTGATACCTATAAAAGAAAGTCAAAAGCAAAGTTCTAATATGCGCACCATCAACATCAGCATCAGTCATTATTACTACTCTGTGATATCGGAGATTCTTAACTTCAAAATCTTCTCCTTTGATACCTAAACCTAGAGCTGTTATTAAAGATTGAATCTCAGTGTTTTTATAGATCTTCGCGTCATCAGTTTTTTCAATATTTAAAATTTTTCCTCTCAAAGGTAATATTGCCTG
The DNA here is from genome assembly GCF_027359595.1 of Prochlorococcus marinus str. MIT 0912. Lineage (NCBI taxonomy): Bacteria > Bacillati > Cyanobacteriota > Cyanophyceae > Synechococcales > Prochlorococcaceae > Prochlorococcus > Prochlorococcus marinus. The sequence goes on from NZ_CP114783.1 coordinate 1,168,489, forward strand.
AAATTTTCTATCTCTTCCTTGCTTAGCAGAACCGCCAGCAGAATCTCCCTCAACTATATAAATTTCTGATTCTGATGGGTCTCTAGAACTGCAATCTGCCAATTTACCTGGCAATGTAGAACTTTCTAAAACACTTTTCCTACGAACAAGTTCTCTAGCTCTTCTAGCAGCTTCAGCAGCATTGAAAGCTTGAATTGCTTTCTCTAAAATCAAGTCAATTACACTTGGATTAAATTCTAAATATTGACTAAGAGACTCTCCAACCAAACTATCAACAATTCCACGTACTTCAGTATTACCTAATTTAGTCTTTGTTTGACCTTCAAATTCTGGGTCTGGAACTTTTACAGATAGAACAGCTGTTAATCCTTCCCTAATATTTTCCCCTGCCAAGTTTGAATCTCCATCTTTTCTCTTCCCTCTTTTCTTCGCAAATGAATTTAAAGTTCTAGTCAGTACTGTTTTTAAGCCCTCAATATGAGTTCCACCATCAATGGTACGAATATTGTTGGCAAATCCAAGAATACTATCCGAGTACGCATCAACACACCATTGCATTGCTGCTTCTACTTGGACGCCATCTTTTTCAGAATTGACATAAATGATTTCTGGATGTAATGAGTCTTTTTCTTTTGTCATGTATTCAACGTATTCTTTAATCCCTCCTTCATAAAAATAAACTTCTTCATAAGGAAGTTGTTTCGAGTCAATTGTTTTCTTTCTTTCATCACGAAAAACTATACGAACCCCTCCATTCAGATAAGCCAGTTCTCTTAGACGAGAAGACAATATTCCATATTCAAAAGCTATTCCATCAGTAAAAATCTGATCATCAGGTTTAAAACAAACAGTCGTTCCTGTTCTGTTTTGATCTGATTTTGAAAGGTTTTCAGATTTTAAATTTCCAATTGAAGCTCCTCTCTCAAATCTTTGAAAATGGACTTTCTGCTGACGACGTACTGTGACTTCAACCCACTCACTTAAAGCATTTACAACTGAAATACCAACACCATGCAAGCCTCCAGAGACCTTGTACCCGCCACTTCCAAATTTACCTCCTGCATGCAAAACAGTTAAAACAGTCTCGAGAGCACTTTTCCCTGTACGAGGATGGATGTCAGTTGGAATTCCTCTACCATTGTCGGTGATTGAAGCTGAGCCATCCTCACAAAGTAAAATTGTAATTTCATCACAATGGCCAGCAAGGGCCTCATCTACAGCATTGTCAACAACTTCATAAACAAGATGATGTAACCCTTTCGAGCCAGTTGAGCCTATGTACATTCCAGGACGCTTTCTAACAGGTTCTAAGCCTTCCAGTACTTGGATCTGCTCAGCACCATACGCCGCTTGGACTTTTGAATCTTTACTCATTCGGGTTAACGCAAACAGGCAAGGTTGTCTTGAAAACGAGCATTGGTCGAAACCCTTCCTGAAATTTCAATTTAACATTGGTCCCAAGGAAAGTCTTTGGAAAAATTTCAAAACCAAATCAAAAACAATTAATTGTCATGCAATTACTGCTAATAAACCTTCTGAAAGTGAATCATGCAACCCAATAAACCTCTTGTAATTGCCCTTGTGGGTCCAACTGCAAGCGGAAAAACTGAATTAGCAATTGAGATTGCTAATAAAATCAAGACTAATATTCACAATGTTGATTCCCGTCAAATATATGTCGACATGGATATTGGGACTGCTAAACCAACTAAAGACCAACAGCATCAAGTTCCTCACTTTTTGATTGATTTATCTCTACCCTCACAACCACTAAATCTTCATAAGTTTCATCAAATCGCAAGCGCTTCAATAGAGAAGGAATTGAGAAAAAAGCAAATAATCCTTCTTGTTGGAGGAAGTGGATTGTATCTTCAATCTTTAGTTAGTGGACTCAATCCTCCAGCAGTGCCACCTCAAGAATTCTTAAGAACTCAACTTCTCAAAAAAGAAAAAATTGAAAGGCATAATTTATTAAAATGTTGCGATCCTAATGCTGCAGAAAAAATTCATCCAGAGGACGCAATAAGGACAATACGTGCTCTAGAGGTTTTTTATGCTACTGGAAAAATGTTTTCTCAACAAAGGAAGTTGGAGCCTCCCCCTTGGAGAGTTTTAGAGCTTGGATTAAATCCAAGCAATTTAGACATAAGGATTCAGAGTAGAGCAGAAAAAATGTATAAAAATGGATTAATCGAAGAAACAGAAGATTTGATATCAAAATACGGAAATAATTTAGAGTTGCTAAAAACCATTGGATATGAGGAAGCAAGGTCTATTATTGAAGAAAGAATTAATTATGAGGAGGCCTTAGAAATAACAATCAAACGAACATGTCAATTAGCCAAAAGACAAAAAACTTGGTTTAGAAATAAGCATAATCCTAAATGGCTTAATAAAGAGAACCCATTAATTGAGGCTTTAGACTATATATATGAGGTTATTGGTTGATGCTTTAACATAAGATTAGAATCGATTTAAAAGTAACTTTCCAACTTTATTAACACTTAATGCCACCACGTCCCCGTTTTGATCGTCGCGCTCCGGAAAGAGAGCTCCCCAACATTAATGAAAGAATCAGCTATTCCGACTTGAGAGTTGTTGATTCAGATGGCACACAACTAGGAGTCATCAGCAGAGAGGAAGCGCTAGAAGTCGCTAAAGATAGAGAATTAGATCTTGTTTTAGTAAGCGAAAAAGCTACCCCTCCAGTATGTCGAATAATGAATTATGGCAAATTTAAGTTTGAACAAGAAAAAAAAGCAAAAGAAGCTAAGAAAAAATCACATCAAACAGAAGTTAAAGAAGTAAAAATGAGGTATAAAATTGATGAGCATGATTATCAAGTCCGAATTAGTCAGGCCACTAGATTTTTAAAGGCTGGAGACAAAGTCAAATGCACTGTTATATTTCGAGGTCGCGAGATTCAACATACTGCTTTAGCCGAAACTCTTTTAAGAAGAATGGCCAAAGATTTGGAAGAAAAAGCAGAGGTACAACAATCGGCTAAAAGAGAAGGACGAAATATGATTATGTTTTTAACTCCTCGAAAAACCCCTCTTATCAAGAAAGAAACAAAAGAACTTGAAAACAAAAAAGCTTTGCGAACAATTGATTAATTTCTTAAAAGTTGTAAAGTGACAAATAATTAATTGTCACTTTACCCTCTATTTATTAAGGTGGCCAAATTGAAACCTGGCACAAAGGAGTGAGATTCCACATACAGCAGGAAAGTGAGATCCCTGCATCAAGTCAGTTATACAATCAAATTTGCTTTGCGATTGCTGCAAGGCATTACCCTCCTGGGCATAGATTACCCTCTACTAGACAGCTTGCTATGCAAACAGGCTTGCATAGAAACACCATAAGCAAAGTTTACAGACAACTTGAAACTGATGGAGTAGTCGAAGCTATTGCAGGATCAGGTATTTATGTTCGAGATCAACAAAAACAAAAAGATTTAAGAAGTAGCTCATCTTCTTTACGCAAAAAAGTTGTAACCGATATTGATCATGAGGTACGTAAAAGTATAGATGAACTTCTAAACGCTGGATGTACTTTACAGCAAACCAGAGAACTATTTACTCGCGAGATTGATTGGAGGCTGCGATGTGGAGCCCGATTACTTGTAAGTACACCAAGAGAAGATATTGGAGCATCATTATTGATTGCAGAAGAGTTAGCTCCTCATTTAGATGTCCCTGTAGAGGTCGTACCCATGGAAGAACTGGAAAGCGTTTTGGAGAGTTCTAGCAAAGGCACAGTCGTTACAAGTAGATATTTTCTACAACCTTTGGAAGAATTAGCAAAGCGTCATCAAGTAAGAGCAGTGGCTGTGGATTTGAGTGATTTCCAAAAAGAATTAGCTATATTAAAAAAGCTTCGCCCTGGCAGTTGCGTTGGAATAGTAAGTATCAGTCCAGGGATACTGAGAGCTGCAGAAGTGATTTTACATAGTATGCGAGGTAACGAAATTCTTTTAATGACAGCCAATCCTGATGTCGGCAGTCGTCTCATAGCTTTACTGAGAGCTGCCAGTCACGTTATTTGTGATAGCCCTAGCCTGCCTGTTATCGAACATACTTTGAGACAAAACAGATCTCAATTAATGAGAATGCCACAAATTCACTGTGCAGCAAAATATTTGAGTGATTCAACTATTGAAGAGTTACGCAAAGAGATTGGACTCATTGAATAAACGAATAATCAATTGACTAAGACATTTATAAAATTCATTAGATCTGACTTCTCAATTATCAAAGAGAGAGATCCTGCCGCAAGAGGTATTCTCGAAATTTTAATTTGCTACCCAGGTTTTCAAGCATTAGTGATGCACAGAATTAGTCATACATTATGGAATTACAAAATACCCCTACTTCCAAGAGTTTTAAGCCAATTCACAAGGTTATTTACAGGCATTGAAATACATCCCGGAGCCCAAATTGGAAGAGGGGTGTTCATAGATCATGGGATGGGAGTAGTCATTGGAGAAACGACTCAAATAGGCAATCGATGCCTGCTATATCAGGGTGTGACACTTGGAGGCACAGGCAAAGATCATGGAAAAAGGCACCCAACACTTGAAGAAAATGTTGTTGTTGGAGCAGGCGCAAAGGTTCTTGGTGCAATTACTGTTGGCACCAATACAAGAATTGGGGCTGGTTCCGTGGTTGTCAGAAATGTTGAAGCTGATAGCACAGTAGTTGGGATTCCTGGAAGGGTAGTTCATCAAAGCGGAGTCAAAATCAATCCTCTTGCTCACTCCGCCCTGCCAGATGCAGAGGCTTCTGTTATTCGAAACTTAATGAAAAGAATAGATAATCTAGAAAATCAAATTCTCAGCTATCAAAAATATTTACCAGAGAATCTTGAAAATACAGAAGACAGTACTGAATGGGCTGGTGAATCCCAAAGCCTTAGAGATAAAGAAATAATTGAATACCTGGGAGATCAAGAAACTCAATAAAACTATCTAAAATAGACTATCTTTTATAAGAAAAAAGGTAGATATTTTTTTTGTTTTTGTAAAATATATAGCGACACATACACTCCAGATAAATTTAATGCAAAAAGAAAAAAACATACCCTAAAATCTATCTCACCAAAAATAAGACAATCCCTAACTTGACTAATTACTTGATAAGGCAAATTTATATTAGAAATCCATAATAGATCGCCTAGATTCTCTTTATTATATAAAATTGGGGACACTAAAAATAAAATCTGAAGCACTACAGGAACTAGTTGGGATATATCAGTGTACCAAATACTTAATATACAAATTATCAACGGAAACCAGTAAATAAAAAGAATAAAGTTGAGCAATGGAAACCAAACCGAAACCAATAAATGAAATAGTAAATTAAATTTAAAAAACAACATAAAAATAAATACTAATGAGAACGATTGTAGAAATATCTGTAAGTGAAATGACCATTCTTCAAAAGTATAAAAAATTATGGGGACATTTGTGTTTTTAATATTTTGAGCATTATGTGCAAACAATTCTGGTGCACAATTAATAGCACTTGAAAGACTATTCCAAAGGACAAGTCCTAAACCTAAATATACAAAATATGATCGGAAATCATTTATAGAGAAAACAACTCCATATACAATACCTAAAGAAATAATAGATAAAAGATTAGATAAACCAAGCCAATAATTACCTATGACAGTCTTTGAAAATCTAGCACGTGTTCTTGCCGTGGCAGTAAACCACCATGATGTTCTACTATGATATGCAAATTTTAAATCAGACCAAATCATTAAGATCGTGATGATAAAAACTTAAAGAATGAGACAGCGGACCATCAAAGACTAAAGATCCTTTACTTAAAACTATACCTCTATCACAGAATTTAGTTAATAATTCTTCTGAATGACTCGCAAGAATTAAAGTACCAGTTTCTTCAATAAAAGATTTCATTCTTTTTTCTGCTTTTTCATAAAAATCTGTATCTCCCGTTCCAAAGCCCTCATCAATTACTAAGAAATCATGCTTGCATGATGTAAGAATAGAAAATAATAATCTAGCAGACATTCCATCACTATAAGTTTTAATTGGTAAATATATATAAGACCCCAAACCAGAAAATTCTATTATGTCATCCAGATATTCTTGATAATCTTTTTTTCTATTACTACTCATCAAATAAAAAGCTTTAGCAGCATCAACTCCAGTCAATTCATCACTTGTTAAAAAACTTTTTTGAATCATCGGATAAACTTCAACCTCAATATCAATAGAACCTGATGAAGGCTTATAAATTCCTGAGATCAAACGTAAAAGACAACTTTTACCAGATCCATTGTGACCAATTAAAGCGACCCTTTCACCTTTATTAATTACTAAATTTAAATTTGATAGAGCTTTCACTGTCATTAAACCTTTCTTTTTACTCAAAGCCCCTCCAGTCACAGAATTAATAATAGATCGTTTTATATTTCTGGATTCTGATCCTAATATGGGAATATCTAAAGATATATTATTAATTATGATTGCAGGACTTAAAAATTGATTATGAATTTTATAAAAAGAATTTTGAATAAAATTATCTAGAGCGTTAATACTGAGTTGATATTTAGAATCAACTTTTCTTATAAAAGATTTTATTTCATCTATAAAGTATCCAGAGATCCATGGCTCATAAGAGATAGGATTATAAAGTGAATTATATTTATTATTATTTCTTATGATATCTATTAAACAATTGCAAACCTCAATTTTATTCAATAGGGTTCTGTAATCTATAATAGCTTGATTATTATTTAAAATTGTCAATTGATAAGTATCATATATTAAGTTATTCGCTAAAGACTCAATCCCTTTTGAACTAGATTTAAGTGTATTTGACCAATACATTAAGCCATCATTATCGACGTCACGACAAAATAAATTATTATATAAATCATTAATTTGATGCTCAATAGGTTTAGAAGCTGAATATGTATGATGAAATTCGCTTAGATTAGAAATGAATTTTGAAAAAGCCTCTGATATAATTTGATCTCCTTTTAAATGAAAATAAATAACTTCTTCGTAATATCTCAATGGTCTTCCAAAGTAAGCCAAATACAAACCAATTAATAATTGTTTTTCATCTAGTTCCATTTACCAAAAAAGGTTTATATTTTTAAGTTTTTTTCTTTGCGGGTTGAAACATAAACATAGAGTAAATAACATTGCGTCTCATATTTATCATCATTTCGAGAAACATATCATACCCTTCATTTTTGTACTCAATTAATGGATCTTTTTGGCCGTATCCTCTTAAACCTACTGATTCACGAAGTGCATCCATTGACTGTAAGTGTTCTCTCCATAAAGAATCAAGTTGTTGAAGAATAAAAAATCTCTCTGCCTCACGCATCATTCCTGGAAAATTCTCTTCAATTTGGGCTTCTTTAACATCATAAGCATTTCTAATTTGCTCTTGAAGGAAAGCTTTCAATTGCTCTATGTTTAATCCTAATAATTCTTTTGAATTTAGATCATTTAATAAATATACAAATTCTTTTACTTTAGATAATAATTTCTCTAAATCCCACTCTTCCTCTGGTAAATCTATATTTACATAAGCATCTACGATTTCAGTCATAGTTTTTTCTCCATATTCAATCACTTGTTGTTTTAAATCTTTCCCTTCTAAGACTCTCAACCTTTCAGAATAAATAGCTTTACGCTGGTTATTCATTACTTCATCATATTCAAAAACTTGCTTTCTAATATCATAGTAATAAGTTTCAACTTTTTTTTGCGCCCCCTCTAGAGATCTTGTCAGCATTCCTGATTCAATAGGCATATCTTCTTCTACTCGAAAAGCATTCATTAAGCCTGCTACCCTGTCACCCCCAAAAATCCTCAAAAGATTATCTTCTAGCGAAAGGAAAAACCTCGTGCTTCCTAAATCTCCTTGCCTACCAGCACGTCCTCTTAATTGATTATCAACTCTTCTAGATTCATGTCTCTCGGTACCAATTACATGTAATCCTCCTGCTTCTCTTACTTTTAATTCTTCGTCCTTCAATACAGCATCATATTCTTCTTTAATTAATGCTATTGCTTTTCTAAGTTTGATGATTTGTTGATCTTTAGTTGGAGCTTTTTCTGCAGCTTTTGCAATTCTTTCTTCTAATTCAAGAAAATCTAGGCTGCGATCACCCCATTCTTTAACCAATTCAGAACTCAATTTTGCCAGATATTGATCTATTTCCGAATTCAAAATACATGGAAAAATATTATTAATATCTCTAGATGAACTAGTTTTTTGAGATTGCTTACCATCCGAGCCAAACCCTTCTTTATTTTTTGATCTTTGTAATGGAACGGGAGGTTTATGTTTCTCTTCTATTTTAACTAGTCTTGGGATCAAAATTTCACGTATTTTTAATCGAGCCATATAGTCGCTATTTCCTCCCAAAATAATATCTGTTCCTCTACCAGCCATATTCGTCGCAATTGTCACTGCGCCAGCCCGACCAGCCTGAGCAACAATTTCCGCCTCTCTTTCTACATTCTCTGGTTTAGCATTCAACAAGTTATGTGATATTTGCTTCTCAGCCAATAGAGAACTCAATAATTCACTTTTCTCAACACTAGTTGTGCCCACAAGAATTGGTCGACCCTCTAAATTAATTCTTGCTGTTTCATTAGCAACTGCTCTCCATTTGGCAGCCTCAGACTTGAAGACTTGGTCAACCCAATCGTTCCTTGCAATAGTGCGATTGGTGGGAATTACAGTTGTCTCTAATTTATATGTCTTATCAAATTCAACTTCTTCAGTTTTAGCTGTTCCAGTCATACCAGCGAGTCGCGGATATAAAAGGAAAAAATTTTGATAAGTAATAGAGGCTAGTGTCTGCGTCTCTGGTTGAATTTGGAGATTTTCCTTTGCTTCAATCGCTTGATGCTGTCCATCGCTCCAACGTCGACCGGGCATCACTCGACCAGTGAATTCATCAACAATTACTGCTTCACCGTCTCTGACAATATAATTTACGTCTTTAACAAATAATTCCTTCGCCTTAATTGCATTGGTGATGTAATGAGCCCAAGGATCTTTAGGGTCATAAAGATCAGGTACTTTGAGAATATCTTCAGTTTTTTCAAAGCCCTGATCGGTCAAAATACAACTTCTTTGCTTTTCATCTACTTCATAATCTCCTTCTGGATCAACACCGTCTTTACTTAGTTCTGGTGATCTTTCAAGTAATGCCACTACTTGAGCAGCTTTCTCATATTTTTCTTGAGGGCGTTCAACCTGACCAGAGATAATTAGTGGGGTCCTAGCTTCATCTATCAAAATCGAGTCAACTTCATCAATGACACAATATTGATATTTTCGTTGTACAACTTCGCTAATATCAGCAGCCATATTATCGCGAAGATAATCAAATCCAAGCTCAGAATTAGTCGCATACGTAATATCACAACCGTAATTTTTTTTTCTCGCTGCTGGTGACATGTTTTGTTGAATCAAGCCAACAGACATTCCTAAACTGCGATGAACTTGCCCCATCCATTCAGCATCTCTTTTGGCCAAATAATCATTCACTGTGACCACATGAACCCCTCTTCCAGTAAGAGCATTCAAAAAACTTGGGAGGGTTGCTACTAATGTCTTCCCCTCACCCGTTTTCATTTCGGCAATTTGTCCTTCATGAAGAACCATTCCTCCAATTAACTGAACATCAAAATGCCTAAGACCTAAAACTCTTTTAGAAGCTTCTCGAACCATTGCGAAAACTTCAGGCAATAATTCATCTAATAGCTCTAATTGTTTATTAAACTCTGATGCATTATCCAAGCGAACACGAAAGTCAGATGTCTTCCTACGTAAATCATCATCACTGAGAGCCGCAATATCTTCCTCAAATAGGTTGATGTCAGATACTATGGGCTGATAGCTCTTCAGTTTCCTATTATTAGGATCACCAAAAAGTTGTTTAAGCATATAGCTTGTTTTTATCACTACAGTTATTATTACTGATCGACGTAGTTTTTGAAAGGAATTTGTTATTACTTATAATCTAAGTGTCAACATAAACATGACAAACAAGCGCAATTATAAATAAAATTTCTATTAAATAACAAATCTAATATTGAATAGAAAAAAAGAAGATATTATCCAGATTTATAGATTTATTCTAAAAAATTATTTATTCATAGTCCGATTTCTAAAATTGGAATGGTAGTGAAGTAAAATATTATTTTATGAAAAAAAGTTTGAATCAAAAAAATAAAACCGCCCTAATAACTGGAATAACTGGTCAAGATGGTAGCTATCTTGCAGAGTTTCTTATTGATAAAGGATACATTGTTCATGGCATCAAAAGAAGAGCAAGTCTTTTTAATACAGACAGAATAGACCACTTATATAAAGATCCACATGAAAAGAATGGAAAACTTTTCTTACATTATGGAGACCTAACTGATAGCACTAATATCATTCGAATCATCCAAAATATTCAACCTGATGAAATTTATAATCTTGGAGCCCAAAGTCATGTAGCAGTAAGCTTTGAAGAACCTGAATATACGGCTAATACAGACGCACTTGGTGCTTTAAGAATACTAGAAGCCGTTAGATTATTAAACTTAACTTCGAAAACAAGAGTTTATCAAGCAAGTACATCAGAACTCTATGGGAAAGCAAAAGAAACACCTCAAAACGAATCGACATCCTTTTATCCAAGAAGTCCATATGCAATAGCAAAACTTTATGCCTACTGGATCACAATTAATTATCGGGAAGCTTATGGGATGTATGCATGTAATGGAATCCTTTTTAATCATGAGTCCCCCAGACGAGGTGAAACATTTGTAACGAGGAAAATCACAAGAGGGTTGACTCAAATCCATAAGGGGCTAGAAAAATTTCTCTACATGGGAAATCTTGATGCCAAGAGAGATTGGGGACATGCCCGAGATTATGTTGATATGCAATGGCGAATGCTGCAACAAGAAACACCCGAGGATTTCGTAATAGCAACTGGAAGACAAGAGACGGTGCGTACATTTTTAGAGATAGCATCCAAAGCACTGGGATGGGGAGGTATTAATTGGAAAGGAAGTGGAATTAATGAGAAAGGATACCGACAAGACAACGGAGAGGAAGTCATCAGAATTGATTCACGCTATTTTCGCCCGGCAGAAGTAGATCAATTAATTGGTGATGCTAAAAAGGCTCAAAAGAAACTTGGCTGGGTACCCAAAACGTCTTTAGAAGAAATGATTCGTGAAATGATAAATCATGATCTAAATAATCACTAAAAAGCTTTCAATCATTTTTTAGTCCAAAAAAATTACAAATCAATCAAATTTCAAAATATGTCCAATTCAAATGAAAACGAATCATCGAATATTGAATTAGATGATAAGAATCAAACAAAATGGGAATATAGGATCATTCATTTAAATATTGATAATAATGAAAAACAGTCTCCAAACCCAACTGAGGCAAGTAATAAACTTGGAGGCTCCTTAAGTCCAGAATTCTTAAGTAAAGAATTTCCAAAGCAATATGGAGACCCAAAACAAGATTCACAAAAACATCCTGCAACTCAATTACAAGAAATTCTTAATCTATTCGGCGAAGAATGCTGGGAACTTTTTGAAATATCAGACATTGGAAGATTGAAGATGTTATTTTTCAAAAGAAAAAAAATAACTGATTAAAATATCCCTTAAATTCACATAATCTTTTTAAAATATATTAAAAGTATATACGCCAACTTAAACAGGGTATTTAAATACTAAATACCTCAATTAATAGAGACAAATATCTGATTACATCAATCGAATTGATTAGGCATACACAAGTCAGAGAATAGAAAGTGGGTTAAGTTGATGTGAAATATAAAAAACTCTAAATATAGAATTCAAAATTCTTAATTAAAAGGTTTGAAAACTAGGTTGGAAAGGACCTGAACCAAAACCACAAATATCCTGTCCACAGAGTTCTCCCTGAGCATCTTGATCGTAGACACTTAATCCATAATTAGTCACAGCAAATCTAACTTCTAGTCCTTTAGTTTGAGGTGTAATAACGATACCAGAGTTGGGTTTAAATGAGGTACCAATCCTTGCTGTACTCCCACAATTAGTCCCAATACTCTGCATCGAAGAATTCAATAACATGGCTTTCATAAAACCACCAGACATATTAGCGTAAGCGTAACCAGAGCATTCTTCTGTATCAAAAGACCTCATGTCTTCTGTAAAAGTCTTTGCTCCACCTGATTGATTTAAAACTGCTACACCAGATGAATTGGAAGAGTAAATTCCAGCACTAGTTGTTTGCTGACCTTTCAATTTAAATGAAGGAGCCATGACTAAATAAGCATGAGTGTAAGTCCCAGGATTAGGGGCACCTTTACTTCCAAGATTGACGACATTTCCGTTAGCCAAGTTTGCTGAAGTACCGCTGGAAGTAAAAGTAGTTATGCAGCTAGATTTGTCGTAGATTGTATAACTAGCATTGACAGGATCAGTGGTGCAAAGTCCCATCTCATAAATAGTGATCTCGTAATGATCTGGGCTTTTTCGACAATCACCGTCAGTAGGCATCCCAGATGATGGGCAAACTGGAGCCATACCCGAATCAGCTTTGACACTAGGAGCTGTTAAAAATAAACCTCCCAAGACAGATCCCAATGAAATTAAACCTAGTGTTTTTGCAAGTGTGTTCAAAGTCATGATGTTTAATGAAGTAAAAAGATAGAAAGAAGATTCAAAAAATTGTGATTAAATTCCTCGAGCTCTATTAATAAATGTTCCAGAAGACCTTTCCAGCAAGACATCATACTTACGTCGAACTGGTTGAGTCATTTGTGTAATTAAATTCGCTTTTGTATCTTTTTTCAAGAATTTAATTGGCTGAGCAGTCAAACGGAATCTAACACCATAGAAAGTTTCATCTGTTCCAGGTAATTGAGAATTAACCTTGGTATCGTTTGCAGCAATTTCATTAGAAACCCACGCTTCCAAATTAAGATTCGGTGTGGCCTGCCAATTAATTGATCCTTCCAAACCACTATTGTCATCTGTGTCTTCATAATCCCAATTAAAGCCTCGAACAAACAAAGCTAATTCAGGATTTTTAGGAAGTCTGTACCCTGCTTCTGCATCCCAACCCGGAACGACACGCTCGGTATAACTATTACCCTTAATGGTGACGTTCTTTTTATCGGTAATAGCTAAGTACCAATTGTTTCTAAATTCAAGATCCTTCCAAAAATATTCACCACCGATACCAAGTCGACTATGTGCTGAACTGTAGTCCGTCATCCTGTAGTCCACAAAGGTATTACCTCCCCACATTGAATGGTCATTAGGACGATGACGAAACCCTAAACCCAAGTTTGCTGTCGAACCGTCGCTATCAGAACTTGTAGCAAATCTACCTTGCGAGAAAACAATACCTTTTGTATCCCCATCTTCATCATTGCCTAATTCCTTTAATTTCATCAAGCTATCAAAAGAAAAATTAGTTTCAGATTTACTACCTGCTGAAAGAGAGATACTTGTTTGAGCAAAAAATGGAATATCTTGAATCTTCTCATTGATATAACCACTAGCCAATTGATAGCCACTATCTACTAATAAACTCTTGCTATTAGAAAAAATGGTATTTGGCAACTCTGCATGATTAGATCTATTGATCGTAGGGATTAAGCTAGCAAGATAATTAGAAACAGTATTGTTAACTGAATCCTTGGAATAAGAATCTTCTTTGCGTTGATTGTCTTGAGTTATACTACTTTCTCCGTATTCGAAGATTGTAGGTTTTTCTGACTTAGATCTTGAGAACCATGATCTTCTAGAAGACTGGACTGAACTTTCTCCTTCAGTCATTGATAAATTTATTTTTGAAGAAAAAGAGCTTTCTAGTTCACTAGCCTTTGTGTATTGCCCTGAGGATAAAGCTAAAAGACTTGCAAATAAAAACAGCTTTGATCTTTTATTCATTTAACAAGTAACCATTAATACATATTCTGACGAGTCAAAAGTAGTGTGAGAGTAATAGTGGTCAGATCATGAGCCGACTATTAAGTTGGCAGATAGCTTGCTGAATTTATAAATAATTCGAATTTAAGCGCCTTGATATATAAAGCTATTTAATTCTATATAAAATCTAGACCAGCTAGCGGAAAAATCGTATTAATTTAGCTAGCATAGCTTATAGTATTAATAATTAAGTCATTTACATATAATTTTTCATCACCACTGACGTTAATAATTACTTGATATTTTCCATCACATCTTGGTTTTTTGGGAATATCAAATATTAATTCTTTTGTATTTGCAATACCAGTTTCTAATGTACTGTTTGCTAATTCATTCATTATGGGATTGCTATTAACACATGTTATTTGAATAGAAGATTTATTATCATTTCCATTTAATAGTAAGCTATAAAACAATCTTAAACGATACTTACCAGGATTAAGATCAATGCTAGGAATATAAAGAATACCTTTTCCTTCTGTTACAATTAACCCCCAAAATTTATTTGATAAAGCAATTGAAGAAATGAATTTATCTCCTCGCCATTGTTTTATATTTCTATGATTTTTTAATTTTTTTAAATTATATTCTGAAATTTTCTTGTAGTAGTCAACAAAATCGTTCTTATTATCTAAATGATAAATTTTAAGCGAACTATCTTTACATTTTCCGAATAGGTATTTAACATGAGGTGTTATATAGTCTTGATTATTTTTTGTAAGTAAATAAAAATCATTATATATACTTTCCATTGTTCCTATGTTTTGCATCCATAATCTTGGAGATCCATCTAAATTCATCACTACTAGATCAATTCGAGGGTCATTTAATTGGACAGCATTGATATTTGCATCCCAATAATCCTGAATACCTACTCCAACTCGTTTATCTGTTTTCTTAAGTATAAGCGAATCATTGATACACTCAGCAATATTTGTATTACGAATATTTAATCTATTGTTGTCTTTGATTTTATTAGAAAAATAATAATTTTGATATGGTATTAGAAATAATGATGATAAAAATAAATTATAATAATTAGATAAATTATTAACTGATAATATATACAATATATTTATTAAATATATAATTATAAAAGAGTAAAAATATCTATAGTAACCATTATCAACTATTCCTCCAAGACTAGCTATTGAAAAGAAAGAAATGATAAATGATATAGAATTAATCTTATTAATCTTTTCAGCAATATCAATCTTCTTTAGCTTTAAATATATAAATATACCAATTAAAATAAGAATTATCGAAAATGGAGTAACTTCTGGATTATACTCAAAAAGCTTCTTAACTCCGATAAATATTTTATTTCCACTAGGAGTATATAATAATCTATCCCCATAAAGTTCTCATTTATATATTTTGAATAAGAAAGATAACCAAGAAAAATACCAGATAAAATAGTTATAATATAATTTTGTTTTTCATAATATAGGAGTTTAAAAGATTTCCAAGAGTGTATATAGAGAAACTCTACAAACAGGTATGCAAATAAGTAAGATGTGGTTATGATCAAAGAAATACTAGTACTTAATCCAGTCAAAAAGCATATAAAAAATATAGTGATTAAGAATATGAATTTAAATTTTGCCCTGCCAGATATTAATCGCGGTAATATTATTAATATTAATATTAGATGAGAAAAATGATTATATTCAATTGCATATAGAGGCATATAGCCTTTTTCATATGATGGAATAAAAATTAAGCTGACAATCAAACTTAATAATATTGCTCGAGTATTACTAGAACTATAAATTGATTTTATAAAATATCTAAGAGATAAGAAAAGTATAATAAATTTTGATATCGCAACTGTTAATAGACTATCTTTTATAGTAAAAAATATTCTTGATGTTGCATATAAGAACTGATCGGGAAAATAAGCGGAAGCAGGCATTTGCAACCATCTATCTCCTAAGTTTATATCTCGTATATATGTATTTTGAAACACTTCCATATATAGAGAATCACTATTTATATTAATATTTGAATTTAAAAATAATAATATAGAAAAGATCGACAAAAAAATTATAACTAATCTGTACATTTATTTATAATATAGATTGACTAAGGAAATACTTCAAATCCTCTGGTGTGCCTAAACCATACATATTTGAACAAGATCGATCAATATTATATAAACCAATATTCGCATTATTATTCAGCATATATTTATACACAGGTGCTACATAATATTCGCCTTTTGACATATTTTTTTCTTGAATCATTTGGCTTGCATATTTGCAAAATATATTTCCTCTAGAAAAGTTATAAATTCCAACTGTAGCTTGATTTGAAACTACGACCTTCTCAACTATATCAACGACAATTCCAGATGGATCAAATTTTATATATGACCATTTTGGATCACTTGAATACATGGTCATAATGAAACCCTCTGATTTATTAATATCCCACATTTTTAAATATTCATCGATTGATGTATTGATCCATTGATCCGAATTCGCTATCATTAATGGATCTTTATTATCAATATATTTTTTAGCTTCAAGTGCAGTACAAGCGGCTCCTTCAGTGATGCCATCAATGATAACAATTTCACAAGTAGGGCATAAGTTTTTGAGTAACTTATCAACTTTATATTCGTTAATATGTTCTTTTTGTACTACAAAAATAAATCTATGTTCTCTTTTTGGCCTTATATTTTCAATAACAACTTGAATCATTGGCATTCCATTGACATCTATAAGGGGTTTAGGCCTTACATAACCTTCATTTAAGAATCTGCTCCCTCTACCTGCCATAGGTATAAGAATATTTAGCATTTTTAATTATTATCTATAAGAATCTTATCACTTGGATTAGATGGATATTTAACTATAACTAGTGCACATTCTTCAATGCACTCGAATTTAGATATATCTCCTGGTTCTAAAAGAATAATACTTCCTTGTGTCAAAATTTGATTATACATTTTTATACTACCTGAAACCACAAGTGTTATTTCCCAAGTCTTTTCATGCATGCTATTTGGTTCAATTTCTCCCTTTTTATAATGTTTGACACCAACTTCTATGTTCTTTGTTCTAAATATCGAGGGATCAAAATCACCAACAAACCAGCCCCTTGTAAATTGACTTAAATTATATTTCTTCATTCATATAATATTACTTTTTTGAAAACATTGTATAGAGCTTATTTTTTGATTCTCAAAGTTTAATATCTCTATCCCTTCAATTCTAGTACTTTTAAATTGAAGTGAAAATTGACAAATAGTCGAATCATTATCTAGGCAAGATATTTTATTAATAGAATATCTTATTATCTCTTTTATTTCAAACAATTCTTTATAGAATATAGTGACATCTTTTATACCAATTACTTCATTAGAGAAAGGACTATCTAAATGTATAGATTTCGACATTAATTCTATGATTCTATTAATATTTTTCTTATTGAAAGACTTATAGTATTCTTCAGAAAAAAGAAGAATTTTATTATTATTACGTTCTAAATATTTTCTAAAATCATCTTTGACTGTATTTGAATAAAAATTAAAGTAATTATCTTTTTCAATTTTTGAATAAGCAACTTTTTTATTATTTATAATGAGTTCATTCAGACAGGGTGCTAAATAGAATCTTTTATTAATAAGTTCACCTCTATTAATATTATCTGATATACATTCGACCATCAAATTACCACTTGAAAAATAATAGCTACTACTTAAAGCATTTTGACTAATCGGTACTTTTTCTTCTACCCGAGTCACAAAATTTTCATCATCAAGTTCAGCATATGACCATTTTGGATGGATAGATTGAAATCCGATAGTGCCCGCTGATGCGCTGGTGGAATCAAAAAACTTCAGATGTGACTCTAGGTCTGTATCTATATATTGATCAGCAGAGGTAACTAAAAAAGGTTCATTTAAATTATAATTATCAATTCCCATCATAACTGCACAAGGCATTCCATTTGTATTTCTTCTCAGCCTTATTACATTGACTTCAGAATCAGTATAAAGAGGTAATACTTTATCTATATGGTTATGAGAAATGAATTCATCTGTAGAGATAAAGAAATATCTTTTATCACCTGTAAATCTTTCGATATGTTCTAAAGACCAAGATAGTATAGAATGATCTTTAACGTGATCTAATATACTTATAGAGTTTTTACTATCAAGAGAAAAATTATCTTTTGATTGTCCATAAACAGGTATAATTATATTCAACATTATTTTTACTTAGATTCTATAAAATCGATAAAATTTTTTATATTTTTATAATTCACTTCATTAACTGATTTAACTTTTAATACATTTGCGCCCGCAGAATTTGCCGCCTCAATTCCATGATCATTATCCTCAATAATTATAACTTCTTTCGCCGTTAAATTTAATTTATATAACGCTTTAAGATAAATTTCGGGATTAGGCTTTGGATTATCAACATCTTCATTAGACAAATAAAAATCTAGAAATTTTCCTAATTTAGATAGTTCCATCATTGATTTAATTGTCTTTCTTACACTATTAGAAGCCAATGCTATTTTATATCCTTCTTCTTTTAACTTAGACAACGCATATTGATGGATAAACTTAGGTTTACATTTTACTGCAGTTATCTCCATTGTATATTTTTGCTTGAGTTCATTAATAAAATCATGAAGTTTATATGGCAATCTTCCACTCTCTGAGAGTAAATCTAATTTAGATTTTGTAGGAAGACCATCATATGTTGATTGATGTTCCGAAAATTCAATCTCCTCTCCAAAAACAGCTAAAGCTTTATTCAAGGCTTGATAATGCCATTCTTTTGCATCTATTAAAACACCATCCATATCAAATATTACAGCCTTAATCTTCAAGATCATAATTAAAATGAAGATAAGCTTCATCAGCTTTATCTGTACATATTAACACAGTATTCCTCTTAAAATCTTTACTCTTAATCCATTCTTTAAGGCTATTCCAAAAAGCATTTGTTTGTCTTCCATGCAATTCAGGTGATACAAAGCATAAGAAATAATTTTGTTCAATATAATTTTCTAAAAAGCTAAATGAAGGATAATCTCCATAAAATGAATCAACCCACAAACCTTTTGCCTTTTCTAATAAGATTGGAGATTCCTCAAGATCACTCACCCTAGAAAGAAATTTTACTAGTTTATCATTTGCATAATTTACTGTTTCAGGAATAGACATATCAAATAAAAAATAATTTTCTATACTATATTTCTGTAATAAGGATAAAGTTTTGTCTTTAATTCCATCACATTTTACATTTAATAGTAAAGGTAAATTTTTACCAAGATCATTATAAATTAATAGAAATTTATCCAATGAAATTAAATTATCATTAATGGGTATATCATGAGAAATTACTATTTCACCATTCCTCTCTCTGATATCCGTTTCTATTCCATAATTATTACTTAATGCAAGCTTAAATGCATTCTCTGTATTTTGCTCATGTTCCTTTTTCCAGAGACCTCGATGACAAACTATTCCAATATTATTCATGGTTATATTTCTCATTATTTTCATATATAATATTGGCTGAATAAGTATAATCTTTGTTATTAGATTTATCCCTATTTATAAAAGATCTATGATTTAAACAATATTGAGTTAACAAGTTCAGAGTGAAGAGTGCCTGTCTTGAAATTTTTACATTGGATACTTGATCTTCTTCTCGCCAAGTTATTGGAATAAATCGAATAGCTCTTTTTCTATAGGAGTGAGATATAATGCCACAATAGTCGAAAGTTAAATCATTGGAAAATTTCAAATAATCTTTTTCTAAAAACGAACTTAATTTATATATATTAATACCAGAACCTAAATCTAAAACTTCTTGATTCAAGGCCATACTAAAGATCTTGTTATATACTTTATTACCAAATGTTCTAAACCAAGAGTAGTTATACAACTTGGAATCAGGATGAAATCTAGCTCCCAAAGTGCAATCAAAATTCTCTATAGATTTGTCAATTATATAAGGTAATATGTCTGATAAATCACCTTGATCATCTCCATGAAGTACTAACAGATAATCATAATTATTCTCAATCGCAAAATTAAAACCTATTTTAAGTGTCCCTCCATAACCTACATTTTTTTTGTTTGAGCAAAGGATTCCATTAATATTTTTGTTGAATTTCAATGCTTTTATTGCTTCATTAACAGTATTATCTTCACTTTGATTTTCAATTATTAAAACGTTCTGAATTAAACCTGAGACCCTCTCATCGAATTTGCTTATAACTCTTGAGATCTGCCTGGCACAATTGTATGCAGGAATTACTGCTAATATTTTCACTATTTTTGGGTTTCCTATATTTTTTATAATACATAAACTTTATACATACTTTATTCTTATAGCAAAGAGAAAAATTATTTAAAACTTTGGTATGCAGTAATTTTTGCATACATAAATATTAAGCGAAGCAAAATATCAACTCAATCCAGTCATTTCAGTAAAGAGAGCATCATTTTCATCTGAGATAGCAAAATTCATGAGAACGTCTGATCTGCTCTGTTCTTCTTTATTTAAACTTCCCACCCAATAGTTAAAACCATCTTCATCTGGTAAACGGTCATACACATTGCGATACAAGGTCGTGACATATTCTTCAGTGGTCACGTTCTCTCCATAACGACTTTTAAATTCAGCTGATCGAACAAATGATGCAGCAACAACTTTCTTTGTATTAATCCCAGAACTATAGACATTAATCCAATATTTCAAACCTTCGGCATCAGGGAATCGTTTAAAGGCAGCGTTATAGAGTTGGAACATTTCACCAGAGGGATCAGTTAATCCAGTGACTTGATCAAAGGTCGCTTTAATATCAGCAATAGCACTGACATCACGTAAGGCACTTGTTGTGTCTTCTCCAGAAAATCTCAATAAGGGATAGCCAGTGATGTCGTCATAACCAGAGTCAGTCTTGATTTCATATTTTCCATTGCCTCTGTTGTAGAACTTGTATTCATGATAATTACCGCTATAGGTTTTAACGACGTCTACTTTTGATGCTTCTACGGTTTGATCTGAGAATTGAATGTATTCAATATTTTTGAGAGTATCTGTTCCATCAGTTGTTCCTGTTGTCCTTTGGTCGGCGATTTCCAGAGTATTTGTTCCACGGGTAAAGGCGTAGTCTGAAAACTTTCCTGAGAAAGTGACAGTATCTGTTCCACCTAGACCATCGATATAATCATTTCTTGAAGTGGTTTGGGACAAATCATTTCCATCAGTCGATAAAATTTCATTCAAATCATTGATATTGACTATTAGATATTGACTTGAGCTATTACCTTGAGTGTCAGTTGCAATTACATTGACATTATATTTATTAGGCGCAATTGTAGAATAATTATCTGCAAGACTAATTGTCTTAAACGTTAGAAAATTGTCTGGTTGAACACCTAACGTCGAATCATAATTAAGTAAAGGTAACTGAGAAAAAACACTATTAGAATAATAATTAGAAGCATTATAAATTGTTGCATT
Organism: Prochlorococcus marinus str. MIT 0912; assembly: GCF_027359595.1. Classification (NCBI taxonomy): domain Bacteria; kingdom Bacillati; phylum Cyanobacteriota; class Cyanophyceae; order Synechococcales; family Prochlorococcaceae; genus Prochlorococcus; species Prochlorococcus marinus. Next base: position 1,189,999 of record NZ_CP114783.1, read on the forward strand.
GGAGAGTTCTTCTAAAACATCAAATCCATCTGCCAACACTCGTCCAAAGACAGTAAATCCACCATTAGATGAATCTAAAGATACATTATCTGAAAGATTGAAATACCACTGAGATGTAGCGCTATCTGGATCACCTGGAACCTTTGCCATGGCAATGGTTCCAATCTTATTAGAATTCCCTGGTTCATTAAAAATAGTTCCTTTTGAAAGGATCGAAATAGGTGCATATGATGCTGAAATAGGTGCCGTATAACCCCCACCTTGCAAAACAGCATTCGAAACGGATCGATGAATAATTGTATTTTGATAGGAGGAATCATTGACATAAGCAAGAAAATTATTGGCTGTGGTCGACGTTAAGGTGCTAGCGGAACCATTTTGATCAAACAGTTCTATATATAGATCACTTGGGTTGCCTGACAAATTGGTTTCTACTTTGACAACAGTTCCAGAAGGAGTAAATGGGATTTCATAATCAGGTTTTTGTTTAAAAGTTAGTACACCACTTGCACTATCAATTTGAAATAAAGAGCTAGAAAGTTGATCTATTGACCAGGTAACAGTCTCATTAGCATTGAATGTATGTACAACTGCGTTATTTTCAAAAACATTTGTTTTAGAAGTGGGTGCACCAGAGCTGTTAGCTGGGCCAAAAATTAAAGGCTTGATTTCATCCACATCACTAACTAACAAGTTGAAGGCTTGTTCCAAGGTTTTTCCACCGCTATCAATCGTTCTGACACGAATGCTATATATCGACTTCGTCTCGTAATCAGGGCTCGTCTGGATCTTTATGCTATTTCCACTAATCAAAAACGAGCTATTATCTGTATCTCCGCTTCCACTAACTAACGTATAACTATGACTATCTGTGGCGTCTTCATCACTGGTGAAAAGCGTCGCTACCGTTACATTCGCTGGAATATTCTCATCAATACTTAAACTGCTCAGCTTGATTTCTGTTGGCGCTTCATTTAAATCATTGACACTTAAAGAAAACGTTTGAGCAAAAGTTTTCCCTCCATCATCTTCTGATTGTAATCGAATGCTATAAGTCGACTTTGCTTCGTAATCTGGTGAGTTTTTAATAAAAAGTGATGCCCCAGAAATTGTAAATAGATCATTATCCGTATCACCATTACCACTCACAAATGAATACGTATGACTATCGCTAGCATCAGGATCAGTTGAGGAAATTATTCCCAAGATTGAATTCGCTGCAATATTTTCATCAATACTTAAACTGCTCAGCTTGATTTCTGTTGGCGCTTCATTTAAATCATTGACACTTAAAGAAAACGTTTGAGCAAAAGTTTTCCCTCCATCATCTTCTGATTGTAATCGAATGCTATAAGTCGACTTTGCTTCGTAATCTGGTGAGTTTTTAATAAAAAGTGATGCCCCAGAAATTGTAAATAGATCATTATCCGTATCACCAGTACCACTCACAAATGAATACGTATGACTATCGCTAGCATCAGGATCAGTTGAGGAAATTATTCCCAAGATTGAATTCGCTGCAATATTTTCATCAATACTTAAACTGCTCAGCTTGATTTCTGTTGGCGCTTCATTTAAATCATTGACACTGAGAACGAATTGCTTCTCCGTAGATAGATTATTACTATCAACTGCTTTTACTCGAATACTATAGGTTGGTGTCGCTTCAAAATCTGGTATAAAATTAATTTTCAAATTTGATTGGTCAATCGTAAACATTGCATTATCTGTATCACCTTCACCAGAAACAAAAGAATAAGTAGTTGAGTTAACCTCTTCTTGATTAATATTAGTTAAATTAGAAATAATTGTATTAGATGATAGATTCTCATTGAAAAGTCGAGTAGATAGATCAATCTCTGGAGATTCAGGGATGTTATCTACATAGAGGTTGATATAATTATCAAAAGTCAAGCCCCCGCTATCTGTAGATTGAATAGCTACCCGATATGTTGATTTTTGCTCATAGTCAGGAGTAGTTAAAATATATAATTGATTATTCTGAATCCGAAAATATTGATTATCTGTATATAAATTTGTATTAAATAGCTTATAAGTATGGGAGTCTAAGTGATCAACATCAGCTGTATATATTGTAGATATAATAGTATCGGCTTGAATATTTTCATTAAATCTAACATTGGATAAATAAACTAATACAGGTGCTTCATTAACATCACTGACATTCAAAGTGAATGCTTTCGAAAAACTATTATTAGATTGATCAGTCGAGGAAATTCTTACTTTATATAAATTCTTGATTTCATAATTTGGAGTACTATTAATAATTAAATTATTACCCGTAATAGTAAAAAGATTATTATCATCATCGTCCTCACCCAAAACCAATGAATATGAATGAGTATCTAAATTATCGGGGTCGGTTGTTGAGATATTCGCAACATTACTATTAGCAAATATATTTTCCTGAAAAATAGTCGAAGATAATGATATATCAGAAGGAGCAGACCCAGATTCAACACCATAAATCAACTGTAAAGCTGATATATCTGTAGCCGTAAAAAATGGTGTAGCAGTTCCTGTATCAACAAAATTATAAGACATTAATGTATCACTAGAATCATGCCAACTACCATATGGGTCTTCTACTTCTCCTTCTTTTGTAGGATGAGATAAACCTAAAGCATGGGCAATTTCATGCAAAATGACATAAGCATCAAATGAATTTAAACTTGGATAATTAGCTAAAATAGATCTATTACTATTACTACTTAAATTAAAAGTAACATCGCTATTATATTTATAAGTCCAGCGAGATTTAGTAAAGCTATAGTTCTCTAACCAAGGCAATGACCATGCAACACCTGCACTCGACTCATATCCAGGGATAGTTGCTCTATAAATATCAATAGATGAATCACTTTCATTAAAAACTCTAGTAAAATCTAAATCAATTAATGGATCTAATTGAGTAAAAGAATCAACTATAAAATTCTTAATATCTTGATCAATATTATAAGTTGAAATTCTACCTTGATAAGAGTAATCTCTATAACTACCAAAATTTTTAAATAAATAACTACCAGTTATATCATGTATATAATAAGTCGCATTTGCTGTCCAAGAATGGTCATCATACCCCCAACTATCTTCTATTGAATATCTATAACTGGATGTACTATCTGATAAGAAATAACTTTTCGCTAATTCAGTACTAACAACTGCCATTAGCTTATTATAGACTTTTTTACTATAACTTATTTGAATTTAGAGTAATAAAAAATAAAATCAAATGTCAAAATATTGCCATATGGTCGGGTAACCTCACCGGAGTCAGCATAATTAATGTAATATCCATTCAATATTTTTTAATTATGTCTCCAATAAAAATCGATGATACTGAGTATAGCTCAGAAAACTTATCAGAAAAAGCAAAAGCATACCTTGGAAATATACAATTCATCCAAACAGAAGTTAATAAGCTTCAAGATCAAATCAGAATTTACAAGGTTGCTGAAAGTCAATTTGGTCAATTATTAAAAGACGAACTACAAAATTGATATAAATCAAATCTTTACCTAAGTTACTAACCTTAATTAATGAAGTCACTAGAATGTCTAAATCAATCTACGATTAAATTGTTGAATAGTAATAATTTGCTATTGCCACTTATAAAGAAAGAGCTGCTTAGAGAGAAACTCGAAAATTACAAATTAGAAGAAAACGAAGTAAAAGAAATATTAGCTCGATTTTTTGAAGAGAAAAAGATAAGCGGTGAAGAAGAATTCAAAAAATTACTTGATAATAAACAAATAAATAGAGATGAGTTTATTAATACCATAACGTATGATATAAGAATTAAAAATTATGCTAAACAAGAATACGGACATCAAGCTGAGTCTCATTTTTTAAAGAAGAAAAATGATTTAGACTCAGTTGTTTATAGCTTAATAAGAATTAAAGATCCTTTTAAAGCTAAAGAGTTATTCCTAAGGATTTCAGAAGGAGAGGCTGATTTCGGAACAACAGCTCAGAAATTTTCCGAAGGAAGTGAGAGAATTACTAGAGGTATTGTAGGTCCAGTCAAATTAACTCAAGCACATCCTTTATTAGTCGAAGTGCTAAGAACAAGCAAAATCGGACATGTCAATGAGCCAATATCAATAGATAATTGGCAAATTATTGTGAGAGTGGAAGCCTATCAACATTCAAAATTTGATGAACAAATGTCAATTGAAATGGCAACAGATATTTTCGAAAAAGAACTAGAAAAAGAATCTAAGACTATACTCCATGGTATGATAAGTATTAATTGAGTAAAAAGAAAAAATAAGTTGATTAAATATGGAAAATAATTTCGAATTAAATCTTAAAGATATTAAAGCATTTCAAAATTTATCAACACAAGGTTTAGAAAAAATAAAAAAGAAAAGTAGATTCATAAAATATAATTTAGGCCAAATAATTTCACAAAATTTTATTATACCTAATTCAATCAATTTAATTATTACGGGAGAAGCAAGACTATTGTCTAAAAAAGATTCAAAAACTGAGACCGTTACCAAATTGGGTCAAGGATTATTTACTGGTCTTGGATCTTTTCTTAACGTAAAAGCTTGTGAAGAAATTACAGCATCTTCTGAATTACAATGTCTTGCACTTGAAGATGAGTTAATACTGGATTTGTATCTAAGTGAGCCTTCATTTTATAAATGGTGTAATAGCAATGCACAGCCGGGAGAAATACAATTGCTAGCTGAAAATTTAATCACAAAATCAACTAGAAATGATATAAATTTAAAAGCTGCATTTCAACAATTAATTAACAATAGTAAGATTAAAATAGTCGAAAATAATAATGATCTGATTTTAAATAAAGACTTAACTACCATAGTATCAAGTAATAATGTTATTGACAATAACGTTGGAGATATTATCGAAGATAATAGTAAAATAAAAACAAAAGGTCCATTACCCGCAAGATTTATTGAAATCCCTAAAAATCTTTTTAAAGCTTTTATCTCAACTCCACAAAATACTGCAGGAATCGAAACCAAAGAAATTTCTTCTTTAAAGAACAATAATCTCGAAAATGCCCCTCTTTTGCCTGAAGTAAGTGGGACAGATATTGGGCAAATTTATCAAGAAGAAAATTTTGAGATCATTACTGCAGAAGGAAGCCTAAAAGAAACGCAAGCATGCCTAGAAATGCTCGCAAGAGAAATGGATTTGCCTTTCAGAAAGGATGCAGTTGAAAAAGTTCTAAGAGATACTATTAGGGGTGGAGAACAGCCTACCTTACAAATATGTGGTTCCATTGCTGCAATCCTTGGGCTCCATGCAACAGGAGCAAAAATTCCAAGACAATTTGCAAATAGATTGCAAACACCTTCAATTATTACTTGGAAAGAATCTTTTGCCCTAGTAATTAATAGCAATGCCAAATTTCTAACAATTGCTTCTCCAAAAGAAGGATTGTTGAAAATTTCATCAACTGAATTTGAATCAAAGCTACCAGATTTTCTTGAAGTTTTACTGGTAGAAAAAACATACATGACTCCAGAAAAAAAATTTGGGATTGACTGGTTTTGGCCCGCACTTAAAAAACACAAAAATGTTTTAATTCAAGTTCTACTAGCTTCTTTTGTCGTACAACTGTTTGGATTAGCAAACCCTCTTTTAATCCAAGTTATTATCGACAAGGTTATTAGCCAAAGAAGTCTAGATACATTACAAATACTAGGTTTTGCACTAGTTATTGTGACTATTTTAGGAGGGATACTTGGAAGTTTGAGAACATTTTTATTTACCGAAACAACTAATAGAATTGATACAAGATTAGGTGCAGAGGTTATAGATCATTTATTACGTTTACCATTAAAATATTACGACAAAAGACCTGTAGGGGAACTAGCAAGCAGAATTTCAGAATTAGAAAAAATTAGGAATTTCCTAACTGGTCAAGCACTGACAACACTTTTAGATGCATGCTTTTCGTTGATTTATATTTTGGTTATGGTAATTTACAGCTGGTTATTAACATTAATCGCCCTAGGAGTTGTTCCATTACAAATACTTTTAACTCTCATTGGAACACCCCTGATCAGAAGACAAATACGTGATGTTGCTCAAGAAAATGCAAAAACACAAAGTCATTTAATAGAAGTTCTGACAGGTATACAAACTGTCAAAGCCCAAAATGTTGAAACAGTTAGTCGTTGGAAATGGCAAGATTTATACAATAAATATATAGCAAGAACTTTCGAGAAAACAATTACTGGAACAGCTTTAAACGAGACCAGTAACGTACTTCAACAACTTTCTCAGCTATTAGTTTTATGGGTTGGTGCCACCTTGGTTCTCAATGGACAACTAACTTTGGGTCAGTTAATAGCCTTCAGAATAATATCTGGATACGTAACCCAACCAATTCTTAGATTGAGCAGTATCTGGCAAAATATACAAGAACTTAGAGTCTCGTTTGAAAGGCTCGCAGATATAGTAGATACTCAAGAAGAATCAAGTGAAGCCGATAAATCCAACATTCCTCTTTCAAGTATTAAGGGTCATGTTCGCTTTCATGATATTTGCTTTGGATTTAATCAAAACGATCAAGTTCTAAATACAATTAATTTAGAAATTTCACCTGGCAAATTCATAGGAATTGCAGGACAAAGTGGCAGTGGCAAAAGTACGTTAATGAAACTTTTACCAAGGTTATATCAACCACAAAAAGGAAAAATATTAATAGATGATTTAGATATTTCTAAAGTTGAACTTTATTCTTTAAGAAGACAAATAGGAATTGTTCCACAAGATCCACTTTTATTTTCAGGAACAATTAGTGACAATATTGCATTAACCAACCCAAATGTTTCAAGCGAAGAAATAGTTGAAGCCGCCAAAATAGCAGGCGCACATGAATTCATCATGGAATTACCTATGGGCTATAGTTCTAATGTTGGGGAGAGAGGAGCTGGTTTATCAGGAGGGCAAAGACAAAGAATTGCCATTGCCAGAACAATTTTAAGCAAGCCAAAATTACTAATTATGGACGAAGCAACGAGTGCACTCGATTATGATACTGAGCGAAAAGTTTGTGAAAATATTAAACGTGCATCGAAAGGTACAACATGCTTTTTTATCACCCACAGATTAAATACAATCAGAAATGCGGATATGATCGTTTTATTACACAAAGGAGTTCTTGATGAAAAAGGAACTCATCAAGAATTAATGGAAAATAAAGGTAGATACTATGCCTTATTTAGACAGCAGGAGTCGAGCGAATGAAATTAAAAAAATTACCTATCAAAAAAAAGCTGAATGAATTATCAATTACGGCCAAAGATTTTATAGAAAAAAATATAAATATTACCCCAAAAAAATGGATTGAATATTTACAAGATTCGTTAGAGAAAGGAGTAATTACAAGGCAAGAAGAGGTGGTTTTAAATCAACCCAAATATTGGGCTAGGGCAATAAGTTGGTCATTGATGGGAGGTACAGCATTTGGAGTGCTCTGGCTATCACTCGGTAAGACAGAAGAAATTATTGTTGCGACAGGAAAATTAGAGCCAATAAAAGGAGTCATTGAAATTCAAATGCCTTTAGAAGGAATCACCAAGAAAGTTTTGGTCAAAGAAGGAGAGAAAGTAGTGAAAGGGCAGAAATTAATTCAATTAGACACTGAAATTTCAATAGCGAAAAGACAAGCATTAGAAGAAAGTCTCAAAATCAACAACGATATTCTCTCTAGGCTAAAAATACTCGTAAGAGAAGGTGCGGTATCAGAATTACAATACCTTCAACAAGAAAATAAAATCGCAGAACTCAAAAGTCAGATCAAAGAAAGTAACGTCATAATCAAATATCAAGAACTCATATCACCCTCAGATGGAATGGTTTTTGATTTAAAACCAAAAGGTCCTGGCTTTGTAGCTCGTACAAGTGAACCAGTACTGAAGATTGTACCGACTGATTTTCTACAAGCCAGAGTTGAAATACCAAGTAGATCAATAGGGTTTGTCAGTGTCAATAAAAAAGCAGATATTAGTATTGATTCATTTCCAGCCACTGACTTCGGTGTAATAAGTGGAGTAGTAAAACGGATAGGCTCTGATGCATTACCACCAATACCAGCTCAAGGTTTGGGATATCGATTCCCAGCAGACATTACATTAGACACTCAATTTTTAGAAATGAAAACTGGAAAACGACTCAAACTACCTTTGCAACCAGGAATGAGTCTCACAGCAAATATTAAACTTAGAAAAGTATCTTATTTGCAATTGTTATTAGGTACCTTTAACGATAAAGCAAAATCACTGAAACAACTTTGAGCCATCAAAATAAAAAATAAGTAAGACTGGATCAAGATAAAATTTCAATTTCTAAGACAAAACATTAAAAAGGCTGCTTATCAAATAAGCAGCCTTTTATATAGTCTCAATTGAACTAAATTAATTAAGAAAGAACGAAGTTGTTAGCAAGAGTAATGTCAGCGAGTAGAGCACTAGTATCTGCGATATTTGTTAGTGTCGCAATTTGCGTAACAGAAACACTGGCATCATTAGCCGTATCAGTATTAGATACATATGCAACACCAATTGAAGTGTCAGCAGCGATTTCCCAGAGAACTAACTTTTGACCAAGATTGGTTTCGTCCCAATGAGTGGTAAGGTCCATAGCAGCTTTTAGAGCAGTTGCGTTACCAACATTGGTATCACTTAGGGCAATAATCTCTCTAGAAGTAGCGGCAGCGTTGATAGCCTGTTTCAAGATAGAAGTATTTGCACCAGCAGTATTATCAAGAAGTTCTTCAATACCAGCAGAGATGTCTAACTTGTCTCCACCACTTCCAGGAGCAGCGTGAGAGAAGCTAGTGATTGTATCTGAACCATTTCCTGAAGCTGTAGCTTCGAATCTGAAGATATCAGATGATGTTCCACCACTTGCACCAGTGATGTTGTCGTCCCCATCTCCAGCTACGATTGTGAAACCTTTACCTGCTGCACCAGTCACAGTTGATAAATCAATAGTATTTGCTGCACCAGTACCATTCACAGTAACAGTTGAACCAGTACCATCTACTGAGAGCTTGATTAAGGCTGCATCTGCACCTTGTATAGCACTGAAATTATCAGTCAAAGCAGTAGCATAAACCGCTCCAGTAGTGACAGCATCTACAGCTTCCAAATTGGCAACTGTTGAAGCACTAGTAATTTTTCCTGCAAAATCAGCTTTAAGAGTTACTTCGCCAGCTGCTTTGTCTGAGAGCAGAGCATCCCAGTTAGTTGCAGTACCAGTAATAGTCGCAACAGCAGAGGCATTAATTGCAGTTGTAGTTGCTCCATTCAAAGTAACTAGGGCTCCAGCTGTTGCATCATAAGCACTTGCATTGTCGGACAGGGTATAAGTAACACCTCCATCCATTGTTATGGAACCTGCAACTACAGCAGCAGCCTCAAGTGTAGTACCTGTAACGGTAGTAATAGCGCCAGCTGCGACCGCAACGCTTGTTTTAGCATCTAAGCCTGTTAGATCAGTTGCAGCAGCCGTACCAGCTGAAACCGTAATAGTAAGAGCATCAGCCCCTCCATTTGCAGCAAGGTCACTATTGATAGCAGCGGCAGTCAAACCACTGATTGCACCAGTAACTGTTCCAGTAGTGTTAGCTGAGATTTTATCAAGATTATTGATACCAGTCGCATCGGTTACTGCTGCACTTAATCCGTAGGTGTAATCAGCTTTAAGTGTCACCGTGCTTGTGTCTTGATCAGCCAGAGTCGCACCATTAGCTGCTGTTCCTGAGAAACCATCAATAGCTGAGGCATCGATAATTACACTAGTTTTTGCATCTAGAGCTACAAGATCGGCTGATAAGTCAGATACAGAATCACCAAGTGTAAACGTCATAGCATCTGCTCCAGAAGAAGACAGCCTTGTATTGATGTTGCTTAAAGTACCGGTGATTGCTGAGCCGTTACCAATTGTGATTGCTCCGGTCGTTCTTGAACGAATGTCATCAAGACTATCAAGATCACCGTTACTGAGTGCACCAGTATCGGTAAGACTTGCAGTCCAATCACCATCCCAAACAACAGCAGTACCAGCGTTTGAGTTAGAACCAGATATACCACCAGTTGTGACGTCTACTGTGGCGGCAATGGTACTAGCAGTAATATTGGTAATGCTAGTTGCAATAATTGAACCACCAATCCTATCGTTCAATGTCTTGATGTCTGCAGCTGCATCAGATGTATCAGAAACCGTGACAGTTAACGCGTCACCACCACTAGAGTGATTTGAAAGAGCAGTAGTCAATGCTGCAACAGTAGTCGATGCCAAAGTAGCCGTAACAGTACCACTTGTATCTCCCATGATGGTATTGATATCAGCCAAGTCAGGGGTACCTGAATTGACGGTCACGTTGTAATCAGTGTCAATGCTTATTCCGCCACTTCCGTGAGCTGCTAGAAGGGTTGAGAAGGCATCTTCAGTTCCAGTGAAAGTTGCAACTCCAGTAGCAACAATTGCGACACTGGTTTCAGCATCGAGGGTATTAACATCTGCAGATGCAACTGATGTATCGCTTAGGGTGATCGTTAAAGTATCTTCATCGGAATCACCAAGTCTAGAAACAAGATTGGCAGCCACACCAGTTAATGATCCTGTAATGGCTCCAGTGGTAGCTCCTCTGACTGTTCCCAAATCATCCAATACTGCGTTGGACAATGCGCCAGTATTACTAAACGTCGCGGTCCAGTCTGTGTCTAATGACAAGCCAGAACTAGTATGAGCATCCTCAATTGATTCAATTGTAGAAGAAGTAATATTAGTAATAGTGGTTGCAGTAACTGTTCCACCGGTTTTTGCATCTAGGGCGTTCAAATCTGCTGCTGCATCAGCTGTATCAGTAATAGTGATGGCAACACTGTCTGTAGATGCCATGTCTTTCAGACCAGTTGTGCCATTCATAATGTTTGCAACTGTATCTCCAGTCACTGTTGCAGTAACTGCCCCAGTGGTCCTACTTAAAAGCAAGTTGAGGCCTGCAGTTGCAGCGGTACCATCAGTCCAAGCATCAGCATCACTAACAGCAGCTGTGAAATCTCCATCAACGTTAATGGTGCTATCAGCTGTAGCAGTAAGAGTATTAGCCAGAGTTGAAGAAGTAATACCGGTTACTGCTTGCGCATCAACTGTGACAGAAGTTTTTCCATCAATTCCAGTCAAGTCAGTCGCTGCTGCTGTAGCTGCGTGCAGAGTGACTGTTAAAGCATCACTTCCACCAATGGTTCCTAGGTTGGAATTAATTTGAGCAGCTGTTAAAGAGCTAGAACCAGTAATCGTTGCTGTAACAACACCAGATGTGTTATCCGCAATCGAATCGATATTTGCTACATGAGTAGTTGTGGTTGCAGCAGCAGTAGCTCCAAAGGTGTAATTAGCAGCAAGGGTTAGTCCAGAACCACTGCCATCATTACCAACCATGGTTGCTCCATTTGCAACCGTACCTGTGATTGCAGTGATAGCAGAGACGTCTACATCTGCAGAGGTCTTGCCATCAAGTGAATTAATAACAGCGGCTGTAGTTGTTGTACTTCCAGTTGTAATGTCCAATACATCAGTAGCACTACCATTCGAGAGTGCTGTATCAATTGCAGCTGCTGTACCACTACCAATTGTTGCAGTGATATTACCTGTGGTTCTACCCATCAATGTGTTCAAGCTAGATAGTGTTGAAGCTTGATCACCGGTGACAGTAGATGTGTAATCAGTGTCAACGTTAATTACACCACTAGTATCTGCAGTGGCTGTAAGAACATCAGCAATAACTCCATCCACGCCAGTAGCAGCTGTTGCATCAACTTCTACTCCTGTTGCAGCATTCGCATCCATGTAATTCAACTGAGCAGCTGTTGATCCAGCAGCTGTTGTGCTAACTGCAGTTGCCTGGCCTAAAGCTGCATTAACAACTGCACCATTGGTACCCAAATTGGCCGCTGTATCACTCAAGACTGCGAAAGTAACTTCGTTTAAATCTCCTCTTGCAGTATTTACTGCGGTTGCTTGCGTTGCATTAGTTGTACCGGTAATAGATACATTCGCTGCTGCTGCGACAACAGCAGAGTTATCAAGGGAATTATCACCACCAAATAAGTTCGTGTTGGAATCAGTTAAATCAAAGGTGACTGTGCTTAAACCGCTGCGGCCAGTATTAATCGTTGCAGCCTGAGACTGAATAATTGCATCACTGAGACTCACATTTGTAGCGTTATTAACAACTGATGCAGCACCTGTTGCATAACTAGCTGAAGATCCGCTAGATGCAAAAACATTAGCTTTTGCATCTGTGATGTCGTAAGTAATGGTTCCAGAACCATTTAATGCATCTAAAGTTACATGTTGTGCAATTGTGATTGCATCAGTTACGACTATATCAACGTTAGTTTTACTAAATGCAAGTTTGATATTTGCAACACCACCATTGGTTGATAAGTTTGCGAAAGTATCTGATATACATAGGTTTCCAGATGCACCATTAACAACAGAACTTGATCCGTTAAGAAGGTTATCTACTGAGTCCTTTATGTAGTAAAGACCATCAGTAGAAGAATCGGCATCAGCATCATGACCCTTGAACTTCGTACCAAATTCGGTAGTTAATGTTGTGTAATTAGCTAGAGAAATTTGAGTTGTGTTCGATAACTCAACGGTGGTAGCAGAAGTCAGATTTGCCTTATCAGTTCTGGCTAAACCGGTGATTAAGTTAGCGGCTGTATCCTTAATAGAATAAGAAAGATTGGAGACAGTAGATAGACCTCTGGTCTCACTCGCGTCTGTAGTTGTATTTTGATCACCCAATGCTTGCTGAACAGTCGCAAAAGCACCTGTTGTCAAGCTGATAGAAGCTGCACCAGTTAAAAGGGCTCTATCTGAGGCACCTGCTGAACCAAATTGTGTATTTAGAGCTGAGTAGATATTTGCTGCTGAATCAGTGATGGAGTATGTCCCTGAAAGATTTGCGTATTCAGAGATAAGTGCAGCTTGTGCAACTGTTTGTGTTCCAGTAACAGTAAGGCTAGTTGCTGAATTACGAGCCGCGACTTCAGCAGAAGAGGTTCCAGCAATAAGATTGGCTACTGTATCAGTGATGTTATAAACAAGAGTTGCATCAGTTGCGGATCCATTCAAACCCCAACCATCAACTGCATTAGCTTGTGCAAGAGTTACAGCATCAGTAACAGTAATTTTGCTTACGGTTAATGTTCTGCCACCTTGAGTTCCACCGTCTTTAATGCCAGATGATGATGTCAATAGGCTTGCGAAAGTACCAGTTAATTCATAAGCGACAGTCGAAGCAGCTTTAGAACCATCAATTACGGAATTAGCAGTGGTAATACTAACTGCGTCTGTGATTGTGACATTGCTAGATGCTGCAAGAGCATTTGCATTCGCACTAGCAGTTAAGTTCGCTGAAGTATCAGAAAGAGTAAAGTTTCCAGTTCCACCTGCTCCTGCAACTATAAATGTGGTTTGGGCTGTATCTAAATCTCTTAAAGAAGTAGCTGTAGCAGCAGACACAGAAGCATCAGTAGCAGTGACGGTGTTATTAGATCCGTTTCCTCTGGCTAGTTCTGTAGCAGTCGCACTTAAAATATTGGCAGCACTATCAGCCAAAGTAAACACCGTATTCGTATCTGTTGCTCCAGTAGCAGCATCAAGGATCCTTGATTGAGCAAGAGTTGTGTTGCCTGATGCAGTAATTAAATTAGAACCATTTCTAACCGCAGTTGAGGCAGCAACGATAGCTGCAGCTGTATCTGTCAATGAATAGGCAGTGACTGAAGTAGCAGATGCAAGCATTGTTGTTGCTTCAGCAGCAGTTGCTGCATCTGAAGCAGTCATGGTGGCAACTGTATCGCCAGAACCAACTGTCACAGCCGCTAATTGTGCCGAAGTACCTGTAACTGTGCCTAGGGTAACTGCAGGGGTCCGGGCAAGTAATTTAGTAGCAACGTCATGAGCAACAGAACCTGTAACGGTTATAGATGAAGCAGCATTAACATCAGCTATCTCAGCTGTACTAAATGTACTTACAAAGCTAGTTGCATTTGAAGCTGTATCTGAGATTGTGAATGTTGTTGTTCCACTGTTGGTTGAATCAGCAATAGTTGCTGTTTGAGCAAAAGTAGCTCCATCAGTTGTCGCTACATTAACTAGACCATTCAGAGTACTTCCAAGAGCGACAACATTAGTCGCTGTATCAGAAACAGAGAGAACATAATCAGCAGCAGAGATTGCATCAATCGTTGTGACTTGTGCTGCTGTAGCGTTATCAGTTGCTGTCAACTTCACAGCAGATGGTATTAGTGCATTACCACCAGCAAGATTTGCAGCCGTATCTGTGACTCGGAATTGCTGATTGGATGCAAGAGTTGCATAGAAATCAGAGTCTGAAGTCAAATCAGAAACAGAAACTGTGTATCTGACATTTGAAGAAGAGTTAGATGAATTAAGAACATCAGAAAGCGCAGCAATAGAAGCCTTAGTGCCTTCAATAGCTGTTGTAGCAGTTCCTGAAAGGGTAATAGTTGTGATCGTTAGAGCAGTTCCATCCTCACCTTTAACACTTGCTGCACCAGTTAATCTTGTTTGATTAGCATCTAAATGGGTAACAATATTGGCGTCATTATCAACAATGTTGTAAACAAAAGCACCTGAGCTATCAAGTGCCTTTATTTGAGCAAATTGAGCAAGATTTAAATCATCAGTAACTGTTGTAGTCGTTGAATCTACTATTGCAGCGGCATAATCAAAAGTCCCATCTTGAGCGGCATCAAGCATGAGATTCTCGTAAGTATCACTGATGGAATAGGCATAGCTAGTACCACCATCACCATCATCAGCATCATTGATTGTTTTACCTTGAGCTGCCGTTACAGTCCCTGTCACTGTGACATTAGTTGCCTTGGCTGAAACAGTGATGTTGGAAATAATGTCAGCGCCTGAACCTGAGACAGTGGAGAACGCTGTCGTGCCAGCGCCTATAGCATTGATAGTGACGGCATCAGCAATAGTAGTTGTACCAGAAGCTGTCAACGTTGTAATTGCATCACCAGTAGGAATTGACAACGCTTTGACTGCTGTAGAAGTGTCAGTAACAGCAGCAATAGTTGTTGCTCCAGAGTTTGTAGCACTTAAAAGTTTGGTCGCGATAGCTGCTGTTACTGCAGAACCCGTTGCAGCAATAGTTCCAGCGCCGTTTAAACCTGCTGTTGTCGTGGCATCCAGTCCAAGATTTGCAGAGGTGTCTGAAATGTTATAGGTGGATGTTGAAGTAAATGCAGCGATCGCTGAAGCCTGAGCTCCAGTTGCATTATCTGAAGCTGCAATTGAAGTAGCTCCATTGGCTGATGCAGCTGATGCAGCCGCCAAGTTAGCTGAAGTATCTGAAATTGTATAAGTATTGGTTCCAGAATTAGTTGCAGCTACCAAGTCAGTCGCTTCAGCAACGCTAAGAGCATCTGTAACTGTGACATTCGTTGCACCATTAATGTTGGCATCAGTTGCTATTGACCCACCAGAGAAAATATTAGCTGAGGTATCTGAGACGTTATAAGAAATAGCACCAGCCATAGACTTAACAGTCAGCAATTTCGCTGCTTCTGCATTGGTTGCAGATGATGTGACTGTTACGGCAGATGCATTCTTAATAACATCTGAATCAGAATCAATTTGGGCAACAATGTTCGCTGCAGTGTCAGAAATTGTATAAGTCGCTCTTAATGATCCATCTGGATTACTGTTGGTATTAGCAGAACCATCATCGGCGCTATCAAATATCGCAAGAGCTTGGGCAACATCTACTGTTATTGATGTGGTGTCGTCGCTGATCGTAACTGAATCGACCCGAGTAAGTACAGATCCTAGGCATGCAGCAATATTTGAAGCAGTATCAGTAACATCTAATGAAGCAACAACAGTATTCAGTCCTGATCCAGCGGCAGCTAAAGTTGCTAACTGAGCTTTAGTTGCTGCAGTTGAAGCACCACTAGTCAGTGCAACAGCACTTGCATTCGTAATAGCAGTCGAAGCATCTGTTCCAGCAAGATTGGCAACAGAATCTTTTAATGAGGCAGCTGTAACTGTTCCTGAAGCAGAACCATTAACAGTGTTGTACTTAGCAACTGTTACATCATCAGAAATAGTTAGAGCAGCAGCAGCATTAACAAAAGTGGATACACCTGTTGTAGACGAGGTCAACTCAGCATATGTACTGGAAACCAAGTTATAAACAGTGGTTTTTGCAGCAGCTAGTGTATTGACCTGTGTAACGTCAGTTCCTGTATTAGCTGGATCCACAGTTCCAGTGATCTTGTAAGAACTTATTTTTGCTTTTTGCGCAGTTGTTGCTGAATTTAAATTAGTTAATGAATCCTCTGCGACAACAGATGCTGCTGCTGCTGTAACTGTTGTTGCTGCACCATCAATATTGCTGACTGTGTCTTCAATAGTAAATGTTGCACCTGTGTAATTTCCTCTGACTGAATTAAGAGAAACCACCTGAGCTACAGAAACACCGTCACTAACAGTGATTGCAGTTGCCTTTTGTTGAGTATTAGTAGCTCCAGAAGCAGGCATTACCCCACTATTAGAGAAAATATTGGCAGCAGTATCAGAAATGTTGTAAGTAAGAGTTGTTCCTCTAACAAGAGCTGATCCAGAAGAAGCTGCGGTGAATATTGTATCTAATTCAGCAACGGTTAAATTACCAGTGATCGCAATACTTGCCGCATCCTGAACAGCATTTAAATCTGCACCCGATGTAGCAGCTTTTACATTGGTTGCTGAATCTGAAATCGCAAAAGTAGCTTCTAATTCAACACTGCTAAGAGCGGTATTGATTGTAGAGATTTGAGCAACAGTTGCATTTCCAGTAGCTGTGATAGTTCCAGCAGCAACAAGATTTGCAGTAGAAGTTGTATTGCTAGCAGCGGTTACAAGATTAGCAACGGTGTCAGATACAGGGATAGCACTGAAATTACTAATAGTTCCACAAAGAGTTTTGAGTGCGTTCAACTCAGCTACGGTTACTGTGTCAGAAGAATCAGAAGTCCATGTAATTGTTGTTGCATCAGCGACTGAACCGGCTGACATAGAAGCCAATTGAGTTGACGTACCAGTAACAGTAATATTGCTATCAACGACTTTCGTAGCACCAAACTTTGTGATCAGATCATTCATCTGAGTCACAGTTAAACTGTTTGAACCAGTTATGGAAACCGTAGAAGTTGCACTGACTGTTGTAGAAGGAGCAGCTAAAAGATTTGTAAGAGTATCGTCTAAAACATAACTTTTTGTTCCACCAGTTAAAGCATTAGCAACTAATGAGTCAGCTACAGAGATATTTGTACTAGAAACTGTGACTCCGCCAGTTGCCGCTGTTACAACAGCTGTATTGGCAGTAGCATTTAATCCATTGGCGTTAGAAGAATCAATGATACCGGTAACTGTGTAACCACTAGTCAGAGTTCCAGTAATGGCAGCATTAATTGCAGTTGCTTGTTCAGCAGTTACTGAAGTGCTTAGTGTGACTGCAGTAGCCTGGTCAAGAGTAGCTTCGGCTCTTCCGGTATGTAAGTTTGTTGCTGTATCAGTAACGGAGTAAGTAGCATTAGCATTTCCTGTATATATAAGCTTTGCTGTTGCAAGATTCGTAGCTGCTCCACCAGTAATACTAACGCTATCAGCGAATACTAAACCAGCATTGTTATCTGCAAGCAAGGTGGCTGCATCAACAACATTTAGAGTGACAGTATTAGCATTTAAATTAGTAGTCCTACTAGAGTTAGCTGTATCGATTTGAGTGTCAATTGCTACAGCTTGTGCACTGGTTGCATTACCTTCGACAATTAAAGCGGAGCAGTTGTTTCCAAAAACTGATTGAGGAGCAAGAGCTAAGTTAGCTGCCGAATCAGACAAAGTATATGTTAACGACCCAGTAGTAAGAGCATTGACTGACTTTGCCTGTGCAACAGTGACGTTACCAAGAGCAACAGCTACTCCAGATAGCGATGTACTGGTAGCTAATAGATTTGTAATTGTGTCAGTAACACTAATTGTGAAACCAGTTTTGCCTGATAATGCATCAAGACCTGCAACAGTTGTATTGATCTGTAGGGAGTCACCAGTAGTAGCGCCAAAAGAACCAACTTGTCCTATTTGGGTTGCTGACAATTTGATAGTTATCTTGCCATCTCCACCAGTACCTGAAGTAGCCGTTAAAGATTTAAGTGTTGTAAGTGTAAGGCCTGTTAAATCAATTTCTGCAGCACCTGCTGTTCCATCAATGATTACATCACTAGAAGAGGATGATCCGGTTATTGTGGCCAGCTTATCTGCAATTAAAGTAGTCAATACTGAAGCATCAATCGTGACTCCTGTTCCAGCCAATTCAAGAGTCTCGACACCAGCCAATTGATCAGCAGTAGTAATCGTATTTCCTGTGCCACTGATGATAACTTTGTCAGTACCAAGTCCAGCTGTAATTAGATCAGCAGTGCTGAAATCTCCAGAACCGATAGTAATTGTGTCATCACCAGCTCCGGTCGTAACAGTATCGCCACCTGCTCCAAGATCAATTGTTTGATTACCAGCGCCTGACGCGGTGACAGTATCGTCGCCTGCTCCCGCTGTAACAGTATTATTACCAGAACCAACAATAGTTACAGAGTCATTACCTGCGCCTGAAGTAACAGTTGAATTACCATCAGAATCTAATGTAATTGTGTCAGCCGCAGTACCAGCAGTAAGAGTTGTACTTGAGTTTCCAGAGACAACAAATCCTCCATCTGAGGTGATGCCATCTGTGTTTAGAACAACAGTGCTAGATCCTGTACTTGGAGTGGTAACAGTAACTGCATTAGCTCCATCCTTTGCATTATTTGTAGCAATTTCAGAGGCAGTAACAGTAAAACTTGTTTGAGTAGCAGCAGTTGTGGATGTATCAGCTACAGTTACGGCTTTAGACTTGCCTGCTGCGGTCAACGTAAGAGTCTCAGAACCCTCAGTAAGTGAATCTGACTTCAACGTAATGGTTACGTTAGCTTTGCTATCTGCGCCAACTGTGAAGTTACCTGAAAGAGATCCAGAAGTTAAATCATCAACGCTTATTCCAGAAATTGTGTAAGGAACTAAATCACCAGAAGATACGGAAGATCCGCACTCAATACTGAAAGTAACACTACCGCCTTCATTAACAGATGTTGAATCAACTGAGATCGAGGTTACTACTTCAGGAGTTGTGGATGTATCAGCTACAGTTACGGCTTTAGACTTGCCTGCTGCGGTCAACGTAAGAGTCTCAGAACCCTCAGTAAGTGAATCAGACTTCAACGTAATGGTTACGTTAGCTTTGCCGTCAGCTCCAACTGTGAAATTACCTGAGAGAGTACCTGTAGCTAAATCATCAACACTAACTCCACTGATTACATAGGGAATTAACTCACCAGAAGATACAACGTTGGAAGAACACTCAATACTGAAAGTGACGCTAGCCCCTTCATTAACAGATGTTGAATCAACGGTGATGGAATCAACGTATGAACCGATATCTGCTACATGAGCATTTATTTCAGCTGTAGTAGCACCAGATGCTCCAACATTACCTAAGAATGTCTTAGCTGCTGTTAAATCTGAACCAGCAATATATGGAGTCGAAGAATCAGCTTTATATTCTTTTGTTGCACTTACAGATAGACGAATTTGAGCAGTTATCGCTTCAGCAGCAGTTGTTTTAGCTAAAAGAATGGTTTTATCATCACTGTCCGCACCGTTTAAGGCTGAAGACCTTAAGTATTCTCCAAGTTCTGCGAGTTTTATATTGCCTGCATCTATTTGTGCTGTCCAATAAGTTTTACCATCTGTATCTGCGTTTCTATTAAATAAATTTTGATATAGCTGATCTATCTGCTGTGAAGTTGTTTTACCAGATTTAACGGAAATCCATTCGTTCTGGCCATCCATATGGGCGGCGAATTGTTTCAGGGTCGTACCTGCACTAACCCAGTAGTCAAGACCCTCTGGATCGGCTGCTCTGCCGAAATATGCAATGTATAGCTGCTGAAGCTGAGTTGCAGTTGCAGTCATTCTTGAAAGTTCTTATAAAGTGGAGAAAATCGCCATACTCGGAAAAGCCAAAACTCCTGGTAAGAAGCCTGGCTTTCTCTGTATCGGAACCCTTCTATAAATAGAAAAGGTTTTATAACGCTCCAAATATACATGTAATTAGGTATTTCTCCAGAGTATTTGGTGTATAAAAAGAACTGTCCAAAGGGAAATAACTGGAAAAAAAGACATTTCCAAACATTTTTACAGACAAAAACACAAGACAAAATGTTTCTTTTTTTAAAACAAATAATTTTGAAAACGAAGTCCCCCCAATTGATTAGGGAATTTCAAGGCCATTTCATTGCATTAGAAATACATATGCACACATCCAACAATCCTTTGCAATCTTGTGCGGTTGGAAAACTGACACAGACTCAATGAAATATCAGAAATATAAAAATATTTTCAAATCACAATATCTTTTTCAACTAAATTCATGTTTTTAACCTGAGTTAATGTGAAAATGAATTGGATATAAATACTCTCTGGTGAGCCAAACCATATTTGTTTTTGGATGTACGGGACAAGACGGATCATTGATTTGCCAATCCCTGCTTAAAAAAAAATTTAAAGTCATTGGATTTTCAAGAAAATCAGACCCAAACAGAAACAACCATGAATTATTAGGAATTAGTAAGGATTTTGAAATTCATCAAATTGATTTCAAAAACCCTAAAGTAATCAAAAAAGCTATTGACAGATTTCATCCCTCTGAAATCTATAATCTTGGGGCACAATCATCTGTTGGGAAATCATATGTAGAAGTAAGCGAAACACTTGAAAGCATCGTTAATGCCACAGTCAACATCCTTCAGTCATCCAAAGAAGTTCAATATGACGGCAAAATATTTTTTGCCGGGAGTGGTGAGATTTATGGCGAAACAAATTTAGCTGCCAAACGCTCTACTCCTCCAAATCCACAAAGTCCTTATGGAATTGCAAAGGCGTGTTGCCTGAATTATGTAAAATTCTATAGAGAAGTTTATAAATTGAACTGTGTCTCAGGAATATTATTTAATCATGAATCAATTCTTCGTTCAGATCAATTTGTAACTAAAAAAATAATTAAAAATGCACTAAAGTGTCTAAAAAATAAAAATCATAAGCTGAAAGTTGGAAACATTGATATTGCTAGAGATTGGGGTTGGGCTGATGAATATGTTGAAGCAATGCAAATTATAACAAGATCAAAAATTTTAAAGGATCAAATAATTTGCACAGGCACTCTTACAAAGTTAAAAGATTTTATACAGATTACCTTCGAGAAACTAGGCTTGAAATGGGAAGATTACGTCGAAATTGATAAAAAACTTTTTCGCAGATCAGAAATATCTCGAAACTTCGGTAATCCAATACAATTGAAACAAGAGTTGGGTTGGGAATCTAGGTTGAAGATTAGTCAAATCATAGAGAATATGATCAATCATGAAATAATTTTCTGCAAAGATAATATCAACTCAACGCATTAATTATTCCTTGTAATCTAATACCAAGAGAACTAAAAGAATGTTCTTTTCTCCAAGTTGCAAATGCAGAAGAATTAATATTCTGATTTCTAAAATTACTACCTTTTACAAACCAATCTTGAATTCCTTTAGCAATATCTTCGGAGCTCAAACCCGGCAATTCATAAATTACAGGTTTAACGTCATCAAAAATTGATAAAGGTGTTACTGCTACAGGAGTTCCACTGGCTAACCCCTGTCTGATTGCACCACTACAAGACTCATTAGAATACTGGTAAGGATAAACAATTAAATCGACTTTGGACAAACATTCAAGTGTCGAAATATCGTCATGATAATGATTATCTATAGAAACATATTCCTTCAAATCAAGTTGTTCTATTAATGATACTAATTGATTATAAAACCAGATATAATCTTGGCTATAACTTGCAGTTCTTAAATTCAAACTGACATTTAATTTTTTATCTCTTAAAATCTTAACTGCATATATCAATTCAGGAAAACCTTTATTGGGCAGGCAAAAACCATAACTTGCTAATTTTATTTTATTTTCTATATGACTTTTATTATTTAAAACATAGGAAGTATAGGACTTTTCTTTTTTATCTAAATTCATATTAAAAGGTAAAATTCCATGAGGGAAAAGACAAACATTTTTAGTTAATTCTATGAGTTTTAATCGATTCAAATCATTTGGTGAGTGAACCATCAAGCGATCACATTTAATTAGGGCATCTTTGATATTAGAGAGCTTTCTATTAGGGTCAAATTTAGGATCAGAAGTGGCATGTAGAAATATAATCACAGAGATAGATTTGCTTTTTAAAAAATCTATTAACTCTTTCAATTCAGAGAAATCATAAAGCCCATAATTAAATTGTATTACTAATGTTGTAATTTTATCTCTTATAATAGATCTTTTTAAATCAATTAATGGTCTATTAATGCTCCAACATCTATTTACATTTTTTTCATCAGTTTCCGTTATTTCTTCATCTATTGGAGCATAAATCTTTACTTCTGTAACTAAGTTTTGTATTAGATAGCGAGAGTATGAAGCCAAGCCACATCGAGAATTCCAAGTTGTTACCCAACCAACTCTTAATGAATTCTTTTTTCTCTTAACTGCTTGAAAATTATTGAATATATATAAATTCTCTTTAACACAATTATCCCATGTCAGAGCTAGAACACGCTCCTTAGCGAGTAATGTTTTAGACTTAATATCGTTGATAGAGGTATTATAAATCTCCTTCATTAACAATGCACAATCCTCTGCACGTGGTTCCGCCCAGGCCGAAGAAAACATATTAAAGTGTGACTTTGAATAGGCAAATTTATAGTCTATTAACCAAGCATTAGAGCTATCAATAAAGTCAAGTTGCCCCCCCCAAGCAGTTGTCATTACTGGTATTTCTAAAGCCATCGCTTCAGCTATTGGGAGACCAAATCCTTCTCCATGACTAGGCGCTATTAAGCAATCTGATTGAAGATATAATGACTTGATTTGAGGAAGTTTTAAGTCCTCCTCAATAACTACAACATGAGGATATTTATCATTAATTGATTGATGATATTTTAGTAATTTGAAAACATTATTATGTGGATTGGGAAATGTTTTAATTATTAAACTTACATTATCATCCTTAGAAAAACTGTTTCCATAAGCTTCTAATAAACAATCGATCCCTTTTCTTGGGAAACAAGAAGAGATATGTAAAAATTTATATTTTTTTGCATGAATAACATAACTAGTGTCTACTTTAATTTTCCTAATATGATCAATACCTAAAGAACAAATATGGATTGGAATAGAAACACCATTATCTATTAAAGTTTTTTTGACTTGAGCAGACATAACTGTTATGCCCTGTAGATATTGATTAAAATCATTGACCCAATCAGCAGGGAAACCAGTTTCTTCCCAACCATATGCATGCAAACAATTAAATCGAGAATCCATATCATGAACCCGAGGAGGATACATGTTTCGACTGAGAATGAATTTTTTATTTTGTTTGCTTTGTGACGAATTAAATAAATTAAATAATGCTGGATGGTCCTTTAAAAATAAATAATCTATCTTATAGTCACCTAACCCTTCAGTAATATTTATTTTTAAATTTAAATTATTATATTCATTAGCTGCAAGTGCAATTTCTTGATTCAATATTGATAAACTATAATTGGAATCAAATGGACCTTCTATCTGCCAATTTATAGACTTATTTTTATTAAATTGAAAAGCTCTTAAGTCTAAATCAAATTCTACTTGTATTAAATGAATGCAGGTTGATATAACCCTTACTAATTTCTTCAAATGCATATCCTCAGAACAAGTAGCCAAATCAGAAATGAGTGAATCTAGAATTAAGTTATAAGATGATCTTTTATATTCTGAAATCAAATTCCAATCATCAAATCTAATAGAATTAGATTTTTTCGATTGAACTAATTGCTCTAATTTCTCCAATACAAGATTGGCAGTAATATCCCATGAAAAAAAAGATGATCTTTCTTTTGAATTCTTCTTAAGATTATTCAATAATATTTGATTCTCCAAACAATTTTCTATTAATAAAGTAATTTCATCAATGTTATAAGGATTAAATGTATAAGTACTTTCTCCAAGTATTTCGGGAATACTTGTTCTATTAGATGCAATAACAGGAGCACCACATGACATTGCTTCTAAAACTGGAAGGCCAAAACCCTCATGAATTGATGGGAAAACAAATAGACTGCAATTACGATACAGTGCCGCTAATTCTTCATCGGTTACAAAACCCATCAACAATAATTGATCATCACTAATCTCAAATTGATCTCGCCAAGAATATATATCCTTTAATGCAGACTCTCCTATTTCACCAACTAGAATTATTTTATAAGTTGTTTTTAAGTTATCTTTTAACAATGAATAAGATTTAAGTAATCGCTTTAGATTCTTTCTAGGATCTGCTGCACCACAATATAAAATATATAGACCTAAGTTTTTTTCTCTAAATAACTTATCTGCCTGATTAACATTAGGATTAAAGATTTCTTTATTACATCCAGATGAAATATTAAAAATAAGATTAGGATCAAGACTTGTTAATCTTTTAAGTTCATTTTTTGTAAATTCAGAGTTTGTCAAAAAACAATCTATTGAACTTAACTCCTCTAGCATATTTAAGTAAAATTGTTTATAACCTAAATTAATATCTAGATAATCTTTTGGATGCGAAAGAGGTATTAAATCATGAATTACACTAGCTACTGGTGGTAAATTAAATTTATGATCTAATGAAATCACAGATTGATCATTATATCCATCAAAAAAACTAGTTAAAAGTAAAATATCTCCATTGATCAGTGATAATGCATAAGATCTTAATTTCTTAGCCACTTCAAAGCGAACTTGATTATTTGATACTTCTAATACATTTAAGTTAGGTCCATACCACTTAACATAAGAGACACGATTTTTAAATTCTAATAGTTCCTCTTCAAAATCACTGCTAATATTATTTAAACATGCATTAGCAAATAATATAAATTCATGATTGATAGAAATTCTTATTAATTTTTTGATTAATGATAAAGAGTATCTACCAATTCCTCTTACACGATGTCCATCTAATTGACAACCCTGTAGATCAATAATTATTTTCATTCTGAATAAGATCTCCTATCTAACAAAAGCATTAAATCTTGGTTAATTTTTTTAGCTTTAGAGGAAGATGAATACATTGATAGAAGTCTACTTTCATAATCAATTTGATTCGAATTTACTACTTCAGAAGAATATTGAATATTAAGATCTTTTTTTAGATTTTTTAAATTTTTTATATTGATATACCTGCTAATGATTCTTTTCGTAAAAAAAGAAAATCCAACATACTCTAAAATCTTAATTGTCAGTTTTAAAATTTTATGAATAGTTTTTCTTAAAGTATTACCAAAAAAAGGACTAACTAAAATACTAGATTTAGTAAAATGATCAAATACTTTCCAGAAAAGAAGCTTAATAATAGAATAAATTTTTTTTCTTAATCGAAAAAAAATAATTTTGAATTTTAAAAAATTATAAATTTGTTTTTTCATAAGTTTTGAAATTAAATCTGGTTTATTAACAAATTATGTTACCTTTTTAATTCAAAAGTAAATCTATACTCGTTGATTCAAAGTCTAAATCCATCATCAAACCCAAACTCCTATTCAGTATACCTAATCAAGTACTCGTGAAAACAAAACATCAAATACGTAATTCAATATAATCCTTGAGCGTACAAGTTATATTACTAAGAAACGTATGAATTTATTCAATGATTGGTGAATTAAATTCAAGTATAAATGAACCACTTAAGAGGGAAATATGCGTGATAAAGCATACTACTGGAGCACCTGGCTTAAGGTTTCTAGGCTTAGGTCCATTTTTCATTCCAAGTAACGGTCTAAAAAAGCTAAAAAATCTTTTAGATCTTAATACCTCTTGGGCTAAAGGAAGAGATGAAAACCAGTTAAAAACAATGTTAGCAAATAGTGATGTTGTAATAACACTATGGAATTGCAAAAAACTTATAGGCTTCGGAAGAGCAACGAGTGATTACAGTTTTCGAGCTGTTTTATGGGATGTCGTAGTAACAGATGACCTGCAAGGATATGGATACGGAAAAATCATAGTAAAAACCTTATTAAATTCTAAGGCCATTAAGAAAGCAAAAAAAATTTATCTTATGACCACAAAAAGCAGTGATTTTTATCAGCAATTAGGTTTTAAAATAGTCAAAAATCAAGATCTGATGTTATTAGAAAAACTATAAATATATTTATTATGTTTAATAGATTTATATCATTTTTATGTCTTATAAATTAGAAATATTATTAGCTTATTTATCTATTAATGACTGCAAATTTTTCACTTATTTAATTAATATTTTTAGATTAATTAAATATTTTCCTTTCTTGATTAATTAAAATTATAAGCTTTGGAAAAGTTTTCATTTAGGTTATATTTTAAATTTTATTCAACTGTAAAGATTCAAAAGTTATTGAAACAAAATGTTTATATAAGCGGATGAAGAGATTCGAACTCTCGACATTCTCCTTGGCAAGGAGATGCTCTACCACTGAGCTACATCCGCATAAAGAATATAATTCGCTTACAAGCATGCCTCAAAAGAGGTTAAAAGGTCAAATGATCTTTTCAATTGAAAATTTGTTTAACTCAAAGACTTCATTAGGGATCCCATTTCCAACGCTTGCAAAGCATAATTCCATCCAAGATTATTCTTAATGCCTGCCCTCTCCAAAGCCTGTTGCATTGTGTCAGTAGTTAGCACACCAAATATTATTGGAACTCCTGTTTCTCTAGAGACAGTTGCTATCCCTTTGCTTGCTTCTGATATAACAACATCAAAGTGAGGAGTATCACCCCTAATGACTGCGCCCAAGGTAATAATGACCTCATATTTTCCTCTCCTAGCCAATTCTTGAGAAATAATTGGCAACTCAAATGACCCTGGCACCCATGCAATATCTAACTGATTACTTGTTTCTGTTACATCAATACCATGTCTAGACAAACAATCAAGACAACCGCTTAAAAGTTTATTGGTAATTAAGTCATTAAATCTTGCTACAACAATAGCCGCTTTTAAAGACGATGATTTTTCAAAGGTACCTTCTATCGTTGCCATTTTTTAAGGCTTTTAATACCTTTTAACAGTAACCTCTTATGCGTAAATTTAAAACCACAATTAAAAAAAACTATCTATATAAGCATTTTTGTAAACTACGAAACTTAGACACTCATTTGATGAGTGATGTATTCACCAACTAAGGCTTGAAGAAGAACTAGATGGAACCAGACTCCTGCTAGGATTTCTATCTTTTTAATGTTGGGATTTCTATTGTCCTCAGGATTGGTTTGTGTCATGTAAAAAACAGGAACACCAATCACCAAAAGCAATGATGAAAACAAAAGCGCGTTCGCAACGATTGAATTAATAGCCAACATAGTTGAACTTGCAGAAAATTCTCTAATCCAATAATTGTCCCATGTAACTGTTTTTTTGAGGTATTCCTCTTCATATTTGTAGCGAGGCTTCACATGCAAAAATAATTAATTCTTCTAATATGCATTGATTAAGCGATTAGTGTTGAAATGGCTGCCAGCCCAAATCCCATTCAAGGCAGTCTATTTGAAGAAAAAGAGCCGAGCGTTCTTAGTAAAAATGAGCAAGATGAAACTCTTGATATTTCGAACGAGAATCTTTCAAATCATCAACTAAAAAATGATGCCTTAGCAAGGCCCCGCGTACAAAGAGGGCCTCAAAAGGCTAATCAGATAATTGATCCAAATACTTTTTCTACCTCTGAAATCGAAGACCCTAAATGGTCACACCATAATTTACCCAAAATTGATGATCTTACTCCTGCATTAAGACACTACGTTGAGCTCAAAATTGAAAATCCTGAACGCGTTCTGCTTTATAGACTTGGAGATTTCTTCGAATGTTTTTTTGAAGATGCAATAAAACTCTCACAGCTTTTGGAAATCACACTAACAAGCAAAGAAGGTGGAAAAAAAATTGGCAAAGTCCCAATGGCTGGCATACCGCACCATGCATCTGATCGTTACTGCACAGAACTAATTAAGAAAGGGCTTTCAATAGCGATTTGCGATCAACTTGAAGCGGCCCCATCGAAAGGAAATAAATTAATCAAACGAGGAATCACTAGATTAATAACTCCTGGCACCGTTTTGGAAGAAGGAATGTTAAGTGCAAAACAAAATAACTGGTTAGCTTCTGTTCTAATAGAATCCAACTCAAATCCAGAAATAATTAATTGGTCTCTAGCAAAAATAGATGTCAGTACAGGTGAATTTATAGTTCAAGAAGGTAGAGACACTAATAATTTACGTCAAGAGTTAATTAAATTAAAAGCAGCCGAAGTCATATCAGAAAAAACCTCCATTTCCAATAAAAGCTGGTTTGAAGGAATAATAGAAATAACTGAATTTAATCAAACGTCATTTTCAAAATTCGAAGCTGAAATAGCCATTAAAAATCATTATGAACTTAATGAGATTAATGGATTAGGAATAGATTCTAATTCTATATCGATCAAAACAATTGGAGGATTAATATCCTATTTAAATAAAACTCATCCAAATCTAAACATCGAAAATGAAAAAAGAATTAAGACAAACATATGTATTGATTATCCTCACATAAAAAAGAACAAATTAGGTTTAATTATAGATAATCAAACACGCAGAAATCTAGAAATAACTACAACTCAAAAAAATGGGCAATTTCATGGTTCATTACTGTGGGCTATTGATAGAACATTAACGGCCATGGGAGGAAGATGTATAAGAAGGTGGTTAGATGAACCGTTAATCGATATCTCCGCCATTAAGAATAGACAAGATATAATTGGCTTACTAGTTGAATCATCGAATTTAAGAAGGAATATTCGTAAAATACTACGATCTATGGGTGACCTAGAGCGCCTTTCAGGTAGAGCAGGCGCACAACAAGCAGGAGCGAGAGATTTAGTTGCAATTGCAGAGGGTATTAACCGTTTACCTTTAATTAAAAAGCATTTAAAAGACTCAATATTTGAAAAAACAAAATATTTTGAATCTGTTATAAATTTAGATAAAGAATTATTAGAAATTGCTTCAAAAATAAATAATGAAATAATAGAAAATCCTCCCCTTAGCCTCACAGACGGTGGCCTAATTTATGATGGTGTAAATCCTATTCTCGACGGACTTCGAAACCAACTTGATGATCAAAATTCATGGCTCAAATCTCAAGAATTAAAGGAAAGAAAGATTAGTAATATTAATAGTTTGAAACTTCAATATCATCGTTCTTTTGGATACTTTTTAGCAGTTAGCAAATCAAAAGCGCTTAATGTTCCAGATCACTGGATCAGAAGACAAACCCTAACTAATGAAGAACGTTTTGTGACTCCTGGTCTTAAGGAAAGAGAAGGAAAAATCTTCCAAATCAGGGCACGCATATCTCAACTTGAATATGAAATTTTTTGTAAGCTTAGAATTCTTGTTGGAAATAAATCCAATATTATTAGAAAGGCTGCAAAAGCAATTTCTTGCTTAGATGTTTTATCTGGCTTAGCAGAATTAGCAGCTACAAGTGACTACGTCAAACCTCAAATAGTTGAAAATGAAAATAAAAAAAAATCAAGAAAATTATCAATTGTAAAAGGTCGTCACCCTGTAGTTGAACAAATTCTAGTTGATAAAGTTTTCGTTGCTAATGATGTCGATCTTGGCTCTAAAACTGATCTAATAATTCTTTCAGGGCCAAACGCCAGTGGTAAAAGCTGCTACTTAAGACAAGTAGGCCTCTTGCAAATAATGGCTCAAATTGGAAGTTGGATCCCAGCCAAATCAGCACAAATTGGCATCTCTGATCAACTATTCACACGTGTTGGAGCAGTAGATGATTTGGCTTCAGGCCAATCAACTTTCATGGTTGAAATGATTGAAACAGCCTTCATTCTTAATAATGCGACTGAAAACTCGTTAGTTTTATTAGATGAGATTGGACGAGGTACTTCAACTTTTGATGGCTTATCTATTGCCTGGGCGGTAAGCGAATTCCTAGCCAAAAATATTAAAAGTCGTTCAATCTTTGCAACTCATTATCATGAGTTAAATCAAATTTCTGAATATATAAATAATGTAGAAAATTACCAAGTTCTTGTTCAATATAAAAATAATTCACTTTCATTTCTTCACAAAGTTGCAAAAGGAGGGGCAAATAAAAGCTATGGAATTGAAGCTGCTCGGCTTGCGGGAGTACCTAAAGAAGTAGTCAAAGACGCAAAGAAAATTTTAAATAATCTTGAGGAAAATAGCTCCAAAAATATTCAGGTTACCCAACCAATTAAAAGCTATAAATAACAATTATTTTTATAGTTCAAGTCTCAGCAGCTCTCAATAATGCATTGGTAGCAGCTGCAGCTAAAGATGCTCCTCCTTTAGAACCATCCAAGACAATATATGAACATTCACTATTCAATAAACGACTTTTACTCTCTGAAACACCTATAAATCCAACTGGCATTCCAATAATTAAACTTGGTGTTGCGTAACCAGATTCAACAAGATCTAATAAAGAAATTAAAGCTGTGGGCGAACTCCCAATCACTACTATTGGAGGGGTTAATAACTTCTCTTTCTCTTTAAAATCTAACCAAATTTTTCTCATACCAATTTCACTTCTAGTTGTGACACTTGAATCAATTGACTTAGGAGCCATACCCAAAATGCATTGAATATCGGAATTTATAGTCCTTTTAGCCATTGGTGATATTGCCGACTTTGCCATATAAGTATCAGTTAAAATCGTGGCACCATTTTGCAATGCATTAATCCCATTCTCACAAGCACTGGGACTGAACTTCAGGCATGATTGCAGGGTAAAGTCACCACTGGAATGAATAATACGTTCTAAAATTGATTGCTGAACCGTATCCAGCTGAGTAATGCCTAGTTTAGATCTAATATATTTTATACTTTCTAGAAAAATTGGATGTTCTGGTGTTTTCACTGTAAATTTCTTTGGCTAATTTAAGATCAAAATCCTTTTAATAACATATATCTAAGTCATGCCAATACATTTAATATGGGGTGATGATTATGAAGCCTGTAACAGGGAAACAGAAAAAATAATTCAAACAGTTATTGAACCATCATGGAAAAGTTTTAACTACAGTCAAATAGATGGAAATGACCCAAAACAAAATTTCAGAGCCCTAGAAGAGGTTCAAAGCGCCCCTTTAGGAAGCGGAGGTAGAGTTGTACTAGTTAGAAGAAGCCCTTTTTGTAACGGATGTTCTATTGAACTAGCTAATAAACTGGAACAAGCAATTAAATTAATACCTGATAATACACATCTAATTTTATATAATTCAAATAAACCAGACAAAAGACTTAAGACCACAAAGTTAATAGAAAAAAGTATAAAATCAAATCCCTTTTCACAAGAAAAAAGTTTTATTCTTCC
The DNA here is from genome assembly GCF_027359595.1 of Prochlorococcus marinus str. MIT 0912. NCBI lineage: Bacteria > Bacillati > Cyanobacteriota > Cyanophyceae > Synechococcales > Prochlorococcaceae > Prochlorococcus > Prochlorococcus marinus. Next base: position 1,221,644 of record NZ_CP114783.1, read on the forward strand.
GCTGCCATGGGATATCAATGGACAACGGAATCTAGTCAAAAGTATTTTACATCAATTAAATCTAAAAATGAATTATGAAACAATTGATTTGATAGTAGAAAGTATAGGAAATGATAGCTCTTTAATTAATGCAGAGCTTCAAAAACTCTCATTATTTTCTGAGACAATTGATAAAAAATTGAATACAAATGAACCAAGAGAAATCTCAAAAGAACTAGTCAAAAAACTAATTCAAAATAATTCCACTAATGCACTCGAAATTGCCAATTTCCTACTGAAAGAAGAGAGAATTATAGCTCTAAATAAAATTCAATCCTTACTTCAAAATGGAGAACCAGCTTTAAGATTAATTACAACGCTAACTGGTCAATCAAGAGGATGGCTTTGGGTACATCTATTAGATTCGCAGGGAAATCAGGACGTCAAAGAAATAGCCAAATTTGCTGGAATCGCTAATCCAAAACGTATTTATGTAATTCGCAAACAAATTCAAGGCAAATCGTTGGAGTCATTGCTGACATTAATGAAAAAACTTTTAAAAATCGAAGCGGCAATAAAATCAGGAATCAATCCAATCGATTCTTTTAAAGATAATCTGCTAACAGAAAGTAAAATTTTGACTAATAACTGAAATAATCAACAAGTTATCGAGAGTTCAATGACATTGCTGGTTCAAAAATATGGCGGCACCTCTCTCGGAAGCGTTGAGCGAATAAAAGCTGTCGCGCAAAGAATCAAATTAAATAAAGAGAAAGGCAATGATCTGGTAGTTGTTGTTTCGGCGATGGGACATCAAACTGATGAGTTGACAAAACTAGCTTCAGAAATAACTCTTGACCCTCCTCATCGAGAAATGGATATGCTCCTATCAACTGGGGAACAAGTTTCAATATCATTATTGACAATGGCCCTGAATGAATTGGGCACTCCAGCAATCTCGTTAACTGGAACTCAGGCTGGAATTATCACAGAATCAGCTCATGGAAGAGCAAGAATACTCGATATAAAAACAGAACGAATAAAAAATCTCTTAGATCAAGGAAAAATCATAGTCATTGCTGGATTCCAAGGTACCAGTCTTGGCATAGGAGGAATTGCTGAAATCACAACTTTAGGAAGAGGAGGATCAGATACTTCTGCAGTCGCTTTAGCAGCATCTCTGGGGGCGGCAAAATGTGAAATTTATACCGATGTTCCAGGCGTTTTAACAACTGATCCAAGAATTGTTAAAAATGCAAAATTAATGAAAAATATTAGTTGTGATGAAATGTTAGAGCTGGCTAGCCTTGGAGCAGCTGTTTTGCATCCTCGAGCAGTTGAAATAGCCAGAAATTTCGGGGTAACTCTTGTTGTGAAGTCAAGTTGGGACAACCTTGATGGAACGACTCTAACAAGTAAAAAGAATCATGTTTTTTCTAAAGGTGGGATAGAACATCGTAGTCCTGTCGATGGGTTAGAACTTGTTGAAAATCAAGCAGTAGTAGCTTTATCAAATATTCCAGATCGTCCAGGAATTGCTGCTGAGCTTTTTGAATCTTTATCAGGAGGTGGAGTAAATGTCGATCTCATTATTCAAGCAACACACCAGATCAATTCTAACGATATTACTTTTACTGTTAGAGAAACTGAATTAAATAATGCACTAACTCAATGTAAAAAACTCATTAATATTATTGGAGGTGAAATATCGTCTCAACAGGGTCTAACAAAACTAAGCATTTATGGAGCTGGAATAATGGGGAGGCCTGGAATAGCATCATCTCTATTCCAAACTCTATCTGATTCTGCTATTAATATAAGACTGATAGCAACTAGTGAAGTCAAAGTAAGTTGTGTTATTGATGCAGATTTAGGAAAAAAAGCATTACGTAATGTAGGAGAAGTTTTCAAGCTAACTGATAAACAAATCACTCTGAATCCTTCGGTTGAAAATAACAATGAGCCCGAAGTAAGGGGTGTGGCTTTAGACAAAGATCAAATACAAATTTGCGTGAAGAATGTTCCAGATAAGCCAGGGACTGCTTCCACTATTTGTTCCACATTAGCTGAGAAAAACATCAGTTTAGATACAATAGTTCAATCAGAAAGAAAGCATAAAGATAAAACAAAAGATATTAGTTTCACATTAAAGAAAAATGATAGAAGCCAGGCTAAATATGCCTTGGAAGAATTGATTTCAAATTGGCAGGGTTCAAAACTCGAAGAAGGGGAAGCCATAGTTCGAATTAGCGCAGTAGGATCTGGTATGCCTTTTACAAAAGGAACAGCCGGTAAAATATTTAGAGCACTAGCAAATCAAAAAATCAATATCGAAATGATAGCAACGAGCGAAATAAGAACAACTTGTATTATCTCAGAAAAATATGGTGAAAAAGCATTAAATGAAATTCATTCTTATTTTAAATTAGGAAAGAATGAAAGCTAAAAAATATGTCATTTACCCACTAACCGATGCCTTAATTTTTTTATACGATCTCTTAGAATTGCAGCTTTTTCAAAATCTAGATCCTTAGCTGTTATTTTCATTTTAGATTCCAATTTTTCAATTAATTCAGGCAGAGATTCTAAAGATACTCCGCTATCAGAATCTTTAGAACTATGATCTATCAACTTATCAGCAATATCAACAAAATCATCCGTGCTTCCATCTTGATTTAATCTTCTTGAAAGCTCTAAAAAAGAAAGAATTGAATTATTTGCTTTCTTACCTGCTGGCTTAGGAGTTATTCCATTCTCTAAATTATAAGTATTTTGTATTTCACGACGTCTTTCAGTCTCACTAATAGCTTTGGCCATGGAATCGGTCATTTTATCTGCATAGAGCAAAGCCAAACCTTCAATATGCCTAGCTGCTCGACCAATTGTTTGTATCAAAGATCTTTGAGCTCTTAAAAATCCTTCTTTATCAGCATCGAGAATGACTACTAGTGAGACTTCAGGTAAATCTAAACCTTCTCTTAGAAGATTAACTCCTACTAGTACATCATATTCTCCCAGTCGTAAATCTTGTATAATTTCAATTCTCTCGATTGAATGAATCTCTGAATGTAAATAGCGAACTCTAATTTTATTTTCAGATAAATAATCTGTAAGATCTTCAGCCATTCTTTTAGTGAGGGTTGTGATAAGTACTCTTTGATTCTTAGAGACTCTTTTTCTAATTTCGAGCAACAAATCATCAACTTGACCATGTGTTGGACGTACTTCAACTAAAGGGTCTAAAACACCAGTAGGTCTTATAACTTGCTCAACTATATTTCCAGTACTTTTAGATAATTCCCAATCACCAGGGGTAGCACTTATAAAAACAGTTTGTTTTGCTTTATCCCAAAATTCTATATCCTTTAAAGGACGATTATCAGCAGCACTAGGTAATCTAAAGCCATGGTCTATTAATACTTTTTTTCTAGCCTGATCACCATTATACATAGCCCGTAATTGAGGACAAGTAACATGACTTTCATCAATAAGCAATAACCAGTCTTTAGGAAAATAATCAATTAGGCATTCTGGAGCAGAACCAGGTTCTCTTCCAGATAGATGACGAGCATAATTCTCAACTCCATTACAATATCCAACTTCTTTCAACATTTCTAAATCATAAATTGTTCGTTGTTCTAACCTTTGTGCTTCGAGTAATTTACCCTCTTGATTAAGAAATTCTAATCTATCTTTTAATTCTTTTTTTATTGCTTTAATTGCAGATTCTAAGCGATCTTTTGGCGTTACAAAATGTTTTGCTGGATATATATTAATTGAGTTAAGTTTCTTCAATATTTCTCCAGTAGTAGGATCGACATAGCTAATAGTTTCAACTTCATCTCCAAACAATTCAAGCCTTACAAGTCTGTCATCATATGCTGGTCCTATTTCTACTACATCTCCTCTAACTCTAAATCTACCTCTACTGATTTCAATATCATTACGTGTATATTGATTAGAGACTAATGATCTAAGACAAGATCTTAAATCAATACAGTGACCAACTTGAAACTTTACAGAAGCCTTTAAATATTCACTTGGAATTCCTAAACCATATATACAACTAATTGAAGCAACAACTATGACATCATCTCGCTCGAATAAAGACCTAGTTGCGGAGTGACGTAACATATCAATTTCTTCATTAATAGATGAGGTCTTAGCTATGTAAGTATCACTTACTGGAACATAAGCTTCTGGCTGATAATAATCATAATATGAGATAAAATATTCAACTGCATTATCAGGAAAAAACTCTCTTAATTCATTACATAATTGAGCTGCAAGTGTTTTATTATGAGCCAAAACTAAGGCAGGTCTACCTGTTTGAGCAATCAAATTAGCTATCGTAAAAGTCTTACCTGTTCCAGTTGCACCTAATAAAGTTTGAAATTTTTGCCCATCATTTACCCCTCCAACTAACCCTTTAATAGCTTCAGGTTGATCACCTTTTGGAACATAAGGGGCTTTAAGTTTATATTCTGGCATATTCTTATTTAATTCTAAAAAAAGATAAACTTATTAATTCCATACTCTTCATATTGTTATCAAACAAAAGTTTAAATTAACTTAGGAAATTGATTGGTTAATCTTAGCAACCAATTTAGATGTATCTAGGGCCTGTCGAAGACCTTTAACGGTTGCAATCATAGCTAATTCCGTATTCAATTTATTGACAGCTGTCCCAATCCCAACTCCATTAGCTCCAACTGATATGGCCATAGGAGCAGTGACTTCAGACAGTCCAGAAGCAGACATTAAGGGCACATCATGTTGACTACCCTTTAAAGCTGATGATATGGCGACAGTCGCGGCCAAAGTAGGTGACGCTTTCTCTATTAAACCTAAAGTTCCAGGACTAATAGGATGCGAGCTTGTCCCTCCTTCTGTCTGAATTATATCGACCCCTCTATCAACAAGATCTAACGCTAATTGAGCTTGATTATCTAAAGTCAAAACATGGGGAACGGTTACTGATAAAACAACTTCAGGCAAAAGACGTCGAGATTCAACAGCTAATGAGAGCACCTCTTCAGCTGAGAAAAAACGCCCATCTGGATAAAAAGAATCAAAATTCCCAATCTCAATAATTGATGCTCCTGCTTTAACAGCTTTAGGGAAAAGTTTTGGTTCTACCGAACTTACGCATACAGGAATATTCGAAGCCTCCACAGCGAGCTCTACTAGTTTTGGTTCACACGCAATGTCCAATAAATCTGCACCCCCAAGACCTGCAGCTTTAGAAATTCGAAATACTGATTCTGGATTAAAATTATTTAATCCAGAAATTACTTTCAATAAAGATCTATTCTGAATACTTTTTTGAAGTGAAACTGGCAATGTCTGCAGGCGTGTCATAAAAACATCAACTATTAATCTGATTGTGACACTGACTCAGCAAAAGAACTTCAAAAAAGCGAATAGAGCTCTGAAACCAAAGCAAATGTCACAATCTTCCAACAACGACAGGCCTTGGAGTAAATGGCATATGCGTTTACACAAAAGGCTGAAACAAAATAAATCTCTTCTTCCTGTTAACTCAACACTTTTGTTAGCCATATCAGGTGGTCAAGATTCGATGGCCCTTCTCAAATTAATTATTGATCTAAAAAGGCTATATAAATGGCAAGTCGAAGTCTGGCATGGAGATCATAAATGGCACACTAAATCCAAGCAAATAGAAGAAGAACTAAAACTTTGGTGCCTAAATAAGCAAATACCATTTCACTCTAATAAAGCAAATAAAGAAGAAGTAGCTAATGAAGCAAAAGCAAGAGATTGGAGATATCAAAACCTATTAATGAAAGCTAATTTATTATCATCAAAAAATATATATTTTCCATATACGAGAATATTAACTGGTCATACAGCTACTGATCGAGCAGAAACGGTCATTATGAACTTAGCGAGAGGAAGCGATCTGATCGGACTGAGTACCCTTAAAGAACAAAGAACTTTAGAGAATAATATAGATTTAGTAAGACCTTTTCTGATCTTCAATAGAAACGAAACACTCGAAATTTGTAAAGAGTTTAATTTACCAATTTGGATTGATCCTTCAAATGAAAATATTAATTTAACAAGAAATAAAATTAGAAAAGAAGTTTTACCAATTTTAAATTCTATCTATCAAGGCGCAGACTCGAGGATAGCCTCCTTAGCTAGTAGGCTTGAAAGTATTAGCAAAGACCAACAATCATTAGCAAAAATAGCAATAGAATTTTGCCAAGGAGAAGACATCACTTCCCTATCCAGAAAAAAATTAATTGATTTCTCAAGCTCTATAAGAAAAATATTATTTTTTCATTGGCTGAATATGTTAGGAGTAACAAGAGTAACTTCTTTGCAAATCGAAGAAATCAATAGCAAAATATTAAAAAGCAAACCACCTGGCATAATCCATCTCCATGGAGACTTCATTATAAGATGGGATAAAGAAACTATTTATATATCAAATAAGGCTAATTAAACGAAACAAATATTCAGTTATCAGCTAATTGCTGATCTGCGTCGTCTTGTTCTTCCAGATGGCATTTCCTCAGAATTACTCTCACTATTTGTTTCTTGTTCAGTAAGTGAACTTGTATCTTTATTTGTTACGGATCCATTAGTTTCTTTAAGCGCTTTATCAGCGGTTTTCCTAACTACTTGTCGTGAATCTGGCTGTTGATCAAGTTGAGGTTTATATGCACGAGTTCCACCAGGAGCAGGTTGAACAAGACAAAGAATTAGTGGCTCAGCTTGAACTTCCCTTCTCAATCGACGAGATAATCCTGATTCAACCTCTCGTTGCAACCCAATCCAATCGACTTCTACTGACTTACCTCCAGTCTTAAGAACAAGCTGTTTCCATCGATTTTCTAAGACCCAATTAATCTCTCTTTCAGTCCAATTAACCATTGTTTTAGCATCAACATTAGTGATAACACCTCGAAGATTGACCCTTGGAGGTGCAACCATTACGCCATCAGTGCTAATTGGAGTAAGAACAGTAATCACTCCATCATCCGCAAGTTGCTGACGTTCTTTTAAGACTCGAGTATCGACAACCCCTGTTCTAGAAGAATCGAGCAATTCCACTCCTGATTTAACTGGTGAACCTTGCACAATAGAATCTGGTCTTAATTCAGCAACGTCCCCATTTTCCATAACCAATACATTTTCTGGATGAACCCCCATTGATACAGCAGTTTTTCCATGAAGAACTTGCATTCTGTACTCCCCATGCACAGGAATAAAGTATTTAGGTCTAGTTAATCCAAGCATCCATTTCTGATCTTCTTGACATCCATGACCTGAAACATGGATACCCTTATCTTTGCCATAAATAACTTTTGCACCCAATTTTATTAATTTGTCAATCGTATGCATGACGGAAATAGTATTTCCAGGAATAGGACTAGCAGAAAAAATGACAGTATCACTGGTTTTCAACTGAACATGTTGATGCTCACCCCTCGCGATACGGCTCAAAGCAGCCATTGATTCCCCTTGACTTCCTGTCATCAACAAAAACGTCTCTCTATCAGGCAAATCTCTAATCTGTTTAATTGGGAAAAACAAATCATCAGGAAAACGCATATATCCAAGTTCTCTCGCTTTCCCAACAACATTTAGCATTGAACGGCCTAGCAAGCCGACTTTTCTACCGTTTTTCATCGCCAACTCTAAAAGCATCGCTACTCGATGAGTTGAACTAGCAAATGTAGTGACCATAACTCTGCCCTCTGCAGTAGCGATGTATCTATCTAAATTAGGAAAAACAGAATATTCAGAGGGGGTGAATCCTGTGACTTCAGAGTTGGTTGAATCAGATAGAAGGCAAAGAACACCTTGATCTCCGTAATAAGCCATTCTTGCTAAATCTGCAGGCTGTCCATCGGGTGGCGTATGGTCGAACTTGAAATCACCAGTAAAAAACACTACCCCAACTGGAGTCGTTACTGCGAAGGAATAACTATCAGAAATTGAATGAGTATTTCTTACAAATTCAACAGAAAAATGTTGTCCAACTTTGATAACTTCTCTTGGTCCACATACTTGTATTGTTGTCCGATCAGCAACTCCTGCTTCCTCCATTTTTCCCCGAAGCATAGACATAGCAAGGGGAGGACCATAAACAATTGGAATATTAAAGTTCTTTAAATGATGAGAAATCCCACCAATATGATCTTCATGTCCATGCGTTACTACCAAACCCCTTATTCGACTTTGATTCTCACGTAAATAAGTAGTGTCTGGCATGACAACATTTACCCCATGCATCCCATCAGTTGGGAACGCCAGTCCAGCATCAAGAATCATGATGTCATCGCCATATTCAAAGACGCAGGTATTTTTTCCAATTTCTCCGAGGCCACCTAAGGGAATAATCCTCAAACAAGGAGATTTTGATTGATTATTTTTTGAACCTTGAAAATTCATTGAACTTGATGTCATGGAAAAATCTATGTAAAAAACTTGGTTGTTACCTAAATGAAAGTCAAATCCACTCGAGAACGAGAGAAAAGATCAAATCAATCTCATAGAAGAGAGTATCTTCACGAGTTCCTCTTGCATTTCGCTGTTTAAAGAGACTAAAGGACTCCGAGGAGGTCCAACAGACCAACCAATGAGTTGAAGTGCCGCTTTAACAGGAATGGGATTTGTGGTTGCAAAAAGAGATTTAAAAAGAGGTTGTAATTTCTCGTGCAAATAAAGTGCATCAGCATATTTACCTTCTAAAAAACTTTCTATAATTTTCTTCAAATTAGGACCAACTAAATGACTAGCGACACTAACAACCCCTACTGCCCCTACTGAAAGCATTGGTAAAACCAAAGCATCATCACCGCTATAAATAGCTAAATCTGATCCACAATAGTTCCTTAATTGAGTCACTTCCTCGGTTGTACCACTTGCAGCTTTAAAACTGACTACATTACTGCAATCCATAAGCTTACTTACAATACTAGGTGATATCGAACATCCTGTCCGCCCAGGAATGTTATAAAGCATCAAAGGCAACTGTGGGGCTGCATTTGCAATAGCGCGAAAATGAACTTCTAAGCCTTCTTGCGGTGGTTTATTGTAATAAGGAACAACGACTAATGCACCATCTGCTCCTGAATTAGCTGCTTCCTTTGTTGCTGCAATTGCCTCAGAAGTAGAATTACTTCCTGTTCCAGCCAAAACTTTAGCCCTAGAGCCTAAAGAATTTCTGACTGTTTCCAGCATCTTTTGTTGTTCTTGCCAAGTCAAAGTCGGAGACTCACCTGTAGTTCCGCATACAACGATGCCATCGGAACCTTGATCTACTAAATAATTTGCTAAATCTGCAGCAAGACCATAATCAACTTTCCCTTCCTCATTGAATGGAGTTACCATTGCGGTTAAAATCCTTCCAAAAGGGGCTGGTGATAATAAAGCTGACTTATTCATGATTTTTTCGGCAATAGAAGTTCAGCAATCTGCACTGCATTAAGTGCAGCTCCTTTCCGGATTTGATCTCCACATAACCATAGTTCTAAAGCATTGGGGTTACTTATATCTTGCCTTATACGGCCAACGGATATGGGGTCTCTACCAGTTACATCTTGAGGCATCGGAAAACGATTGTTTCCCAAATCCTCAAGTATCTCAACTCCTCGTGCGGATTCCAAAATCTCATAAGCTTCTTTTACAGGGAAAGGCTTTATAAATTCAATATTCACTGCTTCAGAATGAGCTCTAAAAACTGGAACTCTTACACATGTTGCGGTCAATGCAAGTCCAGGGTCTCCAAGAATTTTTCGGGTTTCTTTAACCATTTTCATTTCTTCCTCGCAATAATTATTCGATTGCAAAGGTGAATTATGCAAAAAAAGATTAAATGCCAAAGAATAAGGAAGAACTTTACTTTCTGGAGTTATTCCATCTAAAACTTCTTGGCTTAATTTCCCTAATTCTTCCATTGCCATTGCACCTGCGCCACTAGCGGATTGATATGTGGACACAACAATCCTCTTAATAGGAATATGCCTAGTCAATGGAGATAGAACCAACGCTAATAAAATAGTCGTGCAATTAGGATTAGAAATTAAACCTTTGTGCTTACTAGCATCGGAAGGGTTAACTTCTGGAACAACCAAAGGAACATTCTCATCCATTCGAAATGCACTGGAGTTATCAATCATCAAAGCTCCAGAACTTTGAATTTTATCTTTCCATTTACGAGATATTGAACTACCAGCTGAAGCCAACACCAAATCTACATTTTCAAAACTATCTTTAGTTGTCTCTTCGACTTTTAACTCAGTTCCGCAAAAACTCTGAATCTCCCCTGCCGAACGATGAGAGGCTAGTAAAATTAATTTTTTTATAGGAAAAGATCTCTCTTCAAGCAAAGTCAATAATTCCTTACCTACAGCTCCACTTGATCCAAGGATCGCAACTGTAAGAGGTCTATTTGGAAGAAGAAACTGTGTTTTCAAACTTGATGAGGAAAATTAAAAGGTTTAACAAAAAATTTTTTCTTATTGGAAAAATCAACAAATAACAAATTTTTCGATGCTTTTTAGGCCACAATAGCTTTGGAAGTGAATTAACGCTTTCTTACGCTAACCAATTTGAGAATTCCTTTTCAATGAGTGCTGCCAAATTAAAAGTAAAAACCAGTTCAAAACCTAATAGCAGAATTGCTGTAGAGGTAGAAGTACCAGCAGATCGATGCAAAAATAGTTACAACGAAGCTTTAAGCAAACTCAGCAGATCAATCTCAATCCCAGGTTTTCGCAAAGGTAAAGTTCCAAAAACAGTAGTCATCCAACAACTTGGGGTCAAAAGGATACAGGCCTCCGCACTAGAATCACTTTTGCAAAAAATATGGACGGAAACATTAGATCAGGAAGGAATTGAGCCCTTGTCTGAGCCGGAACTGGAAGATGGCTTTGAAACTATTTTAGAGAATTTCAACCCTGAAAAAACTCTTACATTAAAGCTTGAAACTGATATAACCCCTATCCCAACACTAAAAAAATCTTCAGGTCTTACGGCTGAGGTAGAAACTTTAATCTTTGATCCCAAAAAAGTAGATGAACTTATTGAGCAATCAAGAACGCAGTTAGCGACTAAAATTCCAGTTAGTGATCGTCCCGCAAAAAAAGGAGATATTGCTCTAGTAAGCTTCAAAGGAAGTTTCTCAGATGATGGCAGCGAAATTGAGGGTGGAAGCGCAGATTCAATAGAAATAGAACTTGAAGAAGGCCGAATGATTCCTGGGTTTATTGAGGGTGTGATTGGAATGAATATCAATGATCAAAAGACATTAAAGTGTGAATTCCCAAAGGATTATCATCAGGAAGATGCCAAAGGCAGAAAAGCTGAATTCAAAGTCAGTCTTGAAGATTTAAAAATTAAGGAACTACCAGAACTAAATGACGAATTTGCCAAGCAAGCAAGTGATAAAGACAATATGAGTGACTTACGGGCAGATCTAGAACAGAGGCTTAAAGAAGATAATGATAGAAAACAAGCGAAAAATCGTCAGGACTCACTTCTTGCGGCTTTAGTCAAAGAGCTTGAAGTTGAGCTACCAAAAAGTCTTATTGACCAGGAAGTTCGAGTAATTGTTGAACAAACAGCTCAAAATTTTGCTCAACAAGGCATTGATGTGAAATCAATGTTTACTCCAGAGCTTGTGAAATCGCTAATGGAGTCTTCAAAAGGAGAAGCAGAGAAAAAGCTTCGTCAAAAATTCGCTCTAAATGCTTTGGCTAAGTCGGAAAAAATTGAAGTTTCACAAAAAGAAATCAATTCAAAGCTTAAAGAAGTAGAAGCTGATATCAAACTTTCAAAAGAAAAAAATATAGATGAAAATCGTCTAAAAGAAGCTATTACTGATGATTTGTTGCAAGAAAAATTATTTGTTTGGCTCGAAGAGAATAATACTGTTTTAGAAAAAGACCCAGAAAAAAATAAGGATCAAAGCAAAGAGAAAAGTTCGAAAAAGGCAACAACAAAAACAAATAAAGAAAAGAAAAGTTCTAAAACACCCAAATCCTAGTTTCTACACATAGATTACAAGTATTAGTTATCTAAAGTTCAAGTTGATTGAAGCAAGACAAAATCACCCCATTAATAGTTTATGGAATAACTCCTGTCTTTTTTCAGGACCGGGAGTTCTCCCAACAGTCATCGAACAATCAGGTCAAGGTGAAAGGGCATTTGATATTTACTCCCGATTACTTCGAGAAAGAATCATCTTTCTAGGAACTGATGTAAATGATCAAGTTGCTGATGCATTAGTGGCTCAAATGCTTTTTTTAGAAGCTGATGATCCAGAAAAAGATATTCAGTTATATATAAATTCTCCCGGAGGATCAGTAACTGCGGGACTGGCTATCTATGACACCATGCAGCAAGTTAGTCCGGATGTCATAACAATTTGCTATGGCCTTGCAGCAAGCATGGGGGCTTTTCTTCTCTCTGGAGGAACAAAAGGTAAAAGACTTGCATTGCCCAATTCCAGAATAATGATTCATCAACCTCTTGGTGGAGCTCAAGGTCAAGCTGTGGAAATTGAAATTCAAGCAAAAGAAATTCTCTATTTAAAAGAGACTCTTAATTCACTTTTAGCAGAACATACCGGGCAAGATATTAAAAAGATTTCAGAAGACACTGATCGTGACCACTTTCTTTCTCCCCAAGAAGCGGTTGAATATGGCCTGATCGACAAAGTGGTTTCCAATCTCAACTCCATATGAATCATTAAGGAAAGCTGACAAGGCATCAATCCTCAATGATCCTATTAATTGAGACTGAGTAAAATTAATTATCGGTCTATCTAACCTATTTTTTATAGAGCTCGATGGCAAAATTTGAGGCCCATCTTAAATGCTCCTTTTGTGGCAAGGCCCAAGATCAGGTGAGGAAACTCATTGCTGGTCCCGGAGTGTACATATGCGATGAATGTATCGACTTATGCAATGAAATTTTAGATGAAGAACTAATTGATAATCCAACTCATCAAAGAAGTGGACATGAGCAAAGTCGTAAAACTAAAGCTGCCACCACAGCAGCTAAACCTGCTCCAACGTTGGCTTCCATACCAAAGCCCATTGAAATTAAAAAATTTTTAGATGATCAAGTAGTTGGGCAAGAACCAGCAAAAAAAATCTTATCAGTAGCTGTCTACAACCACTACAAGAGACTTGCATGGAAAGGTGATGGTTCTGGCGAGACAGATTTAACAGCCACCAAATTACAAAAATCTAATATTTTATTAATTGGACCAACTGGATGCGGAAAGACATTACTTGCCCAAACATTAGCAGAAATGCTCGATGTTCCCTTTGCTGTCGCTGATGCCACAACTCTTACTGAAGCTGGATATGTTGGGGAAGATGTCGAAAACATTCTCTTACGTCTTCTGCAAAAAGCAGATATGGATGTGGATTTAGCACAAAGAGGAATTATTTACATAGATGAAATTGACAAAATTGCTAGAAAAAGTGAAAACCCATCTATTACCAGAGATGTGTCTGGAGAAGGTGTGCAGCAAGCTCTTCTGAAAATGCTCGAGGGTACTGTTGCCAACGTCCCTCCTCAAGGAGGGAGAAAGCATCCTTACGGTGATTCTATTCAAATTGATACGAGCCAAATACTCTTTATATGTGGTGGAGCATTCGTTGGTTTAGAAGATGTAGTACAAAAAAGACTTGGGAAAAATTCAATTGGTTTTATACCAAATGAAAATAGGGCAAGAACCAAATCCAATCGAGATCGTCTTGGTGCAAATTTAATTAATGACCTTGAGCCGGACGATCTAGTGAAATATGGGCTAATTCCCGAATTCATTGGAAGAATGCCTGTTAGTGCAATCTTAGAACCATTAAATGCTAAAGCACTTGAGTCTATTCTCACAGAACCTAGAGATGCCTTAGTAAAACAATTTAGAACCTTATTGAGTATGGATAATGTAGAGCTTTCATTTGACGAAGATGCTGTTGAGGCAATTGCGCAAGAAGCCTACAAAAGAAAAACTGGAGCTAGAGCTCTGCGGGGAATTGTTGAAGAAATTATGCTAGATCTGATGTATAGCCTTCCATCTCAAACTAAAATTAAAACTTTCAACGTAACAAAAAAAATGGTTGACGAAATTACAGGCGGCAAAGTGGTTCCACTCTTATCAAATGACAAAAGAATTGTTAAAGAATCTGCTTAGATCAAATAAACTTTTTGAATACCTTTCTTAATGTTAATTGTAAAAATTTAAAAAATTAAATTAGTCAAATATTTGATCAATGGTAATCAATTTTGAATATGATCAAACAAATCAAGATTAAATTCATCAATATTTTAATTTCAAATGATAAAAACTTATGAGCCGTTACATCATAAATATCGACCAACAAACTTTGACGAGCTTATTGGGCAAGCTCCAATTACATCTACATTAAAACAAGCATTAATCAGTGATCGAATTGCTCCTGCATATATATTTTCTGGACCTCGAGGAACGGGTAAAACATCAAGTGCAAGAATTTTTGCAAAATCTTTAAACTGCTTAAAAAGTGAAAAAGCTACAACCGTACCTTGTGGTGAATGTGACTTATGTAGGGGGATTAGCGCTGGCAATGCTTTGGATGTAATTGAAATTGATGCAGCTTCCAATACAGGTGTGGAAAATATTCGTGAATTAATAGAAAGATCTAGATTTGCGCCAGCAAAAGCTCGCTGGAAAGTTTATGTCATCGATGAATGCCATATGTTGTCAACTGCAGCTTTTAATGCGCTTCTAAAAACCTTAGAAGAACCCCCTCCTCAAGTAGTCTTTATTCTTGCAACAACAGATCCCCAACGCGTTTTACCTACAATTCTTAGTAGATGTATGCGCTTTGATTTTAGAAGAATAGCACTACATGATTTAGAAAGTCATTTAATGAGTATTGCTAAAAAAGAAGAGATTTCAATCAACGAAGAGGCAATATCATTAATTGCAAAGCATTCCCAAGGAGGGTTGAGAGATGCGGAAAGTTTACTTGATCAAGTCAGTTTACTCCCTCCACCAATAACTCAATTAAATATTATCAATCTAATAGGGGCTGTACCAGAAGAAGAATTAATTATCTTAGCCAAGTCATTACTAAATAAAGATCCTAATTCAATTCTAAATATCTGTAATCGTCTAATTGATACAGGGAAAGAGCCAATTGCAATTCTACAAGGAATAGCATCTATATTAAGAGATTTAGTTGTCACTAAAGTCATAAGTAAGCCAACTAATTTATGTAATATCTCTCAAGAAAATCGTGAAAGTTTAAAAGATTTAGCAACGTCAATCAATCTTGATAAAATACTAAGCTTACAGGCTAAATTAAAAGGATCAGAAAACTATATAAGAAACAGTAATCAGCCAAAATTATGGCTGGAAATTAATTTACTTGGAATGCTTTCAAATGAAGTTTATAAAGAAAATAATAAAATCAAACAATCCTTTGTTAAAATAAACAAATCAGAGAAGTCTGAACCTAAAAATGCAAATCTTATAATAGACAATGTAGATTCAAATAGCAATAAAGAACAAGTCAAAAGAACAGTTGCTCAAGAAAAATTAATACCTGATAAAAACTTGAATCTTGATGATATATGGAAAAAAGTCATAGCCATGTTAGAGCTTCCATCAACAAAAATGCTACTTTCACAACAAGCTAAATTAATAAATTTAAGCTCAGATTCTGCCGAAATAGCAATTTCAGAAAAATGGATAAATATGATTCAAAGTCGAAAAAATCTTATTGAAGATGCTTTTTATAAGGCGAGAGGATCATCAACAAAAGTTCTTTTAATACAACAAAAAGATAACTTATCCCATTCGCGAAAAGATGAAAAAAATTCTCAGAATATTGAACAAAAAAATGAAATTAAAGTCAATAAGGAGATAAATAAGAATGACTCCAAAAAAGAGGAGGAGAAGAACAAAAATATAGAGGCAGAAATCAATTCAGAAGCAAGCTATATTGATGAAAAAGCTAAGCAATTTGCAGACTTCTTTAATGGAGAAATTGTTGATATTTAATAATTAGATTAACTTAATTAAGAACCAATATGATCAGTTTTTTCCCATATTAAAGTCTTGCGAAATAGTGACATTTTAAAAACTATAAAGGGAATTACAATAAACCAATGTGCAAGGTAAATCGTTGCTCCAAGTATATTGATAAAATTAGGCGATGGTAATCTTGGACCTTCACTAATTTGAGAACATCCTTTCCAAAAAGCTAAGCTAGAAATACCAAATGCAACTATAGATAGAGGCCAATATAAGGGGCTCTCAAATAAAATAATTGATACAATAAAATCGATAAATGATACTACTGGTAAAACATATTGCAATAAAAAAAAGCAAGTTAAATCTATTTTCTTGAATTTGGATAGTCGTTTTGAGATCAATAAAGGCCAGTAATCAAAAAACCTTTGTAATCCTCCCTCAGCCCATCTTTTTCTTTGTCTAAATAAAGCCGCCAATGATTCCACTGCTTCCTCTTGAATAGGTGGATCCCACATTATTACTATTGGCGATCGGGTTAATAAAAACCGGAAGCTTAAATCTAAATCGTCAGTGATAGTTTGTTCATTAAATCCTCCACAAGATTCAAGAACTTTTCGATTAATTAATTGGCCATTACCTCTTAACTCCGAAACACCACCACAAGCAAGCCTGCCTCTTTGAATAACCGCATCCATTGCCATCTCCATTGCTTGATAAACAGCTATTTTATTCAACTCACAATTCACAACTGATTTTCTTAACTGCACACCAGACCATCCACCATGCAAAGCAAGAGATATGGCTTTAAGTAATACATTGCTCTGTAATTGTGCATCAGCATCAAGAATAAACAACCATTCCCCATCAGTTTGATTCAATACAGAATTCAAAGCTCCTGATTTACCACCACCACTCAATAATGGACGACTTAAAACATTAATCCTAGAGCAACTTGTACGTAATTTTTGTAATAAATCAGGTGTTCGGTCTTGACTCCCATCATCAATTATCCATAGAGAAAGTTTTTCCTCTGGATATTCAATTGATAAAAGTCTTGAAACTAATCTCTCTATTACATTTTCCTCATCACGTGCTGCGACCAAAACATCAACTTTGGGAAGAGTTGCAAAAAATTCTTCATCCTTAATTAGAAGCTCTTTTTGTAATTGATAATTTTCCCTGCGATCTCTTATGACAACTCTCAACCCATACCCTCCTAGTAAGACAGCCAAAGTAATTGAAGGGAGTAAATTCTTGGTAGGCTCAATTAAATGAGGAAAAATTCCTATTAAGGCGCAGCAAATCAAAAACAATATTGATTTAATGCGTCGGTTTTCTCCACTAATTTTGGCTAAAGCCATGGAGCAATACTTTTATCAACAAGTGACTCTAAGAGGCTTTCATCACTAAGGCAAAAATCCATATTTAGTTTTTGGATAATAATGAGAAAGAATTTGTTTGGTAGTCCATCCATTTTTTGCTAACTCTATAGCCCCAGACTGAGACATTCCTGCTCCATGTCCAAAACCTCCACCAGAAAAAAGCCATTTACCTTCTTTAATTTCTTTAACAACAAATAATGTGCTTGGTAATTGTCTAAGAACTCGACGAATCTCATCAAGTTTAAGGAAAATTTCCGAGCCAGTCTTTCCTTCAATTTTCATGGAAGTGACTCTCCCACTTATACCTCTCGTTAAAACCTGAATTTTATTTGGATAAAAAGAACTACTAACTTTTTGAGCTTGATTGAGCTGTTCAGATATCTCAGAAGACTCTAGCGTTCTTTCCCACCTGAAAAGTGGATGATCAGACCCAAAAGCCTCAGACTTAGAAAATAAAAAAGATTTCAAATATTTTTCATTTGACAAAGGTAAATCAACTTTACGAGTCCACTGTTTTGGTCCATCCAAGCGCATTTGCAAATAAGGAACTTGATTAATTGACCATGCTTCATCGACCGATGCCATTACTCCACCATTTGTCGCGTGATAAACAGTATTTATTGGCTTTTTCTTCCAAGTCAGAATTATGCCAGCCGTTTTTTTTATAGCCGTTTTAATTTTTTGATTGGCTTTAGATGGATCTTTGTAAACCTGACATTGCGTATCACTGCAAAGGTTGTATCCATCAACTTTGAATCTATGACTATTAGCCAAAGCCCATGTTCTCGCTAGTACAGCCTGCGCTGCTAATGCTGCTTCAGGAGAGGTGGCGCCAATTTCGTAAGGAACTACTCCATTTAGATATCTCTCAATAGGAACATGCTCAACTAATGTCCAACTTCCATAAGCATCTGACTGGATCGAAAAAGGACCCAAGTATATTCCCTTCCCCCAGCGCATCCCATCAGGGGCTTCCAAAGAGATAGGTCCTTTGAGAGAAATCTTTCCATTATTTCCGTATACATAAGGGAAAACAGTCTTTGAAACTTTAATTTTTTGATAAACCGACTCGATAGATGCGGGAATCTCAATATCGCCGGACACCCAAACCTCCCAATCCAGTGGATGAGCAATAGTTGATTCAATACCTTTTTCTTTTAAATCATTTGCTACTTTTTCAGCAGACTCGAAACTTGCAAAAGGGCCAATTGTTTTTCGAATAAATACTTTGGGATTTAATAAGTCTCTCGCTCGCCAACCAATATTAATTTCTTTAGCCTTTAGAATTATTCCATTAGCATCTTTCAGAATCAATTTTCTGCCATTACTGACAAGCCTCAAAGATGGTGAATTCTGATCATTAATGATTTCTTTTCCTAAGTATGGTTTGATCCCAACAAGCAGCACATTTTTTTCTGAACTAATTAAAGGTGTTTGAGGAGGTGCCTGATGAGTTGCAAAAACGTTCACTTTGCGAGGATTCGCAATACAAACTTGATTTGAATAATGCGTAACAATCAAGAGAAACAATCCAAGACCAAAAAAACACTTTTGATTCTTTAAATAGTTTTTAATCACAACAAAAATCTCCTTCCAGCAAAAAATTAATAATTTGGGTTGGCTTAAGTGAGCTTAAGGACGTATTCTTATAGTCTAACTATGCTTTATCAATGCCAAAGCTCAAGACCCGCAAAGCTGCTGCAAAGCGGTTCAAAGCAACAGGCACTGGCAAGTTCATGAGACGTCGTGCATTTCACAATCACTTACTTGACCATAAGAGCCCTAAATTAAAAAGGCACCTTAAAACAAAAGCAGTGGTAGACGAACGTGATGCAGAGAACGTAAGCCTTATGCTTCCTTATGCTTAAGACTTCTTACTACCGGTTATTAGTTCAATTTCTTGATTTCTGATTATTAATTATGGCACGTGTTAAAAGAGGTAATGTTGCAAGAAAACGTAGAAACAAAATTCTTCGTCTAGCAAAAGGCTTTAGAGGGGGGAATGGAACTCTTTTCAGAACTGCAAATCAAAGAGTAATGAAAGCTCTTTGTAACGCCTATAGAGACAGAAGAAGAAGAAAGCGTGATTTCCGAAGACTTTGGATTGCAAGAATCAATGCAGCCGCAAGACTAAACGGATTAAGCTATAGCAAGTTTATGGGTAGCTTAAAAAAAGCAGATATAAAAATCAACAGAAAAATGTTGGCTCAATTAGCTGTTACAGATCCTAAAACATTTACAAATATCGCAGTTAATTCAAAAGGCTAAATGCACTATAGTAGTGTTTTCTTTTTTAAAGTTATGTATAAATATTTAATTAAACCAAAAGAATACAGAAGAAAATCCAAAAATTAAGATTATGCTAATAATAAATAATTACTATACGCTCAACAAGTTAGTAATTAGTTTTAGACAATGATAGCTAATCTTCCTCAAACTTATTTAATAGGACTATGTTTGCTATTAGTAATTATAGCTATTTTAGTAGGAAGACAATTATATAAAGTAAGAAAAGATGAAATGAAGCTTATAAAACTAGAGAAAGAGGATTCAAATACAAAAGAAGATTCTGCTAAAATGTATGAATTAGCATCTGTTCAATTAAAGAAAAGATTATATCCTCAAGCCACATCAACTTTAAAACAAGCATTAAAGAAACTAGATGGAGAACCACAAGAAGCTAAAGCACTTATAGAAAATGCCTTAGGTTTTGCACTTGCTGCCCAAAATGACTTTAAATCCGCAGTAATTCATTATAAAAAAGCATTAACTGCTAAATCTGAATATCCAGTTGCATTAAACAATCTCGGTTTTGCTCATCAGCGTTTGCTTAAAGAAGATGAAGCTTATAAAAATTATCAAGAGGTTTTAAAGCTAGATCCTAATAACAAAACTGCAATCTCCCAAATAAAAAGACTTGAACGAATAATTGGAAAAAGTAAAGATCAATTATTGAATAAAAAAGGTTTCTAAATAAATTTTAAATTATCATATTTTTACTGATGCAAACAACAAATCAATTGCTCAAAATAGGAAATAAAGAATTCAAAAGTCGGCTTCTTGTTGGAACTGGGAAATACTCATCCTTAGAGGTTATGCAAAAAAGCCTCTTAAATACAAACTCTGAAATAGTTACTGTTGCAGTTAGAAGAATTCAAGGACTTGAAACTGGACATAAAGGATTAATGGAATCAATTGACTGGAAAAGTATATGGATGCTCCCAAACACTGCAGGATGCACAAATGCTGAAGAAGCTATTCGCGTAGCGAGACTGGGGCGAGAATTAGCAAAATTAGCAGGTCAAGAAAATAACAATTTTGTCAAATTAGAGGTTATTCCTGACAAAAAATATTTATTACCTGACCCAATTGGAACTTTAAAAGCAGCAGAACAATTAGTTAAAGAAGGATTTACTGTTCTTCCATATATAAATTCAGATCCATTAATTGCAAAACGACTTGAAGAAATTGGATGTGCAACTGTTATGCCACTTGGTTCCCCCATTGGATCTGCTCAAGGAATAAGAAATGCAGCAAATATTGCGATGATCATTGAAGAATCTCGAATACCAATAATTATTGATGCAGGTATTGGAGTCCCAAGTGAAGCAGCTGAAGCGTTGGAAATGGGTGCCGATGGAGTTCTAATCAATAGTGCTATCGCGTTAGCTAAAAACCCTATTCTCATGGCTCAAGCCTTCTCAAAGGCAACTGAGGCTGGCAGAGACGCTTATCTATCAGGAAGGCTACAAGAGAACCTAGTTGCTAATCCGAGCTCTCCATTGGATGGAGTTATTTCAAATAATTAGAGTAATTCGTTAAAAATTAGTAACGTTATAGTCTAATAAACAAAAAAACATGGCAGTCACTAGAGAAAGTCAAGGAAGGCTTAACGTTTTTGCAGATGAACCAAGAATTGAAATACTTACAAAAGAAAGCAGTGACAACAAAGGTTCTTGGCTTTTTACCCTTGCTGGAGTTATCCTTGTAATTGGACTTATCGCATATTCTTTAACAATCAAGTGAAACCCTTGTAGTAGCTTGAATAATATGAGCATTTCATTTGCTCTTTCTTTTGGAGTTTAGAGTGAAAGTTTTCGTTCTTGGTGGTGACGGCTTCTGCGGATGGCCTTGTGCAGTAAATCTTGCTGACAAAGGTCATGATGTATTCATCGTGGATAATCTCAGTCGTCGAAAAATCGATATAGACCTTGAAGTCGAATCCTTGACTCCAATTACAAGTATTGGAGAAAGGATTAAAGCTTGGTCTGAAATAGGTGGAAGA
This sequence comes from Prochlorococcus marinus str. MIT 0912, assembly GCF_027359595.1. Classification (NCBI taxonomy): domain Bacteria; kingdom Bacillati; phylum Cyanobacteriota; class Cyanophyceae; order Synechococcales; family Prochlorococcaceae; genus Prochlorococcus; species Prochlorococcus marinus. Next base: position 1,243,302 of record NZ_CP114783.1, read on the forward strand.
CCTATTCAATTTATTCATTTAGACCTTGCCTCTGAATATCAAAAACTTTTAGATCTGTTGATCGAAGAAAAGCCTGATTCCATCATTCATTTTGCTGAACAGCGTGCTGCTCCATATTCCATGAAAAGCAGCGCAACCAAAAGATATACGGTAGATAACAATGTCAATGGAACTCATAATCTCTTGGCCGCAATCGTTGAATCTCAATTAGATATTCACATTGTTCATCTTGGGACTATGGGGGTTTATGGATATGGATCTCATAGAGGTGCGACCATCCCTGAAGGTTACCTAAAGGTGGAAGTACCTCAACCAGATGGAAGTCGTTTTGAAGAAGAAATACTGCATCCAGCAAGTCCTGGAAGCGTATATCACATGACAAAAACGCTTGATCAATTGCTCTTTCTCTACTACAACAAAAATGACCAGATCAGAATCACTGATCTTCATCAAGGAATTGTATGGGGAACAAATACTGATGTCACAAGCCGTGATCCAAGACTGACAAATCGATTTGACTATGACGGTGATTATGGAACAGTGTTAAATAGATTTTTAATGCAAGCTGCCATAGGATATCCGCTAACAGTTCATGGTACTGGTGGACAAACAAGAGCTTTTATTCATATTCAAGATTCAGTAAAATGTGTTCAACTGGCACTGGAGAACCCTCCAGAAAAAGGTGAAAGAGTGAAAATTTTCAATCAAATGACTGAAAGTCACCAAGTAGGAGAATTAGCTAAAAAAGTAGCCTCTCTAACTGGAGCGAAAATCAATTATCTTCCCAACCCAAGAAATGAAGCAGTCGAAAATGATTTAATAGTAGATAATCGATGTTTTATTGAACTTGGATTAGATCCCACAACTCTAGATAATGGACTTTTAGAAGAAGTTGTTAATGTCGCAAAAAAATTCGCGAATAGATGTGATTTAAAACGAATACCTTGTGTATCTGCATGGACATCAACCCAAGCGAAAGCAATCAATAAATCCTAAACCTAATTTGTACAAAATCTTGAAAAAACTCGTTCAGTGAAAATAGCTTTCTTTACAGAAACTTTCCTACCTAAAGTTGATGGGATAGTCACTCGTCTAACTAAAACAATTCAAAATTTAGTTGAATCAGGTGATGAAGTGACTGTTTTTTGTCCAGAAGGTTGTCCATCAAGCTATATGGGTGCAAAAGTTATAGGTGTCCCAGCGATGCCATTACCTTTATATCCGGAACTCAAATTAGGACTTCCTGGTCCAGGTGTTTCAGACGAATTAGAAAACTTTAAGCCTGATCTAATACATGTAGTCAACCCTGCTGTACTTGGATTGGGTGGTATTTGGTTAGCGAAAACAAACAATATCCCCCTTGTAGCTAGTTACCACACTCATTTACCGAAGTATTTGGAACACTATGGAATGGGAATGTTAGAGCCTCTTTTATGGGAGTTATTAAAAGCGGCTCATAATCAAGCGACTCTTAATCTATGTACTTCCACTGCAATGGTGCAAGAACTCTCAGAAAAAGGAATTCAAAATACTGCTTTATGGCAAAGAGGAGTTGATACAGATATTTTTAAACCAGAACTAAGAGACGAAAAAATGAGAAAGCGTCTTTTGGGAAACTTTAGCGATGAAGGATCTTTATTGATATATGTCGGAAGACTCTCAGCAGAAAAACAAATTGAAAGAATTAAACCTGTACTTGAAGCACTACCAAGCACTCGACTAGCTCTTGTTGGAGATGGTCCATATCGACAACAACTAGAAAAAATTTTCCAAGGAACCTCAACTACCTTTGTGGGATATTTAAGTGGTAATGAATTAGCAAGTGCTTATGCCTCTGGTGATGCTTTCCTATTTCCCTCAAGTACAGAAACTTTGGGATTAGTTCTTTTAGAAGCAATGGCTGCTGGATGTCCAGTTGTAGGCGCAAATAAAGGTGGCATCCCAGATATCATTTCAGATGGAGAAAATGGATGTTTATACAATCCTGATGGAGAAAATGATGGAGCTTTGAGTTTAATAGAAGCTACAAAAAAATTATTGGGCAACGAAATAGAACGGACAGAGATGAGACAGGCTGCTCGTTCAGAAGCTGAGAGATGGGGATGGGAAGGCGCTACAAAACAATTAAAAAGTTATTACGAAGAAGTACTAAACAAAAAACAAAATGTTGCTGCTTAGTTTTATGCAGCATGAGGAGGTGGGGTTGGGGAATCAAATGATTGCAAAGGCAACACCAAAGTTGCCCAGGAAGAAAGCTTTGCTGGCCTTTGTTTCTTAGGCTGTCGAACCCCAAATGGGACTCTAACTACATTAGTTCCAGCAACTTGTAAAAGTTCGCCTTTATTTAAAACTGATTCAAAGCAATTAGAAAAAGAAGGCAAGGATAAATCATCCTTTTTTTTCACTTGATCTGGAAGATCAAAAGATGTCTTTTTGTTCATTTGGTCCCCATAAAATTTAAAGCTGCGGCAAAGATTAATAGAAAAATTTTCAACAGCCGAAAATAACCAATAATTTGGTTTGCGATTGAAACTTAACTAATAAAACAAGTTTTAACCAGTCTTCAAATAGAATTAATATCTTCTAAATCTTCAACTGAAGGACAACTACATATCAAATTCCTGTCACCGTAAGCATTATTAATACGTGAAACTGATGGCCAAAATTTATATTTTTCTTGCTCAGGCAATGGATAAGCTGCTTCTTTACGAGAATAAGGTCTATCCCAATCATCAGAAGTCACTGTTTTTAAAGTGTGTGGAGATTGTTTTAAGGGATTATTAATAGGATCAATCTTTCCTAATTTAATTTGTTCAATTTCTTCTCGTATTCCAATCATCGCATCACAAAAACGATCTAGTTCAGACAAACTTTCACTTTCTGTTGGTTCAACCATCAATGTTCCAGCGACAGGCCAACTGATTGTTGGAGCATGAAATCCATAATCCATCAATCTCTTCGCCACATCCTCAACTTCTATACCCAACTGACTCTTTAAGGGTCGTAAATCTAATATGCATTCATGAGCTACCAAGCCATTAGGATCTTTGAATAAAACAGGGTAATAAGGATCAAGTCGTTTTGCTAAATAATTAGCTGAGAGGATTGCGATTGAACTTGCTTTGCGTAACCCATCTTTACCCATCATTCGAATGTACATCCAACTGATCGGTAATATTCCAGCGCTGCCAAATGGAGCAGCAGAGACTGCCGAAATTGCCTTTTCACCTCCACAATTAACTATTGAATGTCCAGGAAGATAAGGGACCAAATGGCCTGCAACAGCAATGGGACCTACGCCTGGTCCTCCTCCTCCATGAGGAATGGCAAAAGTTTTATGCAGATTTAAATGGCAAACATCTATGCCATAAGATCCAGGCCTGCAAATACCAACTTGAGCATTTAGATTTGCACCATCCAAATAAACCTGACCACCCTCTTGATGAATTACTTGGCAAATCTCACGAATATTTGGCTCAAATACTCCATGAGTTGAAGGGTAAGTAACCATTAATGCAGCCAAATTCTTGGAATGAATCTTTGCTTTATTTCTTAAGTCTTCCAAATCAACATTGCCGTATTTATCGCATTGAACAGAGACAACTTTAAAACCAGACATGACAGCGCTAGCTGGATTCGTCCCATGGGCACTCGTTGGAATCAAGCAAATATTTCTATGCCCCTCCCCAATAGACTTATGCCATGAACGTATGACAAGCAAACCAGCAAATTCTCCTTGGGAACCTGCATTTGGCTGAAGAGAAACCCCCTGAAAGCCAGTCAAAGCAGAAAGCCAACTTTCAAGGTCATGAATTATTTCATGGAATCCATCTAATTGACCATGAGGAGCAAAAGGATGAATAGACGAAAACTCACTCCATTCGATGGGTAAAAGTTCCGCAGCTGCATTCAATTTCATGGTGCAACTCCCCAAAGGAATCATTCCTTGCACTAGAGAAACATCTTTCGACACTAAAAAATGTATGTATCTCATCAGATCAGTCTCACTTTGATATTGATTAAATACCCGTTGTTCAAGCCAAGGTTTTGTACGAAGTGGGATATCTTTTAGTGGATCATTTTCATTTATAAACGTAGAACTACTGTTGACGTTCCTTCCTTTGACTTGTGCGAGAATTTGATGCAATTTATAAATTTCTTGATCGCAAGTCAACTCATCAAAAGTAACACCAAAACCCTTAGCACTTTTAATATCTGATCCAATAGGAAGCACTCTAAGGTTATAACCTTCTTTAGAAGCTAATTGAATAACTTTTGATGCTTCTGGACAATAAATATCTATACTATCAAACCCAGAATATCTATCTAAAGGATATTCCAGATTACTTATAATACATTCAAAATCTGATCTAAATTTAAGGATCTTGTTTGCAATTTTCTTAAGACCATGAGGACCATGGTGAACAGCATAAAAAGAAGAGAGAACAGCTAATAAGACTTGAGCTGTACAAATGTTACTTGTTGCTTTATCTCTTCGAATATGTTGCTCTCTTGTTTGGAGGGCAAGCCTCAGAGCTTGATTACCCTCTACGTCAACTGATTGGCCTACTATCCTTCCTGGTATCTGTCTTTTATATATTTCTTTAGTTGCAAAAAAAGCTGCATGTGGTCCACCACATGCAATAGGTACTCCAAATCTTTGCGCACTTCCAACAACAATATCCGCACCAAGTTCTCCCATTGGTTTGATCAAAACTTGTGCCAATGGATCAATTGAAATGGTTACAATTGCATCGTATTTGTGTGCCTGATTAATTATTGAGGTTGGGTCCCAAATACATCCATTTTTCCCAGGTAACTGAATAAGTATTCCAAAGACATTATTATCAATAAAAAAATTCTTATTATCAAAAAACTCAAGTACAATTCCAAGTGGTTCACATCGAGTTTTTAGTACGTCAAATGTTTGAGGCAAAATGTCTTGATCAACTAAAAATTTATTAGCATTTTTATTTTTTCTAACAGCTAGACTCAAACTTATTGCCTCAGCTGCCGCAGTTGCTTCATCAAGTAAAGAAGCATTTGATATGGGCAAACCTGTTAATTCACTTATTAAGGTCTGAAAATTAAATAAGGCTTCTAATCTACCTTGGGATATTTCTGCTTGATAAGGAGTATAAGCTGTATACCAATTGGGATTTTCTAGAACATTTCTTTGTATTACTGGAGGTAAAACTGTGGAATAATAACCAAGGCCAATCAAAGATCGATTTTCGATATTTTTCTTTGAAATTAATTTTATTTCTTTTAACGCTTCATTTTGATCGCATCCACATGAAATAGAAACACCATTATTTTCTGAATCAAAGATTTCATCAGGAATTACAGAAGATATAAAATCTTCCGAATTTTCAAAACCAAGTTGATGAAGCATAAAAGCTTCATCTTCGTTGTTAGGTCCTAGATGGCGAGACTTAAAAGTGAAATCCTTTAATTCTGCTTTTGACATGAGCTTGTTCTCAAGCACAAGCAAGTTAAGTTATTGGAGGGAAGGCCACTGTAGAGAAAAATTTCCTGATTTGTTGTAAGAAAAAATTATTGAGTAAAATTTTATGCAGCAATTTTCTTTGAGTATGTCTCAGAATCCATAAGCTCTTTTAATTGGTCAGGGTTATCAGGACGAATGATTAACAACCATCCTTCACCATGAGGATCGTTCTGAAGTTCCTCTGGGCTTGCCAAAACAGAATTGTTTCTATGGACAATTTCTCCGCTAACTGGGGCATACATATCTTCTACAGCCTTTACTGATTCCACGGAGCCAAAGCTCTCACCTTTAGCTATTGAAGTACCTTCATCTGGTAGATCAACAAAAACGATATCTCCTAATTGATCGACCGCAAATTCACTGATACCAATTCGAACTAATGCATCATCAACATAAGCATATTCATGACTGTCAGCAAAACGAAAATGATCTGGGAAGGAAAAAGCCATTGCGTCAAAACGAAAAACGCTTAATCATTCTGAGGCAATTTGATCAATCCTGCCTGAAATAACTTAGTTAATGCATGAATCAAAGCAATTTTGACATGAGAGCGATGGGATCCTCCTTGAATAAATAGATCAAATGGAGGTTTCATTGGAGCATCAGCAGAAAATTCACTCGTACTGCCATCTACAAAAGTTCCACCAGCCATGACTAAGTTATTTTCATAACCTGGCATTGGAGCAGGTACTGGATCAAGAAAAGATCCAATAGGTGATTTCTCTTGAAAAGACCTACAAATGATCTGTAAAATTTCTGGATCGCCTATTCTGACTACTTGGATCAAATCAGTTCGCATAGAACCTGGGGTTGGCAAAACTTGAAAGCCCAATTCACTAAAAGTTTTGGAAATAATCTCAGCACCGATTAGTGCCTCTGCAACCATTTGAGGCGCAAGAAAAAGTCCTTGTAAAATAGTTCGATTTAAGTCAAAAGTAATGCCACCTTCTGATCCAATACCTGGAGCAGTCAAGCGGCAACATGCTTTATCAACTAAATCAGCTTTCCCAGCAATATATCCACCAGTAGGAACAATAGTTCCCCCCAAATTTTTTATTAAAGAACCTGCTATCAAATCTGCCCCTACTGAGGTTGGCTCCTTAGTTTCAACAAATTCTCCATAACAATTATCAACAAAACAAATACAGTTAGGTTGAATTTTATGACATAAATAACAAATTTTTTTAATAACCTCAATACCCAAAGATGGACGCCATGTATAACCACAGCTACGTTGTATGAAAATTAATTTTCTAGGTATATCTAAAGCTTTTTCTAAAGCTACAAAATCTATATTTCCATCATTCTTTAAAGATATATCATCATAATTAATACCAAACTCAATCAAAGATCCTTGACCATTACCCCTCAATCCAATCACTTCTTCAAGTGATTCGTAGGGCCTTCCAGTAACAGATAACAGATCATCTCCTGGTCTTAGGACGCCAAATAAAGATGATGTTATAGCATGAGTACCACTTACAAACTGGAGTCTTACCGCTGCTTTTTCTGCCTCTAAAACATTTGCAAAAATTTTATCAATTACATCTCTCCCTAAATCTCCATGTCCATATCCAGTCAATGATGCAAAATGTTGCACATTCAGATGAGATTCAGAAAAAGCTTTTAGGACTTTTTCTAATTTGAACGTTATGCTATCAGTCTTATCTTGAATTGATAAGTATAATTTTTTTTCTATATTATCAACAAAATTTTTAGCAGATTTTTGTATCATATGATTTTTAATTAAGCATAAAGAAATTTTATAAAATTAATCTGAAAAAATAATTTCTAATTTTTCTTGATCTTTCAGCAATAAGCCTCTTTGGCGAAGATTCTCCAAAAAGTCATCTGCACCTTGCAAATTATTTGTATTTAACAATTTATTTGTTGCATGTAAATCTAGCAATTCTCCATCAAGTTCTTCTGCTGTGTAATCTTTTAAACCCGCCATAACTGCTTCAAATCTGTCTCTTCGTTGCTTTTTACTTACTGGATATGCTGACATCACTTGTTCTCTACACATTCTCCAAGACCTTCCTTTACATAAATAATCAGCCAAAGCAGCACTGAGAACAGGGGCCTCAGCTTCCTCAATAAACCAATCAAATGAGGCAGGTAAGGAGGCTAAACCAACAAAAATCTCAAAAAAGTCACCTGCAGAAAGGGGATTATTATCATTTCCTTCAACAGCGATTGCTGATTCTTGAAGCGATCTATGCAACTCAGGATGAACGCTCAATATTTGACTTTCTATATTTTCTAACCCGCGAGAAAGTACTTGATTTACCCTCCCCAAAGCAAAAAATACTTCAGGGCTTGGAGATACCAGTTTTCCATTTCGTAAATTTGAGATTTGAGAACTATGAACTCTCCCTAGATCCAAGCATTCAGCCAAAGCAGGAAGAACTTTATGAGACCAGCCATTGCGCTCATGCCATACATGCACTAGATGAGCCATGGCCCTTCTACCGGCAGTCAATTGGTCCCGAAAACTAGAGGTCACAAATCACGTTCAAGATTGATAGATAGGCCTGATTAGGATCCTTATCATATATTATATACACCAAGTAGACGGATCACTAATGGTTTCTAGTTTAATCGAGGCTTCGGCTCCATTAAAAAAACCAGTTGCTGCCGATAAAGCTATGGCTGCATCAAAGAAGCTCCAAGGGCATGTACCAAGACGGATTCATAACCAAAGGGCCAGAAAAAGATGGGGAACAGTCATATTTATGCTGACGATACATGCTCTAACAATATTTACCTTGCAAGCTCAATTCTGGAGTTGGCTAGCGTTTTCTGGATTTATTTTCTTGTATTGGGTAACTGCTTGCCTGGGAGTAACAACCGGATATCATCGCCTTCTTTCACATCGTTCTTTTCAAGTTCCAAAATGGCTTGAAAGGTTTTTTGCAACTTGTGGAGCATTAAGTTGCCAACATGGACCGATTGATTGGGTCGGTCTTCATAGGCATCATCATACTTTTTCCGATACTGAAGCTGATCATCATGACAGTAACAAAGGATTCTGGTGGAGTCACATGGGATGGATGTTTGAAGATGTACCGGCCATGAAAGCGGTTCCAAGACTTTCTGGAGATTTAATCAAAGATCCTTACTATCGCTTCTTAAATAAAAATTTTTTACTTTTGCAAATACCTTTAGGTGCGACTCTTTATTTAATTGGCGAATCAGCTGGTGTTGGAGGATGGGCAATGGTCCTATGGGGAATTCCTCTAAGACTTGTTTTTGTTTATCACATAACTTGGCTAGTTAATTCAGCAACTCATTGTTGGGGTTCTATTGCATATGAGAGTGGGGATAATTCCAAAAATAATAAATGGGTGGCAGCACTTACATTTGGAGAAGGATGGCACAATAATCATCATGCTTTTCCTAATTCAGCGAAGCATGGTCTTCAACGAAATCAAATAGATTTAACTTGGCAACACATACGCTTTTTGAAAGCAATTGGCTTAGCCAAAAAAATTAGACTCCCTATCGCGTCGTAATATTACTAACAACAACTAAATAGAATTAATTTATTTCGATCCATGGCTAAGCGAGTTCAAGTAGTTCTAAATGAAGACATAAAAAGTCTTGGCAAAGATGGTGACCTTGTTGAGGTTGCTCCTGGTTTTGCAAGAAACTTTTTATTACCCAACAAAAAAGCATTACCAGTTACTCCAACTGTTTTAAAACAAGTTGAGCACAGAAGAGCAAAACAAGCAGAAAAAGAAGCAGCAAAAAAACAAGAAGCTATTGATTTCCAAACAGCTCTGACAACAATTGGAAGATTTACTGTCAAAAAACAAGTAGGAGAGGATGGTGTCTTATTTGGAACAGTGACGAATGGAGATGTAGCAGAAGTTGTAAAAGAAGCTACTAAAAAAGATATAGATCGTAGAGACATATCTGTCCCTGAGATACATGGTGTTGGGAAATATAAAGTGCAAATCAAGCTTCATAACGAGGTCAATGCTGAGATAAACCTTGAAGTTACAAGTTACTAATAGTTGCATCTTTGCCTGAACAAGCCAAAGTAGGTGTCCTTGTCCATCAAGCAATAAATGATAAGCACCCCCTCATCAAACAATGGGGATTTTTCAAAACAAGCTAGAGATTTTGGAGCTTTTAACAATTCCAAGATTGAGAATCCTCGTTTTGAAGCTCAACCTGACCAAATACCACCACAAAATTTAGAAGCAGAAGAATCTGTTCTTGGTGGAATTTTATTGGATCCTGATGCGATAGGACGAATAGCTGATTTGCTACAAGTTGAAGCTTTTTACATATCTGCTCATCGAGAAATATATAGAACTGCATTAATGCTTCATAGCCAAGGCAAGCCTACAGATTTAACAGCAATGAGTGCTTGGCTTGCCGATACAAATTCTTTAGAAAAAGTGGGAGGCAACAACCGATTAGTTGAACTAGTTGAAAGAGTTACATCTACAGCTTCAATCGAACAAGTTGCCAAATTAATAAGCGATAAATTTCTGCGCAGACAATTAATTAAATCTGGGAATGATGTGATCAAATTAGGCTTTGACCAAAGTCTTCCCATGGAAGAAGCCATTGATCAAGCTGAACAGAAGATTTTTGCTATTAGCCAAGAGCAACCATCCAAAGGTTTAACACCCACTGCAGAAATTCTGACAACTACGTTCAATGAAATAGAAAGTAGATCACTTGGTACATCAGTCGCAGGCATACCGGTTAATTTTTACGATTTGGATGCAATGACACAAGGACTTCAGAGGAGCGATCTAATAATTGTGGCAGGAAGACCAGCGATGGGAAAAACTTCAATTGTCCTTAATTTGGCTAAAAACGTAGCGCAACTGCATGACCTACCTGTTTGTGTATTCAGTCTAGAGATGAGTAAAGAGCAACTAACTTACAGGCTGCTATCAAGCGAGGTAGGTATTGAAAGCAGTCGATTAAGAACAGGACGGTTGCAACAAGATGAATGGCCATTACTTGGTCAAGGTATTAATACACTTGGTCAATTACCAATCTTTATTGACGACAAACCAAATTCAAGTGTTCTTGAGATGAGGTCCTTATGTCGTCGTCTCATTGCTGAACAAGGTAAAGAGCTTGGACTAATTGTTATTGATTATCTACAACTAATGGAAGGTACTTCACCCGATAATCGAGTTCAAGAAATCTCAAGAATCACTCGAGGTCTTAAAGGTATGGCAAGAGAACTTAAAGTCCCTGTCATCGCTTTATCTCAATTAAGTAGAGGGGTGGAATCAAGAACCAATAAAAGACCAATGCTAAGCGATCTACGAGAATCTGGGTCAATAGAACAAGATGCGGACTTGGTTCTAATGATTTATAGGGATGAGTATTACAATCCAGAAACTACTGATAGAGGCATTACAGAAGTTATCGTGACAAAACACCGAAATGGGCCAGTTGGAACAGTTAAATTACTTTTTGAACCCCAATTCACTAGATTTAGAAATCTTGCTGCTTAATTGTTCGAGAATTAAAGTCCTAATGCTTAATAGATGATTACTAAACAATCTTCAAATGAAAGTTTTGACGTAATCGTTGTCGGAGGTGGTCATGCAGGCTGCGAGGCTGCGCTGACTTCAGCAAGATTAGGTTTGAATACTGCTTTATTTACACTTAATTTAGATCGAATTGCATGGCAACCTTGTAACCCAGCTGTCGGGGGTCCAGCTAAAAGTCAATTAGTTCATGAAGTTGATGCCTTAGGCGGAATAATTGGAAAATTAGCAGATTTAACTGCTCTTCAAAAAAGGGTCCTTAACGCAAGCAGAGGTCCTGCAGTGAGAGCATTGAGAGCACAAACAGATAAGCGATTATATGCACATGAAATGCTAAAAATCCTTCAAAACACCCCTAATTTAAAGATTAGAGAGGCAATGGTTACTGGACTAGAAATCGAACATTATCCCAATCAGATTGAAAACAATACACGAGACATGAAAGAGAGAATTGGATTTATAAAGGGAGTTAAAACCTATTTTGGAAGCGTTTTTCAAGCCAAAGCAGTTGTACTTACAACAGGAACCTTTTTAGGAGGAAGAATTTGGATTGGGAATCAATCTATGAGTGCAGGTCGAGCAGGTGAGCAAGCCTCTGAGGGCTTAACTGAAGAATTGCAAAAGTTAGGCTTTACTACTGATCGTTTAAAAACAGGAACCCCTGCACGCGTCGATAGACGAACTATTGATCTTGACTGCCTAGATGAGCAATTGAGCGATGCTTCAGATAAATTCTTTTCTTTTGATCCTCTGTCGTGGAAAAGTGGAGAACAAATGAGTTGCCATATCACTCGAACAACACAAGAAACTCACCAACTTATTAAAAACAATCTTCATTTAACACCTATTTATGGAGGTTTTATTGATAGTAAAGGTCCCAGATATTGTCCATCTATTGAAGATAAAATTGTACGTTTTGCTGATAAAGATTCACACCAAATCTTCTTGGAACCCGAAGGTAGAGATACTCCAGAAATGTATGTACAAGGTTTTTCAACTGGACTTCCCGAAAACTTACAATTAGAACTTTTAAGGACTCTACCAGGCTTAGCAAAATGCGTAATGCTTAGACCTGCTTATGCAGTTGAATATGACTACATTCCAGCAACACAATTAGAAGCGACATTAGAGACAAAAAGAATAAGTGGCTTATATAGTGCAGGTCAACTAAATGGAACAACAGGATATGAAGAAGCTGCTGCTCAAGGTTTAGTAGCAGGTTTAAATGCTGCAAGATTGGTCAACAAAAAAGAAGGAATTATTTTTGAAAGAGAAAGTAGTTATATAGGAACTATGATTGACGATTTAGTTACAAAAGATCTAAAAGAACCATATAGAGTATTAACTAGTAGAAGTGAGTATAGATTAATCCTAAGGGGTGATAATGCTGATAGGAGGTTGACTCCACTAGGTTATAAATTAGGTTTAATTGATGAAAGAAGATGGAAAATATTTAATGCTAAGCAACAATTAATCACTCAAGAGAAAGAAAGACTAGAGAAAGAGCGAATTAAAGAAAGTGATCAGTGTGCAAAGAAGATATATTCTACAACTGGAACGCCGATAAAAGGATCATTAACCCTAGCAAATTTTCTTAGAAGAACAAATATTCACTATAAAGACTTAATTAAGTATAATTTAACAACTCAAAGTATTCCTTTAGATGTTGAAGAAGGAGTTGAGATAGATATTAAATATAGTGGTTATTTAGAAAGACAAAAATCTCAAATAAATCAAATAAAACAGCAAAGTAAAAAGTTATTACCAAAAAATTTAAACTACAATAATATAGAAACACTATCTAAAGAAGCGAGGGAAAAATTAACCATTTCTCAGCCCAAAAGCCTTGGACATGCTGCTCAACTTCCAGGCGTGAGCAAAGCTGATCTAACTGCACTTCTCGTTTGGTTGAAAATCGAGCAAATGAAAAAAGATGAAAGAAAAGACTCACTTCAAATAACAAATTAATAATAGTGAATTCACGTCAATCTCAATTACCCTCGCCTGAAGTGATTTGGAAAGCATCGAAAGAAAGTGTTCTTTCAGGAAGAGGGAATTATAAGCTTTCTGGAGCTTGGCAGTTAATGCTATTGGGTGACGGCAGCCCAACAAGACATCTCAAGCTCTTAACAGGTCATGAAGTTGCCATAAAAGTTATTTCTATGGCAATGGAAAATAATAATGAAATTGGTGTACCAGAAGAAGTCAATGAGTTAGAACCACCCTTAATACGAAGACAAGTTTGGCTGACATGCGGAGACTTAACCCTGGCATGGGCTGAAAGCTGGTGGAATTATCAAGAAGCAGAAACACATCTGCGCAACAAGGATCAACCTATCTGGAAAAGCCTCACACAAGGTCGCTCAGAACTTTTCAGAGAGGTAGATGGATTGAGTTTAGTCAATGCCAATTGGCTGAAATTAGAATTCAATGAAGAAGGTCCTTTTTGGAGCAGGCATTACCGATTTTTTCGTCAACAAAAAGAATTAACAGTAATCAGAGAAGTTTTTAGCCCAAAGTTAGAAAAATGGCTAGGACCAATACCAAGGAAGGCTTTTTGAGAAAATCAGTACTTTCTTCGACTAGATCTTGGTATGTTTTTTCTTTTTTGAGGAGTTCGTTCATCTAGAAAAGAATCGTTGAAATCCGGTGCATTTTGCTTAATTAAATTATCTTTTCTTTCCCACTTATTTAATTTAAAAGATTGATCATCTGGCCATTCATCCAGTTCATCTGAATTATTTCTCCTTTCTTCAATCTGAGGTGGTAAAGCTTTAGGGGCTCTTAAGGAAATCGCACTTAAGGGTCTTTTTATATTGTTTATGCTTTCCTGAAACGGTTCATCATCTAAATCTGCATTATCCAACCAATCGTCATCATCCTCAAAAAACCAATCAATTTTCTCTTCCATCCAACGACCAACTTTTTCGAAATTTGGCGAAGTATCTTGATCTTGCCACCCTCGCCTTCTTTGACCAGGGCGATTACCTGCAACACCATCTACAACCTGTTTTCCAGTTTGTATCCACTTATCCATTCTGCGATCAAGGGGTGCTCGAGATCGCTGACGAATTTGATTACGATTTTTATATGAGCTCATCTTTTAAATTTAACGCTTTCAAAGCAACAAGTGAATCTCCGTAAAGATGAAATTATTCAAGAATTCAAATAAAAGCTCATTAAAAAAGATTATTTATTACTTATTGAAAAAAGTTGAAATTCAAGTACGCATTTTTGATCCCATCGCCCTCCAAAATAATTATTACAACAACTGCGACAGGCAGCGCCTTTAACAATTCGTTGATAACTAAAACTTTTTTTACAAGAAGGGCAAGTTGCCACCCATTTGGGAATTCGTTTTGAGATTGGGAACGAGTGTCGAATTGTTACTTGAAAATCAGTTTGAACAGAATTGATCTCTGCCATACGTTTATGAAAATGAGGCCCGTGAGCCTCTTCAACTTTCAGGACAAGATCTATCCAGGCATGAATCATTTCGTGGCACAAGGTACTCTTCAATGCCTTTTGGGGAAGATTCTCCAATACCGGTCTAGACAGTATTATTTCACTAGCTTTAACTCCTAAGAAATTCGTTTTACTTCTATAGATCCCAGCCGTAGTGCGCATGCGGCCATCACTCCAACGAACAGAGACTCTTGGAACTCCATTCTCGAACAAAGAGTTCTGAAAATATTGCCTGTTTAATTCAATAAATAATGGTAAAACAGGTATTAAAGACATTGATGTCGAGAGCTCATTAGCATTATTATTCCGATAACATTCTGTCTGACTATCAATAACAAACAAGCTAATCTAATGGCTAATAAGTCAGAATCTTTAACTAAACGGAATTAAAAAAATGGATAGTGCTCTTATCAAAGCAATTGGATTAAAAGCTCTCTTGGTTGGAGTTGGCGCACTTCTCCTTTTTTGGACATTTAACGCAATTAAGCTCGTTATAAGTGCTAGAGGCATAAATCCTCTTGTGAAAAAGTTTTTTGATCAGATTGCAGCTGGACGAATAGATGGAGCCTATAGACTTACCACAAAAGCTTATAAAACACATGTCAATAGACAAGACTTCATCAAATTTTTGGGTAGCTTGCAATTAAATCGATATAGAAACTTGAAGTCAGGGCGTCCAAGGATAGAAGACAATCAAATAATGCTCACACTAAGTTTGAAATCAGAAGATAAGAAAAATGAAATGCCGCTGGACTTCACTTTTATAAAAATCAACGAAAATTGGCAAATAGATCGTATTGCGAAAGCAAATACATAATGAAGCTAAATGTAAGAAGTGAATTCAAACTTGAATCAACATTTTGAACGTGCAAAAGAGCTTAGAGCTTTACTCAATAAAGCAAATTACTCCTACTATGTATTAGATGCACCAGAGATAGATGACGCTGTTTATGATCAACTATATCGAGAATTAATTGATATTGAAAATATCCACCCGTCTTTAATTACTGATGATAGCCCTTCCCAAAGATTAGGAGGAATTCCTTCTAAAGGATTCAAAAATATTGAGCACAATATTCCTCTTTTAAGCCTAGACAATGCTTTTAACATAAATGAATTAGAAGCATGGTACGCAAGGACCAGAAAATTAATAAGTTCAGAAAATAAAAATGTTAAGAAAGTTGATAATCCAGAACTAATATGTGAATTAAAAATAGATGGAAACGCTATTTCACTAAGATATGAAAATGGAATTTTAACTAGAGCAGCAACTCGTGGAGATGGAAAAAGTGGAGAAGATATCACTACTAATATCAGAACAATTTCTACAATTCCTTTACGTTTATTATTAAAAAATCCACCTTCTTGGATTGAAATTAGAGGAGAAGCATTCATGCCTAATAATATATTTGATAAAATCAATATTGAGAGAAAAAATACTGATCAACCACTCTTCGCAAATCCTAGAAACTCTTGTGCAGGAACATTAAGACAATTAGATCCCAAAATAGTTGCATCTAGAAAACTTGACTTCTTCGCATATAGTCTTTATTTACCAGAAAATTGGGAGCCAAATGATAGCAATTTGAAAAAACCAAATTCTCAATCTGAATCACTTGAGTTTTTAAAAAGTATTGGTTTTAAAGTTAATACTACTTATGAAACAAAAAAAAACTTAAATGAAGCGAATGCCTATTACAAGTATTGGGAAATTGAAAAAGATTCTTTAGATTATCCCACTGATGGAATAGTAGTAAAAATAGATAAATTTGATATACAAAACATCCTAGGATCTACACATAAAGCTCCAAGATGGGCCATAGCTGTTAAATATCCGGCAGAAGAGAAAGCGACTAAGTTAAAACAATTAATTTTCCAAGTAGGTCGCTCTGGTGCTGTTACACCAGTAGCAGAGTTTGAATCTATTGAGCTTGCAGGAACATCTGTGAATCGTGCAACTCTTCATAATGCAAACAGACTTGCATCTTTAGATCTTCATTATGATGACACCATAATTGTGCGAAAAGCTGGCGAAATAATTCCTGAAGTTATTAGAGTTATAAAAGAATTTAGAACAGTTGATGCAAAATTAGTAAAATTTCCTCAAAACTGTCCAGCATGTGACTCCGAGTTAATTCAAGAAGAGAACGAAGCAATAACGAAATGCATTAATTCTATATGCCCAGCAAAATTAAAAGGTCTTTTGCGTCATTGGGTCAGTAAAGGGTCAATGAAGATAGAAGGATTAGGTGAAAAGATTATTAATCAATTAGTCAATGAAGGATATGTAAAGTCAATCGCAGATTTATACAAACTTGAAATTAATTCTCTTTTAAAACTTGAAAGATTTGGTGAAAAATCTGCAAAGAATTTACTAATAGAAATTAACGAATCTAAAAACAAAAATTGGCACAAACAGCTCTACGGTTTAGGGATACCTCACATAGGAGAAGCGAATGCTAAGTCTCTTTCAACAAACTTTCATAGTATCGAGGAACTTAATACTATTGCGAAGGAGGCACCTGAAAATATATCCAATATTTATGGATTCGGAAATGAGATGAAAGATGCAATAATTAAGTGGTTTGATGATTCGAATAATCAAACTTTAATTAAAGAATTAAAAGCAATTGGATTTTCTCTAAAAGAGAATTCAGAGTCAAACTACAATTCAAACCAATCCAATATTTTTCATGGTAAAGTTTTTGTCTTAACAGGAACTTTAGATTCGCTTACAAGAGATGAAGCAAAAGAATTAATAGAAAGTGCTGGAGGAAAAGTCAGCTCTTCAATTAGTAAAAAAACTGATTTCTTATTATCAGGAGAAAAAGCGGGGAGTAAATTAAAAAAAGCAGAAGAGCTTGGAGTAAAAATAATTAACGAAACTGAATTTAAGCTATTATTATAAAAATGATTAGAATTTAAAAATGGATAAGAATCTAATCTTTTCTTTAATCAAAACAGAATGTGGACGCGCAAAATATGAAATCCTTGCTTCTAAAAAAGGTATCTTTAATCGCATAAGACTTTATTGGTTTATCGTATTTGCAGCGATTGAAGATTGGAAGTTAAAAGCTGATGATTAATCTAATGATTGAGAATCCTGATTGAGTTTTCTTGTTGAACGTAAAACTAAAATAACAACTAAAATAGTCGCTAAAATACTAATTAAGCTCCAAATAAATGAACTAGTATCAGATCTTCCTGAGAGTACTGCACCAAAATTTGAAACTTTGAGTGCTAAGGAACCTAAGCTGCAATATAAAATTGTGCCAGGTAATATACCAATCATTCCAAGACTAAAATCACGAACTTTTACCTCACTCAAGCCATATGTAAAATTAAGTAAGCCAAATGGAAAAAGAGGAGAAAGTCTTGTGAGAAGAATGACTTTGAGACCCTCACGTTTAACAGCTTTCTCCATTATTTGAACTTTTGGAAAATTAGAGACCTTTTTTCGAGCCCATTCTTTTAAAAAAGTTCTCCCTAAATAAAAAGTTAGATGAGCTCCAATAAAAGCTCCCACAAAAACCACCGAACTTCCAAGCCAGGTGCCATAAAGGAAGCCAGACAACATGGAAAGCCATGAGCCTGGCAACAAACAAGACACCCAAAAAACATACACCAAAGCAAAAACCAAAATTCCAAAAGGGCTACTTAAAAAAGGAATTAAATTATTAACCAGAGTTTCTAAGTTGTTAGACATAGTTAAGAGAGTTCAATCCAATCCCATTAGACGCTCTTTGACTAGACGGACTTGCGCTTCTGACTCCGTTAAGTTTGCTCTGCATTCCTCAACAACCTCTTTAGGCGCTTTATCAACAAAATTTTTATTTGCTAGACGTCCAGAGAGACTTTCTATTTCCTTTTGTGCTTTATTTAAATCTTTTTCAAGCCTTGATCGTAAAGAAGCTATATCTATCAATCCTTCAATAGGAAGAACCACTTCTAGCTCTCCACTTACACCGGCTAAAGCTTTCATAGAAGGTAATGATTTTGCTTCCTCAGGAGATAATATTTGGACTTCCTTAGCCTTAGTCAAAACAGCAATATCATTGATTGATGTTTTTAGAGTATTTTGCAAAACCTCCTTACCAGAGACCAACATGACAGGAACTTTTTGAGAGGGTTTCAACCCAGCAACCGCTCTTAGATTGCGAATCAATCTGATAGATGCAAATAAATCAGAGAAAGAACTCTCTAAATCAATATTCAAGTCTTGTTCATTTAATTTTGGCCAAGGCTGCAAAGCTAGAAATTGATCCTCAGCTAAACCAGTTAATCCATGCCAAAGCTCCTCTGTTAAATGAGGCATTAGAGGATGAAGCATAATCAAAAGATCACTTAACACTTTGTATAAGATACTTTTCGCTATTTTTTGATCTAATAATTCATCAGGAGAAAAATTTTCTGAAGTATTCAATCGACGTTTGATTAGTTCTAAATACCAGTCACAAAAATCATTCCAAGCAAATTCATATAATCCCTTAGCTGCCTCTCCTAAAGCATAATTTTCATATCGATTAATAGTCTCACGATTGACTCGAGCAAGTCTTGATAAAATCCACTTGTCTGCTAATTGCAACTTCGATAAATCATATTTCTCCAAATTTTCAAAATCTTGACCCTCAAGATTGATAAGAGCAAATCTAGTTGCATTCCAAAGCTTATTAGCAAAATTTCTAGAGGCCTCAACCGTTGCTGAAGTTTGATTTTTACGATCAAAGTCAAGACGTATATCTTGTCCAGCACCGGCAACTTCACGAACAAGAGCAAACCTCAAAGCATCTGTTCCATATCTTTCTATTAGTAATAAAGGATCAATACCATTTCCTGCACTCTTACTCATCTTTCGATTCTGCTCATCTCTAACAAGTCCATGTATATAAACGTCAGAAAATGGCATCCTCTCCGTAAAGACTCCAGCCATCATTGTCATTCTTGCTACCCAAAAGAAAATAATGTCAAAGCCAGTAACTAGGGTATTGGTGGGATACCAACATTGAAAATCAGGATGAGTTTCATCAGGCCAACCTAATGTGGAGAAAGGCCATAATCCGCTAGAGAACCATGTATCTAGAACATCTTCATCTTGCTCAATTTTGACTGAATCTCCATATTTTTCACGTGCTAATTTCTTAGCTTCATCTTCTGTTCTAGCGACAATATATGGTGTTTCATTAACAACTTTATTATCTGTTTGACTAATCACAAACCAAGCCGGAATGCGATGTCCCCACCATAATTGTCTACTAATACACCAATCTCTGATATCAGTTAACCAATCTCGATAAACTTTTGACCATCTATTAGGAATAAATTTTGGTTGTCCTTTCTCAAAAAATTCAGAACAACTATTTGCTAAAGGATCCATTTTGACAAACCACTGAGTTGACAACAATGGCTCTACTGGTACTTTCCCTCTGTCAGAAAAAGGGACACTATGTTTATAAGCTTCTATTTTCGTTAAAAGACCAATCTCCTTTAAAGAATCAATAACAGCTTCACGAGCCTCAAAACGATCCAAGCCTTCAAATTGACCTGCATTGTGATTCATTGTTCCTTTTTTAGTCATGACTGTTATTTGAGGTAAGTCATGTCTCTGACCTATCTCAAAATCATTAGGATCATGAGCTGGAGTAACTTTGACACATCCAGTTCCAAAATCTTTATCTACATGAGGGTCTCCAATAATGGGAATAGTTCTGCCAACGAGAGGCAAAGTAATTTGCTCCCCTATAAGATCTTTATACCTTTCATCTGATGGATTCACAGCAACTGCGACATCACCAAGCATCGTCTCAGGACGTGTAGTCGCTACTTCTAAGTAACGAATTTGTTTCGCACTTGATACAGATGATGTGACTAACGGATATCGAAAATGCCATAGATGTCCATCTACTTCTTTCATTTCAACTTCTAAATCACTAACAGCCGAACCAGAGGCAGGGCACCAATTCACTAAATATTCTCCTCGATATATCAATCCTTTTTCATATAAACGAACAAATGCCTCGGAAACAGCTTTACTCAGGCCCTCATCCAAAGTAAATCTCTCTCTGCTCCAGTCTACGGAATATCCTAAACGCTTTAATTGATCAACAATTCTTCCACCACTTTTTTCTTTCCACTCCCAAGCTTTTTCCAAAAAGACAGCTCTACCAAGATCACGACGATTTTTGCCTTCTTCCTTTAGTTGTCTCTCGAGAATAGTTTGAACCGCAATTGAGGCATGGTCTGTTCCTGGAAGACAAAGAACATTTTTTCCTTTTAATCTCTTATACCTGACAACTGTATCGATTAAGGCAGTATTAAAAGCATGCCCCATATGAAGACTACCTGTGACATTTGGGGGAGGAATAACTACGGAGAACGGGTCTCCAGGAGCTGATGGATCAGGTTCAAAGGCTCCTTTTTCTTCCCAAGCTTTCTGCCAGCGATTTTCAGTACCAACTGGATCATATGTTTTAGGAAGCCCTGAGTCTTCAGATAATTTTGTAGTTTTTGCCCGCTCGATCACAGAAAAAAAATGTGTTTAATTTAATTTACTCATTCCCGACAAAAGTTTTACATCATTCTTGCTTTTCCTAAATTCAAATGTCACTTTTCACGTTCCAAGGGATCGAAACTATTGAGTCATGCCTTTCCCATGAAGCCGAAGATAAAGAAACCTTTTCACTTAAACCTATCGTTTGTAAGGCTTGAACTATATCGTTATCATCAATCTCCTTCTTCATAGTTATGGGCATTATCAAAACCTGCGCTTCTGCAGGGTCAGCCATCACATGTAATGACAAATCTTCCAAAGCTCTTTCAAAAAATATTTTTCTCATTCGACTTGTTAAGGGAGAGCCCATAGCTTGCGCAAACAATTCCAAGCTTTCTTTGTCTCCAGAAAGCCCACAATTTAAACTTAACCAGATTAAAAATTTAACCCAGCTATCGACGCTCCACAGTGGCTGAAAGCTATCTCGCTTACTATAAATTAATTCCAACAATGCAAATTCAAATGCTTTTGCTTGAATAGAAGTGCGAAATATTTGTTCCATAGAAGACATTTTCTCCAACTACAGCCAAACTAGTGTTTATTGTTCATTATCTGTTTATTTGTCATGGATCTGAACGACCCTGAACTTGAGTTCTCCGATCTTGTCTACGCATATCAAAGCTGGGTAATTGCTGTAATCAACGATGAAAAATTAAACAGTAAGGAAAAGTTGCTTACAGAAGAAATATCGGATGATGCTTTAAATGCTATGAGATTCTTACCGGGCGAAGTAACTAGTGCCATTGAAACAAGTTTAGCTCGCGTCTATGAAGTTGATTCTGAGGAACTCTCTTCAATCTTGTTTCCAGAAGACTAGAGTATTTCTCTAAATTGTTTTCAGAAATTATTGAGCTTTTGAAAGTTTTCTAAAGCCTGATCCACATGGAGAAGCTTCTGCTCCTTTCGGCGTGCTAATTAGAAATCCACCTCCACTTAAATCACCAAAATAATTCAGCTTTAGACCTTGAAAAAATAGGACTTGATCTTGGCGAGCATACAAAGTAATCCCATCAGCTCTAGCGAGAGGAACACCATCATTTTTCCCTGGCCTAATTCTTATAAATTTCCATCCCTCTCCACACTTATCATCCAGTAGATCAATATGCATAACTCCTGGTGTTCCAGTAAAAGCAGCTTGCCTATTTAACTCTGCTACTGCTGTTGTTGAAATTTTTAGTCCAGGACCATTTTGCATAAATTAAAGAATAGTCTCTAGATGGGCGATCCAGGGTTCGAACCAGGGACATCCTGCTTGTAAGGCAGGCGCTCTACCGCTGAGCTAATCGCCCATACAACTTTTAGTCATTAGACTAATTCATGTACTTTATACCTCAAGCTGCTCTGTTGCTGAGAATTAATCATAATTAAATCAACGATTCAAAAAAAATCGTTTTATGAGCTTCGTTACAGCTCTCTCAGGACAACTAAAAATGACAAACACAAAACAAATAAATTTAGACAAAAAAATCAATAAACTCCTTGAAGTAGTTTCAGACCTACGAGATCCAATCAATGGTTGTCCTTGGGATCTCAAGCAAACTCATCTTTCGTTGATCCCATATGTTTTAGAGGAAGCATATGAAGTTGCTCACGCAATACGAGAAGAAAATCCTA